>NZ_PJZI01000001.1 GCF_002858805.1 Chimaeribacter arupi
TCCGGTGCGTTATCGATCTGGTCGAAAGCACGCGCCTGGCCACCGAATTTCTTAGCCAGTACGTTGGTGATTGCAGCAGTCAGGGTAGTTTTACCGTGGTCAACGTGGCCGATAGTACCAACGTTAACGTGCGGTTTTTTACGTTCAAATTTTTCTTTAGACACGGCTATATTCCTTAATCTTGTGCTCCCCCCTATTGGAGAGAGCACGGGATCATTGTGTTAAACCCGAAGGCTTATTTACCACGGGCTTCGATAACGGCCTGAGCGACGTTGTTCGGTGCATCATCATACTTCAGGAATTCCATGGTGTATGATGCGCGACCTTTGGTCAGAGAACGCAGCTGAGTTGCATATCCGAACATTTCAGACAGCGGCACTTCAGCGTGGATCTTAACGCCAGTCACTTCGGATTCCTGACCGCGCAGCATACCGCGACGACGGCTCAAGTCACCGATAACGTCACCGGTGTTCTCTTCCGGCGTTTCTACCTCAACCTTCATGATTGGCTCAAGCAGAACTGGTTTAGCTTTTTTGAAGCCATCTTTAAACGCTAAAGAGGCAGCCAGTTTAAACGCCAGTTCAGAGGAGTCAACGTCATGGTAAGAACCGAAGTGCAGACGGATACCCATGTCAACAACCGGGTAGCCAGCCAGCGGACCGGCTTTCAGCTGCTCCTGGATGCCTTTATCAACGGCAGGGATGTATTCACCAGGAATTACACCACCTTTGATGTCGTTGACGAACTCGTAGCCTTTCGGGTTGGAACCCGGCTCCAGCGGGTACATGTCGATAACAACATGACCATACTGACCACGACCACCAGACTGCTTGGCGTGTTTACCTTCGATATCGGTAACTTTCGCACGAATCGCTTCGCGGTAAGCAACCTGAGGTTTACCCACGTTAGCTTCAACGTTGAATTCACGCTTCATGCGGTCAACGATGATGTCGAGGTGCAGCTCACCCATACCAGCGATGATGGTCTGGTTAGATTCTTCGTCAGTCCATACGCGGAAGGACGGGTCTTCTTTCGCCAGACGGCCCAGAGCCAGACCCATTTTTTCCTGGTCAGCTTTGGTTTTCGGTTCTACGGCGATGGAGATTACCGGCTCAGGGAATTCCATACGCTCCAGAATGATCGGCGACTCTGGGTCACACAGGGTGTCACCAGTAGTTACGTCTTTCAGACCGATAGCAGCAGCGATGTCGCCTGCGCGAACTTCTTTGATCTCTTCACGTTTGTTAGCGTGCATCTGAACGATACGACCGAAACGCTCACGTGCAGCTTTCACGGAGTTCAGTACGGTATCACCAGAGTTAACCACACCGGAGTACACGCGGAAGAAGGTCAGGTTACCCACGAACGGGTCGGTAGCAATTTTGAATGCCAGAGCAGCAAACGGCTCATCATCGCTAGCGTGACGCTCAGCCGGGGTGTCTTTACCGTCGTCCAGCATGCCGTTGATGGCAGGAACGTCGGTCGGTGCCGGCAGGTAGTCAACTACCGCATCCAGCATCGCCTGAACACCTTTGTTCTTGAACGCAGAACCACAGGTAACCAGAATGATTTCGTTGTTCAGCACGCGCTGACGCAGAGCGGTTTTGATCTCTTCCTCGGTCAGCTCTTCGCCGCCCAGGTATTTTTCCATCAGCTCTTCAGATGCTTCAGCTGCGGATTCGATCAGGTTCTGATGCCACTCTTCAGCCAGTTCCTGCATGTCGGCCGGGATGTCTTCGTATTCGAAGGTCACGCCCTGGTCTTCATCGTTCCAGTTGATGGCTTTCATTTTCACCAGGTCAACAACACCGGTGAATTTCTCTTCAGCACCAATAGCCAGCTGCAGCGGAACCGGAGTCGCGCCCAGACGGGTTTTGATCTGGCCTACAACTTTCAGGAAGTTGGCGCCCATGCGGTCCATTTTGTTAACGAACGCGATGCGCGGAACTTTGTATTTGTTAGCCTGACGCCATACGGTCTCAGACTGCGGCTGAACACCACCAACCGCACAGTAAACCATTACTGCACCGTCGAGCACACGCATGGAGCGTTCTACTTCGATGGTGAAGTCAACGTGTCCCGGGGTGTCGATGATGTTGATACGGTGAGCATCAAATTGCTTCGCCATACCAGACCAGAAAGCCGTGGTTGCAGCAGAAGTAATGGTAATACCACGCTCCTGCTCCTGAGCCATCCAGTCCATGGTGGCGGCGCCGTCGTGAACTTCACCGATTTTGTGGTTTACACCGGTGTAGAACAGGATACGTTCGGTAGTCGTGGTCTTACCGGCGTCGATGTGAGCACTGATACCGATGTTACGATAGCGTGCAATGGGTGTTGTACGAGCCATTTGATTCCTCTATCACTAGGACGTTCAAGTTCAGTTAACCCAAGCGGGTTGGCTTCTTGAAGCGCCCGCTTGGTTAGCATAACTACGGCGTGGTGATTACCAGCGGTAGTGGGCGAACGCCTTGTTGGCTTCTGCCATACGGTGAACGTCTTCACGTTTCTTAACAGCAGTACCTTTGTTCTCTGCTGCATCAGAAAGTTCGTTCGCCAGGCGGAGAGCCATGGATTTATCACCGCGTTTACGAGCAGCTTCTACGATCCAACGCATTGCCAGGGCATTACGACGAACCGGACGGACTTCAACTGGTACCTGATAAGTAGAACCACCAACGCGACGGGACTTAACTTCTACAGTCGGGCGCACGTTGTCCAGAGCTACTTCGAAAGCTTCCAGATGGCCTTTACCAGAACGCTGAGCCAGGGTCTCCAGCGCGGTATAGACGATTGCTTCAGCAGTAGATTTCTTACCATCTACCATCAGGATATTTACAAATTTGGCCAGCAGCTCAGATCCGAACTTAGGATCCGGCAGAATTTTACGTTGACCAATGACGCGACGACGTGGCATGGAATTACTCCGTTGTTAATTCAGGATTGTCCAAAACTCTACGAGTTTATTTTGACATTAAAGTGAAAATGTTTGGCCTTACTTAACGGAGAACCATTAAGACTTCGGCTTCTTAACGCCGTACTTAGAACGAGCTTGCTTACGGTCTTTAACGCCGGAGCAGTCAAGTGCGCCGCGCACGGTGTGGTAACGCACACCTGGCAGGTCTTTTACACGACCGCCACGGATCAGGATCACGGAGTGTTCCTGCAGGTTGTGACCTTCACCGCCGATGTAGGAGGTGACTTCAAAACCGTTGGTCAGACGAACACGGCATACTTTACGCAGTGCGGAGTTCGGTTTTTTCGGGGTAGTGGTATATACGCGGGTGCATACGCCACGTTTCTGCGGGCAGGCTTCCAGCGCCGGAACGTTGCTTTTCGCAGCCTTCACAGAGCGTGGTTTGCGTACCAGCTGGTTAATCGTTGCCATTAAAAAAGCTCCTGGGTTTGCTTCGTAAACACGTAATAAATCGCCTCGTATGCGGATAGGCAAAGTACGAGGACGCAGAATTTTATGGCTGACCATGAAAGGTGTCAAGAAATATACAGCGCCAGCTGTAATTACCCTGCGACGTGTTGTGCGTGCTTTACGGTCAGCGTAACGAAAGTAGTATAACCGATCAGCGTGATTTTGTCTGAAATTTGAGCAGTCAGCCCGCGGGCTTCCACATCCTCTTTCAGCGCATAAAGAGAGATGGGGGCAGCCAACAGCCAATCAAGGGCCGCGCTGCCTTTTAAGCCGGCCAGCACACCATCCTGCATCAGCAACAGGTCATCGCCCTGCCCCGCCAGGCGCAGCAACGCAGGCAGGTCAGATTGAAAAGGGGATTGGGAAAGCGTAAACAGCATGGGGTACCTGTTAAAAAGTCATGACGGCATCAAAACCGGCCAGCCGCTTACGCAGTGCCTCCGGGGCCAGCACCTCGGCATCGAGTACCCAGTCCAGATCAACCGGCAGGCCACGTGCCTGAAGGGAGGCCTCACACAGGTAACACTGTTCCACGTCATAAAGCGGCAGGACACCAAAGGTCGCGATGTAATTACGGGCCAGAATTTTTTCCGGGGTTTGATGGGGAAGCAGTTGCAATACACCGTCCCCCACAAAAAACACCCCTACCTGCTCGCTGAGCGCAGAGGTGGCCAGCAGGGCATCCAACCCCTCGCGGCCTGCAGAGGTGCCATGTGGCCCGCGGGTAAAGACAAACGCCACACGTTTCATATTTTCGTCCATCAGAATTGCACCAGCCGGTCACAGCTCAGCGCGGCTTCCGCCAATGCGCCCAGGCCGCTCAGGGTAAACCCGGCCTGCAGGTTGGCCTGTCCCAGCGCGAGTTGCTGTGCTTCATGGTCGTCAGTGACGCCACGGCGCAATGCCGCCGCCACACAGACATTCAAGGCAACCTGATGTTCTGCGGCCAGTTGCTGCCAGGCACGCACCAGGTCAAATTCATCACCGGCCGGTGCCGTGAGCTGGTTGGCATTCAACACGCCTTCCCGATAAAAGAACACGCTTTCCAGCCGGTGCCCTTCGGCCAGCAGCGCCTGCGCAAATTGCCAGGCAGAGCTGGCTTGCTGTGTCCCGTAAGCCGGGCCGGTGACCAGTAAGGCATAACGCAGCATCAGCGGTCATTGCCCAGCAGGTCACCGCTCTTAAATTGGCGGATATAGAGATAAACCGTATGTTTGGAGATATTGAGCCGGTCGGCCACCTGGTTAATGGCGTCTTTGATGTCAAAAATCCCCTTCTCATACAGGTTCAAAACCACCTGCCGGTTTTTGGCGTTGTTGGAGACGTTGCGATCGGCGTTGACCTCTTCGATGGTGAACTCCAGCGTCTGCGCGACCAAATCGTCCACTGACGACGCAAAGTTGACCGACGAACCGACTTCCTGCGCCTCCGGCGGCATAAAGGTCTGCATAATCTGGGAGAACGGCACATCCAGGTTCATGTTGATGCACAACAGCCCGATAACCCGCTGCTCCTGGTTGCGGATGGCAATGGTCACTGATTTCATCAGCACGCCGCTTTTTGCCCGCGTAAAATAGGCATTGGAGACGCTGCTGTCGGCGCCGGCCATGTCATGCAACATCCGCAGAGCCAGATCGGTAATCGGTGAGCCGATCTTACGGCCGGTGTGTTCACCGTTGGCGATCCTGACCGCTGAGCACTTCAGATCTTCCAGCGAGTGCAGGACAATTTCGCAATGCGAACCGATCAGCATCGCCAGCCCGTCTACCACCGCTTCATAAGATTTCAGAATTTCATAATCGGTGGCGGTAAAAGGGCGTTGTTCCAGCAGATCAAGGTCGCTGGTTTCGCCAGGTAAGAGCGAATTAGACATCGGAGATACCATCCTCTGTGTAGAGAGCCTACCCGGCTTCCCGCCGGCAGGCTCATCACGCAATATCTTTAGGCCGTCAGTCTAGCAAATCTGCGGGAGTAACGACGCCGGAATTGCTAAAGACGTTATGCCTGTGGGCGAAAGGCGTCAAGTTATCCACATCAGCCCGGTGTGATGAGGCGTGAGACCAGGGAAAAGGCATAAAAAAACCGCCGCCCGGAGGCAGCGGTTTTCAGCAGAAACCAGGGCGGGTTATTGCCCTTTGGCGCCCGCGTCAGCAGCGTCAGCCGGTTTTTCTGCTTTCGCATCCCCTTTCGGCGCAGCTTTCACATCCAGCAGTTCAACATTGAACACCAGCGTGGAGTTAGCCGGGATACCCGGGACACCGGTTTTACCGTAAGCCAGTTCCGGCGGGATGACCAGGGTGATCTTGCCGCCTTTTTTGATGTGTTTCAGGCCTTCGGTCCAGCCTGGGATAACGCCGTCCAGACGGAAGGAGAGCGGCTCACCACGGGTATAGGAGTTATCGAACTCCGTGCCGTCGGTCAGGGTGCCCTTGTAGTTCACCACGACAGTGTCGCTGTCTTTCGGCGTATCACCGGTACCAGGTTTCTCTACCTGGTACAGCAGGCCGGATTCTGTTTTCTTCACGCCTTTTTCTTTGGCGAACTTATCGCGGTATGCCTGGCCTTTGGCCGCATTTTCCTGCGCGTCTTTTTCCATCTTCGCCTGAGCAGACGCTTTTACGCGCGCTTCAAAGGCTTGCAGGGTCTGTTCAATTTCCTGGTCAGAGAGTTTGCTCTTGTCGGCAAACGCATCCTGAACACCGGAGATCAGCTGCTCTTTGTCCAGCTTGATGCCCAGCTTCTCTTGCTCTTTCAGGGAGTTATCCATGTAACGGCCCAGGGAGGCACCCAGCGCATACGCGGATTGCTGATCTTCATTTTTGAAGGCGCTGTTAACGGCCGGGGCGGCCGCGGCGGCGGTAGTCTCTGCTGCTTTAGCCGTATCCGCCGCCATCACCTGAGTGGCGCTCAATGCCATTGCCATTGTTGTTGCCAACAAGGTTACGTTAAAAAGTGATTTCATCCATTTCTCCAATGGCTTAGGGGGTATGGCCCCAAGCAACGATTACAAAATTTCTCTGGCTACTATAACTGTCTGCGCGGCGGCAAAACAATCTCTATACTCACCAAATGCGTTATATTCCGACCCTGATTCCCCCAGGAAGTTTCGTTTCCGGTGAATTCATCGTGTTACCGCCGGGCGAGACACCAAGCAATCCGCGGACAATGCAGGTAGAATCCTGCTTCTTACCCCGATCCGCCGGACCGGCGAATGACAGAGGACAGCAAGTATGGATCAGAACGCCTTCGAACAACGGTTAGACATGCTGGAAAGCCGCCTGGCCTTTCAGGAAGTGACGATCGAGGAGCTGAATCTGATTGTGACAGAACACCAGCTTGAGATGAGTAAACTTCAGGACCGCCTGCGCCTGCTGACGGAAAAACTGCGCGCGGCACAGCCTTCAGCGGTTGCGCATCCGTCGGAAGAGACCCCGCCGCCGCATTATTGAGGGGACGCCGGTCGAAAAACGCCAGGCTCCGCGCATAAAAAAGGCTGCCTCAGGCAGCCTTTTTTGTGGCACGCGCTCAGGGTGACGAGCGCTTATTGGTGCCGGTGCTTAGTGGCAGCCACAGCCGCCGTTACCGCATCCGCCTTTACCATGATCATGGTCGTGATCGTGGTCATGGCCGTGACCGCCGCAGCAGCCGTCGCCGTGGTCATGGCCGTGGTGGTGGTCGTGCTCGCCGTGAACGTGGCCGTGGGCCAGTTCTTCTTCGGTCGCTTCACGAATCGCCACAACTTCAACGTTGAAGTTCAGGTTCTGACCAGCCAGCATGTGGTTACCGTCAACGGTCACGTGGTCGTCTTCCACATCGGTGATTTCAACCGGGACCTGACCCTGATCGGTATCCGCCATAAAACGCATCCCTACCTGCAGTTCGTCAACGCCCATGAAGACGTCTTTCGGTACACGCTGCACCAGGTTTTCGTCATAGTTACCGTAGGCTTCGTTCGCGCCGACATGCACGTCGAAACGATCGCCGACGTCATGACCTTCCAGCGCGTTTTCCAGACCTGCGATCAGGGAACCGTGACCGTGCAGATAGTCCAGCGGCGCACTCACCGGAGACTCATCAACCAACACACCGTCTTCTGTACGTACCTGGTAAGCCAGGCTGACCACCAGGTCTTTTGCAACTTTCATGATATCTCCTACCGTTGGAAAGCAAATTGGCGCAGATTGTAGCGGAAATCTGCGGCGCTGTACTCATCAGCATAAAAAAACGCGTCGCGACACCCTACTCAGGATGGAAAATACCGATAACCTGTTCTTGCGGGCGCACATGCTGCTTAACCTGTTCTTCCGTCTGACGCTGATGATGGCCGCATTTGACACACTCCACCACTTCCACCTGATCCTCGCGCCATAACATCAGGCTGTCCAGCGCCTTACACTGCGGGCAAACGGCCCCGGCAATGAAGCGCTTACGTGTTGCTGACATGCTGTTGACTCCAGAATAAACCGCCATACTTCCGGTCTGTCTGACTATCCGGATGCACCTCGGCCGGAAAAGGTTCTTTCCAATGAAATAAAGCACCGGACGTCACGCCCGGCGCTTCGCACTGACTACCAGTCTAGAACGGATAGGCGCACACCTCAATCCGTGTGGCTATTCATGTTCATCCCAGCCATCCCGCTGGCGGCGTTCATTATGCATCTCACGTTCAAAAATATCCTCCAGCTCACGCCGTGCCTCGCGGATGCGGGAGATTTGCGCCACCTCGCCCTGGCGCTGCGGCACCAGCTCGCGCAACATGCGCATATCCAGCCGCCGGAAATGCTGCTGCGCACGGTAGGCCTGATGCGGGTGCATCCCTAAAGTAGTCAATGCTTTACGGCCCAGCTCCAGCGCGCTGGAAAAGGTTTCACGCGAGAAGTTCGCCACCCCGGCCTGTAACAGTTCATGGGCTTCCACACGGCCGCGGGCGCGCGCCAGAATCTCCAGGTCAGGGAAATATTGCTGGCATAAACGCACGATCGCCATCGTGTCTTCCGGGTCGTTACAGGTGATCACTATCGAGCGCGCTTTCCCGGCACCGGCGGCGCGCAGCAGTTCCAGTTCGGTGGCATCGCCGTAGTAGACGTGATAGCCGTAGCTGCGCATCAGGCTGACGGCGCTGATGTCCCGCTCCAGCACGGTAATGCGCATTTTATTGGCGATCAGCAAACGGCCAATCACCTGCCCAAAGCGCCCGAAGCCCACCACAATCACCTGGGGATCGTCATCTTCCACATGGTGTTGTTCATCCTGCTCCTCCTGCGCGTTATAGCGCCGGGCCAGCAGGCGATCGATGTTCTGCATCAGCAGCGGTGTGGTCATCATTGACAGCGTCACCACCACCAGCAGCAGCGCCAGCTGGTCGGACGAAATCACCCGCTGCGCGGCGGCAGCCGAGAAAATCACAAACGCGAATTCACCGCCCTGGCTCAGCACCCCGGCAAATTGCAGCCTGACCGAGCGGCCAAGGCCAAACCCCCTGGCCAGCGCATACAGGATGCTGCTTTTCACCAGCACCAGCAGCGCGACGCCAATCAGCACCTGCACCACATGGGTGTAAAATACGCCCAGATTGAGCGCCATCCCTACCGAGATAAAGAACAGGCCGAGCAGCAGCCCTTTGAACGGCTCAATGGCAATCTCCAGCTCATGCTGGTATTCGCTCTCTGCCAGCAGCACCCCGGCGATAAACGTGCCGAGCGCCATCGAAAAGCCCAGCGCATCCATAAACAGCGCAGCGCCCAGCACCGTCAGCAGCGCCGCGGCGGTAAAGACTTCACGTACCTTGGCCGCCACAATAAACCGCAACAGCGGCCGCAGCAGGTATCGCCCGCCGATCAGCATCCCGCCAAACGCCGCGGTTTTCATGGCAATCCGGCTCCAGTCATACTCCCCTTCCCCGGCACCGGCCAGCAACGGGATCAACGCCAGCGCAGGGATCACCGCCATATCCTGGAACAGCAGCACCGAGAAGCCGAGCTGGCCGCCCTCATTGCGCTTCATGCCTTTGTCTTCCATCAGCTGCAACGCCATCGCCGTGGAAGACATCGCCAGCCCGATGCCGCCAATCACCGCCGCCTGCCAGGCAAACTGAGTAAAGTAGAGCAGTGCGCTGAGTACCGCCGCCGTCAGCAGCACCTGCCCGGCACCCACGCCAAAAATAGAGCGCCGCAATTGCCACAACTTGGCCGGGTTCAGCTCCAGCCCGATGATAAACATCAGGAACACCACGCCCAGTTCGGAGAAGTGCAGAATCTCCTCCACGTCGCGGATCACCCCAACGCCCCAAGGGCCGATGGCAATGCCCGCCAGCAGGTAGCCCAGTACCGCGCCGATCCCCAGCCGCTGGGCAATCGGTACGGCCACCACGGCGGCGAACAGGAAAATCAGTGCCGCCGTCAGTACATGCGATCCTTCCATCTAACGTCCTCCATTCGGCAGCGGCGAGCGCAGCCAGTCGGCATACGCGCTGGCGTGGCTGGCCAGCACATCCGGCGGCTGCCGGCGCGCCCAGTACACCACCATGGGTGAAAGCCAGTGCATACGGCACATGGCGGCGGTCAGCTCAAACGGCCGCAAAATGTCTGACATCGGGCAACGGTTATAGCCCTGTGCGCTATACGCACCCTCCGGCTCCCCGGTGGTGATCACCGTTCGCCAGTATTTGCCGTGCAAGGCGTTGCCGCCTGCCCCGCTGGCAAAGCCCCGTTCCAGCACACGGTCCATCCACTCTTTCAGCAGGGCCGGGCAACTGTAGGTATAGAGGGGATGCTGGAAAACGATGATGCTGTGCTCACGCAACAGCTGTTGTTCGTGATGGATATCAATAAAGAAATCGGGATAGTGCGCGTAGAGATCGTGCACGGTGACATGCCCGAGCTGCCGGGCCGGCGCCAGCAGGATGCGGTTGGCAACCGAGTCCTGCGATTCCGGGTGGGCGTAGAGCAGCAAAACCTTGGGCGGCTGCGACATCATTCCCTCCAAAGCGTCGTCAGGGTGCGGATTTTCCGTTACCATGCTCCGCAAGATTAGATCAGGACGCCTGGCGTCTGGTTACCACGCATTGTGGTCAGCTTACCGGTCGTTAATTTAACATATTCTGAACATACGGCGCTTTATGATTGTTTTCTCCTCGCTTCAAATACGACGCGGTACCAGGGTGCTGCTGGACAACGCCACCGCGACGGTCAATCCGGGCCAGAAAGTCGGGCTGGTGGGTAAAAATGGCTGCGGTAAATCTACCCTGCTTTCGTTGCTGAAAAGTGAAATGAGTGCCGACGCCGGCAGTGTCACGTTTCCCGGCAACTGGGCGCTGGCGTGGGTGAACCAGGAGACGCCGGCGCTGGATGTCCCGGCGCTGGAGTATGTGATTGACGGCGACCGCGAGTTCCGCCAACTGGAAGCGGAACTGGCCCAGGCCAACGAACGCAATGACGGCAACGCGATTGCGCTGGTCCACGGCAAACTGGACGCCATCCAGGCCTGGACGATCCAGTCACGCGCCTCCAGCCTGCTGCACGGGCTGGGCTTCTCGCAGAGCCAGCTCCAGCAACCGGTGAAGGATTTCTCCGGCGGCTGGCGGATGCGCCTGAACCTGGCGCAGGCGCTGGTGTGCCGCTCTGACCTGCTGCTGCTGGATGAGCCCACCAACCACCTGGACCTCGACGCCGTGATCTGGCTGGAGAAGTGGCTGAAAAGCTACCCCGGCACCCTGCTCCTGATCTCACACGACCGGGATTTCCTCGATCCGATCGTAGACAAAATCCTGCACATTGAGCAGCAGACGCTGAACGAATATACCGGCAACTACTCCTCGTTCGAACGCCAGCGCGCCACCAAACTGGCGCAGCAGCAGTCGCTCTACCAGAGCCAGCAGGAGAAAGTCGCGCATCTGCAAAGCTACATTGACCGTTTCCGCGCCCAGGCCACCAAAGCCAAACAGGCGCAGAGCCGCATCAAAATGCTGGAGCGCATGGAGCTTATCGCCCCGGCACATGTGGATAACCCGTTCCACTTCAGTTTCCGCGCGCCGGAGAGCCTGCCCGACCCGTTACTGCGCATGGAAAAAGTCAGTGCCGGTTATGGCGAGCGCACTATCCTGGAGTCGATCAAGCTGAATCTGGTGCCCGGCTCGCGCATCGGCCTGCTGGGGCGCAACGGTGCCGGTAAATCGACATTGATCAAGCTGCTGGCCGGTACCCTGCAACCGCAACAGGGCGAAATCGGCCTGGCAAAAGGGGTGAAGCTGGGTTATTTCGCCCAGCACCAACTGGAATTCCTGCGCGCCGATGAATCACCGCTGCAGCACCTGAGCCGGCTGGCCCCGCGTGAACTCGAGCAGCAACTGCGCGACTACCTCGGCGGTTTCGGCTTCCAGGGCGATCAGGTCACGGACAAAACCGAACGCTTCTCCGGCGGCGAAAAAGCGCGGCTGGTGCTGGCGCTGATTGTCTGGCAGCGCCCCAACCTGCTGCTGCTCGACGAACCGACCAACCACCTCGACCTTGATATGCGCCAGGCGCTGACGGAAGCGCTGATCGACTTCGAAGGCGCGCTGGTGGTGGTTTCGCATGACCGGCACCTGTTGCGCTCCACCACCGACGATCTCTACCTGGTGCATGGCGGTAAAGTTGAGCAGTTCGACGGCGATCTGGAAGATTACCAGCAATGGCTGGTGGAGCTGCAACGGCAGGAGAGCCAGCAGGATGCCCCGGCCAAAGAGGCCGGCAGCAACAGCGCACAGGCGCGTAAAGACCAGAAACGCCGCGAGGCGGAGCTGCGCAGCCAGACGCAACCGCTGCGCAAAAAATTGCTGCAACTGGAGAAGCAGATGGAGAAGCTGGGCGCAGAGCTGGCCGGCGCCGAGGCACTGTTAGGCGACACAGCCCTCTACGACCCGAGCCGCAAGGCCGAACTCACCGCCTGCCTGCAAACGCAGGCGCAGGCAAAATCTGCGCTGGAAGAGGCGGAGATGGCCTGGCTGGAGATTCAGGAGCAGCTCGAGCAGTTCGACACAGAGTAACCGGCGCGGATGCCGTACAGAGAAGCCCGGCCATGCCGGGCTTTTTTCTGCGCCGTACATCCCGGGCGCGCCTGGCCCTGCGGTTGTGCGATATGATAAACATGATCAGGCTATAGTATTTACCTGACACCAATCCTTACCGCCCCTGCTGATAAAAGAAAAACGTCACGTTATGCATGAAACCTTTCAGGCGATGCGCGGTGCCCGTAACCCGCACCTGCAAACGCTGCTGCCCCGGCTTTACCGGCGGCGCGCCCTGCTTACGCCCCACTGGCAACGGCTGGAATTGCCGGACGGTGATTTCGTCGATCTTGCCTGGAGCGAGCCACCGGAGCAGGCCGCGCACAAGCCGCGCGTCGTGCTGTTCCACGGGCTGGAAGGCAGCTTCTACAGTCCCTATGCGCATGGGCTGCTGCACGCCTGGCAACAGCGCGGCTGGCTGGGCGTGGTAATGCACTTTCGCGGGTGCAGCGGTGAAGCCAACCGTTTGAAGCGTATCTACCACTCCGGCGAAACCGAAGATGCCCGCTTCTTCCTGCGCTGGCTGGAGGAGACACACGGCCGGGTGCCGACGGCAGCGGTCGGCGTCTCCCTGGGCGGCAATATGCTGGCCTGTTACCTGGGTGAAGAGTCGGAGCGCGCGCGGCTCTGCGCGGCGGTGGTGGTCTCGGCACCGCTGATGCTGGAACCCTGCTCACTCAAGCTGGAGCAGGGCTTTTCACGCGTCTACCAGCGTTACCTGCTCGACCAGCTTAAACGCAATGCCGCGCGGAAATTGCAGGCTTACCCCGACACGCTGCCCGTCAGCCTTGAGCAGCTAAAAGCGCTGAAGCGCCTGCGTGATTTTGATGACGCCATTACCGCCCGCGCGCACGGCTTCCACAACGCGCTGGATTACTACCGCCGGTGCAGCGCCATGCCGCTGCTGCCGCGCATTACCACGCCCCTGCTGATTATTCACGCCAGGGACGATCCTTTTATGACCGACGCCGTGATCCCGGATGCCGCCCACCTGCCGGCGAATGTGGAGTACCAGCTGACCGAGCACGGCGGCCATGTGGGTTTTGTCAGCGGCAGTTTTAAGCGGCCGCAAATGTGGCTGGAACAGCGGATCCCCGCCTGGCTGGCCCCCTATTTACAGGAGCCTGAAACATGATTATTCCCTGGAAAGATCTCGACAGTGACACGCTGGATAACCTGATTGAAGCCTTTGTGCTGCGTGAAGGCACCGATTATGGCGAACATGAGCGCACGCTGGCGCAGAAAGTTGAGGATGTGCGCCGTCAGCTGAAAAGCGGCGAGGTGGTGCTGGTCTGGTCTGAGTTGCATGAGTCGGTCAATATTATGCCGCGCGGCCAGTTCCGGGGCGATGCACACGAACAGGGCTGACGTCATACGGTGGCCTGCCGGCACTGGCTGCATACGCATAATTATGATAACACTATAATTAATTATGCTGATTGCACCCTCTGCAGGCACTACCCCTTAACGGAGTTTTGAACACTATGTCAGCCAAACACCCGGTCATTGCCGTCACCGGCTCCAGCGGAGCCGGTACCACCACCACCAGCCTGGCATTTCGTAAAATTTTCCAGGAGCTGAACCTCCATGCCGCCGAACTGGAGGGCGACAGCTTCCACCGCTACACCCGGCCGGAAATGGACATGGCGATCCGCAAAGCACGCGACCTGGGGCGGCACATCAGTTACTTCGGCCCGGAAGCCAATGATTTCGGCCTGCTGGAACAATCGTTTATCCAATACGGGAAAGACGGCACCGGCCGCTCACGCAAATACCTGCACACCTACGACGAAGCGGTGCCTTACAACCAGGTGCCGGGTACGTTTACCCCGTGGCACCCGCTGCCGGAAGAGACGGACGTGCTGTTTTATGAGGGGCTGCACGGCGGCGTGGTCACGGAGTTGCATGACGTCGCCCAGCATGTTGACCTGCTGGTGGGCGTGGTACCGATCGTGAACCTGGAGTGGATCCAGAAACTGATCCGCGATACCAGCGAGCGCGGCCATTCGCGTGAAGCGGTCATGGATTCGGTGGTGCGATCGATGGAGGATTACATCAATTACATCACGCCGCAGTTCTCCCGCACCCACATCAACTTCCAGCGTGTGCCCACTGTTGACACGTCCAACCCCTTTGCCGCCAAAGCGATCCCCTCCCTGGACGAGAGTTTTGTGGTGATCCACTTCCGCGGGCTGGATTCCATCGACTTCCCTTACCTGCTGGCGATGCTTCAGGGATCATTTATTTCGCACATCAACACGCTGGTGGTGCCGGGCGGAAAAATGGGGCTGGCGATGGAGTTAATCATGGGGCCGCTGGTACAGCGGTTGCTGGAAGGGAAGAAAATCATCTGAGGCCGGGCGGCGCAAGAGCCGCCCGGTCAGATTACCCGACAGCGATAATTTCAAAACTGTGGGTGACCGCGGCGGCCTTACCCAGCATCAGCGAGACGGAGCAGTATTTCTCCGCTGACAGATTCACCGCACGCTCCACGGCTTTCTCCGTCAGCCCTTTGCCGGTCACCACAAAATGCAGGTTGATCTCCGTAAAGGTGCGCGGTGCCTCGTCACGGCGCGCCGACGTCAGGCGCACTTCGCAATCCCGCACATCATTGCGCCCTTTTTGCAGAATAGAAACCACATCAATGGCGCTGCAGCCGCCCACCGACATCAGCACCATTTCCATCGGGCTTGGCGCTTTATCACCGGCATTGCCGTCCATCAGAACCTGGTGGCCTGAGGCGGATTCGCCCATAAACGTCAGCCCTTCAACCCACTTAACCCGTGCCTGCATACGTCATTCTCCGGTTATTTTCTTAAAACAGCCTACCTTGCCGTACTAAAACAGGCAATCAGGCCGATCTTCATCATGCTGAAGCGAGACAACAGAAGACACCCGGTTCTGGCTGTGATAAAACAAACCCGAAACAAAATGTTCTGTATGGAGCAAGGTCAGGTTTTTAACGGAGCGGCGGGGCTGCCCGATGGTTCCTTTTTGGCCGTTACCTTGCAACATTATCAGACAGTTAATACTCTACAATAATGCATCTCTTTTTAAGAACGCCGTACAGGGAACTCTGAGCCCTGTGATTTTGGGCAGCGATTACAACAGAGGATAAAAGCAAATGGTTCTCGGCAAACCGCAAACAGACCCTACTCTCGAATGGTTCCTGTCTCATTGTCATATTCATAAATACCCTTCCAAAAGTACGCTGATTCACCAGGGTGAAAAAGCCGAAACGCTCTACTACATCGTAAAAGGCTCGGTCGCCGTGCTGATTAAAGATGAAGAGGGCAAAGAGATGATCCTCTCTTACCTCAACCAGGGGGATTTCATCGGTGAACTTGGCCTGTTCGAAGAGGGCCAGGAGCGCAGCGCGTGGGTACGCGCCAAAACAGCCTGTGAAGTGGCGGAGATTTCCTACAAAAAATTCCGTCAGCTGATCCAGGTTAACCCGGATATTCTGATGCGCCTCTCCTCGCAGATGGCGCGCCGCCTGCAGGTCACGTCAGAGAAAGTCGGCAATTTAGCGTTCCTGGACGTGACCGGCCGGATCGCGCAAACCTTGCTGAACCTGGCCAAGCAGCCGGATGCCATGACGCACCCGGATGGTATGCAGATCAAAATCACCCGTCAGGAAATTGGCCAGATTGTGGGATGCTCCCGCGAAACGGTTGGCCGTATCCTAAAAATGCTGGAAGATCAGAACCTGATCTCCGCCCACGGTAAGACGATTGTCGTTTACGGCACCCGTTAACCTCTCGTAAAAACGGCGCATACGCGGCCCGCCCGCGCTGCGCCGTTGTCTTTGTGAGCACCCATGTGGCGTAGGCTTATCTACCATCCTGAGGTCAATTACGCGCTCAGACAAACGCTGGTACTTTGTCTGCCGGCGGCGATTGCCCTGCTGTTCGGCCAGCTGCAAACCGGCCTGCTGTTCTCCCTGGTCCCTGCCTGCTGCAACATCGCCGGCCTCGATACCCCGCACAAACGTTACTTCAAACGGCTGGCCATCGGCGGCACCCTGTTCGCGGTGTGCAGCCTCGTGCTGCAATTGCTGCTGCTCTATGCCCACTGGCCGCTGCCGCTGATCATGCTGACGCTGGCGCTGCTGCTCGGCGTGACCGGGGAGATAAGCCCGCTGCACGGCCGCCTGCTGAACGGTACCCTGGTGGCGGCCATTTTCACCCTGAGCATGGCCGGGACGGCACCGCTGTGGCAGGCACCGGGCCTGTTTGTGCTTGGGACAGTCTGGTACGGGCTGTTTACCTGGGGCTGGTTCCGCCTGTGGAAAGAGCAGCCGATGCGCGAAAACTTAAGCCTGCTCTACCGTGAACTGGGGGATTATCTGGAGGCGAAATACAGCCTGCTGACCCAGCATACCGACCCGGAAACCGCGCTGCCGCCGCTGCTGAAACGCCAGCAGAAAGTGATGGAGCTTATCGTCCAGAGCTACCAGCAGCTGCACATGCTTTCCAGTGAAAATAACCCGCACAATAAACAGCTGTTCCGCACCTTCCAGGTGGCGCTGGATCTGCAAGAGCACATTACCGTCAGCCTCCACCAGCCGGAAGAGGTGCAGAAGCTGGTGGCGCAGAGCCAGGCAGAAGCGATAATCCGCCGCAATGCGGAAGTGATCGCCCAGCGGCTGCGGATGGTGGCGGACGACATCCTCTACCATCGCCGCCCCGGGCCGTTCGCGATGGACAAAGAGCTGCAGGCGCTGGAGAAGCTCGCCAACCGCTACCAGGACAACCCGGTCGGCCGCTTCTGCTATTACCACTTCAGCCGTATCGCCCGCCTGTTGCAGACCCAGCGCCCGCTTTACCGCCGTGATCTGATGGCGGCCCAGAACCGCCTGCCGTTCTGGCCGGCGCTGCGCCGCTATCTGTCGTGGAAATCGATGTCACTGCGCAATGCGGCGCGCGTGGGAGTGATGCTGGCGACCGGCAGTACCCTCGGCCTGTTCTTTGACCTGCCCAAACCTTATTGGATCCTGCTGACCGCCCTGCTGGTCATTCAGAACGGTTATAACGCCACCCGCGTGCGCATCCAGCACCGGGCAGTCGGCACGCTGGCCGGGCTGGTGATTGCCGCCGGGGTGCTGCACCTGCAATTGCACCAGGGCATTATGCTGGGCCTGATGGTGCTGATTATGCTGCCCTCCTATCTGGTACTGCGCAAAAACTATGGGCTGGCGATGGTCGGGCTAACCGTCACCGCCGTGTACACCCTGCAACTGGTGACGCAGAACGGCATTAATTTCCTGATCCCCCGCCTGGTGGATACCCTGCTCGGCTGCGGGCTGGCGCTGGGCAGCACCATCTGGCTCTGGCCGCAATGGCAGAGCGGATTGCTGCGGGAAAATGCCTACCAGGCGCTGGAGGCCGATCAGGAGGCCATCCGCCTGCTGTTGCAGGAAAACCCTGACCCGGCGAAGCTGGCCTATACGCGTGTAATGGCGAATCAGGCGCATAACACGCTGTACACCTCGCTGAATCAGGCGATGCAGGAGCCGGGCTTTAACTCCCGCTACCTGGCGGACATGCGCCTGTGGGTGATGCACAGCCAGTCGATTGTGGAACACCTCAACGCGATGACGATCCTGGCGCGTGAGCATGACATGCTGTCGGCAGAACGCGCGCAGGCGTATCTGGAAACCAGCGAAATCGCCATTCAGAGCTGTCAGCAGCGGCTGATGTATGACGGCCCGGCCGAGGGCAGCCAGAACCAGCGCCCGCTGTTCCGCGCACCGGAGAGCGAGCCTGACATGCCGGTCACCGAGATGGAGCGCCATCTGCAACGTATCATCTCCCACCTCAGCGTGATGAATACCATTTCATCGCTGGCCTGGCCGCAGCGCCCGCACCACGGCATCTGGCTCAGCCGCCACCTGAAACAGGACAAAAAAAACCGCCCGGAGGCGGTTACACAAGACGAAGAGACCGCTACGCGCTAATGACGGTGGCGATCGCTTTCTCCAGCCGGGCCATGCCCTCTTTGATATCGTCAAACTCAATCACCAGGGACGGCGCAAGGCGCATCACATCCGGCCCGGCGTTCAGCAGCATCAGCCCATGCGCCGCGGCCGCCATCAGAATATCGCGTGCTTTGCCGCGGTACGCGTCATTGAGTTCAGCGCCGATCAGCAGCCCCATGCCGCGCACCTCTTTGAACACCTGATATTTCTGGTTAATGGCCTCAAGTGCCTGCAGGAAATGCTGGCGGCGCTCCTCAATCCCTGCCAGCACCGCCGGGGTGTTGATGGTATCCAGCGCCGCTTCAGCCACCGCACAGGCCAGCGGGTTACCGCCATAGGTGGTGCCGTGGGTGCCGACCGTCATCGCCGAGGCGATTTCATGGGTGGTCAGCATCGCGCTGACCGGGAACCCGCCGCCCAGCGCTTTGGCGGTGGTCAGGATGTCAGGCGTCACGCCGTAATTCATGTAGCTGAACAGCTTGCCGCTGCGGCCCATGCCGCTCTGCACCTCGTCAAACACCAGCAGGGCCTGATGCTCGTTACACAACGCACGCAGCCCCTGTAAGAAGGCCGGATCGGCCGGGGTGACCCCGCCCTCGCCCTGGATTGGCTCAACCACAATGGCGCAGGTATGGTCATCGATCACTGCTTTCACGGCATCAAGATCGTTATACGGCACATGGACGATGTCTGCCGGCTTCGGGCCGAAGCCATCGGAATATTTCGGCTGGCCGCCGACCGACACGGTAAACAGCGTGCGGCCGTGGAAAGCGTTATGGAACGCGATGATTTTGCTTTTGTAGGGGCTGTGGCGATGGGAGGCGTAATAGCGTGCCAATTTGAACGCGGCTTCATTGGCCTCGGCACCGGAGTTGGCAAAAAACACGCGCTCTGCAAACGTGGCATCAATCAGCTTTTGCGCCAGCCGCAGCGCCGGTTCATTGGTAAAGACGTTGCTGACATGCCACAGGGTTTCCCCCTGCTGTTGCAGGGCGGCCACCAGCGCCGGGTGGCAGTGGCCGAGCGCCGTCACCGCGATGCCGCCGGCGAAATCCACGTACTCTTTGCCCTGCTGATCCCAGACGCGGCTGCCTTTGCCTTTTACCGGGATAAACTGCGCCGGTGCATAAACAGGCAAAATTACCTGATCAAAGGTGTCGCGCCCTACTGCTGCTTTATCTATCATACCGCTCTCCATCTGCCGTTAGATCAGCCGGCACGAGCTTCGCCCGCGTCAACATGTGAAATTATAATCACGAAATATGCATAATAAATCACACTCAGGCAACCTGAAAGCCCGCTGTACAGAAAAATAACCGCGCGTTTTACCCAGGCGGAACATTACAGCTGAAGAAAATTATCCAGCAGCTGTAATCCTTGTTCACTCAGGATGCTTTCAGGATGGAACTGCACGCCTTCCAGCGGCAGGCTGCGATGGCGGATGCCCATAATTTCATCCCGCGCACCATCACGGGTTGTCCAGGCGGTCACGCTGAAACAGTCCGGCAGGCTGTCCGGGTCAATCACCAGGGAATGGTAGCGCGTTACCGTCAGCGGCTGATTAAGTTGCCGGAATACACCTTGCCCGTCATGCGTAATCTGCGAGGTTTTCCCGTGCATCACCTGGCGCGCCCGCACGATCTTCGCCCCAAAACTCTGCGCCATCGCCTGATGCCCCAGGCAGACGCCCAGAATCGGTAATTTCCCGGCAAAATGGCGGATCGCCGTGAGCGAAATCCCGGCCTCATCCGGTGTGCACGGCCCCGGTGAGATCACCAGCCGTTCAGGCGCCATCTGCTCAATCATTGTCAGGGTCAGGTGATCGTTACGGACAACCTGTACCTCTGCCCCAAGCTGGCAGAAATATTGGTACAGGTTATAGGTGAAGGAGTCGTAGTTATCTATCAGCAACAGCATAAGTCATTCCGGCAAACTATCTCCGGGCAATTCTACGCATTTTCGCCGGGTTCACTCACGACTTTATTGAAGATGGCCGTCAGCGCCGTGAGGTCGCCAAAGGCAGCCTTTTCATTGGCGTCCACCCAGGCGGCATGATCGGTCTGCGACCAGTCGATCACATACCCGGCGTGAATCACCAGTTGCTCAAAGAAGATGCGTTGCGCACGGCCATTCCCTTCACGGAACGGGTGCAGCACATTCAGCTCACAATAGTAGTAGGCCAGGCGCTCCACCAGCGTGTCACGCGGCAGATCCGCCAGGTAATCCTCATCTTCCAGCGCCTGCATCAGCGCATTGCCCTCTTTTTCGATATAGGCAAAGTGGCAGAAACGCGTGTCTTGTTTGTAGATATCCATCTCACGCAGCTCACCGGCCCAGGCGTAGAGATCCTGAAACAGGGCCTGATGGATGGCACACAAGTGCGGCAACCCACACTCACGCGGGCCAAGCTCAATAGTGGCGGCCCGCAGCGGTGTCAGCGCCAGCTCCGCTTCACGCAAGGTGGCCGCTTTACGGATGCCCAGCTTATTTTTCAGCACCTGTGAGTTGGCATACAGATAGGGATCGGCCCCGTCACCAAACTTATCGTTCATACTTTGCCCTCACCTGCTCAAGCTGTGCCAGCGCCTGCTCCGCAGAGAGCGCAACGGCTTCTACCTGATAGCCATCAAGCGCCATGCTCGCCTGGAAATTGGCATTTCGGTGTTGCTGAAACAGTTTCTCTTTCTGTTTCTGCGTCATTTTCTTCGCCACAGCAGACCTCCTTTTGGGCGGGTGATGCCTCCGGTAATAGCAGGACAATGCCTGCCGGTATGCGGCTAAGTATAGACAGTGGTATCGGGGGAAGCGGGCCGGAAGAAAGGATTATCGCGAGGCGGGCGTATCAGGCCGGCGTGATGGCCGGCCTGACAGCAGGTTACGGCAGAACTTTGGCGGACTGGATAACGATCGGTTTGGACGGCACATTCTGGTACGGGCCGACGTTCTCGCTTTTCACCTGCGAGATCTTATCTACCACGTCCATGCCTTTGACGACCTTACCAAAAACGGCGTAGCCGAAATCACGCTGGCCGTGATCCAGGAAGGCGTTGTCCGCAACGTTGATAAAGAACTGGCTGGTGGCGCTGTCTTTATCGGCAGTACGGGCCATCGCGAGGGTACCGCGCAGGTTACGCAGGCCGTTGTCCGCTTCGTTTTTGATCGGCGCGTTGGTGATTTTTTGCTGCATATCCGCGGTAAAGCCACCACCCTGCACCATAAAGCCAGGGATCACGCGATGGAAAATGGTGTTGTTATAGTAGCCACTCTGGACGTAATCGATAAAATTCTTTACGGAAACCGGGGCTTTCTGACTATCCAGCTCCAGCTCAATATTTCCCGCTGACGTGGTAAGCATGACATGTGTCTCTGCCGCGGCCAGGGCCGCCGGGGACAATGCCGTCAGGGAAAACAGCGTGGCCAGGGCCACCATAGTACGTTTGAACATGAACGGGTTCCTTTCTCCGGATACAAACAACACAAACGCCTTGATTCTAAAGAGGCTCCCCTACCCGCGCCAGCGCTTTACCTATATTTACTTTAACAAACGTGCAGGCCGGGTTACCGGGTAGGATGGGAGGTCACATTCACACGGCATTTTCCTGCAAACGCCTGTGATTTTTAGCGTTATGTCTGCCCTTCAAGGCGTTACGGCTACAGTGTACCGGGATGAAACCCGTGAAACCCGACAGACTTTTGCGCTTTATTGCATTCATTACACTTGAACTACGATATACGTCACAAATTATTACATGCCCTGTGTTACGATTCTGCGCTTCACGCCTGACCCTTCAGGCGGATTGCCAGTTCACACCCCCATACTTATGTTCAACTGACAACCAGGCACGTCTATGACTAACAGCAATCGAATCAGGCTCACATGGATTAGTTTCTTCTCTTACGCGCTTACCGGCGCGTTGGTGATCGTCACCGGGATGGTGATGGGCAATATCGCGCAGTACTTCAACCTGCCGATTTCCAGCATGAGTAACACCTTTACCTTCTTAAACGCCGGGATCCTGGTCTCTATTTTCCTTAACGCCTGGCTGATGGAAATCATCGCCCTGAAGCGCCAGCTGGTCTTTGGTTTCTTCCTGATGCTGATTGCCATTGTCGGCCTGATGAACAGCCACAGCCTGGCGGTATTCTCCGGCTGCATGTTCATTCTCGGTGTGGTCAGCGGCATCACGATGTCGATCGGCACCTTCCTGATTACCCATTTGTATGAAGGCCGTCAGCGCGGTTCACGCCTGCTGTTTACCGACTCCTTCTTCAGCATGGCCGGTACGCTGTTCCCGATCATCGCGGCCGCCCTGCTGGCACGCAGCATTGCCTGGTACTGGGTGTATGCCTGCATCGGCGTGCTCTATATCGCCATCTTCATCCTGACGCTGATGTCTGACTTCCCGAAACTGGGCAACGACGCACCGAAAGCGGCGCAGTCAGTGAAAAAAGAGAAATGGGGCATTGGTGTGCTGTTCCTGTCAGTGGCCGCACTGTGCTACATCCTTGGCCAGCTGGGCTTTATCCAGTGGGTGCCGACCTATGCCGCCAAACAGTTCAATATGGACATCACGCAGGCGGGCAGCCTGGTCAGTAACTTCTGGACGGCGTATATGGTCGGCATGTGGGTATTCAGCGCCGTGCTGCGTTTCTTCGACCTGCAACGCATTGTCACGATTCTGGCTGCGGCCTCGACCCTGCTGATGTACCTGTTTATCAGCACCTCTGATGCCGCGATGCTGCACTATTACATTCTGGGCCTGGGCTTTGTTTCCAGCGCGATTTACACCACGCTGATTACCCTTGGCTCGCAGCAGACCAAAGTCTCGTCACCGAAGCTGGTGAACTTTATCCTGACCTGCGGCACCGTCGGCACCATGCTGACCTTTGTGGTTACCGGCCCGATTGTGGCGAAAAGCGGTGAACACGCAGCGCTGGCCACCGCCAATGGCCTTTACCTGGTGGTGTTCGTGATGTGCCTGCTGTTGGGCTTCGTGACCAAACACCGGATGCACAGCCACGCAGCCGATGCGGCCCACTGATTTCCTGTCAGATTGACCCCAGGGTGCCTTTGCGGCACCCTTTTTTATGCCTGCGCCCCCGGGTTTCCGGCACAAAAAAACCGCCCGCAGGCGGTTTTTTTACAGCGTCAGGATTATGGCTGCGCCACAAAGCCTACCGCATCATAAACCTTTTTCAGGGTCTCCTGCGCACGGGCGCGGGCTTTGGCTGCACCATCACGCATGATCTGCTGCAACAGCGCCTCATCATTGCGGAAATGGTGGTAGCGTGCCTGCAGGTCAGTCAGCATACCGGACACCGCATCCGCCACCGCACCTTTCAGGTGGCCATACATCAGCCCCTCAAATTCCGGCTCCAGCTCGGCCACCGGTTTGCCGGTCACGCCTGACAGGATATCCAGCAGGTTGGACACACCCGCTTTGTTGGCAACGTCATAGCGTACCACCGGCGGCTCATCAGAGTCCGTCATGGCGCGTTTGATCTTCTTCGCCACCGCTTTCGGGTCTTCCAGCAGGCCAATCACGTTGTTGCGGTTTTCGTCCGACTTGGACATTTTTTTGGTCGGTTCCTGCAATGACATCACGCGCGCGCCGGATTTCGGGATAAACGGCTCCGGCACCTTGAAGACATCGCCATACAGGGCATTGAAACGGGCCGCCACGTCACGGCTCAGCTCCAGGTGCTGTTTCTGGTCTTCGCCCACCGGCACCTGATTGGTCTGGTAAAGCAGGATATCCGCCGCCATCAGCACCGGGTAACTGAACAGACCGGCATTGATGTTTTCCGCGTAACGGGAGGATTTATCCTTGAACTGCGTCATGCGGCTCAGCTCACCGAAATAGGTGTAGCAGTTCAGCACCCAGCTCAGCTGCGTATGCTCCGGCACATGCGACTGAACAAAGATGGTGCTTTTTTGCGGGTCAATGCCGCAGGCCAGGTAGAGCGCCAGCGTATCCAGCGTGGCTTTACGCAGCTTTTCCGCATCCTGACGCACGGTGATGGCATGGAGATCAACGATGCAGTAAATGCACTCAAACTCATCCTGCATCGTGACCCACTGACGCAGCGCACCCATGTAGTTACCAATGGTCAATTCACCAGACGGCTGCGCACCGCTAAATACAATGGGCTTACTCATTTTATGCTTCCTGATTCTTAAAGGATGACAGCCCAAGAGTGGGCAACAAGTCGGCAAAACGATCTATGGCTTGATCGGGCTGACTGAGCGCGATCGCCTCACCGTAGTTATAACCGTAGGTCAGGGCGATTGACGGGCAACCGGCTGCCTGTGCGGCCTGAATATCGTTACGCGAATCGCCGACAAACGCCATTTCGCCGGCCCGCATCCCCAGTTTGCCCAGCATCAGATAGAGCGGTGCCGGGTGCGGCTTCTTCACCACCACATCATCACCGCCGATGATCAGTGAGAAATACTCAGCAATGCCCAGGGCACTCAGCAGCGGTGCAACAAACGGCGTCGGCTTATTGGTGATAATGCCCATCGGCAGAGCGTGGCGGGCCAGTTGCGCCAGGGTATCGCGCACTTCCGGGAAAAGCTGGCTGCCGTGTTCCACGGTCTGGGCATAGAAGTGATCAAAGCGTGCACGCATCGCGGCGCGGCCGGGCAGGGTTGCGCCCTCACTTTCCGCCTGCGCCCACGCCAGCGCGCGTTCTACCAGCACATCAGCACCGTTGCCGATCCAGGTGCTTACCCGCGCCTCACCGGCCTGCGGTAACCCTGCTTCCGCCAGCGCCAGGTCAATGGCCTGCGCCAGCCCCGGCGCGCTGTGCACCAGCGTGCCGTCGAGATCAAATGCCAGCGCGCGGATCGCGCTGAAATCAGCCACGTGAAACCTTCGCCAGTTCGTCACGCATCTGGTCGATTACCGTGCGGTAGTCCGGCGCATTGAAAATGGCTGAACCGGCCACGAACATATCGGCGCCTGCCGCGGCAATTTCACCGATGTTTTCCACTTTCACCCCGCCATCCACTTCCAGCCGGATGTCATAGCCGCTTTCGTCAATGCGCTGACGCACCTGGCGCAGTTTGTCCAGGGTGTGCGGAATAAAGGACTGGCCGCCAAAGCCGGGGTTTACCGACATCAGCAGAATCACGTCTAGCTTGTCCATGACGTAATCGAGGTAACTCAGGGGAGTCGCCGGGTTAAAGACCAGGCCGGCTTTGCAGCCGTGGCTTTTGATCAGTTGCAGTGTGCGGTCAATATGCTCGGAGGCTTCCGGGTGGAAAGAGATGTAACTGGCCCCGGCTTCCGCGAAATCCGGCACCAGCCGGTCTACCGGTTTCACCATCAAGTGAACGTCAATCGGTGCGGTAATCCCATAATCACGCAGCGCTTTGCACACCGCAGGGCCAATGGTCAGGTTCGGGACATAGTGGTTGTCCATGACATCGAAGTGCACCACGTCCGCGCCTGCCGCCAGTACACGGGCGGTATCGTCACCCAGGCGGGCAAAGTCTGCCGACAGAATAGACGGCGCAATCAAAAACTGTTTCATCCGCATCTCCAAACGGTAAGGGTTAGTCAGCCTCAGGATCACGGACCGCGACCGGCCAGCGCCATCCTCAGCGTCTATACAGTGCCAAAAGCTCGTCCACTTTGCTACGCCCGAACGCATTGCTGCTGATGGTGCGGCGCACCTGAACCACGTGCATTTCGGCCGCCTGCTGATACCAGTCACGCGTCAGCGCCGTGTCATGGTTGGAAATCAGCACCGGGATCCGGCGTTCAGACGAAAGCAGCGATGCGAGGCGTGCCAGCTCCTGCTGATCGGCCATGCCGAAACCATTGGTATGGTAAGCCGTGAAATTCGAGGTTGCAGAAAGCGGTGCATAAGGCGGATCGCAATACACCACTGCGCCG
The DNA here is from genome assembly GCF_002858805.1 of Chimaeribacter arupi. Lineage (GTDB taxonomy): Bacteria > Pseudomonadota > Gammaproteobacteria > Enterobacterales > Enterobacteriaceae > Chimaeribacter > Chimaeribacter arupi. The sequence goes on from NZ_PJZI01000001.1 coordinate 26,355, forward strand.
GGGGCAGCGTTGGTCAACGTTTGCTGGTAAGTCTCACAGACAAAGGTGGCGTTTTGCGCTTTTTCGGCAAACCAATAGAGCTCATCGTACGGGAAATAGGGCCGCTTATAGCGCCCAAACGGCACATTGAACTCACCGCTCAGGTTGTAACGGCATAGGCCGTTGTAACAGTGGCGGTTGAGATAAAGGAAAAGGGTTGCCCGCTCGTAAGGATCGCGGCTCAGGTTGAACGCCGTCCGCAGGGTGTAGAACGCCTCGGCGTTGTTGTAAGACTCGCTGAATAACAGGCGCGCATCACGTACAAAGTCATCCGTGCGGATTTTAACGATGTTATACAGGTTAATCAGATCACTGTTGATGTCAGCCAGTACATAGGCATCATAATCCGTGTTGAGAAACACAGAACCTGCACCAACAAAGGGTTCGATCAGGCAGTCACCTGCAGGCAGGTGGCGTTTGATCTCCTCAATAAGGGGATATTTGCCACCGGCCCATTTTAAAAATGCGCGGTTTTTCTTCATGCCGTCGTTTAGCTACTTATACAATTCAGAGCCGCGGATTGTACTCTAGTTTCAGACAGCACATCAGCGCACAACTAAGGTTTATTTCTTCAGGTCCTGCTGTACCTGACGTACAGGTTTGACCCACGGTTTTTTGGCCTGCACCTCTGCCGGCAGCCGGCTGATCGCCTGTTTTGCTTCTGCTGATGAGGCATAGTTGCCGCTCACCAGCACAAACCACGGTTTCCCGTCACGGCTGGTCTGGTAGACCTGATAGTTGGTCAGTTTTTGCTGGCGGGCAAAAGCATTCAGTGAATCCGCACGGGATGCGCTGCTCAGTTGCAGGGTGTAATGGCTGGCAGGGGCATTCCGCAAAGCGCTGCCGCTGCTGCCTGAGGCAGCCGGGGCCGTACGGGCCGGGGCAGCAGGTGCAGTTTTCACCGGGGCTTTATGCGGCGTAGCGGCATGGGTTTCCGTACGCGTCTGTGGGGCAGCCGGTTTTACCGCCGCCGGGCGCGGTGCCTGAACAGCGGACGGCGAAAGCGTTGCCGGCGCGGTTGGCAAGGTAGAGGTGCCCTCTCCGCCCATCATCTCCTGGGAAGCGGTATCCACCTGGCTCTGCTGCTGGGAAAGCGCATCCGTCATGTTGCCGGGCAGATCAAGGCGTTGCTGGCCGGTGGCCGGCTGGGCCGGGGCGGCTTGCGTCGGGGTGTCAGAAATCGGCGGCACGCTGATGTCCTGCGGCTGGCCCGCCGCCGGCGCATTGGCCGCAGCAGATGCCGGGGCACTCTCATTATTGCCGGACAAATTGATATCTTTCGGTGCATTGCTCTGCTGGCTGGCTTCCTGTGGGGTCGGCGCTTTTAAGGCAGAACCAATGCCGAGGATCAGCAGCAACAGCACCAGAATCCCGATGGCGATCATCAGGTGCTGGCGCGAAATGGCAAATCGGGGAGCGGAGGAGCGGGAGGCGGAGCGCCGGCGTGCAGGGCGGCGATCGCTGGTATCCGGTTTCAGGTCGTCTTCGGGTCTTAACTCATCCATCGTCATCCTCCAACTCAGAGGTAAAGCCTGCACCGCATGGGGTGCCGGCTGATTAACCTGTGTGCATCATTATAGAACCGGCCACCAATACAGCGCCGGGGTAAAAGTCAGGGTCACGCCCCGACCCGACAATCATCAATTGAGGCCAGCACCAGCTCATGCGGTACGCCGCTGCGCACTTCCGATTGGCCGATGGCCGTAGGCAGCACCAGGCGCAATTCGCCGGCCAGCACTTTTTTATCACGCAGCATATGGGGAAGATAGGCGGCGGCCGCCATTTCCTGCGGGCCGTTAACCGGCAGGTTGGCGCGTTGTAACAGCGCCTTGAGGCGTGCCACGTCTTCCTCACTGAACTGGCCGAGACGGCGTGCGGTATGCGCTGCCATCATCATGCCTGCCGCGACGGCCTCGCCGTGCAGCCAGTTGCCGTAACCCATTTCTGCTTCAATGGCATGGCCATAAGTATGGCCTAAATTCAGCAGGGCACGCTGACCGTTTTCACGCTCATCCGCCGCCACAACCTGGGCTTTCAGCTCGCAACAGCGACGGATGCAGTACGCCAGCGCCGTCATATCCAGCGCCATCAGGGCATGAATATTCTGTTCCAGCCAGACGAAGAACTCCGCGTCGAGAATCACGCCATATTTGATGACTTCCGCCAGACCTGACGACAGCTCACGCGGCGGCAGGGTTTGCAGGCAGTCAAGATCGACAATCACAGACACCGGCTGGTAAAACGCGCCGATCATGTTTTTGCCGAGGGGATGGTTGACGGCCGTTTTGCCGCCGACTGAGGAGTCAACCTGCGCCAGCAGCGTGGTGGGCACCTGAATGAAGCGCACACCACGCTGATAGCAAGCGGCAGCGAAACCGGTCAGGTCACCGATGACGCCGCCGCCGAGGGCAATAAGGGTGGTATCACGGCCGTGGGGTTTCTCCAGCAATGCGGAGAAGACCTGTTCCAGCACTGCGAGCGATTTGAACTGCTCGCCGTCCGGCAGGATAACGTGGTCAACACGCACGCCTGCCAGCTCCAGCACTGAACGCACCTTATCCAGATAGAGCGGGGCCAGGGTCTGGTTGGTTACCAGCATGGCCTGCTCACCGGCTTTCAGCGGGATAAAAGAAGCCGGATCGTTAAACAATCCGGCAGCAATCGTGATGGGGTAACTGCGATCCCCTAACGTTACGGTAATCTTCTCCATGTCGCGCTCAGTGACCTTTTTGACGTTTACCTGCTGTTAACCTGCACCCTCAGAGATGACGGGAATGAATCAATTGCTTTCCAGCATGTTGATGATCTGGTTAGCCACGACTTTGGCGCTTTGATCATCGGTGCGGATGGTGACATCAGCAATCTCTTCGTACAACGGATTGCGCTCTTTCGCCAGCGCTTCGAGCACTTCACGCGGCGGCGCATCAACTTGCAGCAGCGGACGTTTTTTATCGCGCTGGGTACGGGCAAGCTGTTTTTCGATGGTGGTTTCCAGATAGACGACAACGCCGCGCGCGGACAAACGGTTACGGGTTTCACGTGATTTCACTGAACCTCCGCCTGTCGCCAGCACAATGCCCTGTTTTTCCGTTAACTCATTAATGATTTTTTCTTCGCGATCGCGGAAACCTTCTTCGCCTTCCACGTCGAATACCCAGCCCACATCAGCTCCGGTGCGTCGCTCAATTTCTTGATCGGAGTCGAAAAACTCCATATTGAGTTGCTGAGCTAACTGACGGCCAATAGTGCTTTTGCCGGCACCCATAGGCCCAACCAGAAAGATATTGCGTTTCTCTGCCATGTTTTTCGGTATTACTAAGACAATTCGTTAATGATAACCCGCCCCGCCAATCAAATCAGCGGCGGGACCTAAACTGAAACCTCATGAGCGATAGTGCGAGATCAGACGAAAAATTATCTCAACACTCTTGGTAGTTTGGCAACCGAATAAATCGTTACTCTGCCGCAGGAGGGAAACCATACGTTTTTATCGGCATTTCTCGTGGAATAAGAATCTCGGTGCGCAATTCGGTAACCCTTGTATGCTAAATCGGTCGCAGCGTCAAACGCAGATGTCTCTGCCGACACAAAAAGTTGCATAACGCTGCCCGGATCGCCCCCGAATAGTTCCCCCTATTCAACCCCCTATCCTGTGGGCTGCCCGGTCACCCTCATGCTTTTTCACCCTCAGGATGCGCTGACCAGCGCAGGCGTAACAAAAATCACTAATTGGTGCTGGCGGTGCTTTTTGCGGTCGTGGGTAAACAGCGAACCCACCCACGGAATGCTGGCAAGCCCCGGCACGTTGTCCTGGGTGTTTTCATGGTGTTGCTGAAAAATGCCGCCTAACACCACGGTTTCGCCGTCTGCTACCGTGACCTGGGTTTTGATCTCCTGCTTGTCGATCGCCAGCGCCTCCCCTTCCGCCTGCTGGATGCTGCGGCCGGGCATGTTCTGGGAAATTTGCAGGGCCAGCTGAATTCTGCCGTTACTCAACACTTTCGGCGTGACTTCCATGCCCAGCACGGCCTCCTTGAACTCAATGGAGTTGGCACCGCTGTCCCCATTGGAGACCTGATACGGGATCTCGGTGCCCTGTTTGATGCTGGCGGTCTGCAAATGTGCCGTCAGCAAACGCGGGCTGGCGATAATTTCCACCTGGTTTTCCTGCTCCAGCGCACTCAGCTCCAGGCTGAGCAAGCGGCTGTCTATCCGGGCCAGGGTAAAACCGGCAGTGGCGGTGCTGTCTGCCACCGGCAGGCCGACCGCAAAATTATTCAGGCGGAAGCTGCCTGCCGCCCCTTCGGCCTCAGCCAGCCCCCAGGTGACCCCCAGCTCACGCAGGCTTTCATTACTGATAGTCACGATATGTGCCGTCAGCTGAACTTGTTGCAGGGGCTGATCCAGTTCCGTGATCCACTGCTCCAGCGCCGCCAATTTTTCTTCTGTGTCATGAATAAGCAAGGTATTGGTGCGCGTATCAGTCACGATGCTGCCGCGGGGTGACAGCAAGGTCGCACGCTGTGCGTTGAGGCTGGCAGCAACGCCGGCCGCCTCTGCGTTTTCCAGCGTGATGCTCAGGGTGCTGAGCGGATGGTCGTCCGCTTGTTGCTTCTGCCGGGCGCGCTGCTGTTGCTGCTGTTCATCCTGATAGGTTTGCGGGAAGATCATCAGCACATTCTTTTCCCGGTTTTGCACCAGGTTGCCCATTTTGAGCACCACATCCAACGCCTGTTGCCAGGGCACATCGTTCAGCCGCAGGGTCAGGTTGCCCTCAACGCCCGGTGCCAGCACCAGATTCAGCTGCTGGTGATCGGCCAGTGCCTGAAGCACCACGCTGACCGGGGCGTCATGAAAAGCCAGATCCAGCGTGCTGGGCGGGGTTTGCGCGCCACAGCCAGCAGACCATAGCAGCAGCCCGCCTCCGGCCAAGGAAAAAGCGCCACGCAGGGCGCTTGATAGTGCGTGTTGTAACCAGTCTGCCGTGCAGGCCGGGAGAGAATAAAGGTGCAGAACCCAGTTTTTCATCAGATATCCTTATCGTTACGGCTGTTTTTTGCCCGCTTTATGGCGTATTGGTTTTCCACCGCTAATAGGTTTCCCACGCCTTATTTTTCCCATTGCAACCGGAGGGTACCGGGGGCCGGGCACGCATCCGGGTCGGCGGTCAGCGTTACGCCGCCTGCCGTAATCTGTTCTACCTGCCAGCCGGTTGTTCCCATCCGCACGCCGGGCATGACTTTTTGCCAGTGGCCCGCAGCATCCCGCAGCCAGGCGTGTTGCACTTCCCCTCCCTGCACAATGCCGCCCAGCGTCAGTGAAGCGACGTCTGCACAGGGTGGCAGCCTCTGCGGGGCGAACGGGTCACGGCCCGGTGTGGCGGCCCCCGCGTCCAACACACTGATAAGTAACCCGCAAGCCAGCCCGCCAAGCCAATAATGGGACGCGTTCATCGGTAACCCCTTCATTTTGCAGAGTCCGGCGCCGTCGCCAGCATTAAGGTGACGTCCAGCCCGTGCGGCCCCGGCTCAATGCCCATCTGTTCGATACCGGGCAACGGCAAACCGGCGACCGCCGCCAGAAAATGTTTTAACCCGTGGTAAGAGGCACGGATCGCCAGCCGCCAGCGCAGGGGCGACGCAGGAGACGGCCCGGTTACCGGCTCCCAGCTGAGCAGTTCGCTGCCGGACTGCCGGAGCGGCGCCGCCAGCAGGAAAGGCATCTCCTTTTCTGCCGCGAGCGGGCGCGTCTGTTGCGCCTCAAGCTGCGCGATCTGCTGGTTCAGCCAGGCCGCGGGCGCCAGTGCAGCCAGCCGGGCCTGATACTGGTCAATCGCCTGCCGGGTCGTGACGTGCGTTGCAGCGAGGGCGTTAACCTGCCGCCAGCCGGGCAACAACATGACCCGGCAACCGAGGCCGGTGAGTAATAAAAGCAGCAGCGAGGCCGCGCCGATCTGTTGCCTGCGCGGCCGGTGTTGCCACTGCGCCAGACTCTGTTGCAGACGAGGAGTCATCCTGTTCCCTCCCTTTCCATGTTGCCTGAAGCACAAAGTGAAGCAGCCCATCAGGTTGCTGGCGGACGCTTTCCAGCCTCACCGCCGCTGTTTCCCGGCCCTGCTCCAGCGCACGCGTAAACGCAATCACCCGGTCATAGCCCGCGCTCAACCCTTGCCAGCGCACGCTGCCCGGTTGCTCCTGCCAGTGGGTCAACCACACGCCACCGGGAATAGCAGCTTCCACCTCTTCCAGCAGCCGCAGCGCGCGGCGGCGGGCGGTATGGCGCTGCTGCGCCTCATGCGCCTGTTGCAGTAATAATGTATGGCGCGCCATGAGTGCCTGTCGCTGAGCCAGTTGGTGCGTAAGCGCCTGCAACTGTGCATCGGCCACCGCCTGCCGGGCTTTCAAGGTGACGGCCCGCAGATGCAGCCACCCACCGCCGCTTGCCAGCATGATCACCAGGAGCAGTAAGACGGCGGCTGTGGCGTACATCGTCTGTTGCCAGCGCACCTGGCGCCGGCGCTGCCGCCACGGCAGCAGATTCACCTGCATCATTCATGATCCTCCGGCCGTACGGCTAACCCTGCCGCCAGCGCAAATGCCCCCGGCGGCGCACCCTCGGTCGGGCAGGCGCCCGGTAAAGAGGCAAAGGGTGTCCAGCCTTGCATACCGTCAGGGTTAGGCTCCGTCTGCTCAGAGGAGAAAAAGCAGGGCAACGCACGCAACGGTGCCGGCAGGGCGGCCAGCACGTCACCGGCGTTTTCTGCGGCGTCTGCCATGCCGGACTGGAAAGGACGATGGCGCGGCGACACCCAGACCCACCCTTGCCGCAGATGGTGGAGCATCAACGCGTCAGCCGGTACGCCCGACAGCGCACCGATGTAATGCAATGCACAAGGTGAGATGTCCACGGCGTCCGGGTACAGGCCTGCCGCCTGCAACAGGGCGAGCCAGGCTGCCAGCTCCTGCCGGTGCGCCGCCGTGACCAGCACCTGCTCCGGCTGGCCGGGTGCGGTGCGGTAATCAAATACCAGTGCATCACGGTCCAGCGGAAAAAGCCGGGCCGCGTGCGCCAGCAGGAAAGCCTCACGGTGCGGTTCCTGCAATTGGGGAGCCGGCGACGGCAGCGTGCGTTGCAGCACCCTGGCGGCAGGCAACGCCAGCCGCAGAGAGAACTGCCGGGGCAACCCGCCACGCCAGCGGCGCAGCGTTTCTTTCTGGATATCCGGTGACGGCAAACCACCGGAAAGCAGGGCCGCATCGGCCAGCGGCTGGTGCCAGCAGCCGCGAAGCTGCCACTCGCCCCGCCTGCGGACAACCGCGACCGCGTAATACGCATGCGGTTGAATATCCAGACCAATCTGCCATTTTTCCCTGGCCATCCTGTCCCCCCTCCCTGGCGTCTGATGATAAAAGAACGTATCTATGCTGTAGGGTTGCCTTTATACTACGCCGCGATTGTTTATAAACTGCCCAAACGACATTAAGTGGGAAATCTCAGGTGAAGTTCGTAAAGTATTTTTTGATTCTTGCAGTGTGTTGCATTGTGCTGGGAGCTGCCTCGATCTATGGCTTGTACAAATATATCGAGCCGCAGTTGCCGGATGTGGCCACATTGAAAGATGTGCGCTTACAGACCCCGATGCAGGTGTACAGCGCAGAGGGCGAGCTGATTGCCCAGTATGGCGAGAAGCGCCGTATCCCGTTGACGCTTGACCAGATCCCGCCGGAAATGGTGCATGCCTTTATCGCGACAGAAGACAGCCGGTTCTATGAACACCACGGCGTTGACCCGGTAGGGATTGTGCGTGCCGCGTCGGTGGCGCTGGCCTCCGGCCATGCGTCGCAGGGGGCGAGCACCATTACCCAGCAGCTGGCCCGTAACTTCTTCCTCAGCCCGGAACGCACACTGATGCGTAAGATTAAGGAAGCGTTTCTGGCGATCCGGATTGAACAGTTACTGACCAAGGATGAAATCCTGGAGCTGTATCTGAATAAGATCTACCTCGGCTACCGGGCTTACGGTGTCGGGGCGGCTGCCCATGTCTATTTCGGTAAGGATGTCAGCCAGCTGACGCTGGGCGAAATGGCCGTGATTGCCGGCCTGCCAAAAGCGCCTTCCACCTTTAACCCGCTCTATTCCCACACCCGCGCGTTGTCACGCCGCAATGTGGTGCTGTCGCGGATGCTGGAAGAGAACTACATCACGCAGGCGCAGTATGAGCAGGCGCGGGATGAAGAGCTGGACGCGGATTACCACGGGCCAAGCATCGCTTTCTCAGCGCCTTACCTGTCAGAAATGGTGCGTCAGGAGATGGTGAAGCGCTACGGTGAAAACGCCTATAACGACGGCTACCGGGTTTACACCACCATTACCAAAAAGAACCAGCTGGCTGCGCAGGCCGCGGTGCGTAATAACGTGCTGGCCTATGACATGCGCCACGGTTACCGCGGCCCGTCTAAGGTGCTGTGGCAGCGCGGTGAGCCGGAATGGGATCAGCAGCAGATTACCAAAACGCTGAAAGCCCTGCCGGTGTATGGCCCGCTGTTCCCGGCGGTGGTGACGCAAGCCACGGCCGATCAGGCCACGGCGATGCTCTCTACCGGCGAAGCCGTTACCCTGCCGCTGGCAGGTGTCCGCTGGGCGCGGGCGTTCAAGTCTGACAACCTGCAAGGGCCGACGCCGAAGCGGGTGTCGGATGTGGTGCAGCCGGGCCAGCAGATTTGGGTACGCAAAGTTGAGAACGACTGGTGGCTGGCACAGGTGCCGGACGTCAACTCCGCGCTGGTTTCGCTTGACCCGAAAGACGGCGCGGTGAAAGCGCTGGTGGGCGGCTTTGACTTTAACCAGAGTAAATTCAACCGCGCCACGCAGGCGTTGCGTCAGGTCGGCTCCAACATCAAGCCGTTCCTTTACACTGCCGCGATGGACAAAGGGCTGACGCTGGCGACCATCCTCAATGACCTGCCGATCTCCCGCTGGGATGCCGGTGCCGGTACGGACTGGCGGCCGAAAAACTCCCCGCCGGTGTATGACGGGCCAATCCGTCTGCGCCAGGGGCTGGGGCAGTCTAAAAACGTGGTGATGGTACGTGCGATGCGCGCAATGGGCGTGGATTATGCAGCAGAATACCTGCAACGCTTCGGTTTCCCGGCGCAGAATATCGTTCACTCTGAATCGCTGGCGCTGGGTTCCGCCTCGTTCACCCCGCTGCAACTGGTCCGGGGTTATGCGGTGCTGGCCAACGGCGGTTTCCTGGTAGACCCGTATTTCATCACCAAAGTGGAGGATGAGAACGGCAACACGGTGTTTGAAACCACGCCGAAAGTGGTCTGTGAAAGCTGTAATCTGCCGGTGATCTACGGCGAAACCCAGCGTTCCGTGATGCTGTCGGATGATAATGTGGAAAACGTGGCCGTCTCGCAGGACCCGAATGCCAACGCCACCGCCCCGATGCCGCAACTGGAGCAGGTCAGCCCCGGCCAGCCGGCAGGCAATCAGCAGTATGCGCCGCATGTGATAAGCACCCCGCTGGCCTTCCTGATGCACGACGCGCTGAACAGCAACATCTTTGGTGAACCGGGCTGGATGGGTACCGGCTGGCGTGCCGGCCGTGAACTCAAGCGCCATGATATCGGCGGCAAAACCGGTACCACCAATAACTCGAAAGATGCGTGGTTCTCAGGTTACGGCCCGGATACCGTGACCTCGGTCTGGATCGGTTTCGATGACCATCGCCGCGATCTGGGCCGCAGCACGGCCTCCGGTGCCATTCCCGACCAGATTGCCGGGGCAGAAGGTGGGGCGAAAAGTGCCCAACCCGCCTGGGATGAGTACATGAAAACCGCGCTGGAAGGCATCCCGGAACAGACGGTGACCCCACCGCCCGGCATTGTCAGTGTGACGATCGACAAGCGCACCGGCAAACTGGGTGACGGCGGTGCCGGCAGCCGCAGTGAGTACTTTATCGATGGGACACAGCCCACCGAGCACGCGGTGCATGATGTCGGCACTACCCTGATGGACAACGGCCAGACACACGAGCTGTTCTGATCGTCTCTTCAGGCAATAAAAAAGCCGGTCAGCAATGACCGGCTTTTTTTATACCTTGTGCGGTGTTTACAGCGACTGCTGGAAGAACTGCTGGGCCAGGAACAGTGCACTCACATTGCGTGCTTCCCGGAAATCCGGCTGTTGCAGCAGTTCCATCATGCGCGCGAGCGGCCAGCGCACCTGTACCAACGGCTCCGGCTCATCCCCTTCGAGCTTTTTCGGGAAGAGATCGCGGGCAATCACGATGTTCATTTTGCTGGAGAAATAGGAAGGCGCCATCGTCAGTTTGGTCAGGTAGTCAAAACGCTGCGCACCGTACCCTACCTCTTCCATCAGTTCCCGGTTGGCGGCCTCAAGCACCCCTTCACCCGGGTCGATCAACCCTTTCGGGAAACCGAGCTCATAATCCTCAATACCCACCGCATATTCGCGGATCAGCAGCAGATCATCACCGATAACCGGCACAATCATCACGGCTTCACGCTCTGAGGGGCGCATCCGCTCATAGACGCGCTGTTCACCATTGCTGAATGCCAGGTCAACCGATTCCACGTTGAACAGCCGCGAGCGCGCCACGGTTTCAACTTTCAGGATTTTTGGTTTTTGCAGAGGTTTTTCCATGTCATCCCCAAGAATTCGAGCCTGCGACAGGCGTTAACCATGACCCTGTCATGGCATGCTACATTATGGCGTGTTACATCCCATTGCGTACGATTACCCCAGGGCGTGCTGCCGCCCCGCGCGCTCAGGGTGCAATGGGCAGCCGGTGGCGTAGTGACCCGGCACGCGGTCCATTGTGCGTTACCCGGTATGGCCGCGGCAATTGCCTGCTGAGTTTTTACTTATTATTAACAGAGCCGGCCCGCTTGCTACAGGCTTTTTTCTGCACAGAACGCGCTTTTTTCCAGCATACCGTGACGGCGGGTGATTTCTTTTCGCTGCTTTGCAAGATCTTTTTCTATCAATTGGTTACGCTTACGGCGATTCGCAGGCAAAATAGGATTATGCCGATATTGGCAGGGCAAGCTGATTGTTATCATCCAATGAGGTCTATATTTGCCCTATCCTTTTGTCACCGCTGGTTAAGCCCGGTATACCGTTCTCTCTGGTGGTACGTTAAGCTGCTTGCATGTCACAACACACACTTAATATACTGTTTTTAAAAGAGTTGACACACGTCAGCGTCGCCCTAACGGGGAATAGATGAGCACAATAGCCGTAATATTGGCTGCACTGTTTGCCATGCTGATCGTTATCGGGGGTTATTTGAGAAGTATTTTGCGTCATCGTACGCCCTTTGCTTCGTCGCTGCCTTTCATGAAGCCAACCCATCGTAAACTGACACCAGAAGAACGTCAGGCCGTCGAGCGCTACCTGCGCCAAAGTGACCGGCTGAGCCTCAGCTCGCTCTCTGCCAGCAACAATATTTTCTCCCTGCGGGACAAACTCACCTTAACGCCGAAGAGCGATACCGTCTATTCACTGACCAAAGCGATCACCCGTTATGGGGTCGCCAGTGATGAGCCAAATAAATGGCGCTATTACCTGGATACGGAAGAGGTACACCTGCCGCCGTTCTGGGAGCCTTACATCACGCAGGACAACCAGGTTGAGATCATCCGCACCCAGACCATTCCGCTGGTGATCTCCCTGAACGGCCATTCGCTGCTCAACCATGTGTATGACCGCCGCACCCCGCCGGCCCCGGTCGTGGTGGCACCGTCGCAGAACGCCTCTATCCGCAAGGAAGAGAGCGAACACATTGAGTTGCTGACCATCCGCCGTGAAACGCCGGAAGAGCACGCGCTTTATCAGTCCAATGGCGTGCGTGAAGCGTTGGCGCTGTCCGGCGCGATGATCCTGCTGTTTTTCAGCCTGACCAGCCCGATGGTGTTCCTGCCGTGGCTGATTTTGCTGGCCGTGATCCTGAGCGCCTGGGCAGGCTGGCGCCTGCTGCGCCGCCCGCAGGAGCGTGACCTGCAGGAGATCCACTGCCTGCGCGGCGCGCCGAAACGTTGGGGGCTGTTTGGCGAATCGAATCAGGGCAACATCAGCAATATTTCCCTCGGCATCATTGACCTGATTTACCCGGCGCACTGGCAGCCTTATGTCTCGCGCGATCTCGGGCAGGTCACGGATGTGGACATCTACCTCAACCGGCAGGTGGTGCGCCAGGGCCATTACCTCTCCCTGCATGACGAGGTAAAACATTTCCCGCTGCAACGCTGGGCCAAAAGCCTGGTGCTGATGTGCGGCTCGCTGCTGGTTCTGCTGATGCTGACCAGCTACATCTCCCTGAGCCTGCCGCTGAAACTGAGCCTGGCGTGGATCCAGGGGGCCAGCAGCACGCAGGTCACCAGCGTACAGGCGTTGGAAAATACGCCGCTGCGCATCGGGGATACCCTGCGGGCGCAGGGGAACGGCATGTGCTATATCCCGCCCCATTACCAGACCAGCAAACATTACGCCTTTATGCCGTTTGATTGCTCCGGCATTTACTGGAACAACGCCGCGCCGCTGCCGCTGCCGGAGTCTGACACCATTGATAAAGCCTCTGCCCTGCTGGCGGCGGTGAATAACCAGTTGCACCCGGCGGGCGGTACAGACCAGAACATCAACCCGCAACTGGCGACTGCCATTGAGAAATCGGGCATGATCCTGCTGGATAACTTTGCGGATATCGTGCTGAAAACCCAGGCGTTGTGCAGTAACGATGAAGATTGTGTGCGGCTGAAGAATGCGTTGGTCAACCTGGGGAATGCCCAGAACTGGAGCGCGCTGGTCAAGCGGGCGCAGTCCGGCAGTATGCGCGGCATGAATGTGCTGTTGCGCCCGGTAAGCGCAGAATCGCTGGATAATCTGGTTAACAGCGCGGCGTCTTCCTTCTTCTTCCACGAGACCCACCGCGCGGCAGAAGCGTTAAACAGCCCGCCGCCGGGCGGCTTCCTGATCACCAGTGATGAGGGCAAGCAACTGGTGAGCCATGCGCAGCCTGCCCTGTCGCTCTACGATTACAGCGCACAGGAACAGTGGCATGAGTTGCAGCGCCTTTCCGGCCTGCTGCTGCATACGCCGTTCCGGGCCGAAGGGATCATCACCAACATCACCATTGATGCCAACGGCACGCGGCACATCTCGCTGCACAGCGAGCCGGACATGATCACGTTGTGGCGCTATATGGGCACCAGCCTGTTGCTGCTGCTGGTCACGGTGAGCTTTATCGTGAATGCCGTGCTGCTGGTGAAACGCCTGCGCCGCCACCAGCGCCGGATCAGTGATATTCAGCACTATTACGATCACTGTTTTAACCCGTCACTCTCCCCGATGCCGCTGCGCCCCTTCAGCTGATCGCCTTCCTGCAAGACGCCGGGCAGAACCGCCCGCGTCTGTGCTAGGCTAAACGTTTAACGGCGCGCCCTCTTCCCCTTCTGCACGCCGCGGATTCACACAGACAGGAACTTTTTATGCCGCCGGATTTTGACTGGACCTGCATCGATACCGTTTTGCTGGACATGGATGGCACGCTGCTCGATCTGGAGTTTGACAGCTACTTCTGGTTGAAGCATGTACCGCAAACGCTCAGCGAACGGCGCGGGATCCCACTGGCGCAGGCGCAGGCACTGATTGAGGCGCAGTATCAGGCGGTGCAGCACACGCTGAGCTGGTATTGCTTTGATTACTGGAGCACCACGCTCGATCTGGACATCCACAGCATGACGCACGCCCTGGGCCACCGCGCCAGCGTCCGGGAAGATACCCTGCCCTTCCTCGACGCCCTGCGTGCGCAGGGAAAACGGACGATTTTGCTGACCAATGCGCACCCGCACAGCCTGGCGGTAAAAATGGCACATACCGGCCTCGATGCGCACCTTGATTTATTGCTATCTACCCATACATTTGGTTATCCCAAAGAGGATCAGCGCTTGTGGCAGGCGGTGCAGCAGCACACCGGGTTCGATCCGGCGCGCACATTATTTGTGGATGACGGTGAACCCATTCTGGATGCGGCCAAACAATTCGGCATCCGCTACTGCCTGGGCGTTGAAAACCCGGACTCCAGCATGGCGAGAAAGACCTTTTTGCGCCATCCCTCAATGCATGACTACCGCACGTTGTTACCGGCCGCTTCCCGCCCATAACGACCCGTTCAGGAGGTTGCGATGAAGGAGACCCATCAGGATGACAATGCCGTCCGTCTGGATAAATGGCTGTGGGCCGCACGCTTCTATAAAACCCGTGCCCTGGCCCGTGAAATGATTGAAGGCGGCAAAGTGCACTATAACGGACAGCGCACCAAGCCGAGCAAGCTGGTTGAGGTGAATGCCGAGATCAAACTGCGTCAGGGAAATGACGACCGGACCCTGACTGTGCTGGCCGTGACCGCACAGCGGCGCGGCGCCCCTGAGGCGCAGCTGCTGTATGAGGAGACGGCGGCCAGTATCGAAAACCGGGAGAAAGTGGCGCTGGCGCGTAAAACCCAGTCGCTGACCATGCCCCACCCGGACCGGCGCCCGGACAAGAAAGAGCGCCGCAACCTGATCAAATTTAAATATGGCGAAGGTGAGTGAGCCTCCGCTGCACAGAGAGACTATTATGGCTAATCAAGATTCCAACGCGACGCACGACCAGCTGCATCGTTTCCTGTTCCAGAACCAGGCCGTGCGCGGCGAACTGGTGACCCTGAGCGACACCTATCAACAGGTGCTGGAAAACCACCACTATCCGGCACCGGTGAAAACCCTGCTGGGCGAATTGCTGGTGGCCACCAGTTTGCTGACGGCCACCCTGAAATTTGACGGTGACATCACCGTGCAGATCCAGGGCGACGGCCCGCTGAAGATGGCCGTGGTCAACGGGAATAACCGCCAGGAGATGCGCGGCGTCGCCCGTGTGCAGGAAGAAGCCGCCATCGCGCCGGAAAGCACGCTGAAGCAGATGATCGGCAACGGTTACCTGGTGATCACGATTACCCCGGCGGAAGGCGAGCGCTATCAGGGTGTGGTCGGTCTGGAAGGGGACACCGTGGCAGAATGCCTGGAGAATTACTTCCTGCAATCTGAACAGCTGCCGACCCGCCTGTTCATCCGTACCGGCGAAGCCGACGGCAAACCGGCCGCTGCCGGGATGCTGTTGCAGGTGCTGCCGGCGCAGAACGCCTCCACCGATGATTTCGACCACCTGACCCAGCTGACCGCCACCGTGAAAAACGAGGAGCTGTTCGGCCTGCCGGCGCATGAGGTGCTGTACCGCCTCTACCATCAGGAAGAGGCCACGGTATATGAGCCGCAGTCCGTGTGCTTCCGTTGCAGTTGCTCGCGTGAGCGCTGTGCGAATGCCCTGCGCGCCCTGCCGGATGAAGATCTGCAAAGCATTCTGGAAGAAGAAGGCCAGATTGATATGCATTGTGATTACTGCGGTGCTGACTACGTATTCGACAAGGTCGATGTCGGCGCGCTGCGCAATGCGGGCAATGAGCAAAACCCACAAATTCATTAATTTTTCTGAGGCAGCCTCCCGGCTGCCCTTTTTTTGTCCGATCCCCCGCCAATCTTGCCTGCGTTTCATTTTATGACGTGTGCTATCTCGCAGAATTGTTAAAAATAAGTGTTCTCTATTATTTTTTTTGACCCCCATCGCGTTTAATACAGACCGTGACCCTACACACTGTGTTAGTAACGTATAGCAACTAAGGAGTAGTGAAATGCGTGATCACGGTATAACACCTGATACCCTGGCCGCCTACGGCATCCATAATGTCAGCGACATCGTCTATAACCCGGACTATGCGCGTCTGTATCAGGAGGAGACTGCACCGGGGCTGGAAGGCTATGAGCGTGGCATTGAAACCAGCCTGGGCGCGATTGCTGTGGATACCGGCATCTTCACCGGCCGTTCGCCAAAAGATAAGTACATCGTCCGGGATGACACCACGCGGGACACCGTCTGGTGGGCGGATAAAGGGACCGGCAAGAATGATAATAAACCCTTAAGCCAGGAAACCTGGAACGCCCTGAAAGCCTGCGTGACGGATCAGCTCAGCGGCAAGCGCCTGTTTGTGGTGGATGCTTTCTGCGGTGCCAACCCGGACAGCCGCCTGAAAGTACGTTTTATTACCGAAGTGGCCTGGCAGGCCCATTTCGTTAAGAACATGTTTATCCGCCCGACTGACGAGGAACTTGCTGATTTTACGCCGGATTTCATCGTGATGAACGGCGCGAAATGCACGAACCCGAACTGGCGTGAACAGGGGCTGAACTCCGAGAACTTTGTGGCGTTCAACCTTACGGAAAACATCCAGTTAATCGGCGGCAGCTGGTATGGCGGCGAGATGAAAAAAGGGTTGTTCTCGGTGATGAACTACCTGTTACCGCTGAAAAACATCGCCTCTATGCACTGCTCAGCCAACGTGGGCGAGCAGGGCGATGTGGCGGTCTTCTTCGGCCTTTCCGGCACCGGCAAAACTACCCTCTCCACCGACCCGCAACGCCAGTTGATTGGTGATGATGAACACGGCTGGGATGATGACGGCGTGTTCAACTTCGAAGGCGGCTGCTACGCCAAAACCATCAAACTCTCCGAACAGGCTGAGCCGGAGATCTACCACGCTATCCGCCGCGATGCGCTGCTGGAAAACGTGGTAGTGCGCGAAGACGGCACCATCGATTTTGATGACGGCTCGAAAACGGAAAATACCCGTGTCTCTTACCCGATCTACCACATCGACAACATCGTCAAGCCGGTGTCGAAAGCGGGCCACGCGACCAAAGTGATTTTCCTGACGGCTGACGCCTTTGGTGTGCTGCCGCCGGTGTCGAAACTCACCGCCGACCAGACGCAATACCACTTCCTGTCCGGGTTCACGGCCAAACTGGCCGGTACCGAACGTGGCGTGACAGAACCGACCCCGACCTTCTCAGCCTGTTTCGGCGCAGCCTTCCTGAGCCTGCACCCGACGCAGTATGCAGAAGTGCTGGTGAAGCGTATGCAGGCGGCAGGCGCCCAGGCGTATCTGGTCAATACCGGCTGGAACGGCACCGGCAAACGCATTTCGCTCAAACATACCCGTGCCATCATCAATGCCATCCTCAGCGGTGAGCTTGATCAGCAGGAAACCTTCACACTGCCTGTCTTTAACCTGGCCGTGCCGATGGCGGTACCGGGCGTGGATGAGCACCTGCTTGACCCGCGCAACACCTACAGTGATGCCGCGCAGTGGCAGGCGAAGGCGGACGATCTGGCACGCCAGTTTATCGCCAACTTCGATAAATACACGGATACCCCGGCAGGCGCAGCCCTGGTGAAAGCCGGCCCGGCGCTCTGATCCCCCTCTTCAGGCGCACGCCGTGCGCCTGAATTCTTCTTTTGCCGGGTGCTTTTACCGCGCAAATTCTGTGTTATGCCTGTTCCCCCGGTTTATTGATAAGTGTTCCCTATGGCTACTCTGACGATCCGCAATCTCGATGATGAAATAAAAGAACAACTGCGCCTTGCCGCAGCACGCAACGGCCACTCAATGGAAGAAGAAGTGCGCGCCATCCTCCGGCAGGCGATGCTGGGCAGCACGCCCAATTACGGCCTGGCCAGCCGGGTCCGCCAGCGCTTTGCTGCGTTAAGTGACAGCGAACTGACCATCCCGGCACGCGATATGCCGACGCGCCAGCTGGAGATCGAATAATGATCGTGCTTGATACCAGCATTATCACCGAAATCATCCGGCCGGACCCGCACCGGCAGGTGATGCAGTGGCTGGACGCGCAAGACGCCAACCAGCTCTGCCTGACTGCCGTCACCGTGGCGGAACTGTTTACCGCCATCCAGTCCCTGCCCGGCCCGCGGCAGCGCCAGTTGAATACGGCACTGCTGGCGCTGCTGAATGAGGAGTTCACCCACCGGCTGCTGCCGTTTGATGCGCATTGCGCCCTGCGCGCCGCCGCCCTGTCCGCAGAATTGCGCCGGCAGGGCCTGACCCTCGCGCAATCTGATCTCTACACCGCGGCAATCTGCCTGCACCATCAGGCGCAACTGGCCACCCGCCGCCCGGAAGATTTCCACTACTGCGGCCTTGCCGTGCTTAACCCATGGGGCGAACAGGGTAAACCGCGCTTCCACGAAGACGCGGCAGAATATTATGTGATGAGCCGGAAATAGCCTGAGCGGGAAACAGCCCTGAGCGGGAGACAGCCCTGAGCGGGAAACAGCCCTGAGCGGCAAATAACGATAGGCAAAACGCGGCGGGCAGGAAAGCGTGAGATAGGGCGCGGGGGCTGCCGATCCTGGCGGAATGCAGCACCGGGCATCACCCCCTGACAGTGAGCGATGGCCGGAACGTTTCCCTTAAGACGCAGGCGTTTCCCGGCTGTCTGATGCCGCTTTCGGCGGCTGCCCCGCACCGGGGGTATCGCCGTTCTTGCCTTTTACCGCCGGTAGCGGCAGATAGGCCCGGATGCGTAACCCGCCACGTTCGCTGGAGCCGATGTCCAGCGTCCCGGCGTGGGCGTCGATGATGCGCTGGACAATCGCCAGCCCCAGCCCGGTACCGCTGGTGCTGCGGGCGCTGTCACCCCGCACAAACGGCTGGAACAGGTGCTTGAGCTGATCGGGGCGGATACCCGGCCCGTCATCCTCGACCTGGAACCAGGCGCGCTGCAACTCATGGCCGCTGCTGACTTTAATCCAGCCATTGCCGTAGCGGGCGGCGTTGACCACCATGTTCACTGCGGCACGTTTCACCGACAGCGGATGCACATCCACCATCAGTTCTGCCGGGGCAAGATCGCTCTCAATCTCCCGCTCATAGCCGCTTTCTGCCGCAATCACCTCACCGAGAATGGTGTTGAGATCGCTGAGTTCCGTCTGCATCTCCTGGCCGGTACGCAGGTAATCGATGAACTGCTCGATGATGGCGTTGCACTCTTCAATATCCTTATTGATCGACTCCGCCAGGTAGCCATCTTCATCGCCCATCATCTCCGTCGCCAGCCGGATGCGCGTCAGCGGGGTGCGCAGGTCATGGCTGACACCTGCCATCAGCAGCGTGCGGTCATCGGCCAGTTGCTTGACGCCCGCCGCCATCTGGTTAAAGGCACGGGTCACTGACCGCACTTCCGATGCGCCATACTCGCGCAACGGCGGCGGAATAATCCCCTTTCCGACCTGGAATGCCGCATGTTCCAGTTCCACCAGCGGGCGGTTCTGCATCCGGATAAACAGCCAGGCACCGCCAATCGCCAGCAGCATAATCGCCAGCGTGTACCGGAACAGTGGGGAGAAGTCGCCCTGGTGGATTTCGGTGAGCGGCACGCGCACCCAGATGTCCGGCGAGAGCCAGGTTTTCAGCCACACCACCGGGGTATTCTTGTTCATCTCGACGCGGACGTCCGTCGGGCCGCCCAGTTGCTGCGCCATCTGCTGGCTGAGGAACTGGTAATGCTGCGCCCAGCGCAGGCCGCTCTCTTCCGCCGCCGAGTTGGTATAGAGCGAGATGCCCAATTCACGGTAGATCTCCCGCCGGAAGGCCGGCGGCACCTCCAGCAGGGTGCCGTCTTCCAGTTGCAGGCGATCTGTCATCAGCATCCGGACTTCATAGGCCAGCACTTTATTGAACTGTTGCAGGCTGGGCAGGATGGCGAAGTTCAGGACCACCAGGTAGGTCGTCACCAGGCTGACGAACAGCAGGGTGACGATCAACAGCAGGGTTCGGGCAAACGAGCTACGCGGTGAAAAGCGCAATCGCCTCATGCTTTACTGCCGTCCGGGACGAAGACGTAGCCAAGACCCCACACGGTCTGGATATAACGCGGGTGCGCCGGGTCCTCTTCCACCATGCGGCGCAGGCGGGAGATCTGTACGTCGATGGAGCGCTCCATGGCGCTGTATTCACGGCCGCGCGCCAGGTTCATCAGCTTATCGCGTGACAACGGCTCACGCGGGTGGCTCACCAGCGCTTTCAGCACCGCAAACTCACCGCTGGTCAGCGGCATCGGTTCATCTTCGCGGAACATTTCACGGGTGCCGAGGTTCAGCTTGAATTTGCCGAAGGAGATCACGGCCTCCTCCTGGGACGGCGCGCCCGGCAGTTCATTGGCCTGACGGCGCAGCACGGCACGGATACGGGCCAGCAGCTCACGCGGGTTGAACGGTTTCGGGATGTAGTCATCGGCACCGATCTCCAGGCCGACGATACGGTCAACCTCTTCACCTTTGGCCGTGACCATAATGATCGGCATCGGGTTACTCTGGCTGCGCAGGCGGCGGCAGATAGAGAGGCCATCTTCACCCGGCAGCATCAGGTCCAGCACCATCAGATGGAAGGATTCACGCGTCAACAGGCGGTCCATCTGTTCGGCGTTCGCCACACTGCGTACCTGGAAGCCCTGCTCCGTCAGATAGCGCTCTAACAGGGCGCGTAAACGCATGTCGTCATCCACCACCAGAATCTTGTGATTCTCTTGCATCTCTTTACTCCCAAAGGCTTAAGCCTGAACCCTCGCGGGCATAATTAACCCGGAAAACCTGTCGCGTGGACGGCCGGTTACCGCAGCCATACTCACTTATCTTTTCGCTCAGGCGCACCCTTTTTGCCGGTACGTCATGCGGCGTCGTAAACACGGGCTATTGTTAAAAAACTCCGCCGCTTCAGACAGCGTTATATGGTATATATTCTAGACGAAATTGTTACAAAGATTATTGATTTGCCCAATTATCAATACTTTTGCCGCTTCGCTGCTCACCTTCCGTTTCTCTGCCGCGCTGATGACGCTTTTCCGGCCGCTTTCTAAACTCCGGTGTTTATACCCCGTAACGCAAGCTTATTTCACTGACTTTGTGACAGAGCGGGCAGGCGGCAATAAGCGGTGTTAATTCCTGCCGTCAGAGGCTATAAAGAGCCGATGAGAGTGACACCGTAAAAGGCGCCGGATGAAAAGTGATTTGATCACCCGTGAAGGGTACAACAGGCTGAAAAAAGAGCTCGATTTCCTGTGGCGCGAGCGCCGCCCGGAGATCACCGAAAAAGTGGCGTGGGCTGCCAGCCTGGGCGACCGCAGCGAAAACGCCGACTACAAATATAACAAGCAGTTACTGCGTGAAATCGATCGCCGGGTGCGGTTCCTGCGCAAGCGGCTGGAAGTGGTGCGGGTCATTGATTACTCGCCGCAGCAAGACGGCAAAGTCTTTTTCGGTGCCTGGGTTGAGGTGGAGAATGAGGCGGGCGACGTCAAACGCTTCCGCATCGTCGGGCCGGATGAGATCTATGGCCGCAAACAGTACATCTCGATCGACTCGCCGATGGCGCGGGCGCTGATCAAAAAAGAGGTGGATGACGAGGTCAACGTCCCGACGCCGCTGGGCATTAAAGTCTGGTGCGTGAACCTGATTGAGTACCTGCCGGATGAACCCGATCAGCCGGTTGACCCTGACCTCTCCGGTGAGCAGGAACAAGACAGCCCGGAGCCGCCGCCCGGCTGACGCACACGGCGGTAAATGTTCCGAAACCGCCCCACATCGCCGCCAAATGCCGCCCGCTGCTGGCATTTTGGCGGCACACTCCGTATAACGGTGCCCTGATTTGACAACCCCTTAGCTTACGACAGATACCATGATGAATGATCCCCTGAGCCGCAGTATTGCAAGTGAGTTGCAGGCCAGACCGGAGCAAGTTGACTCCGCTATCCGCCTGCTGGACGAAGGAAACACCGTGCCGTTTATCGCACGTTACCGCAAGGAAGTGACCGGCGGATTGGATGACACCCAACTGCGCCAGCTGGAGAGCCGCCTCGGCTACCTGCGCGAACTGGAAGATCGTCGCCAAAGCATCCTGAAATCGATTGAAGAGCAAGGCAAACTCACTGACGCGCTGGCCGCCTCGATTAACGGCACCCAGAGCAAAACCGAGCTGGAAGACCTCTACCTGCCGTATAAACCCAAGCGCCGTACCCGTGGGCAGATTGCCCTGGAGGCCGGGCTGGCCCCGCTGGCGGAGAGCCTGTGGAACGCGCCGCAGCAGGTGCCGGAAAACGCGGCCGCCGCGTTCGTGGATGCCGAAAAAGGCGTGGCGGATGTGAAAGCCGCACTGGACGGCGCACGCTATATCCTGATGGAGCGTTTCGCCGAGGATGCCGCCCTGCTGGCCAAAGTGCGTGACTACCTGTGGAAAAATGCCCATCTGGTTTCCCGCGTGGCAGAAGGCAAAGAGGAAGAAGGCGCAAAATTCCGCGATTACTTCGATCACCATGAACCGATTGCCACGGTGCCTTCACACCGGGCGCTGGCGATGTTCCGTGGCCGCAATGAAGGCGTGCTGCAACTCTCGCTAAATGCCGATCCGCAATTTGATGAGCCGCCGCGTGAGAGTTACGCCGAACAGATCATCATGGATCACGTCGGCCTGCGGCTGAACAACGCCCCGGCAGACAGCTGGCGCCGGGCAGTGATCAACTGGACATGGCGCATCAAAGTGCTGCTGCACCTCGAAACCGAGCTGATGGGCAGTGTGCGCGAACGCGCGGAAGAAGAGGCGATCAACGTCTTCGCCCGCAACCTGCATGACCTGCTGATGGCCGCGCCGGCCGGGCCGCGCGCGACGATGGGCCTCGATCCGGGCCTGCGTACCGGGGTGAAAGTGGCGGTAGTGGATGCCACCGGCAAACTGGTGGCCACTGACACCGTCTACCCGCACACCGGCCAGGCGGCCAAAGCCGCTGCCGCCGTGGCTGCACTCTGTGTGAAGCACCAGGTGGAACTGGTGGCGATCGGGAACGGCACCGCCTCACGGGAAACCGAGCGCTTCTTCCTGGAGCTGCAAAAACAGTACCCGGCTGTCATCGCCCAGAAAGTGATTGTCAGCGAGGCCGGGGCGTCCGTTTATTCCGCGTCTGAACTGGCGGCGCAGGAGTTCCCGGATCTTGATGTGTCGCTGCGCGGGGCCGTCTCCATTGCCCGCCGCCTTCAGGACCCGCTGGCCGAGCTGGTGAAAATTGACCCGAAATCAATCGGCGTCGGCCAGTATCAGCATGACGTCAGCCAGAGCCAGTTGGCGAAAAAGCTGGATGCCGTGGTCGAGGACTGCGTAAACGGCGTTGGGGTAGACCTGAACACCGCCTCTGTGGCGCTGCTGACCCGTGTCGCCGGGCTGACGCGGATGATGGCGCAAAACATTGTCAGCTGGCGCGATGAGCACGGCCGGTTCAATAACCGTGCACAGTTGCTGAAAGTCAGCCGCCTGGGGCCGAAAGCCTTTGAACAGTGCGCCGGCTTCCTGCGCATCAACCACGGCGACAACCCGCTGGATGCCTCTACGGTGCACCCGGAAACCTACCCGGTGGTGGAGCGCATTCTGGCCGCCACCGAGCAGGCGTTGCAGGATCTGATGGGTAATCCCTCTGCCCTGCGCAACCTCAAAGCCAGCGATTTCACCGACGAACGCTTTGGGGTGCCGACCGTGACTGACATCCTGAAAGAGCTGGAAAAACCAGGCCGTGACCCGCGCCCTGAGTTCAAAACCGCGACGTTTGCGGAAGGCGTCGAAACCATGAATGACCTGACGCCGGGCATGATCCTGGAAGGTGCCGTCACCAACGTGACCAACTTCGGCGCCTTTGTGGATATCGGCGTCCATCAGGATGGGCTGGTGCATATCTCCTCACTGGCGGACAAATTCGTGGAAGATCCGCATACGGTGGTGAAAGCCGGGGATATCGTCAAAGTGAAGGTGCTGGAAGTGGATCTGCCGCGCAAACGTATCGCCCTGACCATGCGTCTGGACGAACAGCCGGGAGAAACCGCTGCGCGCCGCGGCGGCAGCGCCCCGGCCGGAAAAACGCAGACACGCACCGCAGGCCGTCAGGATGCACGCGGCGGCAAGCCGCGCGCTGCCCAACCCGCCGGGAACAGCATCATGGGCGACGCCCTGGCGGCTGCGTTCGGTAAAAAACGTTAATGCCGGCTCCGCCATCCTCCGGGATGGCGGAATATTTCCTCTTCTGCCTTCCCGCCTCCCGATCCTCACATTTACATCACCACCACACTTTCGCCATAAAAAATTAACTTATATTACTGATTATTCACCATTAATCTCTCACAACTGTGTCGTTTACTCCGACGACAAAAGCCGCAGATTGGTTATTTTTTAGCTAAATTTGCCATAAATTTGATCTGGATTAGGTAAGGGCGAGATCGTGCCCGTTACCCGATTGCATACGATAACGCTTCTCAATACTCTCATGCTCGCCTGCCAGCACTGGCGATAAAAGAGGCACCCAGGCGCACGCATAACTGCCGCGTGTAACACGTTTTCAGCCCCCGCGAAAGAAGGTGACCGCCATGCCGCTTCAACCTCTGCATCACTACAAAATTGCCGGTTTTGCACCGCACATCAGCCCGGCTTACCGGCAAAAATTGCTCTCCCTCGGTATGCTGCCCGGTTCACTGTTTAAAGTGGTACGGGTTGCGCCGCTGGGCGACCCGATCCAGATCGAAACCCGCCGCGTGAGCCTGGTGCTGCGCCGCAATGATCTGGCGGCGCTGGTACTGGAAACCTGCGCCTGATCTTTACGGACGTTTCTTTTCCCACGGCGATACGCATGATGAACACATTAACGATTGGCCTGATTGGCAACCCGAATGCCGGCAAAACCACCCTTTTCAACCAGTTAACCGGCGCCCGCCAGCGGGTCGGCAACTGGGCAGGTGTGACGGTTGAACGCAAAGAGGGGCAGTTTTCCACCCCCCGCCACCAGGTGACGCTGGTTGACCTGCCCGGTACCTACTCCCTGACCACCATCTCTGAGCAGACCTCGTTGGATGAGCAGATCGCCTGCCGCTATATCCTCAGCGGCGAGGCTGATCTGCTGATCAACGTGGTGGATGCCGCCAATCTGGAACGCAACCTCTACCTGACTCTGCAACTGCTGGCGCTGGGCATTCCCTGCATCGTTGCGCTGAATATGCTGGATATCGCCCAAAACCAGCAGATCACCATTGATACCGCGGCGCTGGCCGACCGGCTGGGCTGCCCGGTGGTGCCGCTGGTTTCCACCCGCGCGCAGGGCATTGCCGAACTTAAACAGCAGATTGACCGCCCCTTCAGCGCGCCGCAGCCGGTTGCGCTCGACTACCCTGCACCGCTGCTTGACGCGGCCCAACAACTGGCCGCCGTCATGCCGGAAACCCTGACCGACAGGCAGGCGCACTGGCTGGCGCTGCACATGCTGGAAGGCGACATTTGCAGCCATGCCGTGGCCCCCCGCGCGGCGGCCCTGTTGCCCCAGGTACGCAGCACCCTGCGCCATGCCCTGCCGGATGATGCCGCCCTGCTGATTGCCGGTGCGCGTTACCAGTGCATCATGGCGATTTGCGCCGCCGTGAGTAATACCCACCAGGCGGCGTCCGACCGGTTGACGCAGCGGCTGGACAGGCTGATCCTCAACCGGCTGCTTGGCGTGCCGATTTTCCTGCTGGTGATGTACCTGATGTTCCTGCTGGCGATTAACCTCGGCGGGGCATTGCAGCCGATATTTGACCTCGGTTCCGCGGCTATTTTCATTCACGGCGTGCAATGGCTCGGCGCGGTGCTGCACTTCCCCGGCTGGCTGACGCTGTTCCTGGCACAGGGCATCGGCGGCGGCATCAACACCGTGCTGCCGCTGGTGCCGCAAATCGGCATGATGTATCTGTTCCTCTCATTTCTGGAGGACTCCGGTTATATGGCACGTGCCGCGTTTGTGATGGACCGGCTGATGCAGGCGATTGGGCTGCCGGGAAAATCGTTTGTGCCGCTGATTGTCGGGTTCGGCTGTAATGTGCCGGCCATTATGGGCGCCCGCACGCTGGATGCCCCGCGCGAGCGGCTGATCACCGTGATGATGGCGCCGTTTATGTCCTGCGGGGCGCGGCTGGCCATCTTTGCGGTCTTTTCGGCCACCTTCTTCGCGCAGGGCGGTGCGCTGCTGGTCTTCTCCCTCTACCTGCTCGGCATCGTGGTGGCGATCCTCACCGGGTTAATGCTCAAACATACGCTGATGCGCGGCGATGCTTCCCCGTTCGTGATGGAACTGCCGGTTTACCACGTCCCGCATGTGAAAAGTTTGCTGCTGCAAGCCTGGCAACGGCTGAAAGGGTTTGTGCTGCGGGCCGGGAAAGTGATCGTACTGGTGAGCATTTTTATCGGCGCGCTGAACAGTTTCTCCCTGAGCGGCAAACCCGCCGACAACCTCACTGATTCCGCGCTGGCCTCCGTGAGTAAAGTAATGACCCCGCTGCTGGCACCGATTGGCGTGCAGCCGGACAACTGGCAGGCCACCGTGGGGCTGGTTACCGGGGCGATGGCGAAAGAGGTGGTGGTGGGTACGCTGAACACGCTTTATACCGCCGAAGCCATTACCGACGCGCCTTTTGACCCGGCAGCCTTTTCGCTGGCAGATGAACTGACCCAGGCCGTGACCGAAACCTGGCAAGGCGTGAAAGAGACGTTCAGCCTGAGCGTGCTGTTCAACCCGATTGAAGCCAGTAAAGGGGATGGCGAAATGGCCTCCGGCCCCATGAGCATGATGGGCAGCAAATTCGGCAGCGTCGCCGCCGCCTACAGTTACCTGATTTTTGTGCTGCTCTATGTGCCCTGCATTTCTGCGATGGGCGCGATTGCGCGTGAGGCGGGACGGAACTGGATGATCTTCTCGGTGCTCTGGGGGCTGAATGTCGCCTATTCGCTGGCGGCGCTGTTCTATCAGGCGGCCACATTCCGCGCGCACCCGGCAGTCAGCCTGTTGACCATCACACTGGTCGTGCTGGTTAACCTGGGAATTTTCATCGGCCTGCGCCGTGCCGGCCATCACCCCGGCACACCCCCGTCACGCCCACCGGCAGTGACATCCCCGCACCAGCCGGCGTGCCATTGAGGAGAACGGCATGAATCCTCTGCTTGAGGTTTACCATCTTCTCGCGCTGCATGGGTCGCTGGACATGGCGCAGTTACAGCAGCGTTGCCGGGTCCCCCCGGCGATGCTGACGGCCCTGCTGAGCCAACTGGAAAGGATGAAAAAGATTGAGCCGGTGCCCGCTGCGGCCACCGGCTGCCCCACCGGCGCGTGCGGTGATTGCCCGGCAAGCACCCGCTGCGCGCCGGTGCGTTACCGTGTGTATAACGCCAGCAACATATAATTCGAATGAATATAAATAAAGCCTGCCATTTAATTAAATAGGGCTACCCTCCACGTATTTCCCTCCTTAAATTTGATTACCCTCACAAATAAAGAAAATATCTCCCTGTAACCCTGTCCCTGATCCTCGTCGCCCTGCGGTGCCGTTGACTTGGTTTATACGCCAGCGTAGCCTTTTTGTGGGAGCGCTCCCACGGACAAAGGTGCAACATGGAAACTATTAAAAAAATTCTGACTTCGATTTATGGAAATACGCTTCAACAGCACTATTTTGCTGAATTAAGCGATCTTATTCTGACTGCCAAAGCGGCTATTACGCGTTCGCGTAAATTGCATTGGGATGAAGAAGACATCGTATTAATTACTTACGCCGATCAATTCAGTGAAGATAACAGACCCACGCTGGAAACATTTACCGGCTTTTATAACCGCTGGTTAAAAAATACGTTTTCACTGGTTCATCTGTTGCCGTTTTATCCTTACTCTTCAGATGATGGTTTTTCAGTCATTGATTATCACCAGGTTAACCCGGTAGCCGGTGACTGGCAGCACGTGGCAGAACTGAACCGCTCAACCCGGCTGATGTTTGATTACGTCTGCAACCATATTTCTGCACAAAGCAGCTGGTTCCAGGGCTATCTGGCGCAACAGCCGGAGTATGACGATCACTTCATTGAGATGGACCCGGAAACCGATCTGCATCAGGTCACGCGCCCGCGTACCTCGCCGCTGCTGACGCCGTTTATGCTGGCCAATGGCGACACCCGCTACATCTGGACGACCTTCAGCGCCGACCAGATTGACCTCAACTTCGCCAGCCCGGCGGTATTGAAACGCATGGTGGATGTACTGCTTACCTACCTGGCGCGCGGCGGGGATTACATCCGGCTGGATGCGGTGGGGTACATGTGGAAAGAGCCGGGCACCTCCTGCATCCACCTGGAGAAAACCCATCTGCTGGTCAAATTATTCCGCGCCATTGCGGATTTTGTCGCGCCCGGCACCGTCCTCATCACCGAAACCAACGTCCCGCACCGGGATAACATCAGCTATTTCGGCCAGGGCGACGAAGCCCAGATGGTTTACCAGTTCCCGCTGCCGCCGCTGGTACTGCATGCTATCCACCGTGGGGAGGCCGGCACGCTGAGCCGCTGGGCCGCCTCGCTGGAGACTCCGGCCGCAGGCTGCACCTTCTTTAACTTCCTCTCTTCGCATGACGGCATCGGCCTCAATCCGCTGCGCGGCCTGCTGCCGGAAGAGGAGATTCTGGCGCTGGCGCAGGCGATGGAAAATCAGGGCGCGCGCGTCTCATATAAAAATAACCCGGACGGCAGCGCCAGCCCGTATGAAATCAACGTCACTTATCTGGACGCGCTGAATAAGCAGGACGACGATGACGCCCTGCGCGTGCGCCGCTTTATGCTGGCACACGCTATTTTGCTGGCTTTCCCCGGCGTCCCGGCGATCTATATCCAGAGCCTGCTCGGTTCACGTAATGATGATGAAGGCGTGATGCTCAGCGGCCATAACCGGGCAATTAACCGCCAGAAATACCCGTTAAGTGACATTGAACCACAAATTTCCGGCGGCAATACCTTACGCACCGATATATTTGTCGGGCTGCGCCATCTGATTGCCCTGCGTAAAACCTTACCGGCCTTCCATCCTGATTCCGCGATGCAGGTCATCACGCTGGATAGCGCCGTTCTGGCATTCCGGCGCACTGATAAAAATAATCACACGCTGCTCTGCCTGTTTAATGTCAGCGATCGTCCGATCACGGTGACATTGCCGGAAAATAATTACCTCGATGCCATCAGCGGGCAGGAAATAACCGGTGATCACGCCTTTACGCTGCAACCCTACGCCTATTACTGGCTTCACTCCTAAATAAAAACAGGAAATCATCATGAATAAGAAAAATACGCTTCTTATTTCAGCCCTGCTCAGTGCCCTGGCATTAACCGGCTGTGACGATAAAAAAACGGAATCCGTCACCATCGAATTTATGCACTCCTCTGTCGAGCAGGAGCGGCAGGCGGTTATTAACGATCTGATTCAGACATTTGAGCAGCAAAACCCTGGTGTGCACGTTAAACCGGTACCGGTGGAAGAAGATGCTTACAACACCAAGGTGATTACCCTGGCGCGCAGCGGCGCGCTGCCGGCGGTGATCGAAACCAGCCACGACTACGCCAAAGTCATGGATAAAGAGCAGCTGATTGACCGCGACGCGGTGAACGACGTCATTACCGGCATCGGCGCTGACAACTTCTACGACGGCGTGCTGCGCATTGTGAAAACCGAAGACGGCACCAGCGCCACCGGCGTGCCGATCAGCGGCTGGATCCAGGGCATCTGGTATCGCAAACAGCAACTGGCGGATGCCGGCTTCAGCGAGCCGCAAAACTGGCAGCAACTGCTCAGCATCACCACCGCCTTTACCCACCCGGAACAGAAAAAGTTCGGCATCGGCCTGCCGACCGCAGAAAGCGTAATGACAGAGCAATCCTTCTCACAATTTGCGCTCTCCAACGGGGCCAACGTGTTTGACGCCAACGGCGCAATCACCATCGACACCCCGGAAATGCAGCAGGCACTCGGCTTCTATCAACAACTGGCCAAAACCACCCTGCCCGGCTCCAACGACATCATGGAGATCAAAGACGCCTTTATGAACGGCACCGTGCCGATGGCCGTCTACTCCACCTACATCCTGCCGGCGATTTACAACGAAGGGTTTGCCCAGGACATCGGCTTTGCCGTGCCGGCAGAAAAATCACAGGCGGTCTACGGCACCATTACCTCCCTCACCATCACCGCCGGGCAGACCGAAGCACAGCGTGACGCCGCCAAAAAATTCATCACCTTTATGGAGCAGTCTGACAACGCCACCCGCTGGGTGCTGATGTCACCGGGCGCTGCGCTGCCGCTCACCAAACTGGTGACCAGCAACAGCAACTGGCAGGACAACCCGGTGGTGAAAGCGTTCGGCCCGCTCTCTATGGAGCTGGTGCAGCAGTTCGCCAACGTGCAGGTGTTCGGCTCAGTCGGTGAGAAAAACTTCACCAGCATGGGTGACATCACCGGTTCAGCCGCACTGAGTGAAATGGTGAACGCCGTGACGGTCGGCAATAAAGACGTGCCTGCCACGCTGGCGCAAACCCAGGGCCGGGTGACCCACCTTGTCCAGAAACGCTGAGTGAGGATTTGATGAAGCCTGCTTGTCAACCTTCCCTGCTGCCGGCGAAACGCCTGAGCCTGGGAAAACGCTTAAAAACGGACACGGCGTTTGCCTGGTATCTGCTGGCACCGAGCATGGTTCTGCTCGCGCTGCTGGTGGTCTACCCGATGATCGCCAACCTGCAACTGAGTTTCCTGCAGTTGCCGCTTAACCCACGTCTGTCCGACCGGTTTGTCGGGCTGGATAACTACCTGAGCATCCTCAGCGATCCGGAGTTTTACCACTCGCTCTGGGTCACCTTCTGGTACACCGCGCTGGTGGTGCTCGGCAGCACCGGCGTGGGGCTGGGGGTCGCGCTGTTCTTCAACCGGGAGTTCCGCTTCCGTAAAACCGCGCGCTCGCTGGTGATCCTCTCCTATGTGACGCCGTCCATCTCGCTGGTGTTCGCCTGGAAATACATGTTCAACAGCGGCTACGGCATCGTCAACTGGGTCGGCGGTGACCTGCTGCACCTGTTTGACCAGGCCCCGCTCTGGTTCGACAACCCCGGCAGCAGCTTTGTGCTGGTGGTGCTGTTTGCCGTCTGGCGCTATTTCCCGTACGCCTTTATCTCCTTCCTGGCGATTTTGCAGACCATCGACAAATCGCTGTATGAGGCGGCGGAAATGGACGGGGCCAACCTGTGGCAGAAATTCCGCATGATCACCCTGCCGGCGATCATGCCGGTTCTCGCGACGGTGGTGATCCTGCGGGCGATCTGGATGTTCTACATGTTTGCCGACGTCTACCTGCTGACCAACAAAGTCAACATCCTGGGCGTTTACCTCTACAAAACGGCCTTTGCCCTCAATGACCTGGGCAAAGCAGCGGCGCTGTCTGTGGTGCTGTTCGGCATTATTTTCATTGTGATCCTCCTCGCGAGAAAACGGGTGAATCCTCATGGCAACAACTAAACGTTCCCTGCTGCGCCGCTCCGGGTTCTATCTGGCGCTGGCTGCATTTCTTGCGGTGGTGCTGTTCCCCTTCTTCATCATGCTGATGACCTCGTTCAAAAGCAGCAAGGAGGCGATTTCCCTGCACCCGACCCTGTGGCCGGAAAACTGGACCTGGCAGCACTACGCGGACATCTTCAACCCGACGATTTTCCCGTTTATGTCCTACTTCAAGAACAGCCTGAGCGTGTCACTGGTCGCCTCCGGCATTGCGGTGCTGCTCGGCATTCTGGGCGCCTATGCCCTGTCGCGGCTGCGCTTCAAAGGCCGGCTGACCATCAACACCAGTTTCTACACGGTGTATATGTTCTCCGGCATTCTGCTGGTGGTGCCGCTGTTCAAGATCATCTCGTCGATGGGGCTGTATGACACCCTGACCGCGCTGGTGATCACCATGGTGGTACAGACCCTGCCGACCGCCATTTTTATGCTGAAAAGCTACTTCGACACCATTCCAAAGGATATCGAAGAAGCGGCGATGATGGACGGCCTTAACCGGCTGCAAATCATCTTCTACATCACCGTGCCGCTGGCGATCTCCGGCATCATTTCCGTGTTCGTCTACTGCTTCATGGTGGCGTGGAATGACTACCTGTTCGCCTCGATTTTCCTCTCTGACGCGAAGCACTTCACCCTGCCGGTGGGCCTCAACGCCCTGTTCAGCACGCCTGATTACATCTGGGGCCGCATGATGGCCGCCTCACTGGTGACGGCGCTGCCGGTAGTTGCGATGTATGCCCTGTCGGAAAAATTCATCAAAGGCAATCTCACTGATGGCGGCGTCAAAGGCTGACGCCCGCCCTTACCCGTCGTGAACTTATAAAGGAGTCAGCATGAAAAAGTTAGTCGCCGTTGCACCGCGCGTTGCCGCACTGGTGGAGTATGAAGATCGCCCGTTGCAGGCCCATGAAGTACGCATCCGTGTGCAGTTCGGCGCACCGAAGCACGGCACCGAAGTGGTGGATTTCCGTGGCGTCAGCCCGTTTATCGATGAGGCCTTCTCCAGCGAATGGAACCTGTTTGTGCCGCGTGCGGAAGGCGAGGCGCGCGGTATCGAGTTCGGTAACTTCACCCTGGGCAATATGGTGGTCGGCACCGTCGAGGAGAAAGGCGGGCAGGTCACGCAATATCAGCTGGGCGACCGCGTCTGCACTTACGGGCCGTTGCAGGAGACGGTGATCGTCAACGGCGTGGACAACTACAAACTGCGTCACATGCCGGAAGGGGCCGCGTGGCAAAACGCCGTCTGTTATGACCCGGCCCAGTTTGCCATGAGCGGCGTGCGTGACGGCAACGTGCGCGTAGGTGACGTGGTGGTGGTGATTGGCCTGGGCGCGATCGGCCAGATCGCGGTGCAGCTGGCGAAAGGTGCTGGTGCAGCGCTGGTGATCGGCGTGGATCCGCTGGCCCACCGCGGCGAGATCGCCTGCAAACATGGCGCGGATGTGGCCCTCGATCCGACGGCCTGCGATTTGGGTCTTGAGATCAAACGCCTGACCGACAAACGCGGCGCAGACGTGATCATCGAAACCAGCGGCAATGCGCAGGCGTTACAGGCATCCCTGCGCGGCCTGGCTTACGGCGGCACCATCTCCTATGTGGCTTTCGCCAAACCCTTCCCGGAAGGCTTCAACCTGGGCCGTGAAGCGCACTTCAACAATGCGCGCATCGTGTTCTCCCGCGCCTGCAGCGAACCCAACCCGGATTACCCGCGCTGGAACCGCAAACGCATTGAAGACAGCTGCTGGCAGTTGCTGATGAACGGCTACCTCGATTGCCGTGACCTGATCGATCCGGTGGTGACGTTCCGCGACAGCGCCGAAAGCTACATGCGCTTTGTCGATCAGCACCCGGAACTGAGCATCAAAATGGGCGTTACCTTCTGATTACATGTGACTTTACAGGATATAAAGAGATGAAAATCGGTACCCAAAATCAGGCGTTCTTCCCGGAAGGGATTCTGGCGAAGTTCCAGTACATCAAAAACATGGGCTTTGACGGCTTTGAAATTGACGGCAAGCTGCTGGTGAACAACCTGGCAGAGGTGAAAGCCGCGATTGCAGAAACCGGCCTGCCGGTGGTCAGCGCCTGTGGCGGCTATGACGGCTGGATCGGGGATTTCATTGAAGAGCGCCGCCTGAACGGCCTGCAACAGATTGCCGCCATACTGCGGGCGCTGGCTGAAGTCGGCGCGAAAGGCATCGTGGTGCCGGCCGCCTGGGGCATGTTCACCTACCGCCTGCCGCCGATGACCTCACCGCGCAGCGTGGCCGGTGACCGCCTGGCCGTCAGCAGCTCGCTGAAATTCCTCGACGGCATCGCCGCCGACACCGGCACCAAAATCTTCCTGGAGCCGCTGAACCGCTATCAGGATCACATGATTAACCTGCTGTCAGATGCCCGCCGCTACATCGAAGAGAACCAGCTGCACCACACGCAGATCATTGGTGACTTCTACCACATGAGCATTGAGGAAGATGACATCAGCGCCGCGCTGCACCAGCACCGCGACCTGCTGGGGCATGTCCACATTGCAGATAACCACCGCTATCAGCCGGGCAGCGGCTCGCTGGACTTTGCACGCCATTTCAACCAGCTCAAACAAGATGGCTATGACGGTTACGCCGTCTACGAATGCCGCGTGCGGGCGGCCGATCCGGCCAAAGCCTATCAGGATTCCCTCGACTATCTGCGCACCTTGCGCTAATCGGCAGGAAAAACATGGAGTTTACTGCTTACGCATCGCGGCCCTTGCGGGTCGCGATTATTGGTGCGGGCCAGGTGGCGGAGAAAGTGCACGCCGCCTATTACGCTACCCGCAAAGACGTCACGCTGGTTGCGGTGGTCGACAAAGAGGCTGAACGCGCTGACGCCTTTGCCGCCCGCAATAACATCCCCCGTGCCTACACTGACGCAGACGAGATGTACCGCCTTGAACAGCCGGATGTGGTCAGTATCTGTTCGCCAAACCGCTTCCACTCGGCACAGGTGCTGCAGGCGTTGCAGCATGGCTGCCACGTCATGTGTGAAAAGCCCCCGGCCATGACGCCGCCTGAGGCGCTGGCGATGGCCGACGCCGCCGACCGTGCCGGGAAAGTGCTGGCCTATGATTTCCACCACCGCTTCGCCGAGGATTGCCGCATTCTGCGGGAAAAAGTGGCAGCCGGAATGCTGGGCGAGGTTTACGTCACCCAGGCGCGCGCCCTGCGCCGCTGCGGTGTGCCGGGCTGGGGCGTCTTTATCGACAAAGAACAGCAGGGCGGCGGGCCGCTGATCGACATCGGCATCCATATGCTGGATGCCGCGATGTATGTGCTGGGCTTCCCCCAGGTCACCCGCGTCAGCGCCCACCAGTTCTGCAAAATCGGCAACCGCAAACACCGGGGGCTGTTTGGTGAATGGCAGCCGGAAAAGTACACGGTGGAAGATGCCCTGTTTGCCACGCTGGAGTTTGAGGGCGGCGGCATTTTACGGCTGGAAACCTCCTTTGCGCTGAATATCCCGGAAGAGTCAGTGATGAACGTGCAGTTTTGCGGGGCCGAGGCGGGGGCCACCCTCTTCCCGGCGCACATTTATACCGATGACGGCGGCAAACTGCTGACGCTTTACCAGCGCCAGGAAGCGGACAGCCAGCGCCACCATAACAGCATGAAAGCTTTTGTTGACCGCGTGATGGGGCAAGAGAGCGACGTGGCCGATGGCCGCCAGGGTTACCGCATTCAGCAACTGGTGGCAGCAATCTATCAGGCCGCTGAACAGGGTGAGAGCGTGACGTTATGATGACTTCCCCTTCCGCCCCGTTCTCCGTGCTGTGCGAGCCGGGTTTCAGCCCGCACCAGCTGAACAAATACGCCACCCTGATGACCTGCGGCAACGGGTATCTCGGCATCCGTGGCGGCCACGAAGAGGCCTACACCGATCAGGTGCGCGGCATGTTTGTGGCCGGGTTCTACCACCGCGCCACGCCGGATGAGGTCACTGAGCTGGTGAACCTGCCGGACATCACCGGCTGCAAAATTGAGCTGGGAAACACGCCTTTTTCACTGCTGGCCGGGACGCTGCTTTCCTACCGGCGGGAATTCCACCCGGAGTTGGGTGAGCTTTGCCGTGAACTGATCTGGCAATCGCCGGAGGGCGGTTTGTTCAGCCTGAAAAGCGCCCGGTTTGTGGCGCGTGCGCCGCAGCAACTGGTGGCCGCCACCCTGACACTGACCGCGCTGGATCAGGCGACGCCCCTGCGCCTCTCCACCGGCATTGACGCCACGCAGACCAACAGCGGCCGCCAGCACCTGACGGAAGCGAGCGTGCGCGTGATGCACCAGCACACGCTGCAAGGCTGCTACCGCACGCCCGAAGGTGACATGGCGCTGATGCTCACCAGCCATTGCCGTCTCTCCACTGATGACGTGCGCATCAGCTATGCCGCAAAAAACCGCCGGCTGACCCAGCAGTTCAGCACCACCCTACAGGTGGGCGTGCCGCTGACGCTGGAAAAATTCAGCTGGGTTGACGTTTGCCTGCCGGGCGATGCGGAACCGGCAAGCTGGGACGAACACTGCCTCGCGCAACTCGCCCCGCATGTTGAACAGGGTTACGCGGCGCTGCGCGCAGCCAGCCTGCAACAGTGGCAACACTGGTGGCCGCAGGCGCGGGTGGAGGTTGACTCCAGTGATGCCTTTGACCAACTGGCGCTGGACATGTCCGCCTACCATCTCGCCGCCATGACGCCTGCGCATGATGAGCGGTGCAGTGTGGCGGCCAAAGGGCTGACCGGCGAAGGCTACAAAGGCCACGTGTTCTGGGATACCGACATCTTTATCCTGCCCTATCACCTGCTGACCCGGCCGGAAACCGCGCGGGCGCTGTTGCGCTACCGCTACCATCGTATCCCGCAGGCGCAGCAGAAAGCAGCCCGTTGCGGGTACGAGGGCGCGTTGTTCCCGTGGGAGAGCGCCTTTACCGGTGAAGAGGAGACGCCGGCTTTCGGCTTGATCAACATCCGCACCGGTCTGCGCCAGCCGGTGGCGTCGGCGCTTGCTGAACACCATCTGGTCGCGGATATCGCCTACGCCACCGTGGGCTACCTTCAGGCCACCGGTGACGCCGCCTTCCAGGCCACCGAAGCCCAGGCGCTGTTGAAAGCGTGCGCGCTGTTCTGGCTGAGCCGCACCACGGAAGTCAATGGCCGGCTGGAGCTGCATGATGTGATTGGCCCGGACGAGTACACCGAGCACGTCAACAACAATGCCTACACCAATTATCTGGCGCACTACAGCGTGGCGCAGGCGCTGCATTACCTGCCGGACACACCGGAACATGCCGGCTTCCGCGCCCGCGGGCGGGATTTCCTGGCCCGTTGCGTGTTGCCCCAGCCGGATAACGATCGGGTTATCCCGCAGGATGACAGCTTCTTCAGCAAACCGACGATAGACCTGACGCGCTATCAGGCAAAAGCCGGCACCCAGTCGATTCTGCTCGACTACTCGCGGGCGGAAGTCAACGAGATGCAGATCCTCAAGCAGGCCGACCTGATCATGCTGTTCTTCCTGCTGCCGTCGCTGTTCAGCCGTGACGTGCAACGCGCCAACCTGGATTACTACCTGCCGCGTACCATCCATGACTCATCGCTCAGCAAGGCGATCTACGCGATTGTCGCCTGCCGCAACGACATGGCAGACCTCGCCTGGCCGCTGTACCGCGAGGCAATGGCTATCGATCTGGGGCCGGAGCCGCACAGCTGTGATGACGGCATCCACGCCGCCGCCACCGGGGCCATCTGGCTCGGGGCGATCATGGGCTTTGCCGGGCTGGAGTATCAGGAGGGGCAACTGGTGCTCTCGCCGCGCCTGCCGCCGCACTGGAAAACACTGCGCTTCCCGCTCCGCTGGCGGGGTGAACAGCTCCAGATCAGCATCAGCCAACAGCACTTGCAGATTGAAAAAGCCACTGACGCCCCGCTGAGCATCAGCGTCCACGGCACGCTGCACTCTTTCACCCGCCGGCTGGTGCTGGCACTTCACTAAGGAAGCATGATGGCAATGA
Source organism: Chimaeribacter arupi (assembly GCF_002858805.1). Classification (GTDB taxonomy): domain Bacteria; phylum Pseudomonadota; class Gammaproteobacteria; order Enterobacterales; family Enterobacteriaceae; genus Chimaeribacter; species Chimaeribacter arupi. Next base: position 63,815 of record NZ_PJZI01000001.1, read on the forward strand.
AGCCTTTACCCCAGGCGGTCGTGTTTGATCTGGACGGAGTGATCACTGACACCGCCGAATTCCATTTTCTCGCCTGGCAACAACTGGCGCAAAAACTGGGCATCAGTATCGATCGTGCGTTTAACGAGCAGTTAAAAGGCGTAAACCGCGCTGACTCCCTGACGCGTATTTTGCAGCGCGGCGGCCAGGCTGACGCCTATACTCCGGCGCAGCGTCAGCAATTTATGACGGAAAAGAACGATCTTTACCGGGAACTGCTGGCAACCCTCAGCCCGGCGGACATTCTGCCCGGCATTCTGCCGCTGCTGGCTGACCTGCGGGCGGCCGGGTGCCGCATCGGGCTGGCCTCCGTGTCGGAGAATGCCCCGCAGGTGCTGGCATCGCTGGGGTTATGCGACTGGTTCCATTTTTGCGCCGATGCCCGCGCATTAACCCACTCCAAACCGCATCCGGAAATTTTCCTGACCGCCTGCCGCGGGGTGGGGGTTGCGCCTGACCAGGCCATCGGCATTGAGGATGCGCAGGCCGGGATCACCGCCATCAACGCCAGCGGCATGTACTCGGTAGGGATCGGCGCATCGCTCACCGGGGCGGATTACCGGCTGAACCACACCGGGGAGCTGGCCTGGCCAGATCTGCTGGCCCATTGGCAGGCAGAACAGGCTTGCCCCACACCCATCACCAGGAGCTGAGCATGGCCCAGATTTCTTTACAGCACATTCAGAAGATTTATCCCAACAATGTCCACGTCGTAAAAGATTTTTGCCTGGAGATTGAAGACAAAGAGTTCATCGTGTTCGTCGGCCCGTCGGGGTGCGGCAAATCCACCACCCTGCGGATGATCGCCGGGCTGGAGGAGATCAGCGACGGCGACCTGCTGATTGACGGCCAGCGCATGAATGACGTGGCCGCCAAAAACCGCGGCATCGCGATGGTGTTCCAGAACTACGCGCTCTACCCGCACATGTCGGTATATGACAACATGGCGTTCGCGCTGAAGCTGATGAACGTGGATAAAGCGGAAATTGAGCGGCGCGTGGCCTATGCGGCGCAGATCCTCGGGCTGAAAGACCTGCTGCAACGCCGCCCGAGCGCACTTTCCGGCGGCCAGCGCCAGCGGGTCGCGTTAGGCCGCGCCATCGTGCGCGATGCCAAAGTGTTCCTGATGGACGAACCGCTTTCCAACCTCGACGCCAAATTGCGCGTCCAGATGCGGGCGGAGATCAGCAAGCTGCACCAGAAGCTCGACACCACCATGATCTACGTGACCCACGACCAGACCGAAGCCATGACCATGGCGACGCGGATTGTGGTGATGAAAGACGGCATTGTGCAGCAGGTCGGCAGCCCGAAAACCATCTACAACCGGCCATGCAACATGTTTGTCGCCGGGTTTATTGGCTCCCCGGCGATGAACTTTATCCGCGGGGCGCTGGATGGCGGGCACTTTGCGACGGAAAGCCTGCATATTCCGATCCCGGCGGCGGCGCTGGAGAAACTCAACGCGGCCGGGTATCAGCGCCAGCCGCTGATCCTCGGCATCCGCCCGGAGTCAATCCAACTGGCACAACCGGGCCAGCAGCAGATTGAGGCCAGCGTCTCCGTGGCGGAGCTGACCGGGGCTGAATTTATGCTGTATTGCCAGATTGGCGGGCATGAACTGGTGGTGCGCACGGACGCGCAATGTGACATTCACGCCGGGGAGAAACTGGGCCTGCGGCTGGACATGGCGCACGCCCACTTCTTTGACAGCGAAACCGAACAGGTGATCCCAACGCTTTCGTAAGCGCCGGGCAACCACACAGGGAGGGTGACGGCACCCTCCCTTTTTTTATGCCTTATGCCTGGGGGCCGGGGCGGCCGTTGAGCGGGCGTAACGGATTTCAGTCTCCACCAGCGTATGCATCTGCGAAGGTTCGCGCCCGGCAATGCGGGCAAACAGGAGGTCGCCGCCCTGCCAGCCCAGTTGGGCAGTCGGCACGTCGATGCCGCTTAACGGCGGCGTCAACAGCGGTGAAATACCGGTATTGCTGAACCCCATCACGGAGAGCCGGTCGGGAATGCTGCACCCCTGCTCCTGCGCGGCCCGGTAGAGGCTGAGAATTTTCAGCGCATCGGTCGCCAGCACGGCGGTCGGCAGCGACGGCAGCGCCAGCAACCGGCAAGCCGCCTCATACCCCTCCTCCACGCTGTTGCCGCCATCCACAATCCAGGCCGGGTCTACCGGCAATCCCGCGTCCGCCATCGCCTGCCGGTAACCGGCCAGCCGGTCAATCGACACATGGAAATCCAGCGAGGCGTGCAGGCAGGCGATCGCCCGGTGCCCCTGCGCAATCAGCGCCTGGGTCATCCGGTAGCTGTCATGCACATTGTCGGTGTCCACCGAAAAGATGTGGCGGTACTGCCCCTCCACCCGGCCGATCACCACCACCGGAATGGTGTAGCTGTCGAGCTGGGCGAAAAAGGCCTCATCGGCCGGGGAGCTGAGCATGATGATCCCTTTCACCATCTTCTCTTTGATCTTTACGAGACATTTTTGCAGATCGTCCTCGCTGTTACGGGACGTCTGCAAAATCACGTCGAACCCCTCCTCTTCGGCCCTGGAGGCGATGGCGTGCACAATGTCTGCAAAGAAAGGGTTGCCGAGCGTGCTGCGGGTCGGGCGGGTGGAAATCACCATAATGGCGTCAAAGCCTGAGGACGTCAGCGCCCGTGCCAGTTTGCTGGGCTGGTAATTCAGCGTGTCGATCGCCTGCAACACCCGGTCACGGGCCTCAGGGGAAATATTGGGCTGATTGTTCAGCACACGAGACACGGTCGATTTGGAGACCCCGGCCATCCGTGCGATGTCATAAATCGTAGCTGCCACTGATACGCATCTCCGCGTCAACGTGAGGGTAAATTCGGGGCAATTATACCGTAACGGGGAAGGATGTAATCCGGCAGAGGGCGCGGGGAAAGAAGAAGGCGGACGCAGTAATAGAAAAGGCGCCGTTTGGCGCCCCGTTGACCGATCAATCAGAGATTATTTATAGACTTCGGCGATGGCGCTGACTTTGCCGTGTTCGCGGCCGGCGATCACAACAAAGTATTTACCGCCTTTCTCATCGGCCAGTTTGGAGAGTTCTTCTTTGGCATCCATTGGCGAGGTGGTTTCCGCCGTCGTGGTAACGGTGCCCACTTTCTCATACTTGGTGGCTTCTTCTTTGGAGATCTCCTGCGCTGCCAGTGCGCCAAATGACATCACACCCGCCAGCACCGCTGCCGTCATCGCTGAAGCCTTCATTGCAGACATAAATTTCATGACCTTACCTCTCGTAGAATGATTAGTGTTTAAGAAAGCAGTCAAGATAAGCAGGTAACGAACACCACGGAGACAGCATCATCCTTGTGCGAATGAACCCCGGCGATATCCCGCCCAGAAGCGTGACAGTCGCGTGAACAGGGCTGACGCGTTTATCCGCCCTGTTCACACCGTCTGTCAGTTAATCAGTTACCTGCCTGATACCTAAGTATTAAGCAGATTGCTGATTTATCCACTCGGGCCCCTAAATAATTCCACTTTACTGCGCTAAATAAACTCCATAAACAGCGGGTTATCGGGGCAAGGCCAGGCCGCCCGGCGAGTGTTCCGCGAGGAAATCAAGCAGCACCTGGGTGAAATCGTCCGGATGGGAAACAAAAGGCGCATGGGCGGCTTTGTCGAGGGTAACGGACGTTGACTGCGGCCACGCCTCATCCAGTTCCGGGATAATCTTACGCGGCACCAGGCCATCGAGCCGCCCATAGATGCGCAGGAACGGCAGCGTCAGCGCACGCAAAGGTTCACGCAGATCGGCCTGCCGCAAAATCTCCAGCCCGCCGTTCAGCACGTCCACTCCCGGCATCGGCTGCTCCAGCACCACCGCCTTCAGCAGCCGGACGTCGCGCCGGGCGCTCTCGGTACCCAGGGTTTGCAGCGCCAGAAAACGTTCCACCGTGCGCTGGAAATCCTCACTGAGCTGATGCTGGAACCCCTGTAATACCTCAGGGCGGATGCCGGGCCACTCCCCCTGCGCGGCAAAACAGGGGGACGAGGCTACGGTAATCAGCGAGTCCACCTGCGCCGGGGCGTCCAGCGCAATCTGGCTGGCCACCAGCCCGCCCAGCGACCAGCCGAGCCAGTGGGCGCGCGGCGGGGCATTTTCCCGCACCCGTGCGGCCATCTCTGCCAGCGTCATCGCGCCGAAACCGGTGCTGCGCCCGTAACCAGGCAGGTCGACCAGGTGCAGCCGGAAATGCGGCGCAAGCCGCACCGCAGCCTGTTGCCAGACGTCGGCGTTCAACCCCCATCCGTGAAGCAGCACAAGATCGCGATCGCCTTCGCCCATTGTCTGCCAGTAAAGCTCCGTCATAGGTTATTGTCCTGTTTCTGTATCTCTGCAAGGAAGCCAAGATGAGTATGCTAACAATCGGCGGCCTGTGTTGGCTATGCCGGATGCCGCTACACCTCAGCCGCCACGGCATTTGCAGTTACTGCCTGCGGCACCTGACCGCGCCCCCGGCGTGCCCGCGCTGCGGCCTGCCCTCAGCCTCGCCCGATTTGCCGTGCGGCCGTTGCCTGCGGCAGCCGCCGCCCTGGCAGGCGCTGGTTGCCGTTACCGATTTTCGCCCGCCGCTCAGCCACCTGGTGCATCGGCTGAAGTTCAGCCACACCCCGGAGCTGGCCCCGGTGCTGGCGCGCCTGTTGCTGCTGCGCTGGCTGGAGGCCCACCGCCACGGGCGGGTCGTGCGGCCGCACCAGGTGATCAGCGTGCCGCTGCACCGGCGGCGGCAATGGCGGCGCGGCTATAACCAGAGTGATTTGCTGGCAGTGCCGCTGGCGCGCTGGCTGGGCTGCGGTTACCGGGAAGATACGCTGCAACGCACCCGCGCGACGCCTGCCCAGCGCGCACTCACGGCCGCCCGGCGGCAGCGTAACCTGCGCGGCGCGTTTCACTGCGGGCAGAATCTGGCCGGTTGCCATGTGGCGCTACTGGATGATGTGGTCACCACCGGGAGTACGGTGGCGGAGATTTGCGCGTTGCTCAATCGTGCGGGTGTGGCGTCGATTCAAATCTGGTGCCTGTGCCGCACCTTGTAGTGATGCCGTCATTGGGCGTATTATAACCTACTAGAGAAGTCAACTATTGAGTGAATGCTATGATCCGTATTACCGACGCAGCCCAAGCACACTTTGCCAAATTGCTGGCGAGCCAGGAAGAAGGCACTCAGATTCGCGTATTCGTGATTAATCCGGGTACACCTACCGCTGAGTGCGGCGTCTCCTATTGCCCGCCGGACGCAGTAGAAGCCACCGACACCGAATTGAAATTTGATCAGATCTCCGCCTATGTGGATGAGCTGAGCGCACCTTATCTGGAAGACGCCGAAATTGACTTCGTGACTGACCAGCTCGGCTCCCAGCTGACGCTGAAAGCCCCGAACGCCAAAATGCGTAAAGTCTCGGATGACGCACCGCTGATGGAGCGTGTCGAGTATGAACTGCAATCCAAAATCAACCCGCAACTGGCGGGCCACGGCGGCCGTGTGTCGCTGATGGAAATCACCGATGACGGCTATGCCATCCTGCAATTCGGCGGGGGTTGCAATGGCTGCTCGATGATTGATGTGACCCTGAAAGACGGCATTGAAAAAGAGCTGCTGGCTAACTTCCCGGAGCTGAAAGGCGTGCGGGATCTGACCGAACACCAGCGCGGTGAGCACTCTTATTACTAAGGCCGTATTATCAAGGCCGGCCTGAGTAAGGCACGGCTTGTCGGGGCATGAACGTTGCAGGTTCAGCACCGACAAAAAAGGGCACCCTACAGGGTGCCCTTTTCTTTTCCGGGTTATCTCCGGGTTGTCATTTTCCAGGCCGGCTACAGGCTCAGACCGACACCTTACGGCGGCGCTTATCCAGATCCTTCAGCAGCCGGTTGACCTGCGGGTCAGCAAACATCGCCTCCAGCGTCTGAGACAGCTTGCGCCGCCAGTTGGGGTACTGGTCTGTGGTGCCGGGCACGTTCACCGGCATTTTCATATTCAGCCAATCTTCCGGCTGTAACCCCAGCAACGCACTGGCGCTGTCTGCGATATAGCGTTGCAGGCCGCGGTTCAGCGTCGGGGTCATCGCCATCATAGAGGCCTTATGCCCCAGCTTTTTCGGCACACACCCGTACTGGTGCAGGCCGTTGAGCAGCCCCTGGCGCGCTTTATCCCGATCCTCCTGTAACCCGGCGAACACCTCTTTGTCCGGGTACAGGCCCAGCTTCTGGCCGAGCGTCAGATCCCCGCTCTCCCAGAACCCGCGCAGGGTCGGCAGATCGTGGGTGGTGATGGTTGCCATCGCCTGCACCGGGTAGGATTGCGGCGCGCGGTAGATATTGTCGCGATCGCGCTCGAAATAGAGCACTTTGTATGAGTACACGCCGCTGTCACGCAGCCGGGCGACAATCTCAACCGGCACGGTGCCCAGATCCTCACCAATCACCATGCAGCGGTAGCGCTGGCTCTCCAGCGCCAGAATCGCCAGCAGATCATCCACCGGATACTGGACATATGCACCCTGATCGGCCGTTTCCCCATAAGGTATCCACCACAGCCGCAGCAGCGCCATCACGTGGTCAATCCGCAGTGCACCGCAGTCAGTCATGTTGGCGCGCAGCAAATCGATAAACGGCTGATAACCGCGCGTCTGCATCACGTTCGGGTCCATCGGCGGCAGGCCCCAGTTCTGGCCGAGCGGGCCGAGAATATCCGGCGGTGCGCCGACTGAGGCACGCAAACAGTACAGCTCACGGTCACACCAGGTTTCTGCGCCCCCCTCTGACACCCCGACCGCCAAATCACGGTAGAGGCCGATCGGCATCCCCAGGGCTTCACTGTGGGCGTAACAGTCAGCGAACTGGCTGTGCGCCAGCCATTGCAGCCACTGGTAAAATTCGACGTCATCGCGGTTGGAGTGATAAAACGCTTCCGCCGCCTCGGTGCCGTCACGGTATTTTTCCGGCCAGGCCGGCCAGCCCCAGCACTCTTTGTTCTCTTTGATCAGCTGTTCATGCAGCGCATCAAAAGCAGCCTGCTGGCGCAAACTGCTGCCGGCCTGCTCTACGAATTGCAGGTAGGCACGCTTGCGGGCATGGGTCGCGGGCAGCACCTCGAAGTCAGGGAAGGCCAATCGCAGCGCCTCCCGCTTCAGGGCCGTCACCGCGCTGTAATCCACCCATTCTGACGCGCGCGCTTTCTCCAGCGCCGCCTGGGTGTCAGGCTGTTTCCACCAGCGCTGGGCCGCCTTACTGTGACGGAACTCATCTACCGCATTCACGTCAATGTAGAGGATATTCAGCCAGCGGCGTGATGAGGGGCTGTAGGGGCTGGCGCTCTCCGGCATCGCCGGGTAGAGCGCGTGGATCGGGTTCAGGCCGATAAACGCCCCGCCCCGTTTCGCCGTCTCTTCCAGCATCATCCGCAGGTCACCGAAATCACCGATGCCCCAGTTTTGCTCTGAGCGCAGGCTGTAAAGCTGCACGCAGGCACCCCAGAGTTTTTTGCCGGTCAGCAGCGCTTCCGGTTCATAACAGCGTTTCGGGGCGACGATAAGGCGACAGCTCCAGCGCTGCCCTTTCTGCTCCAGCGTCAGCTGGTGGTAACCCGCCGGCAGCCGCCCCGGCAGGGTCAGACGTTTGCTTCCCCCGGCGCGCCCTTCGGCCCGCGTGCCGTTCTCCTGCTCCAGCACCCAGCTGAATTCACCCTTTCCGGCCAGCGACAGGGAAATCGGCCGCCCCTGGGTGAAGACTTTCACCGGCGGCAGCGGCCCGGCTGCCGGCGAGGTCTCTTCATCACGGCCCATTGCGGTCAGCAATTTCATTTTGGTCTGCGCTGAAATTGCCTGCTGTTTGCCGTGCGCGTTGATAAAGCTGGCGGAAATACCCGCCAGCGTGGCCGCCTGATCAATCTGTTTCTCGTCCATGCGGTCTCCTTACCGTTTTGCCTGCCAGATGCGTTGCTGATAATCCCGGATCGAACGATCCGAACTGAAAATCCCAACGCGTGCTGTATTCAGGATAGCGCGTCGTGTCCATTCTTCCGGGTCACGGTAGAGTGCGTCCACGTTCTGTTGCGCTTCTTCATAGGCGGCGAAATCGGCCAGCACCAGATAAGGGTCGCCCCCGCCCAGCAGGCTGTTCAGCAACATTTCAAACGCCTGCTTGTCGCCGTTGCTGAATTCGCCGCTCTCCAGCGCTTTCAGTACCGCATTGAGTCGTTTATCTTTTTTACGCCATTTCACCGGGTCATAGCCACCGGCTTTCAGCGCTTTGACCTGCTCCACGGTATTGCCGAAAATAAAGATATTCTCTTCACCCACCTGCTCGGCAATCTCGACGTTAGCGCCATCCAGCGTGCCGACGGTCAGCGCGCCGTTCAGGGCCAGTTTCATATTGCCGGTGCCGGACGCCTCTTTCCCGGCAGTGGACACCTGCTCGGAGACATCTGCCGCCGGGATCATCAGCTCCGCGACCGACACTTTATAATCCGGGATAAACACGACCTTCAGCAGATCCTTCACCCGCGGATCGTTGTTGATCGTCGCCGCGACCTGGTTGATCGCATAGATGATATTTTTTGCCAGGTAGTAGCCCGGCGCGGCTTTGGCCCCGAACAGGAACACCCGCGGCACCCGGTCCGGGCCCTTTTTACTCAGGATCTCCTGATACCGCGCGATGATATGCAGCAGCGTCAGGTGCTGGCGTTTGTACTCATGCAGCCGTTTGATCTGGATATCGAAGATCGCCTCCGGATTGATCACAATGCCGGTGACATCCTTCACATACGCTGCCAGTTTCTCTTTATTCCGGTGCTTGATTTGGCGGAATGTCTCCCGGAACCCGGCGTCTTCGGCATAAGGTTCCAGCCCTTTCAGCGCGTCCAGATCCGTGACCCACTCGGTGTTCAGCGTTTCATCGATCAAGGCTGACAGCGCCGGGTTACACTGCTTCAGCCAACGGCGCGGGGTGATGCCGTTGGTGACATTATGGAATTTCTGCGGCCAAAGCTGGTGATATTCCGGGAAGAGATCCTTCACCACCAGATCAGAGTGCAGCGCCGCTACCCCGTTCACCGCAAAACCGGCCACCACGCACAGGTTGGCCATGCGTACCTGCTTGTTATGCAGCACCGCCAGCTTGCCCCACAGCGCCTCATCGCCCGGCCACTGCTTATCCACGATCTTTTTGAAGTGCGCGTTGATCTGCTTGATGATGGCGAAGTGGCGCGGCAGCAGGCTGCGCACCAGTTTTTCATCCCAGCACTCCAGCGCTTCCGGCATCAGCGTGTGGTTGGTGTAGGCAAAGGTGCGGCTGGTGATCTGCCAGGCGGCCTCCCACTCCAGCTGATGCTCATCCAGCAGGATGCGCAGCATCTCAGGGATCGCAATGGTCGGGTGGGTGTCATTGAGCTGGATCACTTCATAATCCGGCAGCTCCGCCAGGGCACGGCCCGCGCGATGGTGGCGGCGCAGGATGTCCGCTACCGCACAGGCACACTGGAAATATTGCTGCATCAGGCGCAGCCGTTTACCGGCCTGATGGTTGTCATTTGGGTAGAGCACTTTGGTGAGTTTGGCGGCGTCGATGCCATGCTGCTCAGCGTGCAGGAAATCCCCGTCATTGAATTTACCCAGGTCAAACGGGGCGGGATGGGTAGCTTCCCAGAGGCGCAGTGGCTGGCTGATGCCGTTGCGGTAGCCCACCACCGGCAAGTCCCATGCTTCACCGCGCAGGATGAAATCGGGCCGCCATACCGTGCGGCCGTCGGCCTGTTTCTCCAGTTTGCCGCCCATACCGACGTCCACCGCCAGCGAGGCATTATGGGTGAACCACGGGTAATTTTCGCGCTGCCAGATGTCAGGCGACTCATGCTGTTTGCCGTCAACAAAGCGCTGGCGGAACAACCCGTACTGGTAGTTCAGCCCATAGCCGGTGGCCGGCTGGCTGAGGGTCGCCATGGAATCCAGGAAGCAGGCGGCCAGCCGCCCGAGGCCGCCGTTGCCCAACGCCGGATCCACCTCCTGTTCAAGGATGTCAGTCAGCGACAGGTTAAAGCCTTTCAGGATAGCGGCAATGTCGTCATACCAGCCGAGGTTGATCAGGTTATTGCCGGTCAACCGGCCAATCAGGAACTCCATTGAGATGTAGTTCACATGCCGCTGCCCCTTCTCAGCCGCTTCCGGCCGGGGCGGAGGAGTCAGTTGCTCGGCAACGGCGGCGCTTACCGCCTGCCACCACTGATGCGGCGTCATTTCTTCTGCGGCATGAAGGCCGAAATGATGCCACTGGCGCGACAGCGCAGCCAAAAAGACATCCTTTTTAAATGTGGGCTGTGACATAGCAGGTCTCATTCCTGTAGTTAAACCAGTTAACGCTAACCAGTTAAATGTTGAACATGTGAATTGGGCATGACGGACAGGCGCTTAAATAATTAGCGCTATCCTGCCGGGCAGTGAGCGGCGCGGCATCATCCCGCCGGACGCTTAGCTGGGGAGGAGAAGCAGGGCGTAGCCGTGAAGTGTGATCGACTGCAACTTACCATCACCTCAAAACCGGCAGTTATTGCATTAGAAAGTGGCTTAGCTGAACTTAACGGCTAATGATTAATTACAAGCCGTAAAATAATCATGGTGTATTGGATGGCTACCTTTCCGCCACCTCCGCCGCTGTCAGAGAAGATGGAAACCTCATGCTGATCCCTTCAAAACTCAGCCGTCCGGTACGGCTGCAAAATACTGTGGTGCGCGATCGTTTGTTGACCAAACTGGCCAGCGCAGCCAATTACCGTCTGGCGCTGGTTAACTGCCCGGCGGGTTACGGTAAAACCACCCTTGTCGCCCAGTGGGCGGCCGATATCGCGGAGTTGGGATGGTATTCACTGGATGAAAGTGATAACCAGCCGGAACGCTTTGTCAGTTATCTGGTGGCCGCTATCCAGCAGGCCACTGGCGGGCATTGCAGCAAAAGCGAGGCCATGAGCCAGAAACACCAGTACGCCAGCCTGTCAGCACTGTTTTCCCAACTGTTTATTGACCTGAGTGAATGGCACCGGCCGCTCTACCTGGTGATTGATGACTATCACCTGATCACCAATGAGCAGATCCATGAGGCGATGCGCTTTTTCCTGCGCCACCAGCCGGAAAACCTGACGCTGGTGCTGCTCTCACGCTCGCTGCCGCCGCTCGGCATCGCCAACCTGCGGGTGCGCGATCAACTGCTGGAACTCGGCAGCAGCCAGCTCGCCTTCAACCACCAGGAGGCAAAACAGTTCTTTGACTGCCGGCTCCATGCGCCGCTGGAACAGGGTGACAGCAGCCGTTTATGTGACGACGTTGAGGGCTGGGCAACCGCCCTGCAACTGATCGCCCTCTCTGCCCGCCAGTCCGGGGCGGCGGCGCATAAATCAGCCCAACGGCTGGCCGGGCTGAACGCCAGCCACCTGAATGATTACCTGGTGGATGAGGTACTCGACCGTATTGACGTCGATACCCGCCACTTCCTGCTGCGCTGCGCGGTGTTGCGCTCCATGAATGATGCGCTGATTGTGCGGCTGACCGGCGAGGATTACGGCCAGCAACGGCTGGAGGAGCTGGAGCGCCAGGGCCTGTTTATCCACCGTATGGATGACAGCGGTGAATGGTTCTGCTTCCACCCCTTATTTGCCGCATTTCTGCGCCAGCGCTGCCAGTGGGAACTGGCGCTGGAGCTGCCGGCCATCCACCGCAGCGCCGCCGAAGGCTGGCTGGCGCTGGGCTACCCGGCTGAAGCCATCCACCATGCGTTAGCAGCCGGTGACATTGAGATGCTGCGCGACATCCTGCTGCATCATGGCTGGATGCTGTTCAACCAAAGCGAACTGACTCTGCTTGAACAGTGTTTGAATGCGCTGCCCTATGAGCGGCTGGTGCAGAACCCCAAACTGGCGCTGTTACAGGCGTGGCTGGCGCAAAGCCAGCACCGCTTCACGGAAGTCGATACCCTGCTGGATCGCGCTGCCGAGGCGATGCAGGCCCAACAACTGGAAATTGATAAAACCTTGGCGGCCGAATTCAACGCGCTGCGCGCGCAGGTCGCCATTACGGCCGGCAAACCGGAAGAGGCCGAGCAGCTCGCCGGTGAGGCGCTGAAATTCCTGCCGCTGTCGAGTTACTACAGCCGCATCGTGGCAACCTCCGTGACCGGCGAAGTGCACCACTGCAAAGGCGAGCTGGCGCGCGCGCTGCCGATGATGCAGCAAACCGAGCAGATGGCGCGGCGGCATGAGGTCACCCATTACGCGCTTTGGGCGTTGCTGCAACAGAGCGAAATCCTGATCGCCCAGGGCTTTTTACAGGCAGCCTTTGAAACCCAGGACAAAGCCTTTGAGCTGGTGCGCGAACAGCATCTGGAGCAGTTGCCGCTGCACGAATTCCTGCTGCGCCTGCGCTCCCAGCTGTTATGGTCATGGGCACGGCTGGACGAGGCCGAAGGGGCCGCCCGGCGTGGCCTGGAAGTGCTCAATAACCACCAGCCGCAACACCAGTTACAGTGCCTGGCGATGCTGGCGAAATGCTCGCTGGCACGGGGCGATCTCGACAATGCCGGGCGGCACCTTCAGGGGTGTGAAACCCTGTTGCTCAGCAGCGCCTATCACCGTGACTGGCTCACCAACGCGGATAAAGCCCGGGTACTCTATTGGCAGATGACCAATGATGTCACTGCCGCGGCTAACTGGCTGCGCCATACGGAAAAACCGGGCATGGCGGATAACCATTTCCTTCAGGGGCAATGGCGCAATATTGCCCGCACACAAATCCTGCTCGGCCAGTTTAATGAAGCCGAAGTGGTGCTGGATGAGCTGAACGACAACGCCCGGCGGCTGAAGCTCTACAGCGACCTCAACCGTAACCTGCTGCTCAGTAACCGGCTCTACTGGCTGTGTGAGCGGAAAGCGGATGCCCAGAAAGCGCTGATGGAAGCCCTGACGCTGGCCAACCGCACCGGTTTTATCAGCCATTTCGTGATTGAGGGCGAACTGATGGCCCAACAATTACGCCAGCTTATCCAGCTGAATGCCCTGGCAGAACTGGAGCAACACCGGGCGCAGCGTATTCTTCGCGATATAAATCAGCATCATCGCCACAAGTTCGCGCATTTCGACGAAAGCTTTGTGCTGAAGCTGCTGACTCACCCGCACGTGCCGGAACTGATCCGCACCAGCCCGCTGACCCAACGCGAATGGCAGGTGCTGGGCCTGATCTACTCCGGTTACAGCAATGACCAGATTGCCGGTGAGCTGGATGTGGCGGCCACCACCATCAAAACTCATATCCGTAACCTTTATCAGAAGCTGGGTGTCACCCACCGCCAGGAAGCCGTGGTGCAGGCGCAGCGGCTGATGCAGCTTATGGGGTACAGCGCCTGAGGTTATCAATCAGGCGCTGCCACTGATCCTCTTTACAGAGGATCACTTCTGCAGATGGACCGGCGGCCACGGCCGCCGTCACTCAGCGCTGTTGCCACTCTCCGCGACGCCTGCCGCCATTCAACGCAACGTGCTGCCACTCCATGCGGCTTGCTGTCACCTGACATTGCCCTCGCACGCCGCGGCCACTCAGCGCCATCTTCATCTGCCGCCACTATCATTTATCGCCATTCTCACCTGCTGCTTGCCGTCCTTTACCGCGAAGGCCAGGTGGTGCGGGTCACTGCGCTGGCTTCTGCCCGTAATAGGCATCGGCACCATGTTTACGGCTGAAGTGCTTTTTCATCAGGTAACTGTCAATCGGGTGCAGGTGTGGGTTAACGCTGCATGCAATCCAGGCCATTTTGGCGACCTCTTCCATCACCACGGCATTATGTACCGCCTCCTCCGGTGAGCGTCCCCAACTGAATGGGCCGTGCTGGCTGACAATCACGCCCGGCGTATGCAGCGGATCGCGGTCCGTGAAGGTTTCCACGATGACCCGGCCGGTTTCCCGCTCATAGTCGCCCTCCACTTCCTCACGCCGCAAAGCGCGGGTACAGGGGATGTCGCCCAGGAAATAGTCCGCATGGGTCGTGCCGAGTGCCGGGATGGTCAGCCCGGCCTGCGCCCAGGCGGTAGCGTGAGTGGAATGGGTATGCACAATACCGCCCAGTGTGGGGTAACGCTGATAAAGCACCCGATGGGTCGCAGTATCTGACGAAGGCCGGTAGCGCCCTTCCACGATGTTCCCGTCCAGATCAACTACCACCATATCCTCTGGCTGCAACTGTTCATACGCCACGCCGCTGGGCTTAATCACCATGAGTTGCCGGTCACGGTCGATACCGCTGACGTTGCCCCAGGTAAAGGTCACCAGCCGGTGTGCCGGCAGTGCCAGGTTGGCGTCAAACACCTGTTGTTTCAGAGACTCCAGCATCATTGCACTCCTGTTTCCCGGGCTTCCCGTGCCGGCACGGGAAGCCCGGCCCGGCGCATTTTCTCACATACCCAATGGCGCGCCGCCGCCACCTCCGCTGCCGGATCGGGGGCCGTCTCACTCCACATCTCAATCAGGTAAGGGCCGCGGTAGCCGCTGGCCTGCAAGGTGGCAAAACAGCGTTCAAACTCCACCACCCCTTCGCCGAACGGCACATTTTTGAACAGGCCGGGGCGGGTATCTTTAACATGCACCGCGACGATGTGCCCGGCACCCGAGGCGAGTTCCATCTGCACATCGTTGTCCCAGGCGGACAGGTTGCCGATATCCGGGTAGAGCTGAAACCACGGGTTATTGAGGTAATGCGCATAACCCAGCGCCTTGCTGATGGAGTTCATCAACGGGTAATCCATGATTTCCATCGCCAGCGTCACCTGCGCCCGGCTGGCCATCTCGACCGCCTGCACCAGCCCATCACGGAAACGCGCCCTGGTGCGGTCGTTGGCCTGCTGGTAATAGACGTCATAACCCGCCAGTTGAATCACGCGGATGCCGACATCCTGCGCCAGCCGGATCGCCTTGCGCATAATCGACAGCCCCTCCTCGCGCACCTCATCCTCTTCCGCGCCCAGCGGAAAGCGGCGATGGGCGCTGAGGCAGAGCGAGGGCACGCGTACGCCGGTCGCGGCTACTGCCTTCACCAGCGCCATACGCTGTTCGGGTGACCAGTCCAGCCGGGCCAGACGCGCATCAGATTCATCGATCGACATCTCAACAAAATCAAACCCCAGCGATGCCGCCAGTTGCAGGCGGGCAAGCCAGTCTTCGCCCCCCGGCAGTGCTTTTTCATAAATGCCGAGCGGAACGGCTTTATGTAACATGCCGGCTCCTTAGCCCCAGAGCTGCTGAATGGTACGCTTGAACTGACGCGCAGCCTCAACCGGGTCTGCGGCGTCACGAATGCTGCGCCCGGCGATAAACACATGCACCGGAATACCCTGGAACAGCGGCAGATCCGCCAGCGCCAGCCCCCCGGTCACCGTGACCTTAAAGCCCATCTCTGACAGGCGTTTGATCGCAGCAATATCGGCCTCGCCCCAGGCCACGCCGGCAGCCTGCGCATCACGGCTGCGGTGATAAACCACCTGCCCAATGCCGGCCACACGCCACTCCGCGGCTTGCTCCCAGGTCCAGAAACCGGTCAGCTCAATCTGCACATCGCCATTGAACGCATGGGCGACTTCCAGTGCCCCTTTGACGGTGTTGATGTCGGCACAGCAGATCACGGTTACCCAATCCGCATCGGCTTCAAAACACATGCGCGCGAGGATGTGCCCGGCATCAGCAATTTTGGCATCAGCCAGCACAATTTTTTCCGGGTAGAGTGCTTTGAGGTCACGTACTGCGCGCACGCCTTCCGCCACACAAAGAATGGTGCCGACTTCAATGATATCGACCTCCGCCGCAATCTGCCGGGTGGTGTGGTAGGCATCAGCCATGCTCTGGTTGTCCAGGGCGACTTGTAACATCGGTAAGATGTGAGACATAACAACGCTCCTTTTAGTGGGCGGCCGCGTCAGCGGCGGCTGAGGTTTCATCAATGAGTGCCAGCACGTCCTGTTCAGTGCGGCAGGCGCGCAACCGGTCAAAATTGGCGTCATCTTCAAACAGGTTCACCACTTGCATGATGCCGACCTCCTGATGTGCCTGAGCATCTACTGCCGCCAGCGTAATCAGGATATCGACCGGATCATTCTCTTCATGGTTAAACACCAGGGGCGTTTTCAATGTGACCAGTGCAAAACCGGTTTTGTTGACCCCTTCCTCCGGGCGGCCATGCGGCATCGCCAGCCCTGGGGCAATCACAAAATAGGGCCCGAAACGCGCCACGCCGTCCAGAATGGCCTGGTAATAACGGGGTTCCACCACCCCGGCTTTCACCAGCAGATCAACGCCGATTTTCACCGCCTCCTGCCAGGTGGCCGCCTCCGCCTGAAGGGCGATAGCGTGGTTTTCCGCTAACGAATCACGCAGCTTCATACCGGCTCCTGTTTTTTAAGGTCATGGGGAAAATGCGCGGTGATCACCTCCAGCAGCTTTGGCCCGAAGTCCGCTGCGGACAGCATATTGCGTACACCGACCACATATTTATTGCCGCTGACGGTGATCTCATCCGCCACATGAGTAGAGGCGATGATAATGTCTGCGCCGCCCAGCTCGGATTTGTATTCCCCTACCGCACAACTGTTTACGCTGTGATTAATGCCTTCCTGTGTCAGGAACTGGCCGACTTTCATCTTCATGATCATCGAGCTGCCTTGCCCACATCCACATACCGCCAGAATGCGCACGGTCATAATCTTGGCTCCTTATGGTTCAACAGAGTGTTGCTGTTTAATTGGCTGTTATTGTTTAACCGGCTGTGGCTGTTTAACTGACAGTCATTGTTCGACCGGTTGTTCTGAAGCAATTTTTTCTGCGTCCTCTTCGGCGCGCAGGGTACGGCCGGCAAAGAACATGTAGATCGCGGCAATCATGAGGATCACCCCGATAAACCACAGGCCGGTGGTGAAACCCTGCATCATCGGCGGGGCCAGAATCGACCAGTCCGCCATGCCCATCCAGGCGCTCAGCCCCGTGAGTTTTACCGCCCAGACACAGCCAAAGATCTCGACCATGCCCATGACCAGGCAGATCTTCAGCGCAGCACGCCAGCCGCCAAAGTGATTGGCAAATACGCCGATAGTGGCGTTGGAGAAGAACATGGGAATAAAGCCCGGGATGATCATGATGGAAGAGCCGATCGCCAGCAGGATACCGACAGCAATCAGCTGGCCGATGGTGCCCCACATAAAGCCCCACACCACGGCATTGGGTGCAAAGCTGTAGATGGCGGCACAATCAATCGCCAGCACCGCCCCCGGAATCAGGCGTTGGGAGATGCCGTTAAACGCTTCCGTAAGCTCCGCCACGAACATCCGCACACCCTGCACAATGATGAAGATAGCCACAGAGAACATCAGGCCGGTCTGGAGGATATAGATCGTCCAGTGGGTTTTCCCGGCCATTGTTTGCAGGGTTTCCAGGCCGAATGAGCAGAGGATGATGCCGAAAAACAGCGTCATGACGATGGCCGTGGAGACGATATTGTCATGGAAAATATTGAGCCAGCCCGGCAGTTTAAGATCTTCCACGCTTTCCTCTTTTTTGCCGAGGAACGGGGCAAGTTTATAGGCCAGCCAGGCGGCAAATTGTTGTTGGTGACCGATAGAGAAACCACAGCCGTCCGTCACTTCCTGGGTAGGTTTGTACATCATGTTGGCGGTGATGCCCCAGTAGAGTGACACCAGCACCGCCGTGCAGAGCACGGTCGTCCACATCGGGTAGCCAAGGATATAGAAGAACACCGCGATGAGCCCCGCCTGCTGAAACATGATGTGGCCGGTCAGCATGATGGTACGGATGCCGGTAATGCGGCGCAGCAGCACATACCCAATGTTCAGCGCCAGGGCCAGCAGCACGGCATACCCTACCCAGCTGTAGGCATCGCCCATGCGCTCAATGGTCGCCATCATGGCGGCATAGGTGTCTGAGATGGCGCCGTTGATGCCATACACTTCGGATAGCTTGGCGACTACCGGTTTGAAAGTGCTGGTCAGAATGCCTGACCCTGCCTGCAACAGCATGAAACCAATGATGGTTTTCAGCGTCCCTTTGATGATGACGGTAGCGCTTTTACGTAACAACGCGTAGCCCAGCAGCGTCACCAGCCCCAGCAGCAGCGGGGCGTTAGTCATGACCTGATTAAAAAAAACGGTAAACAGGGTATAGAGGGTTTCCATAAGGCTCTCCATGAGAAAGCGCTCCGTGAGGCTTTCCGCGTTGGGCCGGACATCCTGCAAGTGTGTATCCGGGTAAAGGCACAACAATCTTAAGGTTGTCGCACTCTACCGCTCACCTCCTCTCACAAAAAGATGCTTTATGATTATTTGTGAGCATCTTCTCAAGATATTCACTCAACGACAGCAACACTCCATAATGGATGCGCAGAACGCCTGAACAATCCTTTGTTTTTAAATAGAAATAAATCATTCATATCAATACCTGATAACATGATGTGCGAATATCAATGCCGGAATACCTGTCGTAAAAACTGAGATACGACGTTGTAAGCCCCCATAAACAGTGCTAGATTCCTCTCAAATAAATCATAAATAATCACATAATGATTGATTATGACTAAGCGGTTCGTATGCTTATCACCAACCCGATGAGGAAATGCTATGAGTAAAGTAACCACTCTTACCCGTGAAGCCTGGATCCTGAATACCTTCCCTGAATGGGGCAGTTGGCTGAATGAAGAGATTGAGCAGGAGCAGGTCGCGCCCGGCACATTTGCCATGTGGTGGCTGGGGTGTACCGGCATCTGGCTGAAATCAGAGGGCGGCGCCAACCTGTGTGTGGATTTCTGGTGCGGCACCGGCAAACAGAGCCACGGTAACCCGTTGATGAAGGCCGGCCACCAGATGCAGCGTATGGCCGGGGTGAAAAAGTTACAGCCGAACCTGCGTACTACGCCGTTTGTGCTGGATCCGTTTGCCATCCGGCAGATTGACGCAGTGCTGTCCACCCACGATCACAACGATCATATTGACGTGAATGTGGCGGCGGCTGTGATGCAGAATTGTGATGCCTCCGTGCCGTTTATCGGGCCGCAAACTTGCGTCGATCTCTGGGTTAGTTGGGGCGTCCCGGCAGAGCGCTGCATCGTGATGACGCCGGGTAAGGTCATTACCGTCAAAGATGTGGAAATCCGCGCGCTGGAAGCCTTCGACCGTACGGCACTGATTACGCTGCCGGCCGGGCAGCAGGCAGCCGGGATATTGCCGGACGGCATGGATCAACGCGCCGTCAATTATCTGTTCACCACGCCGGGCGGCTCGCTCTACCACAGCGGTGATTCGCACTACTCGAACTATTACGCCAGGCACGGCAATGAGTATCACGTTGATGTGGCGTTAGGGTCTTATGGGGAAAACCCGCGCGGTGTCACCGACAAGATGACCAGTGCCGATATTTTGCGGATGGCCGAGGCGCTGAAAACCCAGGTGGTGATTCCGTTCCACCATGACATCTGGTCAAACTTCCAGGCAGACCCGCAGGAGATCCGTATGCTGTGGGAGATGAAAAAAGATCGGCTGCGTTATGGCTTCAAGCCGTTTATCTGGCAGGTGGGCGGCAAATTTACCTGGCCGCTGGACAAGGATAATTTTGAATATCATTACCCGCGTGGGTTTGACGATTGCTTTACCCAGGAACCGGATCTGCCCTTTACCTCGTTCCTTTAAGATAACGTCAGGCGCGGCAGGGCGCGCCTCCCTTGCCCGGCCTGACGCGGTAAGGCACAACGAAAAATACAAATGCGCATGATGCTCGCGTATAATCACCGGATAATCATTATCCACGCGGGGCAATCATGACTGAAGCACAACGACACAATGCTATCCTTGGGCTGCTTCAACGTCAGGGGCAGCTCTCTGTCGCGGATGTCATCACGCAGTTTGCCATTTCACCGGCAACGGCACGCCGCGACATCACCAAGCTCAATGAGCTGGGAAAATTACGTAAAGTACGCAACGGGGCAGAGGCCATCAGCACGCCGCGCCAGAGCTGGACGCCACTGAATATCCACCAGACGGCGCATCTCAATGAAAAAATGCGCATTGCTAAAGCGGCAGCAGCGCTGTGCAGCCCGGATCAAAGCGTCGTGATTAACTGCGGCTCCACGGCATTTTTACTGGGCCAGGAGATCTGCGGAAAACCGGTACAGGTGATCACCAATTATCTGCCGCTGGCGAATTACCTGATTGAGCAAGAGCATGAGAGCGTGGTGATCATGGGCGGGCAATATAATAAAAGCCAGGCCATCACCCTCGCGCCACAAGATGGCGATGCCACCCTGTATGCCGGGCACTGGATGTTCACCAGCGGTATCGGGTTAACCGCAGAAGGGTTGTATAAAACCGATATGCTGACTGCGATGGCCGAGCAGAAGATGCTCAACACCGTGGGGAAACTGGCTGTACTGGTGGACAGCAGCAAGCTGGGGCAGCGCGCCGGTATGCTGTTCAGCCGCACCGAGCAGATTGATGTGGTGATCACCGGGCAGGCTGCGGATGCTGCCCTGGTCGAACACTTACGCAAGCAGGGTGTTGAGGTCGTTTTGGTGTAAAGCGGGGTGATAGCGGTGGGATATCGATGTAATCGCGGTGGGATAGCCGGATGCAGTACGCCGCCCGGCTAATCAGAGGTATTAGCGGTGTTACAGGCACACCGGGCGCATACAGGGCAGGTGCGTTAAAATTCAGCAGTGGCGGGTGAAAATTGCTGCTGCCGAAAATCGGCTGCGAGACGAGAGAATGGCTTATTGCGGCCGGAAACCATCGGCTGTGTAACATGCCAGGCTGTATGCCGGCCGTCACTGATGGCTGATGAAAATTGCCTGCTGCACAGAATGTTAGGGCGATACACCGGTAACCGCGCTTATGGTTGCTGAAATCGGGTAAGACAGCGCTAAGCCTCTTTTCATAATAGCCCTGCATTACGCCGGGTCTTGTCCGGTAAAAAATTAGGTACACTGTTGCCGTGTTTTTCCCCTAATTCAGAGGCACCCTGCAGTATGGAACAGTTCGAAGCAATCAGCGTTGAGCAGGCACACACCCGGTTAAGCCAGGGTGACGCCGTGATGGTGGATATCCGCGATCCGCAGAGTTTTGCCGCCGCCCATGCGCCGGGGGCCTTTCACCTGACTAACGGCAATTTGCCTGATTTTATCCAGCAAACCGCCTTCGATAAGCCGGTGATGGTGATGTGCTATCACGGCATCAGCAGCCGCGGTGCGGCGCAGTATCTGCTGACCCAGGGCTATGACGCGGTCTACAGTATTGATGGGGGCTTTGAAGCCTGGGCGCGCCAATTCCCTGATGCCGTGCAAGCTGACAACACCTGACAGCCTCCCTACGCCTTGCCTGCCATCGGCTTTGCCGGTGGCTTTTTTTTGCCTGTGCTTCCAGTTTGATACAGGAAACAGTGGGTCGGGAGCTCCCCCATAAAATAGCGTCAGGCAGCCGGGCAGGCTATGCGCCCGATAACACGCGCACGCTCAGTGCGGTATGCCCTTATGGCCACAGGCGCACGCGTACTATGGAATGCCGTGCGCAAAGGCGGCGTAGCTGCGCGGATAAGCGCTATAGGGATCACGTGGATATAGGCCATATCAATCGCACTTCTCTTATCGCCGGTATACTCAACATGAACTGTTATGCAAACAGAACCGGGTACAACAAGGTAACTGTGAGGCAGCGCATACGGCAGAAAGCAACGGGCACGCGTCATGATGCGGCAGGTATAATCAGGTTGCCGCGCCCGCAGGGTGAATGGTAAGTTGCAAAATCATGATTAAAAATCAATCTGTTAAAACACCGCCAGTGAAGGTTGCAAATAAACTATGGTGCGAATAATTACGTTGTCCAACCCCAGGGTTGCCCTGGCGTTTGTGGATTACATGGCGACTCAGGGCATCCGGCTGGAAAGCCGCCCGCAACAGGGGCATACCGTTGAGTTATGGCTGGCGGATGAGTCACGGCTGAGCGAAGTCGAAAATCAGCTTGAGCAGTTCCTGCGCGATCCTGCCCATCCGCGTTATCAGGCAGCCAGTTGGCAGACCGGCAACACAGAAAGCACGCTGTCTTACCCACGCTACTCCTACCTGGCGCGCATCCGCAGCCAGGCCGGGCCGCTGACGCTGGCCATCATGGTGCTGAGCATTGTTATCTATCTGCTGATGCCGGTGATGGGGGATGACCGCATCATGAACTGGCTTGGCTGGCCGGCCGACAGCAGCCAATACTGGCAACTCTGGCGGTGGGTCAGCCATGCACTGCTGCATTTCTCAATTTTGCACATTATGTTTAACCTGCTGTGGTGGTGGTATCTGGCCGGGCCGCTGGAAAAGCGCCTTGGTACCGGCAAACTGGTAACGATTGCGCTGGTTTCCGCCTTTTTCAGTGGTTGGGCGCAATCCCTTTACAGCGGTATCTATTTCGGCGGCCTTTCCGGCGTGGTCTATGCGCTGATGGGCTACGTCTGGCTGACCGGCGAGCGCGCACCGAACGTGGGGCTTTCGCTTCCGCGCGGGTTAATGGTGTTTTCACTGGTGTGGCTGGTTGCCGGTTACTTTGATGTGTTTGGCCTGGCGATTGCCAATGCTGCCCACGTAGCCGGGTTAATCCTGGGCTTACTGATGGCTTTCAAGGATACGCGCCACCTGCGCAATCAGCGCTAACCGCCGGCTTTTTAAGGTCTTTTTAGAGGTGTAATGTGAAGCAAACGCAGCGTCATGACGCGATTATTGAACTGGTGCGTCAGCAGGGGTATGTCAGTACCGAGGAGCTGGTGGAACATTTTGCCGTCAGCCCGCAAACTATCCGCCGTGATCTGAACGACCTGGCGGATCAGAATAAAATTCAGCGCCATCACGGCGGCGCGGCCCTGCCTTCCAGCTCGGTGAATGCCGCCTACCATGACCGTAAAATCATGTGGCCGACTGAAAAGGCGCGCATTGCCCAGCGCGTCGCCAGCCAGATCCCGGATGGTGCCACGCTGTTTATTGATATCGGCACCACGCCGGAAGCGGTCGCCCATGCCCTGATGAACCACAAAAACCTGCGCGTGGTCACCAATAATCTGAACGTGGCAACGCTGCTGACAGCCAAAGAGGATTTCCGCCTGATTCTGGCCGGGGGTGAAGTACGCACCCGTGACGGCGGCATCATGGGGGAAGCCACGCTGGATTTCATCTCCCAGTTCCGGCTCGATTACGGCATTTTGGGCATCAGCGGCATTGATATGGATGGCTCGCTGCTGGAGTTTGACTATCATGAAGTGCGCACCAAGCGCGCTATCATTGAAAATTCCCGTTGCGTGATGCTGGTGACTGACCATTCCAAATTTGGCCGCAACGCGATGGTCAACCTCGGCAACATGAACCTGATCGACTATTTATTCACAGACAAAATGCCGCCAGCCAGCGTGATGAAAATCATTGAGCAGCATGAGGTGCAGCTCGAGCTGTGCTGATCCCGCCTGCGGCCTGAAGCCGTTTTCTGCCCCCATCCTCACGGCCCCGTTTTTTAACGGGGCCGTGCTGTTTCTGCATATCCCCTTTTTTACTGCGGAGTCAATGATCTGACGACGTAATAAAGCCGGAAAAGTGTTAGCTGCATCACGCCTAAATGTTTTTATTCGGTTAAGTCTTGGCTTATTTGTTGGTTTTTGATTACAATCATGAGCGAAAACGAACATTAAAGAACTGTTACGAACATCTGGAGGAAGATGACGTGGAAACCAAAGACTTGATCGTGATCGGTGGCGGCATCAACGGGGCCGGCATCGCAGCGGATGCTGCCGGGCGCGGGCTGTCCGTACTGCTGCTGGAAGCGCAAGACTTGGCGTGTGCCACCTCTTCCGCCAGCTCGAAGCTGATTCATGGTGGCCTGCGCTACCTGGAACATTATGAATTCCGCCTGGTGAGCGAAGCGCTGGCCGAGCGCGAGGTGCTGCTGAAGCTGGCACCCCATATCGCCTTCCCGATGCGCTTCCGCCTGCCGCACCGCCCCCACCTGCGCCCGGCGTGGATGATCCGTACCGGCTTGTTCCTGTACGATCACCTTGGTAAACGTACCAGCCTGCCGGCCAGTAAGAGCCTGCGTTTTGGCGCGGATTCGGTCCTTAAGCCGGAAATCACGCGCGGTTTCGAATATTCTGACTGCTGGGTAGACGATGCGCGTCTGGTCGTCCTGAATGCGCAGGAAGTAGAACGCCGCGGCGGCGAAGTGCGTACCCGCACCAAAGTCACCTCAGCCCGCCGTGAAAATGGCCTGTGGGTGGTTGAAGCGCAGGATGTAGAGAGCGGCAAAACCTTCACCTGCCGCGCACGCGGTCTGGTGAATGCCACCGGCCCGTGGGTGAAAAACTTCTTCGATAATGGCCTGAAGCTGAAATCACCTTATGGTATCCGCCTGATCAAAGGCAGCCATATCGTGGTGCCGCGCGCCCATAATCAGAAGCAGGCTTATATCCTGCAGAACGAAGATCACCGAATCGTGTTTGTGATCCCGTGGATGGAGGAGTTTTCCATCATCGGTACCACCGACGTCGAGTACAAAGGCGATCCGAAAAATGTGCAGATTGATGAGCAGGAAAAAGATTACCTGCTGAAAATCTACAACAGCCACTTCAAGAAACAGCTGGGGCGTCAGGACATCGTCTGGAGTTACTCCGGTGTGCGCCCGCTGTGTGATGATGAGTCTGACTCGCCGCAGGCGGTCACCCGTGATTACACGCTCGACGTGCATGATGACAACGGCCAGGCACCGCTGCTGTCGGTGTTTGGCGGCAAGCTGACCACTTACCGCAAGCTGGCTGAACATGCGATGGAAAAGCTGGCGAAATACTACCCGAGTGCCGGCCCGGCCTGGACGAAAAACGGCAGCCTGCCGGGGGGCGACATCGGGGGCGACCGTGAGAGCTACGCTGCGCAACTGTGCCGCAAACACAGCTGGCTGCCGGATTCTCTGGCCCGCCGCCTGACCAACACCTACGGCAGCCACAGTGAGTTGATCCTGGCCGGTGCGAATAGCCTGGCCGACCTGGGCGAAGATTTCGGCCACCATTTCTTTGAGGCCGAGTTGCGCTACCTGGTGGAGAAAGAGTGGGTCAAGGAGCTGGATGACGCCATCTGGCGCCGCACCAAGATCGGTATGTGGCTGAATGACGCGCAACAGCAGCGCGTTGCAGCTTGGCTTGCCAACCGCATCGCCCCTGTGAAGAAACTATCACTGGCGTCCTGATCGCAGGCATTACGCCACAAAAAAGCCCGGCAGCAATGCCGGGCTTTTTATTGTCGGGTGAATATATTATCTAGTAAATAAACCCGTATATTTTATCTCATTGCCAAAACGGGTCATTTTCCCAGTGAACTGGGAAGCCAGTATCATGCAGATAAAGCATGGCAGCTCGATGACTGTTGAATAATGAATGTAACGCTTCACGCATGTTAATATCATGCATCCCCAGCGTTTTAACCATCTTTTGAATAACGGCAATAGACAAATAAGGCCGGTTAGGCTGTGTCGCATCGATAATAAGTTCATTGGCAATGCCACTTGGCACAGCGAGCTTTGCATTCCACAGGCGGCTATGATGTGCACACCGGTTACGGATATCGCGTAAACGCTGTATCCAGTTCACCCATGCCTTAAAATCACGGGCACCAAACTCTGCGGCCAACTCATCAAGGATCTTACTTTGTGGTGAGGGTAAAGATTTAAAGTAAGAAAAATCAATGGTATTAACTATCTTATAGAGGCATCCAATTGTCATGAACTCACTGGCGATCCAGAAAGGGGCAGCGTTGGATATTCTGGATGTACATTGTTATGGTATTTTTCTTTATAATTTCTGGCATACATCTCTTTTTCACGTTCAAAATCCTTCTTAATAACATCCCGGATAGCATTGATAGCCTGTACATTCCCTTGGGGTGTGAAAAAATACGTATCATCCAAATACCAAAATGCATTATTTGTATAACTGGAAAGCGTTTGATCAAGGCGGCTTCTTAGTTTTACCTCAAGGCGCGCTATTATACCAAACAGGCAGGCCCGGAGTTTTTCATCAAAACGATACAGCTCGATACCATATTCAAAATACTCATTCTCTCTGTAATGCTTTCCATCAGGGCTGGTTGAATCTAAAAGAGGGTGCAGATAGATTTTAAAATGGTAGTAACTTATCTGATTTAACACCCGTATGGCTTCTTGCTCATCCAGGAAAGAGAGATGCTTACGTTTTAAATCAGCGAGGAGTTCTGAGGGCGAACGATAGGGTTTACGGTAAAGGGTGGTTGGCATCGTTGTATCATCCCTGAATTAACGCCAAAAAAAAGCCCACTAACTTCCCCGAAGGGTTGTTGCAGGCATCATTAAGGCAAATATTACGCCTTCTGACAGCAGGGTCAATACTATTTTGAGCGGGGCACCATGCCATCGCTCCTCCAACAAACATCAACGCCGTCAACAAAAAACCCGCCGGAGCGGGTTTTTGGCTGTGAGGCAGCGGAACAGCAGACAGGATCAGAGCTTCACCGGTTTGATGTGCCAGATCTCGTCGGCGTACTCCTGGATGGTACGGTCGGCAGAGAAATAGCCCATATTGGCGATGTTCAGCAGCGCGCGGCGGGTCCACTCTTCCGGTTGCTGGTAGAGTTCGTCCACTTTGTCCTGGGTATCCACATAGCTGCGGTAGTCGGCCAGCAGTTGGTAGTAATCCCCCAGGTTGACCAGCGAGTCAAACAGGTTGCTGTAACGCTTAGGTTCGCCGGGGCTGAAAACGCCGGTGGCAATCTGCGTCAGCACCTGGTGCAGTTCGTGGTCCTGCTCGTAATACTGGTGCGGGTTGTAACCGTTGCGGCGCAATGCCTCCACCTCTTCAGTGGTGTTACCAAAGATAAAGATGTTCTCCTCACCCACATGCTCCAGCATCTCCACGTTTGCGCCATCCAGCGTGCCGATGGTCAGCGCACCGTTCAGGGCAAATTTCATGTTACTGGTGCCGGAGGCCTCAGTACCGGCCAGTGAGATCTGTTCGGAAAGATCGGCCGCCGGGATGATCAACTGTGCCAGGCTGACGCTGTAATTCGGAATAAACACCACTTTCAGCTTGGCATGGGCGCGCGGATCGTTGTTGATCACCTGTGCCACATCGTTGATCAACCGGATAATCTGCTTGGCCGCATAGTAGGCCGAGGCCGCTTTACCGGCAAAAATCACCGTGCGCGGCACCCAGTCACGCTCCGGCTCCGCCAGAATGCGGTTATAGCGGGTGATGACGTGCAACACGTTGAGCAACTGGCGTTTGTACTCGTGGATACGTTTGATCTGCACATCAAACATCGATGCCGCATTCACCACGGTGTTCAGCTGGCGGGCGATGTAGACTGCCAGCCGCCGTTTGTTCTCCAGCTTGGCTTTTTGCAGCGCCTGCAGGAAACTCGGGTAATCCACATTCTGTTTCAGCTCGCTGAGCTGGCTGAGGTCGGTACGCCAGGTCTGGCCGATGCTGTCATCCAGCACGGAGGCCAGCGGCGGGTTGGCGAGCGCCAGCCAGCGCCGCGGCGTCACGCCGTTGGTTTTGTTGCAGAAGCGGTCTGGGTAGAGGCGGGAGAAGTCGGCAAACAGTGACTGCACCATCAATTCTGAATGCAGCTCAGACACGCCGTTAACTTTGTGGCTGGCGATCACCGCCAGCCAGGCCATGCGCACCCGGCGGCCGTGGTTTTCGTCGATGATCGAGACACGTGCCTGAAGATCCGCATCGTTCGGTGCCTCTTCCGCGACAAACTTCAGGAAGTGCTCGTTGATCTCGAAGATCAGTTGCAGGTGGCGCGGCAGGATCTTGCCGAGCATGTCCACCGGCCAGGTTTCGAGCGCCTCACTCATCAGCGTGTGGTTGGTGTAGGAGAAGACGCGGCTGGTGACGTCCCAGGCTTTTTGCCAGCTGAATTTATGGTCATCAATCAGCAGGCGCATCAGTTCAGGGATTGCCAGCACCGGGTGGGTGTCGTTCAGGTGGATGGCGATCTTATCGGCGAGATTTTCAAAGGTCTGGTGCATCATCCAGTGGCGGTTAAGGATGTCCTGCACGGTGGCAGAGACCAGGAAGTACTCCTGCCGCAGCCGCAGTTCGCGCCCGGAATAGGTGGAGTCATCCGGGTAGAGCACCCGCGACACGTTCTCGGAATGGTTTTTGTCTTCCACCGCCGCGAAGTAGTCGCCCTGGTTAAATTTACCGAGGTTGATTTCGTTACTCGCCTGCGCGCCCCACAGCCGCAGGGTGTTGGCGGCATCGGTGTCAAAACCGGGGATCACCTGGTCATAGGCGCAGGCCAGGATCTCTTCCGTCTCCAGCCAGCGGGTTTTCGCGCCCTCCTGCTGGATGCGGCCG
Source organism: Chimaeribacter arupi (assembly GCF_002858805.1). GTDB lineage: Bacteria > Pseudomonadota > Gammaproteobacteria > Enterobacterales > Enterobacteriaceae > Chimaeribacter > Chimaeribacter arupi. The sequence goes on from NZ_PJZI01000001.1 coordinate 92,328, forward strand.
CCGAAGCGCACTTTATAACGGGTATTGTGGCGCGGGAACTCCCACGGGTTGCCATATTCCAGCCAGTTATCCGGGGACTCTTTCTGTTCGCCGTTCACAATCTTCTGCGCGAACATGCCGTATTCATAGCGGATGCCGTAGCCGCGCCCCGGCAGGCCGAGGGTCGCCAGTGAGTCGAGGAAGCAGGCCGCCAGCCGCCCAAGGCCGCCGTTACCGAGGCCGGGATCGTTCTCTTCTTCAATCAGTTCGTTCAGGTCCAGCCCCATCTCATTCAGCGCCTGGCGCAGATCGTCGAAGATACCCATCGAGAGCAGCGCATTGGAGAGGGTCCGGCCCAGCAGGAATTCCATAGAGAGGTAATACACCTGGCGCACATCCTGCGATAACTGCGCGCGGTTGGAGCGCAGCCAGCGCTCGACCATACGGTCACGGACTGCATACAGGGAGGCGTTGAGCCAGTCATGTTTGGTGGCGACTGACGGATCTTTTCCCACCATAAACATCAGCTTGTACGCAATAGAGTGTTTCAGTGCCTCAACGCTGACGGTCGGCGACGTGTAGTTAAAAGGTGAAGTCATAGCGTTTTCCCATCCAGATGAATACTGCAACCGCTCAATGACATTAGCCACGCCGCCCGGATGTGCGGCGTGGCCCAGACGTGCCTTGATCTTTACAGGGCGTGCCGACAGGGCGGCACGCCGGAATTACTTCAGTAAACGCTTGTACAGCAGGTTGTAGGCGTGTGCGGCCACTTGCCAGGTGAAGTCCAGGCTCATGGCGTGTTGCTGCACGTGCCGCCAGTGTTTTTGCCGTGTCCAGAGCACCATGGCGCGGCGTACTGCCTGGCTCAGCGACTCAACCGTGCTGTCTTCAAACACAAAGCCGCTGGCGGTGCCGTCGGCCAGGTTTTCCAGCGAGCAGTCCACCACGGTGTCGGCCAGCCCGCCGGTGCGGCGCACCAACGGCAGCGTGCCATATTTCAGGCCGTAAAGTTGGGTCAGCCCGCACGGTTCAAAGCGGCTCGGCACCAGAATCACGTCTGCCCCGCCGATAATGCGGTGGGAGAAGGCTTCATGGTAGCCAATCTGTACCCCGACCTGGCCGGGGTAATCGGCGGCGGCGGCCAGAAATGCCTGTTGCAGCACGGCGTCCCCGGCCCCGAGGATCACCATCTGCCCGCCCTGCTCCAGGATGCCCGGCAGCGCGCCCAGCACCAGATCCAGCCCTTTCTGGCTGGTCAGGCGGCTTACCACCGAGAACACCGGCTTGGTGTCATCGACATCCAGCCCCATCACCCGTTGCAGATAGGCTTTGTTGATCGCTTTCGCCTTAAGGTTATCGGCACTGTAGCGCGCCGACAGCAGGATGTCGGTTTGCGGGTCCCAGATCGCCTCATCCACGCCGTTCAGGATGCCGCTCAGCCGCCCTTCGCTTTCGCGTTCCTGCAATAAGCCTTCCATGCCGTAGCCAAAGGCCGGCAGGGTTATCTCATGGGCATAGGTCGGGCTGACGGCCGTAATGTGGTCAGCAAAGAACAGCCCGGCTTTGAGGAAGGAGATCTGGCCGTAAAACTCCAGCCCGTACACCTGGAAGAAGGATTCCGGGATCTGCAGTTCATGCAGGTGCACGGCAGAGAACAGCCCCTGGTAGGCCAGGTTATGCACCGTAAACACGGTTTTCACCGGGTGGCCGCGCGCGGCGATATAGGCGCACGCCATGCCCGCATGCCAGTCATGGGCGTGGACAATGTCCGGCGTCCAGAAGTTGTCCAGCCCCAGCGCCATTTCACTGGCGATCCAGCCCAGCAGCGCAAAGCGCCGGTGGTTGTCCGGGTAGGCATACAGTGACTGGTCATGGTACGGGCTGCCGGCACGGTCAAACAGCGCCGGCGCATCAATCACATACACCCCCACGCCGCGGAAGTGGCCGAAGCGCACCCCCACCGGCCCGGCAAAAGTATCAATATTACGCACCAGTTCGGTGTCCGGGATACCCTGCATAATGTCAGGGAAGCCGGGTATTAACACGCGGACGTCGGTGCCCTCCGCTATCTGAGCGGCGGGCAGCGCTCCGGTTACATCTGCCAACCCGCCGGTTTTCAGCAGGGGGAAAAGCTCAGAACACACATGTAAAACCTGCATCGTCGCTCCTGATTGTCGGCTCCGGCGCCTCTGCGACCGGACATCAACGTAAGACATTCTGGGGGGCGAAAAAACCCGCGGCGGCTCCTGATGCCGCGGGTCTGGCTTCACCCAAGCTGTTGCGCTTCCCGGCAGTAATTACTGCGCGCGTTCGCCTTCCAACCTGGCCAGCATCGCCCGGGTTACTAACACAATTCCTTCATCAGACCGGTAAAAACGGCGGCTGTCCTCGTCCGCGTTTTCCCCGATCACCATGCCCTCAGGAATATGGCAGGCACGGTCAATGATGCAGCGCCGTAAACGGCAGGAGCGGCCGATATTGACGTCCGGCAGCAGCACTGATGAATCGATGGTACAAAACGAATTGACCCGCACCCGTGGGAACAGCACCGAATGCACCACCACCGAGCCGGAGACAATACAGCCGCCGGACACCAGCGAGTTCATGGTCATCCCGTGGCTGCCGGAACGGTCCTGGACAAATTTCGCCGGCGGCAGCGGTTCCATGTGGGTGCGTATCGGCCAGCGGCGGTCATACATGTCCAGCTCCGGCGTGACCGAAGCGAGATCAAGGTTGGCGCGCCAGTAGGCATGCAACGTGCCGACATCACGCCAGTAGGGCTTGGCATTCGGGCTGGACGTCACGCAGGAGAGCGTAAACGGGTGCGCCCAGGCTTTGCCCTGCTGGGTAATTTTCGGGATCAGGTCTTTACCGAAGTCCCGTTCTGATTCCGGCAACTGGCGATCTTCCTCCAGCAGCCGGAACAGGAAATCGGCATTAAAAATGTAGATGCCCATGCTCGCCAGCGCCAGGTCAGGATTACCCGGCATGGCCGGCGGATTGGCTGGTTTTTCAACAAAGTCGCGCACGCGCCCTTCGTCATCCACATGGATCACGCCGAAATCACGGGCTTCCGCGATCGGCACCGGCATACAGGCCACGGTGCATTCCGCGTCTTTCTGCACGTGGTCGATCAACATGCGCGAGTAATCCATTTTGTAGATATGGTCACCCGCCAGGATCACGATGTACTTGGCCTGGTAGCGGCGGATGATGTCCAGGTTCTGGTAGACCGCGTCCGCCGTGCCTTTGTACCAGTTGTCTTCCTCGTTGCGCTGCTGGGCAGGCAGCAGGTCAACGAATTCGTTCATCTCCTCGTTAAGGAACGACCAGCCGCGCTGGATATGCTGCACCAGGGTATGCGACTGGTACTGGGTGATAATGCCGATGCGCCGGATGCCGGAGTTCAGGCAGTTCGACAGGGCAAAATCGATAATGCGGAATTTGCCGCCAAAATGGACAGCGGGTTTTGCACGGGTAGAGGTTAAATCTTTCAGCCGCGAGCCACGGCCCCCGGCCAGGATCAGCGCCACCGAATCGGCGGGCAGTTGCCTGGCCAGCATCAAGGCATCTTCGTTATCGAACTTAACCATGGCTGACTCCTTTTCTTTTTTTATTCCCGCGCAAACACGCAGAGGGCACGCGCGGGTGCATGCCAGAGCCCATGCTCCGGACGGTTTTCATCCTGATTGAACGGGTCAACCGCCACCCACGCGCCCGGCGGCAAAGCCATGCCGTCGTCACGTTCTGAGGCGTTGAGAACCAGCAACCATTTGTCCGACAGCAGGATTTGCAGCTGTTGCTGCGGCCCCCGCTCCCAGCGTTGCACGGTCATCGGCTGCCCTTCCCCGTTAAACCACTGCACATCGTTGCTGCCGTCCTGCCACCAGCCCTCGTGCTGCAAAGCAGGGATCTGGCGGCGCAGGCGTAACAACGCAGCGGTAAAGGCGGTCAGGGAGGCGTCTGCGTCGGCCCAGTTAAGCCAGGTCAGTTCATTGTCCTGGCAGTAGGCATTGTTGTTGCCCTGCTGGCTCTGTCCCTGTTCGTCACCGGCCAGCAGCATCGGCGTGCCATGCGCCAATAGCAGGGTGGTCAACAGGGCGCGCTGCGAACGGCGGCGGCGGGTTTTCACCGCCTCGTCCGCATCCAGCCCCTCATGGCCGTGGTTGTTACTGTGGTTCTCACTGGTCCCGTCACGGTTGTGCTCACCGTTTGACTGGTTGTGTTTGTGGTTAAAACTCACGGTGTCCTGCAGGGTGAAACCGTCATGGGCCGTGAGCATATTGATGGCGGCGATCGGCTGCCGCCCGTCGTGGCCGAAAAAGTCCTGGGACCCGGCAAAGCGGGTGGCGAACTGCCCCAGCGGAAGGTGCCCGTGCAACCAGAAGCGGCGGACATCATCCCGGAAGCGGTCATTCCATTCGGCAAAAGGTGCAGGGAACCGGCCAAGCTGGTAACCGCCGAGGCCGATGTCCCACGGCTCTGCGATGAGCTTGCACCGGGAGATGACCGGGTCAGCCAGCATCGCCTTAAACAACGGCGCGTCTTTGGAGAACGCCGGGGTGCGGCCCAGCACCGGCGCGAGGTCAAAGCGGAAGCCGTCAACGTGGCACTCCTCCAGCCAGTAGCGCATACAGCCGATGGCCCACGCCACGGTCTCCTCATCCATTAACCGGATGGCATTGCCGCAGCCGGTCATGTTGTCGTAGTCGCCGTTGTCGTGCAGCCAGTAGTAACTTTTGTTGTCCAGCCCGCGCAGGGAGAGCGTCGGGCCGGTGAGGTCAATCTCCGCGGTATGGTTAAAAACGATATCGAGGATCACCTCAATGCCGTGCTTATGCAGCGTTTTGACGGCGTCCCGGAACTCATTGATCGCCGCTTCCGGCCCCGGCCGGCTGGCGTAGGACGGCTCCAGCGCATAGAGCGCCAGCGGGTTATACCCCCAATAGTTGCTCAGCCCTTCGCGCTGCAAACGCGGCTCATCAGCGAAATGCTGGATCGGCAGCAGCTCCAGCGCAGTGATGCCGAGATCGGTAAGGTGTTTGATCATCACCGGGTGTGCCAGCGCCGCATAGGTGCCGCGGATCGCCTCGGGGATCGCCGGGTGGCGTTTGGTCAGCCCGCGCACGTGGGCTTCATAGATAACCGTCTGCCCCCACGGCGTGCGCAACGGGGCGTCCCCTTCCCAGTCATACGCGGGGGCGACCACCACGCTTTTCGGCGCGACGGCGGCGCTGTCCTGCTCATCCGGCTGATCCCACCCGCCGTGCAGGCGCGGGTCGTCCATGACATCGCCCTCAACCGCACGGGCGCACGGGTCGAGCAGCAATTTATTGGGGTTGAAGCGGTGGCCGTTGTGCGGCTCAAACGGGCCGGAGGCACGGAAACCGTAACGCAGGCCGGGTTTGCCGTCCGGCAGGAAACCGTGCCACCAATTGCCGGTGCGCCCCGGCAGCGGCAGCCGCTGCTCATGGCCCTCGTCATCAAACACACAGAGTTCAATGCCGGTGGCGTGGGCTGAAAACACGCTGAAATTGATGCCGTGTTCATCAGCCTGCGCACCGGCGGGGCCGGGACTGCCGGGTTCCAACGCCGTCATTCCACCTCCCGGAGCAGGTAAAGCGTCGCCAGCGGCGGGATGGTGAGCACCAGGGAGTGCGGGCGCTGGTGGCTGCCAATCTCCTGGCTCTCAATCAGGCCCTGATTGCCGACATTGCTGCCGCGATAGAATTCCGAGTCGGTGTTGAGGATTTCGCGGTACGTGCCCGGCGTGTCGATGCCGATGCGGTATTCATAGCGCGGCACCGGCGTGAAGTTGCTGACCGCGATCAGCTCATTCCCGGCGCGGTCGCGGCGCACAAAGGCAAATACCGAGTTGTCGCTGTCATCCACCACCAGCCAGTCAAATCCCTGCGGCTGGTAGTCCAGCTCGTACAGGGCCGGTTGCTGCTGGTAGGTATGGTTGAGGTCACGCACCAGGCTCTGCACGCCGCTGTGCCAGCCGTCATAGCCCTCTTCCAGCAGGTGCCAGTCGAGGCTGTTGTTGAAGTCCCATTCGCGGCCCTGGGCGAATTCGCAGCCCATAAACAGCAATTTCTTGCCGGGGTGCGCCCACATAAAGCCGTAGTAAGCGCGCACGTTGGCGAATTTCTGCCAGGTGTCGCCCGGCATCCGGTCGAGCAGCGAGCCTTTGCCGTGCACCACTTCGTCATGCGAGATCGGCAGCACGAAGTTTTCGGTGTAGGCGTAGAGCATCCCGAAGGTCAGCTGGTTGTGGTGGTGCTTGCGGTAGACCGGGTCGAGTTTGAAATAGTTAAGGGTGTCGTGCATCCAGCCGAGGTTCCACTTGTAGTGGAAGCCCAGCCCACCGGCATCCGGCGGGTTGGTCACGCCGGGGTAGTCGGTGGATTCCTCCGCCAGCGTCACCGCGCCCGGCAACGATTTGCCCAGCGTCTGGTTGGTGTAGCGCAGGAAAGCGATCGCCTCGAGGTTTTCGCGGCCGCCATAGTAGTTCGGCACCCACTGGCCTTCGGCGCGGCTGTAGTCGCGGTAGATCATTGAGGCCACCGCATCCACCCGCAGCGCGTCGATGCCGTAGCGCTCGACCCAGTAGAAAGCGTTACCGGCCAGGAAGTTACGCACCTCATGGCGGCCATAGTTGTAGATAAGCGTGTTCCAGTCCTGGTGGAAGCCTTCGCGCGGGTCGGCGTATTCATACAGCGCGGTGCCGTCAAACTGCGCCAGGCCATGATCGTCGGACGGGAAATGGCCCGGCACCCAGTCGAGGATCACATTAATCCCGGCCTCGTGCGCTTTGTCGATGAACGCGCGGAACTCCTCCGGCGAGCCGTAACGCCGGGTCGGCGCATACATGCCGAGCGGCTGGTAGCCCCAGCTGCCGTCAAACGGGTGTTCATTGATCGGCATCAGCTCGATGTGGGTAAAGCCCATCTCTTTCACATACGGGATCAGCTGGTCAGCCAGCTCACCGTAGCTCAGCCAGAAGTTGTTGTCGGTATGGCGTCGCCAGGAGCCGAGATGCACTTCATAGATCGAGATGGGCCGGTCGAAATCATTGGCGCGCTGGCGCTCCGCCGTGCGAGGCACCGGCGGCGGCAGGGTGCTGACCTGGGACGCGGTTTCCGGGCGCATCTGCGCCTCGAACGCATAGGGGTCCGCTTTCAGGCGGGTATGGCCGCGGCAGTCGATGATTTCATATTTATAGAGCTGGCCCGGCTTGACGCCCGGCAGGAACAGTTCCCAGATACCGTTCTCTTTACGCAGGCGCATCGGGTGGCGGCGGCCGTCCCAGAAGTTGAACTCCCCGACAACCGACACCCGCACCGCGTTCGGTGCCCAGACGGCAAAACTCACGCCTTCGACGCCGTCAAGCGTCGTGGGGTGCGCGCCCATACGCTCATAGGGGCGCAGGTGCGTGCCTTCAGACAGCAGCCAGATATCAAGGTCCTGCAACAGCGGGCCGAAGCGGTACGGGTCTTCGATCATCACCGTGTCGTTTTCCCACTTCACCTGTAACTGGTAGTGGAAAGGGTTTTTGCGCCGCGGCAACAGCCCGACAAAAAAACCCCGCTCATCCCGACAGTGCAGGTTGGCCACTTTCCGGTTGCTTTGAGCGTCAACCACCCAGACTTCGCGCGCATCGGGCAACAACGCCCGCACTTCCAGCCCGGCAGCCACGCTGTGCATACCGAGCAGGGAAAAAGGGTCAGTGTAATGACCGGTAATAAGTTGGTTGATCACATGTTGATCGGGAAGAACTGACATGGCATTTCATCCTGTGATTAATGGCAACAATAAAATCAATGAATTCATTAAAGTACCAAACGATCGTCCTGACCCATCATTTCTCCCTTTTATCGTTAAAAGCGTGAGCCACGGCAATCATTTACATCTTTTTTAAGATTATCCCGCAGGTTAAGGAGCCATCCGGCTCATCCTGCTAAGCATAGTCAAAACATGTGAAGAAACGCGCCAAAGAATAAGGATTTTTACCGCCCGCGCCCGATGGAGAGAAAAGAGGGAAAAAAGGCAGGAGGGCGCGGGCCGGAAAGGGCAAAAAAAGAGGCACCCGCAGGTGCCTCGTCAGCTGTTCCTATCAGAGCAGGATGCGCAACATACGGCGCAGCGGTTCGGCCGCGCCCCACAGCAGCTGGTCGCCCACGGTAAACGCGGAGAGGTACTCCGGCCCCATGTTCAGCTTGCGCAAACGCCCGACCGGGGTGTTCAGCGTGCCGGTGACCGCCGCCGGGGTCAGCTCGCGCACCGTCAGGTCGCGGTCATTCGGGATCACCCGCACCCAGTCGTTGTGGGTGGCCAGCAGGTTTTCAATCTCCGGGATGGAGACATCTTTCTTCATCTTGATGGTGAAGGCCTGGCTGTGGCAGCGCAGCGCGCCGATGCGCACGCAGAGGCCATCTACCGGGATAACCGACTGGGTATTCAGGATTTTGTTGGTTTCAGCCTGCCCTTTCCACTCTTCTTTGCTCTGGCCGTTGTCGAGCGCCTTGTCGATCCACGGGATCAGGCTGCCGGCCAGCGGTGCGCCGAACTGGTCGGTCGGCAGGGTGCCGCTGCGGGTCAGCGCGGTGACTTTGCGCTCGATGTCGAGGATCGCCGAGGCCGGGTTTTGCAGCTCTTTCGCCACGTCGTTGTGCAGCATACCCATCTGGGTCAGCAGTTCGCGCATATGGCGCGCGCCGCCGCCGGAGGCCGCCTGGTACGTCGCCACAGAGACCCACTCCACCAGATCCTGCGCGAACAGGCCGCCGAGGGACATCAGCATCAGGCTCACGGTGCAGTTGCCGCCGACGAAGGTTTTGATGCCGCGATCCACACCCTGGCGGATCACGTCATGGTTGACCGGGTCGAGGATGATGATGGCGTCATCTTTCATGCGCAGCGAGGACGCCGCATCAATCCAGTAACCCTGCCAGCCGCTGGCGCGCAGTTTCGGATAAATTTCGTTGGTGTAGTCCCCGCCCTGGCAGGTGATGATGATGTCCAGCGCACGCAGCGCCTCCAGATCGGACGCATCCTGCAGCGTGCCCTGCTGGCCGCCGAAGGCCGGAGCCGCCTGGCCATGCTGGGATGTGGAGAAGAAGACCGGGCGGATGGCATCAAAATCGCGCTCTTCGACCATGCGTTGCATGAGAACAGAGCCGACCATGCCGCGCCAGCCAACGAAACCTACATTTTTCATAATTACTTGCCCTGTGGTGTAAGGGGTGAAGAGAGGGGGAAAGGCGCCGGAAACGCCGTATGCCCTCCACCTTACAAAATGTATAAGAAGTCGCAAGTGAATTTATTCGATGTCATCGTGCGGGTTAGCAGAGTTGCTAATATACTCCGCGCTGGTGACGGGCAAGCGCGCCGGTTGTGCCCTCAATGGCAGCATGAACCGTCACTGCACCCAATAATAAAAGCATATTCTGCCGGTCAGGCCGGTGACTTACTCTGAGGTGATAATGACTGAAATGATCGCGGCAACGGTGTTGCTGTTTTTAATCATGGACCCGCTCGGCAACCTGCCGATTTTTATGTCAGTGCTCAAGCACCTGGAGCCGAAACGCCGCCGGGTGATTGTGATCCGTGAGATGCTGATCGCGCTGCTGCTGATGCTGGTCTTTTTGTTCGCCGGTGAAAAAATTCTGGCGTTCCTGAACCTGCGCACCGAAACGGTTTCGATCTCCGGCGGGATTATCCTGTTTCTGATCGCGATTAAGATGATTTTCCCGTCGCACGAGTCCAACAGCACCGGCCTGTCGGCAGGCGAGGAGCCGTTCCTGGTGCCGCTGGCCATCCCGCTGGTGGCCGGGCCGTCGATTCTGGCGGCGCTGATGCTGCTGTCGCACCAGTACCCGAATCAGATCTCGCATCTGGTGCTGGCGCTGCTGATCGCCTGGGGGATTTCAGTGGCGATCCTGATGCTTTCCGACCTCTTCCTGCGCCTGCTGGGTGACAAGGGCGTCAGCGCGCTGGAGCGGCTGATGGGGCTGATCCTGGTGATGCTCTCCACCCAGATGTTCCTCGACGGCATCCGCGCCTACCTGAAAATTTAGCCCGTCTTGACGCAGGCGGGCGAACGCCGCCTGCGTCCCTCAGCCATCCCGTCAGCGATAGGTCATCTCAAAGGTGGCGGTGGCATCCGCCTCACCGCTCCCTAATGCGCCGTCCAGCCGGATATAGCGCGCCTGGAACGGCAACGACAGCAGCCCGGCCGGTGCGGATTGCTTCATCGCGTACTGCCTGCCGAAGTGCAGCGGGGTGCTGTTGCCCGCCTGAAGAATCTGTACCCCGACTCCTTGGGCGCTGCCCGCTGCCCCGGCGTTATCCAGTTGCAGCGTGTCCGGCTGCCCGCTGACGACCGTGCCGGTATAGGTGATATTGACGTTGGTGCCTGCGTCACAGAGCACGTCCACATTGAAATTTACCGGCGCAGAGGTTTTCCCCGGCTGGTCCAACAGCGCGGCGGAGGTCTCACCCAGCGGCACCTGGATATTGCCGGTCTGGATCTCACAGGCGTTGGCGATCACATGGATGGCCGGCGAACTGTATTGCAGGCGGGTCGCCAGCAGGTCGTCATACCACAGCCCGGCGGTGAAATGGCTGAGATCCAGCGTGCCGTCCTCTACCGGGCCGGTCACCACCAGCTGGATCCGGTAGTTGGCCGACGGCACATAACCGGGCATGCCCTCATTGTTATTGCTGCCAATATGTTTGGGTAACAGCACGTTGCGGTCAGTGACCAGATAGCGGGGATCATTGCCGCTCCAGCCGCGCACGCCGATACCGGGAATATTAGTTTTATACACATGGCGGACGCCCGGTGCCACGTCAGCCTCGGTGATGAGGTCATACCCGACCCAGGTGCTGAAGCGTGACGAACAGGTAATGTCCGTGCGCCCGTTGGCGGCGTCCCAGGTGCCGATCACCGTGTTCACCGGCGCGCCTTGCTGCACGGTGATCTCCGCAGGCAGCGTCATCATGGCGGTGGAGGTGGCCGCACCATTAACAAAATAGCAGACCCCGGCGACGACAGGTTGGGCGGTCAGCAGGCCGGTGAGTGCCAGCCCTGAACAGATCAGCGTGCGGCGGAAAAGCGTGTTTAGCGTCAACATCAGTTCTCTCTGGTTAATGGCAGGTGACGGTTTGCCGCACCACGGCAGCCGATGCGTCGGCCTGTGCCGGGGGCGTGATCAGGGCGCGGCACTGCTCGTAGGCCTCGTCGCCCCATTTCACCCGCAGCGCAGTGCGGTGGTTAATCCCGCTCAGGTAGACTTCGCCCTCTTCACCGACGATGCCGGTCTGCCCGGTGGCACCGTCGACGGCGGCGATAGCGCCGAACGGCACCGGTTTGCGGCCGTAACGCAGGGTCACCAGCATCCGGCTGCCGAGATGGGTATCAAAGTCGGCCAGCACCACCGCCCCCCGGCTGGGGATCACCGTCTGCACCGGTTCCGGGATATCAATGCCGCGTTTGCCCTGGGTATTCAGGGCGACGCGGTTTTTCCGGTAACCGGTCAGGTTCGGCACCACGGCGTAACCGCGGCGGTCGGTATAGAGGCCTTGGGTATTCTCGACTTTCACTCCGGCCGCCCCCGGCGCGCGTACCAGCGCCACGGTTTCCGGCAGGGATTGCGCCAGTGTCACGCCATAGGGGTGCACCACCAGCCCGCCTTGCAGGCTGTAATTCATCTGCCGGTTATCCGGTGATGTGTTGTAGCCCAGGGTGGCCACCCCGCGTGACCCGCGATAAGTGGCCGACGCGCTGCTGCTGGTGCTGCCGTCTTCCGGCGTGACGCTCTGCTGGAGGTTGTAGCTCAGGCGGTCGTCCGCCAGCGCGGTGCCGCTCATGCCCAGTTGGTGGGTGGCGCTCCCGCCCAGCGAGCGGTTCAGGCTGTAATTCGCCCAGGCGTTATGCAGCCATTTCTCCAGCGGCACGCTGAGGGTAAAGGCGATCTGCTTGTCCACCGCCTCGCCGGGGGTTTGGGTCTGGGTGTAGTTCAGCGAGTAGCGCACCTGTTCAATGGACGAATTCACGCCGACACTGATGTTGCGCTCGTGCCCGCCCATCTCCCAGTAATCCTGCTGATAGCCGGAGGCATACAGCGATCCCCATTTCCCCAGCGGCTGGTTGATGGTGAGCTGAAGGCGGCTGCGGCGGGTGTTGCTGTCACGGTAGGCGTAGATGCCCTCTTCCGCGTAACCGGCCCGCCGGTCGGTCGCCTCTTCAAAGGTGTAAAACCCGGCGGTGGAGTAGCGGTAGCTCGCCAGCGTCAGGGAGGTCTGAGTGGTGCTCAGGCTTTTGGCATACTGCGCACGGTAAGAGGTGCCGGCATAGTTGCCGTTGCCGTCATCCAGATCGCTGGTGGCGGCGGTGGCGTCCAGCGAGAGCGAGCCCAGCGAATGCAGGTCAATCCCCAGCCCCAGCGCCGCCGCGTGGTAAAAGTTTGCCCCCTGTGCGCCGCCGTACAGCGTCACGCCACGCGGCAGGCCATAGATCAGCGTCGCCTGCGCCATCTCCGGGGCGGCGTCATTGTCTTCACTGCGGTAGCGGCCACCGGCCAGGCTGTATTTCAGCGCCCCCTGGCGCTGCATGATCGGCACCGAGGCGCTGGCCTGGGTGAAACGGTGCTCGCTGCCGTCTGCCTCCGTGACGGTGACATCCAGATCGCTGCCCGACGACACCTGATTGAGGTCGTTGATTTCAAAGGGGCCAGGCGCAACGTAGGTCTGGTAAATCACATAGCCGTTCTGCTTCACGGTGACTTTGGCGTCACTCTGCGCGATGCCGTGTATCGCCGGTGCAAACCCCTGCTCGCTGAACGGCAGCATGTCGGTGTCGGTTTCCAGCTGGAGTCCGGTCAGCGGCAGGCTGTCAAACACCTCCCCGGCGGTGTAGGTTTCGCCCAGCACAAACTGGCTGCGCCAGGGTTTAATGTCCCGTTGCAGGTAGGTATACCGTGACTGCGGGCCTTCATCACTGCTGTGGCCGGAAGCATGGCGCAGCCGCCAGGCACCGACGTTCAGCCCGGCGTTCAGGTCGAGGTAATGGTTTTCGGTGTCGTCGCCTTGCGCATGGTGTTCACGCGCGCCGCTGTAGTAGTAGTCGAGCAGCAACGCCGGCAGCCCGTCGTCCCACTGCGCCGGGTCGATGTAATCCCTGGCGTGCTGGTCCAGCGCCACCTGCGGGATGCGGATGTCGAGCCGCTGCGTGTCCGGCTGGAATTCGTAGCGTGCACCGGGAATATACCCAGCCAGATCGCCCAGTATTCTGGCATCCGCCACGCGCTTCAGCGCCGGTACGGCTTCTACCTTCACGCCGAAGGTGTGCAGCTCCGCACGGCTGAACTGGGGGATCAGCGCTTTTTTATCGGCTGACACAGCATACTGGACATTCAACTGGCCGAAATAATCATTATTGACATACACCGCCGACAAATAACGGCCGGGCATCAGCGCATTATTATGGATAAAGTGTTTAAGCTCAGCGGTATTTTCCAATGGGGAATTAAATTCCAGCGCATTCAGGTTAAATTCCTCGCTGGCAAAAAGTGTGGGCGCGGCAAATAACAGGCAAATGATCAGCGGGGCGTGCGGAAAGCGCCTTAATAATCTCAAGGTTAACGATGTCATGGTGATTTTCCGCGTTAGACAGCCCCAGGCCAGGTGATAAGGATTATTGGGTTAATGGTTTCGTCCGGCCGCCATAATCGGTAATGGCTGACCAAGTCACCGCACCGTGGGCATTTCCCGGCACGGAATAATTCTGTTCACTGAACGGCGCAATCATCATTGATAACGCCGGCAGGCTATTTTCCGGTGGCGTCACCTGAATACCGCCGACGGTAATATCCTGTAGCGTGATATAAAACGGCGTCGGGTTCGTAACATGCAATGTATTTCCCTGACGGGTAAACGTCAGTTTTTTATACGCCTCCTGTGCGCTTTTATTCGTCAGCGCCGCGGGGCGGTAAAAAAGTTTGATGCGGGTTTTCGCCGCAATCTGTAATTTGCTTTTCTCTTTTACTGCGTCCGGGGTCGCGGCAATCGATTTAATATTCGCCCAGAATACCGATTCCCGATCCTGCGGCAAGGCAGCGGCCGTGCCGGAATAGATAAAATGCAGCTGCATTTCATGTTGTGCGGCCAGCTTAAACAGCGGCGGGGTCACAATAAATGCAGGTTTCCCCTGGTCGTCAAGGTTACTGACCCAGGACTGCACCAGGTGGCTGGCCTCCTGATCGTTATTTTTAACCGGTAACTGCACTTCCTGCTGGTCGGCATTATAGATAATACGGGTTGCGCCCACGACGACACCGGCACTGGCTGCGCCTGAGAGTGCCAGCATCAGCGGCAGCAATAACGCGGTGAAACGGAAATTCATCATGCTTACTCATCATAAAGCAGACACAGAGCACCATGCCCTCTGTGTCTGACAGGCATTATTAAGGGTAATAGACCGTGAAATCCGCAGAAGCGGTAAAATCACCGTTCGTCATGTCGCTGACTGATTTGGTAGAAATTAATTTCGCGGTATAAGAGAACGTTGATTCCCCGCTCTCCGCCAACGTTTTATTATGGGCCGCATCGATGGATGAATCGAATTTCACCTTATCAGTGCTGCCTTTATGATAAACCACAATACCTACCCCTTTACCGGCGCTGCTTTCATCCACCGCCAGTGTGGTATTTGCGCCATCCGTCGGCCCGCTGAACCCGACATTAATGGTGGTGTCCGTCGGGCAATTTTTCAGGATAATATCAAAGTCACGGCTTTCGCTGCCTTCAACCCCAATCTGGTCATTAAAGGTATTCGCCCCCACACTGCTGAATGCCGCCACATTGGTGACGGTATTTGAGGCATCGACTTCACAAGGCGGTGCAATAATTTTCCCGGAGAAATTCACTTTCCCGGTATCGGCAGAATATCCAGATGATGCCATTCCCAGCGCGGCAAATGTCAGGCCGGTTAACAGCGCTGTTTTCTTCAATGTGCTCTTCATGTTGGTGCTTCCCTGTGGGCGTAAGTTTAAAAATGTATGATTAGCTTGATAACGAAAATAGGAATATATTTAGGTTGGCAGGGGAAAGCAAATGAAGGGGTTTCGTAACAGGAACGTATTATTCGCAAGCAATCAATCATCTATGAATCAATTTAATATTAATTAATTCAAAATTAACTAAATTTAAACTCTCATTGTTAAATATAATCAAGGTTAATGATGAGATGAGTTATTCAGATGTAAAAAAAGCGGGCCAATGCCCGCTTTTTTGTACTGCCCGGCGTTATACCGCTCTCCGTTACACCACCATCGACAACAGCAGGCAGCCCGCCAGCCCGCATACCGAGATAATGGTTTCCAGCACTGACCAGGATTTTATCGTCTCGACAATCGTCAGGTTGAAGTACTCCTTGAACAGCCAGAAACCGGGGTCATTCACGTGGGAGAAGATCACGCTGCCGGAGCCGACGGCGATTACCATCAGTTCCGGGCTGACGCCGGTAGTGGCGATAAGCGGTGCGGCAATGCCCCCGGCGGTGATCGCGGCCACGGTGGCGGAACCCAGTGCGATGCGCAGCACGGCAGCGATCGACCACGCCATCACCAGCGGTGATACGTTGCTGCCGCTCATCAGCGCCGCGATGTATTTGTCCACCCCGCTCTCTACCAGCACCTGCTTGAACGCCCCGCCGCCGCCGATAATCAGCAGCATCATGGCGATCAGTTTGATGGAGTCAGTGAGGGTGTCCATCACATCTTCCATCGGGCGGCCACGGTTCAGGCCAAAGGTGAAAATACCGATAAGCACGGCAATCAGCGTTGCCATCACCGGGTCACCAAAGAACTCGGCATACGGCAGCAGCGCGTGGCCTTTCGGCAGCACCATCTCCGCCACGGCGCGCGCAGCCATCAGGATAACCGGCACCAGTGAGGTCGCGACGCTGACGCCAAAGCTCGGCATTTCTGCTTCGGTAAACTCTTTCGGGTTGTACATCCCCTGCGGCACCGGCTTGTCGATACCTTTCAGGAAGCGGGCATAGACCGGCCCGGCCAGGATCACCGTCGGGATGCCGAGCAGCGCGCCGTAAAGCAGGGTTTTGCCCATGTCCGCGTGGAACAGGGTGGCGATGGCCGTCGGGCCGGGGTGCGGCGGCAGAAACCCGTGGGTCACGGAGAGCGCGGCCGCCATCGGCACGCCGACATACAGCAGCGGGATGCGCGCCGAGGCCGCGATGGTAAACACCAGCGGCAGCAGCAGCACAAAGCCCACTTCGTAGAACAGCGCGAAGCCGACGGTGAAGCCGGTGAGCACCACCGCCCACTGGATGTAGTCACGGCCAAACTTGTTGATCAAGGTGGTGGCGATGCGTTGCGCGCCACCGCAATCGGCCAGCAATTTCCCGAGCATGGCACCAAAGCCCATGATCAGCGCCAGGCTGCCGAGCGTGCCGCCTACCCCGGCTTTAATCGCGGCGATCACTTTGTCCACCGGCATTCCCTGCATGATGCCTACCGCCAGTGCGACCAGGATCAGCGAGATAAACCCGTTTAGTTTCAGTTTGATCATGAGTATCAGCAACAGGACAACGCCAATCGCGACAATGACTAAGGGCATAATGTTTTCCACCTTTTTACCGCATTCTCCCCGCAAAACGGGGCGCGTTCATTTTCAGTAAGACGTTTGCCGGTGAGGCGAAACGTTGCAGGTATCAGTTCGCGGGTTACGCGTAAATAATCGGTTCTTTCTGTTATGTAAATGTGAAAAGAGGAGAGTGTTCTATCCTGTGATAGTAGTCACATCTCCCCTTGTTACCGGTATCATGATACCGGTAACATGCTAAGATACGGAACCCGAGTCACTGGCGAAATTCGCATTTTGAGATAGAGATCAAACTTATGGCAGGACACAGCATTATCTTGATGGGCGTTTCAGGCAGCGGTAAAACCACCGTCGGCGCCCGCGTCGCCGGCCTTATCAAGGCCAAATTCATCGATGGCGATGATCTGCACCCGCGCGCCAACATCGATAAAATGGGCAGCGGCACGCCGCTGAATGATGAAGACCGTGCACCCTGGCTGGTCCGCCTGAGCGATGCCGCCTACAGCCTGGCCCACAAAAATGAGAACGGCATTATTGTCTGTTCCGCCCTGAAGCGCCGCTACCGTGATGCGCTGCGCGAAGGCAATGACAAGATGGTGTTTCTCTATCTCAAGGGCAGTTACGACGTCATCCTGCAACGCATGAAGGCGCGAACCGGCCACTTTATGCCGACTGACCTGCTGAAAACGCAGTTCGCCGCGCTGGAAGAACCGGGTGCGGATGAGAAAGACGTGCTGTTTGTGGATATCGACGGGGCGGACATTGATGAAGTGGTGCGCCGCTGCGTCGAGGCGCTTAAAGATTATCAACGTTAATAAACACGCCGCGCAGGCGCCCGGCGGGGCTTACCCCGCCGGGTGGCTCAGATACTGCCGCCCGGCGAGAGCGTAAAGCCGACGTCTATCATGCGCGGCGTCACGGTTTCACCGCGTAACCGCGCCAGCAAGCGCTCCGCCCCAATCTGCCCCATCTTTTCACGCGGCGTGACGACGCTTGCCAGCCGCGGCTCCATCGACTGGCCGATGTCATGGCCGTGGAAGCCTGCCACCGCCATATCCTGCGGGATGCGCAACCCCTGCCGCTGGCACTCAAACACCGCGCCGACCGCCAGATCGTCATTGGTACAGAAGATGCTGTCGATCTCCGGGTACTGCTGCTGCGCCTGGCGCAACAACTCGCCACCGGCAGAATAGGACGACGAGCGCGTGGTCATCACACTGGCGGGCTGTAACCCCGACTCACGCATCGCCTGCTCGTAACCCTGGAATTTAATCAGCGTCCGCTCGTCCTGCCGCGCGCCGAAGTAGACCACGTGGCGGTGGCCGCGGGCGATGATCTGCTGGGTCATCTGGCGCGCTGCCTCAAAGTTATTGAACCCCACCGCCAGATCCAGGCAGGGCGACACGCAATCCATCAGCTCCACCACCGGAATGCCCGCCACCTCAATCATCTTCAGCGTGCGCAGCGTGTGCTGGCGCTCGGAGAGGATCAGCCCGTCAATATTGTAAGAGAGCAGTGAGGTCAGCCGCTGTTCCTCACGCTGCTGATGGTAGCCGTAGTGCGCCAGCATGGTCTGGTAGCCGTGCGCGTCGGTCACGCTTTCGATACCGCGCAACACTTCGGCGAATACCTGGTTGGTCAGGGAGGGCAGCAGCACGCCGATGGCGCGGCTTTTGGCGTTGGAAAGAATATCCGGCGCGCGGTTGGGAATGTAGCCCAGCTCATCCAATGCCGCAGAGATTTTTGCCTGTAATGCCTCGGAAACCTGTTCCGGGTTACGCAGAAAACGGCTCACCGTCATTTTGGTGACGCCGACGCGGTCGGCAACATCCTGAAGCACTGGCCTTTTTTTCTTCATTATCAACGCGCTAAGTAGAGGTGAGCGGGGCGTTAGTGTAGCAAAAAAAATGCCCCGGTGATATTGCGCGCCCGGCGTTCAGGGGGTGATTAAGCGCCCGCGCAGCGGGTCGCTGTTGCCGCCGCCTGCCAGCCGCTCCACCACCTGCCGCGCCAGGGTATCGAGTGAATAGGTAATGGCGGGCAACGGGGGTGCGCCGGGCAGCGTTTGCGAACCGTCGAGGCTGAACACCATCATCTGTTGCGGCACCGCGCGCCGCAGGGCTGCCAGCGCGGCTATCGCCTCCCGCCCCTGGTGATCGTCCGTGACCAGCAACGCATTGCAGCCCGGATCGTGCCTGAGCAGCGTCGCCAGCGCCGTGGCCACCGGCTCATCCACCGTCAGCAGCCGCTGGCGGTGGTAAGGGATCAGGTGGCTTTCCAGCGCCTGCCGGTAGCCGAACAGGGTGTTTTCGGCGGCATCCCCCGCCGGGTAGTTAAGCAAGGCGATGTTGCGCCGCCCCTGCGCCACCAGGTAACGGGTGGCCGTCTCCGCGGCGAAACGGTGGTCAACGCCGATGCTGTTGGCGGTGGGCGGGGCCAGGCAATCGAGCAGCAGCACGTTTTCCGGCAGCGGCGGCAACGTGAAACGCGCGCCGATCACCACCATCGCATCGCACAGCCCGCGCCCCAGCTCACGCACCGCATGGGCCACGCCGTCAGGATCATTGGCGAACCGCAGCAGCAGGTGTTTGTTATGGCGGCGCAACTGCCCTTCCAGCGCATAGAGGTAACCGGTGCCCTGTTGCATATGTTCTGTGGCACAGATGACCCCAACACAGCCGGTGGACTGGCTGGTGAGTGACTGGGCAATCACGTTCGGCTGGTAGCCAAGGATCTCGACGGCCCGCAGCACCGCCTCGCGGCTCTCCTGCCGCACGCCCCGGCTGCCGCTCAGCACCCTGGACACCGTGGCTTTTGAAACCTGCGCCAGCCGTGACACATCATTGATATTGGCCATAGCCTGTTCCCCTTCTGCGGCCGCCCGCGCCGGACGTCAGCGCTGATAAAGCCTGACCATCTCTTCGATCAGTTCGCGCGCCAGAATAGCATTCATCAGGTGATCCTGCGCATGTACCATGATCAGCGTCATCGGCGTTTTGCCCTCCCCTGCGTCCTCCTCAATCAGCTGGGTCTGCACCCGGTGGGCGGCGTGGGCGTAGGTGTCTGCCTCTTTCAGCAGGGCCTGCGCCTGGTCAAAATTGCCTTCGCGGGCGGCATACAGCGCCTCGAAACAGAGGCTGCGCGTCTGCCCGGCGTTGACGATAATTTCCATGACGGTCGTTTCCAGATCTCTCATGATGCCTCTCCCTCAGTGGTGTTGGTGGTGTCAGTAAACCCATTATTGGCAGCCGTGGCCGCAAACCATTCGCCGCTTTTTTTCACCGTGCGCTGCTGGCTGGCGAGGTCGAGCTGCACCAGGCCGTAACGGTTTTTGTAGGCGTTGCACCAGGACCAGTTATCGATAAAGGTCCACATGTGGTAGCCGAGGCAGCGGCTGCCTTCGGCAATACCGCGATGCAGCCAGGTCAGGTGCTCACGCACGAACGCGATCCGGTAATCATCCTGAATCTGCCCCTGTTGCAGGAAGCGCTGCTCGTTCTCCACGCCCATGCCGTTTTCGGAGATAAAGCAGCGCGGGTTGCCGTAGTTTTCCCGCAGGTTGGTCAGGATGTCGTAAATGCCCGGCTCGTAAATTTCCCAGCCACGGTACGGGTTCATCTTGCGCCCCGGCATCTCGTAGCTCTCAAAGAACCATTCCGGCATAAATGGGCTGTCCGGGTTGACCAGGCTGTCGCGGCACTTGATGCGGCGCGGCTGGTAGTAATTGATGCCGAGCAGATCCACCACGCCGCCGGCCAGCAGTTCGCGGTCACCGTCACGGCACTCCGGCAACTGCCCATGCGCCTTCAGCAGCGCCACCAGGTCGTCCGGGTAGTGGCCGCGCAGCGCCGGGTCGAGGAAGCTGCGGTTAAACATCAGATCGGCGATATGCGCCGCCTTCACATCCGCCGGGTTCTGTGAGCGCGGGTAGGAGGGCGTCAGGTTCAGGATAATGCCGATCTGCGCGTCTGTGTGCGCCTGCGGCTGTTGCTGCCAGCGGCGGAAACGGCGCACCGCCTCCGCATGGGCCAGCATGGTGTGGTAGGCAACGGTGGCAGCGCGTTTGAAATCCACCACGTTCGGGTAGTGGAAATCGTAGAGGTAACCGCCCTCGACCGGCACCACCGGCTCATTAAAGGTGAACCAGTGCGCCACCCGATCGCCGAACAGCGCAAAGCAGGTTTCTGCGTAGTCAGCATAGGCGGCCACCACTTCCCGGCTCTCCCAACCGCCCTCCTCCTGCATACACATCGGCATGTCGAAGTGGAACAGGTTGATAAACGGCGTAATGCCCTGCGCCAGCAGCTCATCAATCACCTGGTTGTAGAACGCCACCGCCTGCGGGTTCGGCTCGCCGCGCCCATTTGGCAGCAGCCGCGCCCAGGAGATCGAGGTGCGGAAGCTGTTATGGCCGGTGCGTTTTAACAGCGCGATGTCTTCGCGCCAGTGCTGGTAAAAGGTCGAGGTGGTCTGCGGGCCGACCTGTTGGTGAAAACGCCCCGGCTGCTCGCGGAACCAGCGATCCCAGATGGTTTCGCTTTTGCCGAAGTTCAGGCTCTCGCCCTCGGTTTGCGGCGCCGAGCTGGCGCTGCCCCACCAAAAATTGTCCGGAAACTGATAGTGCATGTTGTCCCTCACGTTACGTTGACGGCAAAAGCCGGAATCACTGGCTGACCGCGACACCTGCGCGTTCCTGTTGGGCGGTTTCCTGCTCCTGACGCAGCAGGGTGCGCTCGTAGGCTTTCAGGAACGGGTAATACATCACCGCGGAAAGCACCATACAGAACAGGCACATAATCACCGGGCTGAAGGCCCAGTTGGCGGCCCAGGAGGCCCCGATCGGCGCTGGGGTGGTCCACGGTGTCAGCGACACCACCTGCGCGACCCAGCCGAGTTTGGTGGCGATGTAGGCAAAGGTGGCATTCAGCATCGGCACCAGGATGAACGGCAGGAACAGCACCGGGTTCATGATAATCGGCGTGCCGAACAGGATCGGTTCGTTGATGTTGAAGAAGCTCGGCACCACGCCCATTTTGCCGATGGTGCGCAGGTGCACCGCCCGGCTGCGCAGCAGCAGGAACGCCAGCGGCAGGGTGGAGCCGACGCCGCCAATCAGCAGGTAATGATCCCAGAAGCCCTGCAAATAGATGTGCGGCAGCGCGCCGCCGGCAGAGAGCGCACTCTGGTTCAGCGCCAGGTTGGTCATCCAGAACGGGTTCATGATGCCGGTGACAATCAACGCGCCGTGGATACCGGCAAACCACAGGATCTGGCAGATCAGCACTGAAATCAGGATGGCCGGCAGGGAGTCTGACGCCGACACCAGCGGGGCCAGCAGGTGCATAATCGCTTCCGGGATGATCATGCCGGTGGTGGACTGGATCAGCAGGTTAAGCGGGTGCAGCGTGGCGACGATGACGATCACCGGGATCAGGATCTCAAAGGAGCGCGCCACGCCGGTCGGCACCTCTTTCGGCAGGCGGATGGTGATGTTGCGCCGCTTCAAAAAGTGGTAGACCTCGGTGCAGTAGATGCCGGTCAGGATGGCGGTAAAAATGCCCTGGCCGGAGAAGTATTGCGTGGAGATCTGGCCGTCATGGTAGGGTGCGGCCACCAGCAAAAAGCCGCTCAGCGCCAGCAGCCCGGTCATGATCGGGTCAAGCTGGTACTGTTTGCCGAGGCTCGAGCCGATGCCGACCGCGATAAAGAAGGTCATCACCCCCATGCTGAGGTTAAACGGCAACATCAGCTGTTCGCGGTAGCGCAGCGAGAAGTCCAGCCAGGCGCGGGCAAAGCCGAGCGTGGTATCGGCGGCAAATGGCGGGAAGATAAACACCAGCATAAACGAGCCGATGATCATAAACGGCAGCGCCGAGGTGAAGCCGTCGCGGATGGCAATAATGTATTTTTGCTGACCCAGTGCACCGGCCAGTGGGGTAATTTTTTGCTCAATTACCTCCACCATCGCCTGATATAACCTGCTCATAACCCTACCCCGTTCAATCGTTCAAAAAGAAGAATCGGGCATGTTACCGCTATGCTGCATGCCATATTCCAGCCACGGCCTTTGGGCCGGGTTCTATTTGAAACAGACATGGAAACCGGTTTCCATCCTCACACCGGGAATTTGGGAGCGCTTTCAAAATTCTGCGAAATGCCCTGTTACCATTGTGAAGTGCTTCACGGATTGCGCTGAAATTTCAACCAGCCTATACACGGCAGGCTAACGGTGGGCAAGATGCGCGCCGGTCAGCGCGCAGAAAGGGGCAGACGCCAGGGGGCATCAGTACTTCATCAACACGACCAGATAGATCCCGCAAATAATCACCGTGACGGCGATAGCGACAATCATCGCGATCCGGCTGTCGGAGTTTTGCTTGTTTTTCCAGTTCACAATGCAGCCGCCGGTAATCAGGCTACAGATCCAGCTCATCACAGCAAATGTCATCAACATAAACGCTTATCTCCTTATTTTTGTTCTCACCAGTCAGTAATGGTAACCCTGTCATAGTGTTAGTTTAGCTGACTCTCCGCGTTGCGTTGGGCGGCGCTGGTTTTCACATAAGCTGCTTTATGAGAAGCAGTAGTGAACAATGCTTCAGTAAATAAAGATGCCGCATGTCACCTGAATTATTATGAGAATCATCTTATGCATTATTCTTAAAAATAGCGGCGTCTTGCCTATTTAATTTTAAATTAATTTAAAGTTGAATTAATTAGATTTTAATAGAAGAAATAAACCAACATTAACCATTGTATTTATTGATAAAAAATAAGTGATTTCCATAAAACCTTATTCCTGACAAATAGCCACCATTACTTTCTTTGTATTAGCATTCCCGCGATTTTTTGTCCTTCGGTGTGATGTTGTTATTTATTTCTGCCTGTTCACGCATGGCAGGCAACCCCTGGTTGAAAATAAGATAAGGAACCGTATGCAACGGAAAATGCTTTCTCTTTGTATCGCCTTCGCTATCAGTACGCAGAGCGTGGCCGCCACCCCGCCTGCGGCGTCAGCGGATTGCCCTGCTGATCTTCAGACGTTAACCAAAGCACAACGGGACGCCCTGCCGGAATCGTGCCGGAAAGTGGCCCCGGCGGCAGCGCATTCAGAGCAAGGCAATGGGGCGCTGTGGGCCACACTCGGCAGCCTCGCTATTGCGGGCGCCGGGGTAGCCATCAGCGCCGCCGCCGGCGGTGGGGGTGATGATTCGCCGTCCGACCCGACCCCTACGCCCTCTAATGACCCTGATAAGACGCTGTTTGTCTATGGCAATGGCGTGACGCTGGATACCCGCGCCAAAACCCTGACCTTTGGTGAGCTGACGGTAAACAACCAAACCTATTACAATACGGCGTTTACCTACACGCCCTATGGCATCGACTACCAGTTAACCTCGCCGGATGGCAAAACGCTGATACTAAACGGATGGTATACATCCTATGGCGACCTGTTGCTGGAAGGCACCTACGGTGATGACAATCTGACGTGGACGTATGACTCCCGCGGCCTCACGCTGAACACCGGCCCGTCCCCAACGCCAGAGCCCACCCCCTACCCGGAACGCCATACCTTCAGTAATGGGGTAAGCGTGGATACTGTCGCTCAAACCCTGACCTTCAATTCATTAACGGTCGACGGCACAACCTATACCAACACCACCCTGCGTTATGAAACTTCCGGCAACGACTACACACTTACTACGCCAGAAGGCCGGCTTATTTACCTGACAGATTGGGGGGTAAGAGATAATGCCGTTTATCTGAGTGGCGTTGGCGATGAGGACGAGCGCAACTGGTCCTATAGTTATTATGGGTATTTGGAGGTTGACCCACCGGTAAAGATTACTTACGACAACGGTGTCACGCTCAATAAAAAGGCCCATACCCTGACTTTTGATTCTCTTTTTCTGAATCACGGCTTTTACCCCAATATCACCTTTACCTATGACACCTATGGCAGCGGCTACCGGCTGACCTCCCCATACGGTAACGTGCTGTACCTGAAAAGGTGGGAAGATTCCTATGGCGACCTGTTGCTGGAAGGCACCTACGGTGATGACAATCTGACGTGGACGTATAACGCTGCCGGCTACATGACACTGGAAAGCGCGGATACATTATCCCGTGGCCGGGCCTCGCCGGTGCTGACTGCCCGCCTGACGGATGGCGCTGCCCGCGCGAAACGCATCGCCGTAACCGGTGTTCGCATCGGTACCGGCTTTACTGCCGGGACAGACGCGCAACAGGTGGTGTTACAGGATGCGTTGGCCAGCGGCCAGATCAACGAGCAGAACATCCGCTCCGCCAGCGTGGTATGGCAGGCGCAGGCCGATAAAGATGAACACGGCAACATCGACATCACCATGACCAAAAACAGCTACGCCGGGCTGGTCACTGACCCGCAGGCGAGTGGGGTCGCGCAGGCGCTGGATAAGGGTTACACCAATAACGAACTCTTCACCAGCCTGAACCTCAGCACGACGCAAGCGCTGAACAACGCGCTGAAACAGATCTCCGGCAACCAGGCGACCTCATTAACGCGTGAAGCCAGGGTGCTGAGCAACCGCTTCTCCATGCTGGCTGACAGCGCGCCGCAGTTTGGCAACGGGCTGGCATTCAATGTGGTAGCACAGGGCGACCCAAGGGCAGAACTGGGCAATGACACGCAATATGACATGCTGGCGCTGCGTAAGTCGTTGGCATTCGGCAGCAATCAGGCGCTGGAAGTGGAGTACGGCATCGCGCGGCTGGCCGGCAACGGCAGCCGGCAACCGGGTGACAACGGCGTGACCGGCGGTTACAGCCAGTTCTTTGGCCTGCAACATACGCAGCCGCTGGGTGATACGCTGATGTGGCGCAACGCACTGCATTATGACGTTCACTCGCTCGACAGCCGCCGCGCCATCCGTTACGACGGCATCAACAAAAGCAGTGATGCCAGCCAGCGTCAGCACGCGTTATCGTTCCGAAGCGAAGCCGCCAGGCCCCTGACGCTGGGTGAAAACCTGACGGTCACGCCGTTTGCCGGGCTGGCACTGCGCCATGTGATGGAAGAGGGATATCAGGAGCGCGGCGCCGGAGATTTTAACCTGAACATGGGCGCGGGCGCGGAAACCGCAGTAGATGCCGTGGCCGGGCTGAAACTGGCCTATGAGGGGCAAAACGGCTGGCGCGCGACGGCGCTGCTGGAGGGCGGGCCGAATCTGAGTTATCACCAACGCCAGCGCAGCGCATCACTGGCAGGCGCGGCGGGGCAGACGTTCCGGGTAGATGACGGCCAACAGGGCGGTGGTATCAATGGGCTGGCCCAAATTGGGCTGGCCTACCAAAGCAACGCCGCCACGCTGGGGCTGGATGCCTATCACTGGAAAGAGGATGGCCTCACGGATACCGGCTTTATGCTGAACCTTAGCCAAAGGTTCTGACGCATAAAAAAGGGCGATGCCTGCGCATCGCCCTTCTCCTGTCCCTGCCTGTGTACCGTGTGGCTTACACCGGCGGCAGGTCAAACAGCAGCACTTCACTCTCTTCTGTCGCGCGGATGTCGAGATGCGGTTCATCCCAGACGGCGAACGCATCACTTTTCCCGGCCGGCTGGCCGTTGACCGTCACTGACCCGCGTACCACCTGAATCCAGATGCGGCGGCCGTTTTCGATCGCGTAGCTGTTTTGTTCATCCTGGTTCAGCGCCCAGCGCCACAGCGTCATGTCCTGGAACACTTTCAGCGAGCCGTCACGCGCGTCCGGCGACAGCACCAGCTGGCGGCCCTGCGCGGCGTCGAACATCCGCTGCTCATAGCGCGGCGGCAGGCCCTGCGTATCCGGGATAATCCAGATCTGGTAAAGGTGCAGCGGCGCATCGTCGCGGCCATTGTACTCCGAGTGTTTCACCCCGGTACCGGCGCTCATGATCTGGAACTCACCGGCATGGATCTGCTCTTTGTTGCCCATGCTGTCCTGATGCTCAACAGTGCCGGAGAGCACGTAAGTCAGGATCTCCATATCTTTGTGCGGGTGCGTGCCAAACCCCTGGCCGGCATCGATAACATCCTCATTAATCACCCGCAGGGCGGAGAAGCCCATAAAGCTCGGATCGTAATAATTCGCGAATGAGAAGGTGTGCCAGCTGTCCAGCCAACCATGATTGGCGTGTCCGCGTTCTTGTGCTTTACGTAAGTAAATCATGTTCAATTCTCCTCAATGTTTTCACTTAGTCTAGCGGCGGGCCGGGAATATGAAAGCGCAAAAACTTAACGCCTCTGGTCAAAAAAAGTGAATGACTTTGCGCGGTTTGCGCAGGGAAATTGGGCGAGGGGGAAACAGCAGGCAAAAAAAAAGCCAGCACCCGAGCTGGCTTAAAATAATACTGGAAGCAATGTGAGCAATGTCGTGCCTTCGCAGGGAAACCTCAGCATGTCAGTGCGGTCTCCCCGGAACGCATGACAATAATAATCATTATCATTCGTATCTGTAAAGTATTTTTTTGCCCAATTTTTGGCTTGCACAAAAAAATAAAGCAGATAATTTAAGGGGTTATTATCACGCCCTCAACAAGGAGCCTGTTATGGAGATCACTGTCCGCCACGCCATCCCGGAAGATGCCGCTGCTTTGCACCGCCTTTACAGCGAGCCGGCGCTATACCGTGATACGTTGCAACTCCCCTACGCACCGCTTGCCCGTTGGGAGGAACGCCTGAAAAACCCTGCCCCGGATACCTGCAACCTGGTCGCGCTGCTGGACGGCACTCTCGCCGGGCAACTGATGCTGAGCCATAACCTGACGCCACGCCGCCGCCATGTGGCGACGTTCGGCATGGGCGTGTCAGTGGAGTATCAGGGGCATGGCGTCGGCAGCCGCTTGCTGGGGGCCGCCATCGATCTCTGTGACAACTGGCTCGCGGTGCGGCGCATCGAACTCACGGTCTACACCGATAACCACGCAGCGCTGGCGCTTTACCGCAAATTTGGGTTTGAGGTGGAAGGCACCAGCCCGCAATTTGCCATGCGCGATGGCCTGTTCGTGGATGCCTACCATATGGGCCGGCTGAAAGGGGGCCACTGACGCAGATGCCCACATCGCGGCGGATAGCGGCTCAATCGGCGCTTTTCCCCGCTACAAAATAAAAAGCCACCGGCAATCCCGGTGGCTTTTTCAATGCATTGATGCCGGCTTACAGCCCGGCAACCTCACGGATATAGCGGCGCGCTTTAACGGCGTATTCAAACGGGTTGGCCAGCGCCGGGTCTTGCTCCGCCTCAACCACCATCCAGCCTTTATAGCCGCGCTGGTCCAACAGCGTGAACACCGGGCGGAAATCAATGACCCCGTCGCCCGGCACCGTAAAGGTGCCCATGCGTACGCCATCCAGGAAGCTGCGGCGATGCGCCCGCACGTCAGCGACTTTCTCATCACGTACATCTTTCAGGTGGATATGGTTGATGCGCGGCAGATGTTTTTCCAGTACGTCCATCATCACCTGCTGGGAGCCTTCGGAGTAGTAGAGGTGGCCGGTATCAAACAGCAGGTAGACATCGTCATTCACCAGCGCCATAAAGCGATCAATCTCGGCCGGGGTCTGGATGGCGGTGCCCATATGGTGATGCAGGCAGACCTGCATCCCCTTCTCCGCTGCGATCTTCGCCAGTTGGTTATATCCGTCCGCCACCCGCTGCCACTCTTCATCGGTAAAGTACGGCTTCTCATCAAACACCGCTTTGGTGGTGCACTGGATGCTTTTGCTCTGCTCGGAACAGCCAATCACCTTCGCGCCCATTTCATGCAGGAAATTCATGTGGTTGACGAACTCGTCAATGGTCTTCTCTTTCTGGCCATCGGCGAAAAAGGTGCTGAACCAGGCGTTGCAGATGCGGATGCCGCGCGCGTCCAGCATCCGTTTCAGCAGCGCGGTATCACGCGGGTATTTGCTGCCCACTTCACTGCCGGTAAACCCGGCCAGCGCCATTTCACTGACGCACTGCTGGAAAGTGTTTTCACTGCCCAGATCCGGCATGTCGTCGTTGGTCCAGCCAATCGGCGCGATGGCCAGTTTGATGTTGTCTTTGTTCATGGGTAAGCCTCCCCCGCCCGCAGGCAGGAAAACGTTATTTGACCAACAGTTCCCGCTCGATGCGCTCGCGGGTTTCGACAGCCTGATATTTCATCTTTTCCGGGTAACCAAACAGCGACGCCGCGATAATCGGCTCGCCGCCGACCTTGAAGGTTTTATTGGCGAAATCCATCTCACGCAGGGTTTTGAATAGCGTGTCGAAGTCCACTTCCCCTTCACCGATGCCGACGTGCTGATGCACCGCGGCATCCACACCCGGCGGGTTGACGATGTAACGGCAATGTTTGGTGTGGTTATGGGTGTCAGCGATCAGCACGTGGGAGAGATCGTCCCCGGCGTAACGCAGCATGTTCGCCACGTCGCCCACGCCTTTGTCATAGAAGAAGGTGTGCGGCACGCTGTAGAGGTATTTCACATGGTCACTGCGCAGGGATTTCACGAGATCGCAGGTTTCGTTGTTCAGCTCGCAAAAATCCCACGGGTGGGACTGGATTTCCATGCGGATGCCTTCACGTTCGATGATCGGCAGCAGCTCCTCCATCGATTTGTACCACAGCTCCTCACAGATCTCCGGCTCGTTCGGGTTACCGGCCAGCTCGGTGTTGATCACCTGCACGCCCATCTCGACGGCAATCTCAATCATGCGTTTCCAGTTCTTCACCGCCGCCACACGGCGATCCTCGCCGGGGCCGGACCAGCGATACACCACGATAAACGACGAGATCTCGACGCCGGTGGCCTTCAGCGCATTGCGGTACTCCGTCATCACTTCACGGCTGGCTTTCGGGTGCTTGTAGAACGGGTTAATCTGCGGGTGCGGCGACTGCTCAATGTAGTTGTAGCCCCACTCCGCTACCTGATGGACCATTCTGGTAATGCCCATATCTTTGATGACGTCGACATCAAACGCGATTTTCATGGTGTCTCCCTAAGTCAGTGTGGCAGCAGCCGGGCCGCAGGCAGCAACCCGGCAAAATAAGGTCAGCCCGCCGGCTGGTTATAAAAGGCCGGGCGCGGCGGCATGGTCACCGGCACGATCTCGCCGCTCAGCTGCGCGGCCACGCAGGCATCGGCGGTGACGGCAGCGGCGTAACCATCCCAGGCAGACGGCCCGGTGAGCTGCCCGGCCAGCACGTCATTGATAAAGCCCTGCAACTCGACGTCATAGGCGTCGATGAAGCGATCTTTCCAGTCCATAAGGATCGAGGTAGAGAGTTTTGCCTCGCTGCGCAGTTGCACCGAAGAAGGCTCCGGCAGGCGCGCGATGCCGGTTTCACCCACCACCTCACACTGGATGTCATAGCCGTAACGGCAGTTCACGAAGATCTCGACGTCAATCCGCGTGCCTTTCGCCGTTTCGAACAGCACGATCTGCGGATCTTTCAGGTGGCTGTAGGCATTGGACGTTCTGCGCGGGAACACCACCTGCACCGACACGTAGTCGTCATCCAGCAGCCAGCGCAGCACGTCGATTTCATGGATCAGCGTGTCGGTGATCGCCATATCCGTGGTGTAGCTGTCACCCACTTCCGGGTTGCGGTGGGCGCAGTGCAGCATCAGCGGCTCGCCGATCTGGCCGCTGCCGATTACCGCTTTCAGCGCGCGGTAGCCGCTGTCATACGGGCGCATAAAGCCGACCTGCACCAGCCGTTTGCCGTGCCGTGCCTCCGCTTCCACAATGCGTTTGCAGCCTTCCGCCGTCACCGCCAGCGGCTTCTCGCAGAACACCGGCTTACCGGCCTGGATGGCAGACAGCACAAACTCTTCATGGCTCGGCCCCCAGGAGGTGACCAGCACCGCATCGACGTCCGGCGCGTTGATCAGGTCGTGCCCGTTTTCATAGACTTTGGCCTCGAGGCGCTGGTTGATTACCACCTTTGCCGCATGGTCAGCATTGATGTCGTTTACCGCCACGACACGCCCACCCTGAAGCACTTTGTTGCAACGGCGAATATGTTCCTGGCCGATCGCACCGGTGCCGATAACGCCAATATTCAATGACATAGTGGAAACTCCTCTGGATTCAGATCAACGGGCTGCCCGCCCGCATACGTTTTCTTCATCGCATACGGCTTAATTGCGTTTAAGGGTGTAAAAGGCGTGACGCGGCTTATCCGGGCAGCCGGGGCTGCCCGGCGGCTCAGTAGTCGCGGGCCTGGCTGATGTTTTCGTTCAGCATATCGGCCACCTGCCGGATACGGGGGCTGTCTGACACCTGCGCGCCGCCTACCCGCCACCAGCTGAAATACTTGTGCACCATGGTTTTCGGCAGCACTTTGATGTCGATAAGCGTGGAGACGGTTTGCTTGCGCGCATCCTCCAGCGCCTCGCGCAGCTGCGCATAGGTGGTGACCCGGTAGGTTTTGCAGCCATAGGCCTGGGCCAGCATGGCGAAGTCCACCGGCACAAAGCCGCCGGTCAGGGTATTGGCCTCATGGTCACGGAAACGGAATTCGGTGCTGAAGCTGTCCATGCCGTGTTCCATCTGCAGGTTGTTGATGCAGCCGTTGGTCATATTGTCGAGCAGTACCACATTGATTTTGCAGCCTTCCTGAATTGAGGTGACCAGTTCGGAATGCAGCATCATGAATGAGCCGTCGCCCAGCAGGGTGTATACCTCGCGGTGCGGCTCCGCCAGTTTGACGCCCAGCGAGGCGTTCACCTCATAGCCCATGCAGGAGTAGCCATATTCCACGTGGTAGCCGTTGATGCCGGTGGTGCGCCAGACGCGCTGCAAATCGCCCGGCAAACTGCCGGAAGCAGCCACGATCACCGCATCTTGCGGCAAACATTCGTTCAGCGTGCCGAGCACTTTGCTTTGCGTCAGCACGGAGTTTGTCTGTTCAATAAATTCGGCGAACACCGTCTTACGGTCGAGATGGTCGTCGATTTCCGGTACAAACGCCTCGCCGCTGTACTCCACCTGATAGACCCGGTCTACTTCACGGTAGAGGCTTTCGCGCGCTGTGCGGATCGCATCGCCCCAGGCGGCGTGGTAGCCCGTGGCAGCCAGCCGCGGTGTCAGGGCTTCCAGCGCCTCACGGGCATCCGCCAGGATCTGTACGCCGTCGAGTTTGCCGGCATCAAACGCACTGACGTTGATGTTAAGGAAGGCCACCTCCGGGTTCTGGAAAATCCATTTCGAGGAGGTGGTGAAGTCGGTATAACGGGTGCCGATACCTATCACCAGATCGGCCTCTTTGGCCAGCGTATTGGCGGCCAGGCTGCCGGTTTCACCGATGCCGCCGAGGTTCAGCGTATGCTCAGAGAGAATCGCGCCCTTGCCCGCCTGGGTTTCCGCAAACGGGATGCCGAAGCGTTCGGCAAACTGTTGCAGCGCGGCCGCGGCCGCGCCATATTTCACCCCGCCGCCGCACACAATCAACGGCTTGCGTTTACCGGCCAGCAGGGAGAGCGCATCCTGCATCATGCCCTCAGTCGGCAGGCGGCGATCCATACGGTGCACGCGTTTCTGGAAGAAATAATCCGGGTAGTCATAGGCTTCGCCCTGCACATCCTGCGGCAGGCAGAGCGTGACCGCACCGGTTTCCGCCGGGTCAGTCAGCACACGCATCGCGTTGATGCAGGCGCTCATCAGCTGTTCCGGCCGCGTAATGCGATCCCAGTATTTGCTCACGGCGCGGAAGGCGTCATTGGTGCTGATGCTGAGGTCATGCGGCTGCTCAATCTGTTGCAGTACCGGGTCAGGCTGGCGGGTGGCGAACACATCTCCCGGCAGCAGCAACAGCGGGATCCGGTTGGCGGTGGCGGTGGCGGCAGCCGTCACCATATTGGCCGAGCCCGGCCCCACCGAGGCACTACAGGCGTAGATTTCACGGCGCAGCTTCTGCTTGGCGTAGCCAATGGCCGCATGGGCCATGCCCTGCTCGTTGCGCCCCTGATGCACCACCAGCCCGCCGCGGTCCTGCTCCAGCGCCTGGCCCAGCCCCAGCACGTTGCCGTGGCCGAAAATGGCAAAAATCCCTTTGACGAACTTGTGCTCCGCCCCATCCACCAGGACATATTGGTTATCCAGGAACTTAACCAGCGCCTGCGCCATCGTGAGTCTCGTCTTAGCCATTGTTGTACCCTTCCTGTTTGCGTTATCTGGTGGCACCGGGCCGTAGAGCGGCTGCTTTTTAGCCCGTCGGGGTGAAACGTGGAGCGATTATAAACAAATTTTTTTTCCACAAAATCCCATTCCAGAAGAAACATTTCATTTTGCGAGAGAGATCAAAAAATGAAATAAAACGTCCATTCACCGTTCTGCCACAACCCCGTTACCCATACATGACAATTCAAGGGGTTAGCCCAGGCAGCAGCCAGGTTTCCCTACGCAGGGCACTGAGGTGCGGCACGGGGGGCTTCTCCAGAAAAACGAGACATGACGCGGCTTCCGCCCTTGTTTTGATGAAAAATTATTTACTCTCTTTGGCCGTTGTTTTATCCCTCTCACAATTCTGGTTTTCAAGTTTCACTCTTTCTTGTTTTTGAAATTTTTATTCCTCATACTGCGGAAAAATGCTTCTTCACCCTTTCAAAGAAGGAATCTGGTATGGCGACACACCCAAAACAGCTGGATGTCATCTGTATTGGCCGCATCGCGGTTGACCTTTACGGCCAGCAGATCGGCGCCCGGCTGGAAGATATGAGCACCTTTTCCAAATATCTCGGCGGTTCATCCGGCAATGTGGCCTACGGCACGGCCATCCAGGGGCTGAAGTCCGCCATGCTGGCGCGTGTTGGTGATGAGCATAACGGCCGTTTCCTGCGTGAAACGCTGCAACGGGCCGGCGTAGACACGCAATACCTGATCACCGACACCCAGCGCCTGACCGCGCTGGTGATGCTCGGCATCAAGGATGAAGAGACGTTCCCGCTGATTTTCTACCGCGATAACTGCGCAGACATGGGGCTGGTGCCGGACGATATTGACGAGAACTACATCGCCTCTGCCCGCGCCGTGGCCGTGACCGGTACCCACCTTTCACACCCGGACACCCGCGCTGCCGTGCTGAAAGCGCTGGATTACGCCCGCAAACATGGCCTGCGCACCGCGCTGGACATTGACTACCGCCCGGTGCTCTGGGGGCTGACCTCGCTGGGCGACGGTGAAACGCGTTTCATCGAGTCCGGCCCGGTCACGCGCCAGCTCCAGCAAGTGCTGGACAAGTTTGACCTGATTGTCGGCACCGAAGAGGAGTTCCATATCGCCGGCGGCAGCACCGATACCCTGACGGCGCTGGCCAACGTGCGCCGCCACAGCCAGGCAACGCTGGTGTGCAAACGCGGCGCACAAGGCTGCTCGGTGTTTGAGGGCGCGATCCCGGAGGGGTGGGATCAGGTCAAACTGCATTCGGGCGTCCGGGTGGACGTACTGAATGTGCTGGGGGCAGGCGATGCCTTTATGTCCGGCCTGCTGCGCGGCTACCTGAATGATGAGGGCTGGGATCAGGCCTGCCGCTACGCCAATGCCTGCGGCGCGTTGGTGGTGTCACGCCACGGCTGCGCCCCGGCAATGCCGACCAAAGAGGAACTGGACGATTACCTGAAACGTGACCGCGAAGTGAAACGCCCGGATCGCGATGCACGCCTCAACCACCTGCACCGCGTCACCACCCGCCAACAGGCGTGGCCGGAGCTGTGCGTGTTCGCCTTCGACCACCGCAAACAGCTGGAAGAGATGGCCGATGACGCGGGTGTCAGTTACCAGAACATCCCGCCGCTGAAACAGCTGCTGTTACAGGCCGCCAGGGAAGCGGCCGCCGAGGCCGGGCTGGCGCACAACAGCGGCATCCTGGCAGACACCACCTACGGCCAGCCGGCGCTGAATGCCATTACCGGCCAGGGCTGGTGGATTGGCCGCCCGATTGAAATGCCCGGTTCACGCCCGCTCCGGCTGGAACACGGTAATCTCGGCTCGCAGCTGGTGAGCTGGCCGCTGGAACATGTCGTGAAATGCCTGGTGTTTTACCATCCGCAAGACCCGGCGGCCCTGCGCCAGGAGCAAGAAGCGCAGCTGCTCGACGTATGGCGCGCCTGCTGCCAGAGCGGCCATGAACTGCTGCTGGAGGTGATTCTGCCGGAAGGGAGCGCTGATAAAGATGAGCGTTTCTATGTGGCGTCACTGTCGCGCTTTTATCAGCTCGGCATTCAGCCTGACTGGTGGAAACTGCCGCCGCTCTCCGTCGCCGGCTGGACACAGGTGGGTGAGGTGATTGAGGCTAACGACCCGCATTGCCGTGGGGTGGTGATTCTCGGCCTGGATGCACCGGAAGCGGAGCTGAAAGCGGGCTTTGCCCAGGCAGCCGCCGCACCGTGTGTGAAAGGGTTTGCCGTCGGGCGAACTATTTTCGGCCAGGCGTCACGCCAGTGGCTGCAGGGCGAACTGGATGACGCCGCGCTTATCCGGCAAGTGAAACAGAACTACCTGACGCTGATCGGCTACTGGCGGGACGTGCGCCCACTGCCGGACGCGCTGAAACAGTAGCGGGTTGAAACGGCTCCTGCGGGGGCCGTTTTTTATGGCCTGCCACCGTGCATTTTTGTTATTTTTTGAGCAATCTGTGAGCCTTTTCAAGGTCCGATGAAATAAAGCTGGGGATCTGCCACATTAAATGAAATTTTCGATTCGTCTGGTAGAATAGCCGCAATGAAAACATGTTTCGTTTTCCTGATCCCCTGTCTTCTCTCTGTGAGCCACTGACATGACTAACCCGACCCAACTCTCGTTGTTACAGGATGAGATCCGCCGTCGCTACGACACGCTGAGCAAGCGCCTGAAGCAGGTGGCCCGCTATATTCTTGATAACAGTAACAGCATTGCCTTTGACACCGTGGCCTCAATCGCCGCGCAGGCCAGCGTGCCGCCCTCAACCCTGATCCGTTTCGCCAATGCCTTTGGTTTCAGCGGCTTTAATGAGATGAAACAGGTTTTCCGCCAGCATCTGATGGAAGAGACGGTGAGCTATACCGAGCGTGCGCGCCTGTTCCGCCAGACTTCCACCGAAGAGAACAACGTCCCGGAAAAACCTGCTGAGATCCTGAACGTCTTCACGATGGTGAATGCACAGGCGTTGCAGCAACTGGCCATGCAAATCAGCCCGGACCAGCTTGAAAAAGCGGTCGATCTGCTCAACAACGCCGACACCATTTATGTGATTGGCCTGCGCCGCTCCTTCAGCGTGGCCTCTTACCTCACCTACGCCCTGCGCCACCTGGAACGCCGCGCCTTCCTGATCGACGGGCTGGGCGGCATGTTCACCGAGCAGCTCAGCATGGTGAAACCCAAAGATGTGGTGATTGCCATCAGCTACTCGCCATACGCACAGGAAGCGGTGGATCTGGTGCAACTCGGCGCGAAACAGGGCGCGCAGCAGATTGCGATAACGGACAGCCAGGTCAGCCCGCTGGCCGCTTTCAGCGATGTCTGTTTTGTGGTGCGTGAAGCACAGGTAGACGGTTTCCGCTCACAGGTTGCCTCGATGTGCCTCGCCCAGACCCTCGCCGTCTCCCTCGCGCTCACTAACGCCCGTCACGGCCCCGTCGACGCCCTGAACGCCCAGCCCGCCAAATAGGGCAGCAAACCGGCCCTCTGACAACCATAACGGCCACCCTGGGGTGGCCGCTTTTCGTTGGGTCATAATCATGCGTCAAACGCGATCCGGCTTGAAATGCGCGATCACCCTTTGGGATAGTGATCGCTGTTGATCCAGGCGTGATCTTTTTCCCAGGTGAATTTCCATTTCCGTACCGGCCCGGCCATCACGTTAAGGTAGTAACTGTCGTAACCGGCCAGGGTGGCGACCGGGTGGTAGCCACGCGGCACTTTCACCACATCGCCGTTATAAACGGCCATGCACTCATCCAGGGAGCGGTCATCCGTGTAGACGCGCTGCATACAGAACCCCTGCGCCGGGTCGAGCCGGTGATAATAGGACTCCTCCAGATAGGTTTCATCCGGCGAGTTTTTGTCATCATGCTTGTGGCTCGGGTAGGAACTGGTATCCCCTTCAGCGGTATACACCTCCACCACCAGCAAGCTGTCGGCGGGTTCGCTGTCAGGCAGGATGTTATGTACCAGCCGTTTGTTGCGCCCCTTACCGCGATGCTCTACGCCGACCTCTTCCGGCGAAATCAGCCGTGCAGGGAGCGAACCGGCTGAAGGTGAACGACACACCGCCAGCTCCAGGTCGCTTTCGGCCAGCACGTTCACTCTCTCATGGTGCGGCACATAGACCGAATAGGGCGGCACCCGCTCAAATGGACTCATGCGTTTGCCGATATGCGGAAACTCCGCTTTGCTGGTCGAGACAGAAGCCAGCCCGGCCACCAGCACCAGGCAGAGTTCATTGCCGTCACTTTGCAGCGTCAGCGACTGGCCTGCGTTGAGCTGGTAGACGTCAAACCCGACATACTCCCAGCCGGCATTCTCTGGGGTGACGTGCTGGACGCGCCCCTGCGCGTCCGGTTTCTGGCATTTGGAAAGCAGTGAAGACATCGTTCCCTCCTTTACTGTCGGTTAACTGTCGTCTTGTCCGTTCACTTAGCCCAGCGTCGGCATACTGTATTCAGACACCGTTTGCTGGCCGGTCGGCCAACGGGCGGTAACGGTTTTCATGCGGGTATAGAAGCGCACGCCGTCATTACCGTGGACGTTCAGCGCGCCGAACACCGAGCGTTTCCAGCCGCCGAAGCTGTGGAAGGCCATCGGTACCGGCACCGGCACATTCACGCCGACCATGCCCGCCTGCACGCTGCTGACGAACTCACGTGCATAGCGGCCGTTGCTGGTGAAAATAGCGCTGCCGTTGCCGTATTCATGGCCGTTTACCGTCTCGATGGCGGTCTGGTAGTCCGGCACCCGCACAATGCCCAGTACCGGCCCGAAGATCTCTTCGCGGTAAATCACCATCTCCGGCGTCACGTGGTCGAACAGTGTGCCGCCCACGAAGTAGCCGTCCGGCGCACCCGGCACCTTGTAGTTGCGGCCGTCGGCCACCAGCGTGGCTCCCTCTTCCACCCCTTTGTCGATGTAGCCCAGCACTTTTTTCTGGTGATCTGAGGAGACCAACGGCCCCATCTCGTTTTCTTCACCGCCCTGTTGCAGGCCGGGGCCCACCCGCAATTGGGCAATCAGCGGTTTGAGCTTTTCCACCAGCTTATCGGCGGTGCTGTCACCCACTACCACGGCGATCGGCAGCGCCATGCAACGTTCGCCCGCTGAGCCGAACGCGCCGCCCATCAGGGCATTGACGGTGGCGTCCAGATCGGCATCCGGCATGATGATGGCGTGGTTTTTCGCCGCGCCGAACGCCTGCACACGTTTACCGTGGGCGCTGGCGGTTTTGTAGATATATTCCGCCACAGTGGAGGAGCCGACAAAGCTCACCGCCTGCACGCGCGGGTCGGTATAGAGTTGTTCGGCATGTTCATTGGCGCAGTGCACCACGTTGAATACGCCGTCCGGCAGGCCCGCTTCTTTCAGCAGTTCCGCCATGCGGACGGAGGCAGACGGCACCAGTGCCGGTGGCTTCAGCACAAAGGTATTACCGCAGGCCAGCGCAATCGGGAACATCCACATCGGCACCATCGCCGGGAAGTTAAACGGCGTAATGCCCGCCACCACCCCCAGCGGCTGCTGCATGGAGAAGCTGTCTACGCCGCTGCCGACATCCGGCGAGTATTCGCCTTTGATCAGGTGCGGAATG
Organism: Chimaeribacter arupi; assembly: GCF_002858805.1. Taxonomy (GTDB): domain Bacteria; phylum Pseudomonadota; class Gammaproteobacteria; order Enterobacterales; family Enterobacteriaceae; genus Chimaeribacter; species Chimaeribacter arupi. Next base: position 130,717 of record NZ_PJZI01000001.1, read on the forward strand.
CCGCAGGCAAACTCAACCACTTCCAGCCCGCGGGTCAGTTCTCCCAGTGCGTCGGAGTAGACCTTGCCGTGCTCACTGACGATCAGTTCAGCCAGTTCATCACGGTGCTGCTCCAGCAGGGCTTTGAAGTTGAACAGGATGCGGGCGCGGCGCAGCGGCGTGGTGGCGGCCCAGGCCGGGAAAGCCTGGTGTGCCGTTTCAATGGCCGCCAGCACCTCTTCGCCGGTGCTTTGTGTGACTTCACGATCTGCCTTGCCGGTTGCCGGGTTATAGACCGGCAGCGTCTGGTTGCTGGTGCTGACGCTGGTTTTGCCGCCAATAAAGTTACCCACGATGTTCATGTCTCACCCTCGTTATGTGATCGGTGGAGCCGGGCAGTGCCGGGTTTGCGGGGGCATAAACCGGTGTGCACCCTGCACGCCCGGTTCAGCCGCTGTTGGCAAAAACTCTATTTCATTGAAAAAAAAGTTTCAAATATTTTATTTTGGAATGTTTTATTTTAGCGGCACACCTCGCAAAAATGTGAATGTGACCAAGAAAGTGCAGGCAGCTTTGCGAGCCCCTTTCCAGGGCTTCGTCCAGCATTCACAAAAAGTTAACAGAGCCGCGCGCCTGCTGGGAGGACAACGCCTATGCAGGCCGTGGATTTATCCTGGAAGCTGGCTCGCATGTTGCAATGGTGTTGCGTGAAAAGCCGATGAATTTTTTGAACCGTGTCTAAAAATCAATATTTCATTATTTTAAATTTATGGAATAAATGTTCTTTTAAAACCCGGAGGCGTGGGTTCCCTCACGGCACGAATTACCCTGATGTTCCTCACAGCACGCGAGCCACTGTCGTGCGCGCAAACGGAGTCTGTATGGTCATTCAACGAAAGCATAATACCGGGTACATCCTGCGCATCTGCGCCATCGCCGCCCTCGGGGGCATCCTTTTCGGCTATGACACGGCCGTGATCTCGGGGGCGATTGAATCCTTAAAGATTTACTTCCAACTGACTCCGGCTGAAACCGGCTGGGCGGTGTCGAATGTCGTGATCGGCTGTGTGGCGGGGGCCTTCTGTGCCGGCGGCGTGGCGGCACGCTGGGGGCGTAAAAAAGCGCTGATGCTGGCGGCCGTGCTGTTTACCGTGTCCGCCGTTGGGGCGTCGCTGGCCCACACCTTCACCGGGTTTGTGATTTTCCGCATCATCGGCGGCGTGGCCGTCGGGCTGGCGGCCACGGTGTCACCGATGTACATGTCAGAAGTGTCGCCCAAAGACATGCGCGGCCGGGCGTTGAGTATGCAGCAGTTCGCCATCGTGTTCGGCCAGATCCTGATTTTCTATGTGAACTACAAAATCGCCAGCATCGCCACGGAACAGTGGCTGGTCGACATGGGCTGGCGCTGGATGTTCGCCTCCGGCGTGCTGCCCTGTGTGTTGTTCTGCATTTTGGTGCTGTTTATTCCTGAATCCCCGCGCTGGTGTGCCATGACCGGGCGTGATGAGCAGGCGCTCACACTGCTCTCCCGGCTTTCGAACCCCACCCATGCCGCCCATGTGCTGGCGGAGATTAAGGAATCACTGCGTCAGGATGCACAGCAACACAGCGCCCGGCTGAGCCTGCGGGACGGCAATGTGCGCTTCATCCTGTTTGTCGGCGCGATGATTGCGGTGCTGCAACAGGTGACGGGTGTGAACGTGATGATGTATTACGCGCCGGTGGTGCTGAAAGAGGTGACCGGCAGTGCCGAAACGGCAATGTTCCAGACCATCTGGATCGGCGTGGTGCAACTGGCCGGGTCCGTTATCGGCGCGTCCCTGATGGACCGCATGGGCCGCATCCCGTTGATGCGCGCCGGAACAGCCGGGGCGGTCATCGGCCTCCTGATCACCTCTTATGGCCTCTACACCCAGGACAGCGGCTACATCGCGCTGTGCGGCATGCTGTTCTTTATGACGTTCTATGCGCTCTCCTGGGGCGTCGGCACCTGGGTGCTGATCGCTGAGGTGTTCCCCAACCGGATGCGGGCGCAGGGCATGAGCCTGGCGGTGGGCGCCATGTGGATCGTGAATTTTGTGGTGTCACAGTCGTTCCCGATGGTCAATGACCACCCTTACCTCTTCTCCCATTTCCACGGCGCGTTCCCGATGTGGGTCTTCGCGCTGCTCTGCGTATTCAGTTTCTGGTTTATTTCCCGCTATGTACCGGAAACCAAAGGTGTCTCTCTGGAAAAAATGGATGATGTGATCCTGGCGAAGCGCGACCGCCGGCCGCTGACGGCCCGGCAGCCCCCCGCCGCGCAGGACACGTCAACGTCAACCTCGTCATAACGCTACCGCGTATGGAGTAACAACATGGCTATCGCGCAACATCGTTTTTGTATCAACCGTAAAATTGCCCCCAACCTGAGCCTTGAGCAGTTTTTCAGGGTGGTGAAGAAATGTGGCCTGAATAAGGTGGAGTTACGCAATGATATGCCCAGCGGCCAGGTCACGGACGGCCTGAGCACCGGCGAGGTCAGGGCGCTGGCGCAGCAATACGGCATGGACATCATCACCATTAACGCGCTGGGCCGCTTTAACCTCGGGGCGGAGCGCGACAAGGTCTGGGCCAATGCAGAAGCAATGTTGCAGGAAGCGCAGGCGATCGGAAGCCGTGGGCTGATCCTCTGCCCGCATTGCAGCGCCGGTGATGCGCGCAGCGCGGAACAGAAGCAGCAGGAAACACTTCAGGCGCTGATCGCCCTTGCGCCGCTGTTCAAACAGTATGGCGTGACTGGGCTAGTGGAGCCGCTGGGTTTCGGCATCAGTTCACTGCGCTCCTCATTGCTGGCCCAGTCCTTGATCCGGGATTCAGCCGCGCCTTATAAACTGGTGATCGACACCTTCCACCACCATCTGGATGAGGTGGATCAGGCCGCGTTTGACCAGCAAATGGCGATGGAGAGCATCGGGCTGGTGCACCTTTCCGGCGTGGAAGACCCGCGTGACAAATCCCTGCTGACCGATGAAGAGCGCATCATGCTGAGCCAGGGCGACCTGCTGAAAAGCAAACAGCAGGTGGATAACCTGGAACGGCTGGGGTATCAGGGGATCTATTCGTTTGAGCCGTTCTCCTCGGTGCTGGAAAACTGGCAGGAAGCGGATATTGAGCGTGAAATCAAACAAAGCATGGCGCTGATTCAGGGCTGAGGCCACTCGTCAGCCGAGGCCGTTATTGGCGTGATCTGACTGCCCGGCCGCTGTTATGGCCGGGCATTTCTGCGCTGTGCGTGTCAGGCGCGGGGGGAGCGTGTCAGACGAGGTGTGGCAGACGAGATGTGTCAGGCGAGGCGCGTCAGGCGAGGTATGTTTTCAGCGCCTGTGCCGCCTGCGACAACGCCATTTTCACCGCCGGCACCTGGCTGAGCGGGTTCAGCAGCCCGTAATCATGGATCAGGCCGTTATAGCGCACCAGCGTGGTTTCCACCCCGGCTTCATTCAGCTTGCGCCCGTACGCCTCGCCCTCATCACGCAGCACATCAAATTCCGCCACCTGAATCAGAGCGGGCGGCAGCCCGGCAAGCTGGTCAGGCGTGGCCCGCAACGGCGACGCGTGCAGCTCTACGCGCTTGCTCTCATCCGTGGTGTAGTTGTCCCAGAACCATTTCATCATATTGCGGCTGAGGAAAAAGCCTTCCGGGTAAGACTGGTAAGATCCGCTGTCAAACGCGGCATCCGTCACCGGCCAGAGCAGCAGCTGGAAACGCACATGCGGCGCGCCCTGCTCTTTTGCCATCATCGCCACCACCGCCGCCATATTGCCGCCGACACTGTTGCCCACCACGGCCAGCCGCCCGCCATCAAGGTTCAGCTCTGCGCCGTGGCCCGCCACCCAGCAGGTCGCGGCATAGGCCTGATGAATAGCCACCGGATATTGCGCCTCCGGGGAGGGCGTGTAGTTAACGAACACGGCCGCCGCGCCGCTCTCCACCACCAGATCGCGCACCAGCCGCTGATGCGTCGGGAAATCCCCCAGCACCCAGCCGCCACCGTGGAAGAACATAAATACCGGCAGCATACCCACCGCCCCTGCCGGCCGCACCACGGTCAGGCTGAGATCGTGCCCGCCGCTGTTCACGGTGCGCTCCGTGATCTCCACGCCGGAAAGGTCGACCGCTACGGCGTTCTGCGCATCGGTCAGCACCTGCCGCGCCGCTTCCGGTGAGAGCTGCTCCATCGGCGGGCCACCCGCGGCGTTCAGCTGGCTGAGAAACTGCTCAATATGGCGGTCGGTCGTGGCCTGTTCCGGGGTTATCGCGTTGCTCATGATGTTCTCCTGGGAAAGTGGGACGGGTGAAATCAAAAGATCAGGCGGCCTGAGCGCAGTGTGCAGGCTCAGGCCGCCCGTATGGCGTGGGGTGACGCCGGGTCACTGTTCAATAACGATTTTGCCCATATGCTGGCCGGAATATTCGTAGTTAAAGGCGTCTGCCAGTTCCTCAAGGGCAAAGGATTTGTCGATAAACGGCGTGACGCGGTTGGCGTCCAGCGCGCGGATCATCTCCTGCTGATGGCGGCGGCTGCCCACGGTGATGCCGCGCAGCGCCGCCTGTTTGGCCATCAGCTGGGCGGTGGGCACATCACCCGCCAGCCCGGTAAAGACGCCAATCAGCGCGATATGGCCGCCGATGGCTACCGCATCGATGGAGTTCGCCAGCGTGCCCGGCCCACCGATTTCAATCACATGGTCAACGCCGCGGCCGCCGGTCAGTTCCCAAATCTGTTTGCCCCAGTCCTGGTGCTGACGGTAGTTCACCCCGGCATGCACACCCATCGTTTTCAGGCGTGTGAGTTTTTCATCAGATGAGGAGGTGGCAAAGACGCGTGCGCCCATCATCTGGGCCAGTTGCAGCGCAAACAACGACACACCACCGGTGCCGAGGATCAGCACATCGTCCCCCGCTTTTAACCCGCCGTTGACCACCAGCGCGCGCCAGGCGGTCAGCCCGGCGGTGGTGAGTGTGGCAGACTGCGCATGGCTCCAGCCCTGCGGCGCAAGGGTGAAGAACCGGGCCGGGCGCACCACCCAGGGCGTAGCATAGCCGTCAATGCCGTCGCCCGGCGTGCCGGAAAACCCGGTCACCGGGCAGGGGCCGTCTTCCCAGTCCGGGAAGAAACAAGAAACCACATGATCGCCCGCTTTCAATGTGGTGACGCCCGCACCGACGCTCTCTACCACGCCCGCGCCATCAGACAGCAACAGCCGCCCGGCCTCTGAGGACATCATCCCGGCCGCTACCGCGTAATCATGGAAGTTAAGGGAGTTGGCGTGGATGCGCACCCGCACCTCACCCGGCCCCGGTTCGCCCGGTTCCGCTACCTGTTCAATCACAATATTTTCGATACCGGGCGTTTGCCCTCGTTTGGCTGCTTTCATTGGATACCACGCTGATTGCTGAAGAGAAAAAGGGGAAACTGTACGGCCCCGCCTGTTTCAAGGGTAGTTCAGGCTGGTTTGTCCGGGAAAGAAAAAGGCACCGCGAAGGGTGCCTGGGTGGAAGAAAAAAGGCACCGCGAAGGGTGCCTGCAGGAGAAAGGAGGCCGGTTACACCTTGAGTTCCATCCGTTTAATCTCGCCGACCACAAACAGGTAGCAGACCATCGCCATCAGCGCGGAACAGCCGACAAAGATCAGCGCGGCGTTGAATGAATGCAGCTCGCTGACCAGGTAGCCAATCACCAGCGGGGTGACGATCGAGGCGACGTTACCGAAAACGTTAAACAGGCCGCCGCACAAACCAACAATCTCTTTCGGTGCGGTGTCGGCAATCACCGGCCAGCCCAGCGCACCAAACCCTTTGCCGAAGAACGCCAGCGCCATCAGCGCCACCACCAGCGTGGTGCTGTCGGTGTAGTTGCACAAAATAATGCTGGACGCGAGCAGCATCCCCAGCACAATCGGCAGTTTACGCGCCAGCGTCAGCGACATCCCGCGTTTGATCAGCGAATCAGAGAACAGGCCGCCCGCCACCCCGCCGATAAAGCCGCACAGCGCCGGGATCGAGGCCACCAGCCCGACTTTCAGGATCGACATCCCTTTGTCCTGCACCAGATAGATCGGGAACCAGGTCAGGAAGAACCAGGTGATGGTGTTGATAAAATATTGGCCGAAGAAAATGCCGAGCATCATCCGGTTCGCCAGCAACTGTTTGAGGTAACCCAGTTTCGGGCCACCGCCCGCTTTTTTCGCCTGCGGGTGATCCATGTCAACTACCGCGCCGCCCTGCGCCACGTATTCCAGCTCACTTTTGGACATCCGCGGGTGGTCGGTCGGGTTGTGGATATATTTCACCCACACCGCCGTCAGCACAAAGCCTATCGCGCCCATCACGGTGAACACATGTTGCCAGCCCCAGGCGTAGGTCAGGTAGCCGAGCAGCGGCGAGAAGATCGCCAGGGAGAAGTATTGTGCCGAGTTAAAAATCGCGGAGGCGGTGCCGCGCTCTTTGGTCGGGAACCAGGCGGCGACAATACGCGCATTGGCCGGGAAAGAGGGAGCCTCAGAAAAACCGAGCATAAAGCGCATGGCAAACATCGAGGCCGCCGCCCAGGCCAACGGCACCAGATGCACAAACCCTTGCAGGAAGGTAAACAGCGACCAGAAAAACAGGCTGTAGGTATAGACCTTTTTAGAGCCGAAGCGGTCAAGCAACCAGCCGCCGGGGATCTGCATCAATAAATAGGCCCAGCCGAATGCCGAAAATATATAGCCCATCGACATGGCGCTGAGGTGCAGTTCTTTACCCACCGCGCTGCCGGCAATAGAGAGGGTGGCGCGGTCAGCATAATTGACCGCCGTCACAATAAAAATAATCAGTAAGATCAGATAGCGGGTGCGATGGCCCTTTGCTGCCGCTTCAACGGTCGTGACGCTCATCTCTTGATCCTCAAAGTGATTGATTTTTTGCCTTTTATTCGGCACAGCGGCATCAGCCCGCCGCCGCGGGAAATAATGGGGGTAATAAACATTCAGGAAAGAAATGAAATCTTAAAGGACATTCATCCGAATACCATTGTGCAAATGTACAATTCACGCGATGAATAAAAGCCGATAAATATCGGGATGCCTAAAGCAATGCGCGATAGATCGCACATTGCTTTTTTAATGGCCGCCAGCAGGGAGGAAAAAGCGTTTTTTCAGCACCGGATCACAAATAATGCCGATATGTGCCGGCGCACAAATAAAGGGGAAAGGGTAACGTGCCGATGACACAAGGTACGTCTAACGCAAGGTGCGTCAGCTGCGCTCAATCTCTTTGGCGGTGCGGTCAAGGCTGTCAATAATGGCGTGCAGCGTCTCAGCGGATAAATTCTCTTTCGATAGACGCATATTCAGCGCAGTGCGGAAATTATTAATGGCGCGTTCAATTTCCGGGATAGCGCGGTTATTGGCCAGTACCGCCAGCGCATGTAACCGCCCGGCGGCGCGCGCCAGTGTTTCCCGGTTTTCCTGCAAGAAGGCGGCGCCCTGTGCAGTGAGGCGGTAGGCTTTTTTTCCGCCTGCATGATCAAAGGCGTCGATATACCCCATCTCTTCCATCAGCGTGAGATTAGGGTAAATAATGCCGGGGCTGGGCGCATATTCCCCACCGGAGCGATCTTCAATCGCCTTAATTAATTCATAGCCATGTGCCGGGCGGGTTTCCAGCGCCGACAGCATCAGCAAACGAATATCATTGGCATCGAATAATTTTTCACGGCGCTGTTTTTTGCCGCCCATTCCCTGCCTGCGATCGCTCCGTGCTTTTTCACCGGCAGAAAAAATAAGCGGGGCATCGGCATGAGTAACGGGATTTTTCATAGGTCACGGCACAGGCAGGGAAACAGCCCCGAAGCATATCGGGGCAGCCTGCGGATTACAAGGCGCGCGGCCGCCATCGGGGCCGGAAATAAAAGGAGGCTGGAAATAAAATGGGGCAGCCTGTGCTGCCCCAGTGGGATTATTCAATAAAGGTATAAGGCGTGTAGAAATCTTCGCCCAGCCAATGATACGTGTCATATGTCTGGTGCAGGGGCTTACGGACGTAGCTGTCAGTGCGGTTCACATCCCCTTTGCCGCTGTATACCGCGTAATCCGGGTAGGGGAATACCGGGCGTGAGGCTGCATTGGCCGGGATAGTTTCCAGGCGCATCGGTGGCTGTTGGTGCCCGGCGGCCTCCGGCGGCGGGGTGCCTTTCTCCATCATCGGTTGCCCAAAGCTGTTTTTCTGCTGCGGCGCCGCCTGCCAGGTGGTGATGGCCTGCGGGGCCTGGCCGCGCTCCACCCAGTTGACCATTGGGGTCAGCAGGTCGAGCAGGCTTGGGCCTTCACCGCCGGAACAGTGGTACATGCCCGGCAACAGGTAGAGGCGCTCAAAGCTGTCGCGTTTCGCCTCGCCCAGCGTTTTACCCACCGCCGTGTGGTAGGCCACTGAATTCAGCGGTGAAATATGCGGATCGGCCCAGCCGTGCCAGATGATCAGCTTGCCGCCTGCGGCAGCAAATGCCGACAGATCCGGGTTGGTGGCGTCATACAGCGGGTGCAGCGCGCGCAGGGCATCAAAGGTTTCACGGGTGAAGCGCAGATCCTTCAGGGTATAGCCTGCCGGAGGGTTGTTCACAAAACTTATGGTCTTCAGCGCCGGCAGCGCAATATTACGGCTGAAGATCGGGTCATTGGCGGACTGCGGAATAAACACCCCGGCCCAGGCCAGCTCCGAGCCAAACTGCGGCCCGCCGACAATCATTTTCTGCCCGCTCCCTTCCGCGCGCGGGCCGTCATACAGGCGGCGCAAGGTCGCAACCTGAAGCCCGGACAGGCAAGAGGAGGCATTGTCACCCGCCTTGCAGCGCAGGCTGGAGACATCAAAATGGCACGCCTGCGGATCCGCGATCAGTCCATCTTTCTGGCCGTCCAGGGCGTCACAGTGCGCCAGCACCGCCTGGTGGATCAGCGGCAACTGGGCTGCCGTGATGATCGCCTTGCCATCGCTGCCGGTGTTGGTCACCGCCTGCCAGGCATGGTAGAGCGCGTTCTGCGACTGGAAGTTCATCGCTGCCGCGCCGGCAATCACGCCGTTGAAATCCTGCGGGTAACGCTGGGCTTCCATCAGTGCTTCGCGGCCGCCGTCTGAGCAGCCGTCAAAGTAGGCGTAGGCTGCCGGGTGGTGGTAAAACGCCTCAATAATCTTCTTCGAGACCACCGCCGTCAGGTGCACGCCGCGGTAAGCGAAATCTTTACGTTTTTGCGCATCATTGCCGAAGTCTTCCTCTTCCTGGGTGTGGCCCATATTGGTCGAGGCGATGGCGAAACCATTGCTGTTAAGCGGGGCGCAACCCGCTGCCGCGCCGGCCTGCAAATCAATCCGGCCACACAGCCCGCCGCAGCCCACTTGCAGGAAGCGCTGGCGCCAGCTTGCCATCGGCAATGCTACCCGGAAGCCAATGGCCGGGGCCAGCGTGCCCTCCACCATGCAGAACGCTGCGCCGTTCTGCGTGGTCTCGGCGGCAGAGGTAATTTTGCTGCCTGCGCCGCCTATCCCCGTCAGGTCAATATTCGTCAGTGTTGCGCAGCCGGTGGCGGGTTTAATCACAGATAAAGCCGGAACCGGGTTTTCTGCGCTGTGCGCATGGCCACTTAGCCCGCCCATGCCTGCCGTTATTAAGGCAAAGATCGCGCGGTAATACTTATTACGGGTAAACACCATGATTGTTCCTTTTTATTTTATGCCGCCTTCAGCATACCTTTTTACCCACATCCTTAATTCCGGCGTTATTACGTGATGGCGTCAGGCTTTTTTCAGAAAATGAAACAGGATATATCCGGGGAATAACCTTACCCGTTTTTTTTGCAGGGACGCAGCGTGATAAAAATAACGCATGGGGTTCAGGCTATTTTGAATAGCCGCCGCAGGAAATAACCCGGTAAGGCGCACGGGAAATAAGGCTCCCCGGCCAGGGAGCCGGAGAATTATTTCTGATGCCAGTAGGCCACAGCGCGCAGCCTGTCCGGGTTAACGCCCCGTTCAATCAACTGGTCGCTGATCGCTTTCACCCCTTCCCCTTCACCGGTGACCCAGATGAAACTGTCTTCCGGCGGCAGCGCCAGTGCGGCCATGCGGGCGTTAAGCTGTGCAGCATCCGCCGGCAGCCATTCGCACTGCACATGATCCAGATCCGCCAGATAGGCTTTCGCTTCCGGGCGGTGGAGGCTGACGAGCACCGTCAACGTAATGTGCTGATGCGGGGCCAGTGCCAACAGGCGGCGGCGTAACGCCGGCAAACCGGACTCATCACAAAGGTAAATCTGGTGCGCGTAGGTTTCCGGCACCACCAGCGATCCGCGCGGCCCGCCCATCGCCAGCGCGTCCCCTGGTTTGGCGGCCACGGCCCAGTCACTCGCCAGGCCCTGCGCATGGATGAAGAAATCCACCGTCAGTTCGTTCGCCGCCGCATCAAAATGCAGCGGCGTGTAGTCACGTGAGGCCGGGCGCTGGTCACCCCAGACGATGCCCTCCGGCGTCACCTGCGGCAGGTGCAGCTCGCCGGTTTCCCGATCGGGGAAGAAAATTTTGATGTGGTCATCGAACCCGGCAGAGCTGAAGCCCTTGAGCTGGTCGCCGTGGAACACGATCCGGCGGAAGCAGCCGGCGACGGTGTCCGCCTGTTTTACGGTGATCTGCCGGAACACCAGCGGATTGCGCACGCGGGTGGGTAATGGGGTTAAAGCTGGGGAAGTAGAGTGCTGCATCACGGGGCCTTCTGGTTGAAATAGGAACGTACAGGAGAGGTGCCACCGGGCGGTTCATCACTGCCTGCGGGCGTAAAATATATCTTAGATGTATTTTCACCACAATATCAGGCAGCGGCACGGCGTAGTAAAGTCCTGCCGGTTTCCGGCCGATACTGAGTGTGAGTGCTGCGTTTCTTTTAACATTTCTGTCATATAAACGCGAAAGCGGCCTCATTCGTAACCCTGAAAGCTTGCAGATTGGCAATCAGTAAACCCCTTTACCGAAAAGTGCGGTGCATTGTTACATTTTCAGGCGTAAGGCAGGAACCGGTTCCAGTGCAGGGGTGTGATCTTTATCACACTGATATATAAGAAATAGTTAATGAATTTGGCTTTTTAAATTGGTGGGTTTTTAGCCAACTTATTGAATTATATTTACATTTATTCGTATCTTGTAATTCCATTAACATTTTCAGGTGTAGTCCGGCTATGTAAACTAACGAACTTTTAAAGATACCTATAAAAAATTAACAACCCTTTAATGTGAGACACCTCCTTTTATGCTTCTTCAAAAAGAGACTTCCCGACGCAAGTTCCTGCTTGGGTCGCTGGCTGCATTGCCATTAAGCGGCATGATTCTGAAAGGCCTGACAGCCGCAGAAGCCGCTGAACTGGCTGCCCCGGAGCTGGCAGACTACAAACCGATCTTTTTTGGCCCTGAGGAGTGGGCATTTATCCTCGCGGCGACCGATCGCCTGATCCCGGCCGGCGGCAAAGGCAAAGCGCCCGGCGCGCTGGAAACCAATGTGCCGGTGTTTATCGACCAGCAACTGCACGGCGATTTCGGCGAAGAGATTTACATGCAAGGGCCGTTCAATGCGCACGCCCCGGCCACCATGGGTTACCAGCTGCCGTTCCGCCCGCAGCAGATCTATAAAAACGGTATCCGCCTGGTGAATGCCTGGAGCCAGGCAACGCACCAGAAACCGTTCCACCAGCTCTCCCAGCAAGAAAAAGATGACGCCCTGACGCAGATGCAGAAAAACGGCATCGATTTCGCCACGCTGGGCGAAAACGACCTGAAAGCCTCGCATTTCTTTAACCAGCTGCTGACCGATACCAAACACGGCTACCTCTCTGACCCGATTTACGGCGGCAACAAAGGGATGAAAGCCTGGATCGCCATTGGCTTCCCCGGTGCACGCGCCAGCTATCTGGAGTGGGTGAAGCAACACAACATCCCTTATCCGCTGGGGCCGGTGAGCCTGCAGGGCGCGCGTGCCTGAACCGGGCAGCCGTGAGGTGTTTTTAAGCAATTTTTGTGATTTTTACAGGGTAAATGATGGCACAGCTGAATAAAGAAGAAGTCGACGTTGTCGTGGTCGGCCTGGGCTGGGCCGGCTCGCTGATGAGTATCGAGCTGGCAATGGCAGGATTAAAAGTGCGGGCGCTGGAAAAAGGCGCGGACCGTACCTATGACGATTTCGCCTATCCGAAACCGGCAGACGAGTACGCTTACGGCGTGCGTAACAAAGTGATGACCACCCCGGCGGAATCTGCCGTGACGGTGCGCTATACCATGCAGGACACCGCCCTGCCGACCCGTAAATGGGGCGCGTTTGTGCCCGGCGGCGGCGTAGGCGGCTCCGGCCTGCACTGGACCGGGGTACTGATCCGCCCGACGCCGATTGACCTGAAGCTGAAAACCTATGCCGATGAGGCGTACAAGCCGGGTATCCTTCAGGACGATATGCGCGTTATGGATTTCCCGTTCACCTGGGATGAGATCGAACCCTATTTTGACAAGTTCGAGCGCATTTGCGGCCAGTCCGGTAATACCGGTAACCTGCGCGGCAAGATCCTGCCGGGCGGTGACCCGTTCGAAGGCCCGCGCTCCAACCCGATGCCGCTGCCGGCGCTGGATGACACGCTCAATAACGTGATGTTCGCGGAAGCAGCGAAAAAGCTCGGCTACCACCCGTTCCCGAACCCGTCCGCCGCGGTTTCCCGTGCCTGGACCAACCCTTACGGCAACCAGATCGCGCCGTGTAACTACTGCGGCTATTGCAGTAAATACCCGTGCCTGAACTACTCCAAAGCCTCGCCGCAGACGGCAGTGATGGACGCGCTGAAGCGCATGGACAACTTCTCCTACGAAGTGCACGCCAATGTGCTGAAAGTCGAACTGCATGATGACAAGAAAACCGCCAAAGGCGTGACCTACATCGACCGGGACGGCAACGAGTGCTTCCAGCCGGCAAAAATCGTGGTGCTGAGCAGCTTCCAGCTCTACAACGTGCATTTGATGCTGCTCTCCGGCATCGGCAAGCCTTACAACCCGGTGACTGAAGAGGGCGTGGTTGGCCGTAACTATGCGTTCCTGAGCAACGGCGGCGCGACGCTGTTCTTCAAAGACAAAAACTTCAACCCGTTCGCCACCTCCGGCCCGACCGGGCAGATGTTCAATGACATCTCGCCGGGCAACTTCGACGGCCCCGGCCTTGGCTTTATCGGCGGCGCGAAGATCCACAGCTCACAGGCCACCGGCACCCCGATCGGTACCGCATTGCCGAAAGGCGTCCCGAGCTGGGGCACCGGCTGGAAAGAGGGCCTGGAAGAGTGGTACGGCCATTCGATGAAGATCAGCATCACCACCACCTGTATGTCGTATCGCGATATCTACCTCGATCTCGATCCGAACTACACCAATGAGCATGGCCAGCCGCTGCTGCGCATGACCTTCAACTGGAAGCAGAACGAGCTGAAGCTTCAACAGTACCTGAAAGGGATTGTGGGCAACATCGCCAAAGAGCTGAACCCGGACAGCATGAGCATGAGCTTCCTGCCGATGGACGCCACCTTTGACCTCACCAAATACGTCTCCACCCATAACGTGGGCGGCGCGGTGATGGGCGACGACCCGCGCACCTCAGCGCTGAACCGTTACCTGCAAAGCTGGGACGTGCACAACGTGTTTGTGCCGGGCGGCAACGCCTTCCCGCAGAACTTCCAGGCGAACCCCACCGACACCATCGGTGCCATTACCCTGATGGCGGCGCAGGCGATCAAGGAACAGTATCTGAAAAACCCCGGTCCACTGGTGCAGGTGTAAGCGCATGAAAATGTTAACGATGAAACGTTTTTTTAAAGTAAGCACGGTGGCGCTGGCGGCCGGTTTCGCCTGGCAGGCGCAGGCGGCGGATGACGCGCAACTGATTAAGCAGGGTGAGTACCTGTCCCGGCTCGGTGACTGCATGGCGTGCCACTCGCTGCCCAACAAACCGGCCTACTCCGGCGGCCTGGCGATCGAGTCCGATCTCGGCACGATCTACTCCACCAACATCACACCGGACAAGAAGCACGGTATCGGCAATTACAGCGAGCAGCAGTTCTCGGACGCGGTGCGCAAAGGGGTGTTGCCGGACGGCAGCCACCTCTACCCGGCGATGCCGTACCCGGATTACGCCAAAATCAGCGATGAGGATATGCACGCGCTGTACACCTACTTCATGAAAGGGGTACAACCGAGCGCCGAGCAGCCGCCGGAAACCGATCTCAGTTTCCCGTTCAACCAGCGCTGGGGCATGATGTTCTGGAACTGGGTGTTTACCACGGACACGCCGTTCAAGCCGATTGGCGGCGCGTCAGCGGAAGTTAACCGCGGCGCTTATATCGTGGAGAGCCTCGGCCACTGCGGCAGTTGCCACACTCCGCGCGGCCTCGGCATGAACGAGAAAGCGCTCGACAGCGGCGAGGATAAGTTCCTCTCCGGCGGCAGCCTGAACCACTGGGATGTGCCGTCCCTGCGCGGCCTGCCGCGCTGGACGGAGCAGGAGATCGTGGATTACCTCCAGACCGGGCGTAATGACAAAGCGGCAGTCGGCGGCGAAATGACCTCCGTGGTCGAGCACAGCTCCTCGCACATGACGGAGGCTGACCTGAAAGCGGTGGCGGCTTACCTGAAGTTCCTGGGCGGCAACCCGGCCCTGCCGGCACGCAATGAGAAAGCGGCACAGGCTACCGAAGCCAAACTCACGGCAGCGAAAAACCTGAGCGAAGGCGAGCGCCTGTACCTCGACAACTGCGGCGCCTGCCACTTTGTCAGCGGCAAGGGCGCACCGGGCATCTTCCCGGAGCTGGACCAGGCCACCATTGTGAATGCGGATGACCCGACCGGCCTGATCCACACCGTGCTGGCCGGCGCGCAACAGCCTTCCACCGCGAAAGCACCGTCCACGCTGGCGATGCCGGGCTTCGCGGCGCGCCTGAGCGATGAAGAGGTGGCCGCGCTCACCACCTTCATCCGCCAGGGCTGGAGCAACCACGCTGAGGCCGTGACCAAAGAACAGGTCGCTGACGTGCGTAAGTCACTGCATCACAAAGAGTAATGCGCTCCCCCCGATGGCGCGGGGGACATAAAACGCGGATAAGCAAAAGGGCCTCATCATGAGGCCCTTTTTGTTTTTACGGCTGCTGTTCCGCCACCAGCGCCTGCGCACAGGCCCAGGCGCTGCTCCACGCCCACTGGAAGTTATAGCCGCCCAGCCAGCCGGTGACATCCACCACCTCGCCGATAAAGTAGAGCCCCGGCACGTTGTTCGCCATCATGGTTTTGGAGGAGAGCGCGCGGGTGTCAACGCCGCCCAGCGTGACTTCGGCGGTGCGGTAGCCCTCGGTGCCGTTCGGCTGCACCCGCCACGCCTGCAGGCTCTCTACCAGTGCCGCCTGTTGCGGCACGTTAAGCTGCCTGAGGGTGACGTCCGGCAACTGCCCCAGGGTTTGCAGGCACTCCACCAACCGCTTCGGCAACTGCTGCGCCAGCGTGTTTTTCAGGCTCTGGTTCGGGTGCGCGCGGCGCTCCTCATCCAGAAACGCTGCCAGATCCAGATTCGGCAGTAAGTTAATGCTCACAAACTCACCAGGCTGCCAGTAGCTCGAGAGCTGGAGGATCGCCGGGCCGGAGAGGCCGCGGTGGGTAAACAGGATGCTCTCTTTAAACGCCACGCCGTTTTCCGCCGTGACCACCGACGGCACCGACACGCCGGACAGCGTTTGCAGGTGCTCCAGCAGCGGCTTGTGCAGGGTGAACGGCACCAGCGCGGCGCGGGTCGGCAGCACCTTCAGGCCAAACTGCTCCGCCAGCTTATACCCAAACGGCGATGCCCCCAGCCCCGGCATCGACAACCCGCCGGACGCCACCACCACTGAGCGGGCGCTCACCTCAGCACCGTTCAGCGCCAGCGTGTAGCCCTCGTCACTCTTCGCCACCGCCAGCACCTCACTGCGCAGGCGGATCGTCACGTTGCCCTTCTCACACTCTTTCAGCAGCAGATCGACAATCTGCTGCGCGGAGTCATCACAAAACAGCTGGCCGAGGGTCTTTTCGTGGTACGCGATACCGTGGCGGTTAACCAGATCGATGAAATCCCACTGGGTGTAACGCGCCAGCGCTGATTTGCAAAAGTGCGGGTTTTGCGAGAGGTAGGCGGCCGGTTCGGTGTACATATTGGTGAAGTTGCAGCGGCCCCCGCCGGACATCAGGATTTTACGCCCGGCCTTTTTGCCGTTATCCAGCAGCAGAACGCGGCAGCCTCCCTGCCCGGCCAGCGCAGCACAAAACATCCCGGCTGCCCCTGCGCCGATCACCACCACATCAAACTGTTCCACTGCCTTACCTCTTGCTTATGAAGTCACTGATTTTACGCGCTATACCTGAATTTTCTGCTACATATAAAGAAGTACCGAATCGCTTCGGGCAGAATATTCAGGCGGCAAATTGTATGTCTGCCCTGATGGAAGTACCAGCGTAAGCAAACGTTAAAAAGCGTAAGCCTTATTAACAGTATGATTCCTTTTAAGTTTTCTTAAAAATACCGTGAGCCTGGCAACGTTTTTGTCAAAAAAATGACATATTTTGCTTTCCGATACCCCCCCTTGTCGCGGATAATGCGCCGCGTTCATGTCCACCAACTGGCGTAACGCTTATGCTACATCTGTTCGCTGGGCTGGATTTCCATACCGGCCTGTTGTTAGTCCTCGCGCTGCTGTTTGTGCTGTTCTATGAAGCCATTAACGGTTTCCATGACACGGCAAATGCGGTAGCCACTGTGATCTATACCCGTGCTATGCGTTCGCAAATTGCGGTCGTAATGGCGGGTTTCTTTAACTTCCTTGGCGTCATACTCGGCGGATTGAGTGTTGCTTACGCTATTGTCCACTTATTGCCTACCGATCTGCTGTTGAACGTGGGGTCTTCCCACGGCCTGGCGATGGTCTTCTCCATGCTGCTGGCAGCGATTATCTGGAACCTCGGTACCTGGTATTTTGGGTTACCGGCCTCCAGTTCCCACACCCTGATTGGTGCCATCATCGGCATCGGGCTGACCAACGCCATCATCACGGACAGCTCCGTGGTCGACGCGCTGAACATCCCGAAAATGGTCAGCATTTTCCTGTCGCTGATTATCTCTCCGCTGGTCGGCCTGGGTCTGGCGGGTGCGGTGGTGTTCCTGCTGCGCCGCTACTGGAGCGGCACCAAGAAGCGCCGCCGTATCCACATGACCCCGGCAGAACGCGAAAAAGTCGACGGCAAGAAAAAGCCGCCGTTCTGGACGCGTACCGCCCTGATCCTCTCCGCCATTGGCGTCAGCTTCTCGCACGGCGCGAATGACGGCCAGAAAGGCATCGGCCTGATTATGCTGGTGCTGATTGGGGTGGCTCCGGCTGGCTTCGTGGTCAACATGAATGCCACCGGTTATGACATCACCCGTACCCGTGATGCCGTGGTGCACCTGCAACAGTATTATCAGCAACACACTGATGCCCTGTCGCATATTGCCGTGCAGAAGCCGCTGGTGCCGACGCCGGAAGAAACCCTGCCGGATACGCCGAAAGAGTTCCACTGTGACAGCAGCCGCGCGCTGGAGGCGATTAACCGCGCCCAGACGTTGCTGACCAACCTGGCCAGCTACAGCGACCTCTCCGTAGACCAGCGCAGCCATATGCGCCGCCTGCTGATGTGCGTGGCGGATACCGCTGACAAGGCGGCCAAGTTGCCGGGCACCTCTACGGAAGACAAGCGCTTCCTGAGCAACCTGCGCACTGACCTGCTGGCGACCGTCGAGTACGCACCGGTCTGGATCATTCTGGCCGTGGCGCTCGCGCTCTCACTGGGCACGATGGTGGGCTGGCGCCGTGTGGCGACCACGATTGGTGAGAAGATCGGTAAAAAAGGCATGACCTACGCCCAGGGCGTCTCCGCGCAGATGACCGCGGCGGTGTCGATTGGCGTGGCCAGCTACACCGGTATGCCGGTTTCAACGACCCATGTGCTCTCCTCTGCGGTTGCCGGCACCATGATCGTGGATGGCGGCGGCGTACAGAGCAAAACCGTGAAAAACATCCTGCTGGCGTGGTTCCTGACCCTGCCGATTGCGATTGTGCTTTCCGGCGTGCTCTACTGGCTGGCATTGCAGGTGATTTAACCTCCGTTGCCACCGGCCCGGCCGGGCGACATGCAAAGAAAAGGCGACCCTCCGGGGTCGCCTTTTTTATGCCCGTACCGTACTCAGTACCAGATCATCATCGCGACCAGACTGATGACCACCAATCCGCACAGGGCGCTGGTCAAAATAAACTGCCCGCGAACCCTGGCACAACGGCGGATAAATTCAGGATCATGATGATCAAGATAACGTTGGGAATAGATATAACGCACCAGCCTGATCTGTTTGCTGGGCTGCCCATGTGACGTGAAGAATCCCCCGCCATCCACATACTGATAAAGCAGCGGATCGCAGCCACGCAACACCACCAGCAATGCCCGCAATGAAGAAAAATAGCGCGCCATATTAATCACACATACCACACACAATGCCCAAAACAGCGCAACAGTACTGATCATGATCCCCCCTCAGGGCACCGCTCCCAAAGCCGGCCTGGCCGGTAGGGAACGCACTCGCCCCGCGTCTGCTTGACTCCTGACATACCGGGGCGTTTACCTACCCTCGCCCCTGGATCATCTTTTTGTTGAGCTACCGCCCCCGGCACACGCCGGGCGGTGGCTCCTTATTGAGTGTAGAAAATGAAAAAGTAAAACGGCGTGCCTGTTCATAACAATTTGTTCGAAGCCTGCCGTTTTTTCGCCGTTGCCGTGCTGTGCGCCGCCGGGATCATACCCGGATGCATAAGCGGGGCTGTGTGTTGCAACCGCACGTGACCCCCTTCACGCCCCTGCCACAGCACGGCGGGATTACCCCCGGATTAATGATAAAATCTGGAGTGCCCCAAAGGCGCTATACTTAGCTCATGCTGCTGATATTTCTCACACTAACGCGCGCTGAAAAGGAAAAAAGGGTACTTTTCAGGCGTTAAGGTGTAAAAAAGAGGTAAGCCGCCGTCATGGCGGGGCTGCCGCAGGAGAACAGGATACGCAACAAGGTGTTAAAGGTTGCCGTTGAGGGTGAAAAGCAGCGAGTGCGTTACGCGGCCGGGAACGGCGCGAACAGGTAAAACAATAATGATTCAGATGGGGCTGGCCGCAGCGCATTCTGCTCCCGGGCAGCGCCTCAGAGAGTGATTTTTTAACCGGCTTTATGGAAGGAGTACACTTATGGCTTACCAACATATTCTGATTGCTGTTGACCTGTCCCCGGAGAGCAAAATCCTGGTCGACAAGGCGGTTTCAATGGCAAGACCTTACAATGCCAAAGTCTCCCTGATCCACGTCGATGTTAACTATTCCGACCTCTACACCGGCCTGATTGACGTCAATCTGGGGGATATGCAAAAGCGTATCTCTGAGGAGACCCACAACGCGCTGACGGAGCTGTCGACCAACGCGGGCTACCCGGTGGCGGAAACCCTGAGCGGCAGCGGTGACCTGGGCCAGGTGCTGGTGGACGCGATTAAAAAATATGATGTTGATCTGGTGGTATGCGGCCACCATCAGGATTTCTGGAGCAAGCTGATGTCTTCAGCCCGCCAGCTGATTAACACCATCCACATCGACATGCTGATTGTGCCGTTGCAGGATGATGAAGACGACGAGTAAGGCAGCAAACAGCCTCAGGCTCTGCCGGACGCCCGCGAATGCGGGCGTCTTTTTTTCAGGCAGGCAGATCGGTGACGTTATCCTGAATCTCATTGTCATTCTCCGCCGGCAGAACCAGAGCGTTGGCCGGGGCCATTAACACCGAGGTTGCCGCCGCGCCTACCAGCATCACGGCCAGCCCTTTCGCCAGCCAGGCGTCAAACTGCACCTGCTGCGCCACGGTCAGCGGTTTGTCTGACCAGATAAAGAAATTCTCGACCTGATAGCGTTCCAGCTCCGGCTCCGGCAGCGGATAAGGCAACAGCTCGACCCGCAGCCCCTCACTGACCAGCCGGATCACTTCCAGCCACAGCTCCAGGCTGTCTTTGACCTGCCAGGCCAGCAACAGCACCGGCGCACCGGGCCGTTTGCGGGCCGTGTGCATGGCGAAACTGGCATATTCCATGATCGCCACATCCAGCATTGCCCGCTGTTGCAACAGCGCCGATTGGCGGCCGGAACTCAGGAACAGCCGCAGTGGGCGCAGAATATCGTTGACCAGGTTCTCAGAGGGAATTTCACGCCCGTAACGCCACAGCAGATGGCGCAGTTTGGCCGTCTGATGGTGCTCAAGGTGGTAAAGCAGTGCTTCCTGTTGCGCCTGCCAGCCCTGGGAGACCTGTTTTGCATCACCGGTTAAAATGGCACGGATTTGCGTCAGCGGCACCCCGCGTGATACCCAATGCAGGATAATGTGCGCGCGTGAAAGATCGCTGTCTGAATAACGTCGTTTACCGTCTTCACCCTGCTGCGGCTTCAGCAAGCCATGCCGCTGCCAGGAGCGCAGGGTGACCGGGTTGACACCACAAAGTTGTGCCACGACGTCGATACTATAGAGTGCCATGCCGGTTTCCTTAAGTGGGATGGGCGTTTTTTGAACCATACAGGAAAATGCTGCGTTAAAGGAAACTTCTTCGCAACATGAAGGGAAAACAGGCAGAAATGGTGTGCCCCTGCAGCGAAAACGGGGCACATGGCCAGCCGGCGATCCTATACCGTATTCACTGACTTATGACTTGTCCGCTGGGTCAGCGGTGCCGGGATAGAGATCAAACCGGTGGGATTTGGTTTCAATGGCGGCCTGGGCGGCAATGCCGGCCAACGGTGGTGCGTAATCCGGGCGTTTTACCACCACCCGTTTGGACGCCAGCGCTCTGGCTGGGGCCAGCAGCCCGTCAGCATCAAGATCCGGCCCTACCAGTGACTGGAATACCCGCATCTCTTTTTTCACCAGCGCACTCTTTTGCCGGTGCGGATACATCGGGTCGAGGTAGACCACTTCCGGCCGCGGGGTGATGTCTGCCAGCGCAGTCAGGCTGGAGGCGTGCAGCAACGTCAGGCGCTCACGCAGCCAGGGGCCGATTTCTGCATCCTGATAGCCGCGTTGCAGGCCGTCATCCAGCAGGGCGGCCACCACCGGGTTACGCTCAAGCATCCGTACCCGGCAGCCCAACGCCGCCAGCACAAATGCATCACGCCCCAGCCCGGCAGTGGCATCCACCACGTCCGGCAGGTAACTGCCCTTAATGCCCACCGCTTTGGCGACCGCCTCCCCGCGCCCGCCACCGAAACGGCGGCGGTGTGCCATCGTGCCGGTGACGAAATCCACATAGATGGCGCCCAGTTTCGGCTCATCACGCTTACGCAGTTCGAGACGTTCCGGCGTCAGCACCAGCGCCATCACGGCGTTATCGTCAGAGGTGAGTTGCCAGCGCGCCGCCAAAAGCGATAAGGCGCCGGGATCGGCGCCTTCTTCACAAAGTAAACAGATGCTCACAACTCAGCCTTTGATGCCGTAGTGGCGCAGCATTGCATCGATCTGCGGCTCACGGCCACGGAAGCGTTTGAACAGCGTCATCGGCTCCTCGGAACCGCCGCGCGTCAGGATGTTATCCAGGAACGACTGGCCGGTTTCGCGGTTAAAGATCCCTTCTTCCTCAAAGCGGGAGTAGGCATCCGCTGAGAGCACTTCCGCCCACAGGTAGCTGTAGTAACCTGCGGCGTAGCCCCCGGCGAAGATGTGGCTGAACGCGTGCGGGAAGCGGCCCCAGCTCGGGGACGGCACCACCGCCACCTGTTTTTTCACTTCAGCCAGGGTCTGGAGGATTTCCGCGCCTTTGGCCGGGTCATACTCGGCATGCATACGGAAGTCGAACAGGCCGAACTCCAGCTGACGCAGGATAAACAGCGCCGCCTGGTAGTTTTTCGCTGCCAGCAGTTTGTCGAGCATCTCTTGCGGCAGCGGCTCGCCGGTCTGGTAATGGCCGGAGATAAAGGCCAGCGCTTCCGGCTCCCAGCACCAGTTTTCCATAAACTGGCTCGGCAGCTCCACGGCATCCCACGGCACACCGCTGATCCCGGCGACGCCGGCGGTGTCGATTTTGGTCAGCATATGGTGCAGGCCATGGCCGAACTCATGGAACAGCGTGGTCACTTCGTTATGGGTGAACAGCGCCGGTTTGTCGCCAATCGGGCGGTTGAAGTTACAGGTCAGGTAGGCCACCGGCTTTTGCAGCTCACCGTTGGCTTTACGCAGGCTGCCGGCGCAATCGTCCATCCAGGCCCCGCCACGTTTGTGCTCACGGGCGTAGAGATCGAGGTAGAAGCTGCCGCGCAGTTCACCGCTTTCATCAAACAGGTCAAAGAAGCGTACTTCCGGGTGCCAGGTATCGACGTCGTGGCGCTCTTTGGCGGTGATGCCGTAAATACGTTTCACTACCTCAAACAGGCCGCCCAGCACGCGCTGTTCCGGGAAGTAAGGGCGTAACTGCTCGTCACTGATGGAGAACAGGTGCTGTTTCTGCTTCTCGCCGTAGTAGGAGAGATCCCAGGCTTCCAGCGTCTCAACGCCGTAATGCTCTTTGGCAAAGGCACGCAGCTGCGCCAGCTCCTGCTCGCCCTGCGGACGGGCACGTTTCGCCAGATCCTGCAGGAAGTCGAGCACCTGTTGCGGGCTTTCCGCCATTTTGGTTGCCAGGGATTTCTCGGCAAACGAGGCAAAACCGAGCAACTGGGCCAGTTCGTGGCGCAGCGCCAGTTCTTCGGCCATCACGGCGCTGTTGTCCCATTTGCCGGCGTTCGGCCCCTGGTCGGAAGCGCGGGTGCCGTAAGCACGGTACATCTCTTCACGCAGCGCCTGGTTGTCACAGTAAGTCATCACCGGCAGGTAGCTGGGGATGTCCAGCGTCAGCAGATAACCTTCCTGATCTTTTGCCTGCGCCAGCGCCTGGGCGGCGGCCAGGGCGCTTTCCGGCATGCCGGCGAGCTCGTTGACGTCAGTAATCAGCTTGCTCCAGCCCATCGTGGCATCCAGCACATTGTTGCTGTAAGTGGAGCCGAGTTCCGACAGGCGGGTCGAGATTTCACCGTAACGCTTCTGCTTTTCCGGTGACAAGCCAATACCGGACAGTTCGAAATCACGCAGGGCGTTGTCCACCGCTTTCTGCTGCGGCGCGGTCAGGCGGGCAAAATTCTCGCCCTCTTTCAGGTCACGGTAAGCCTGGTACAGGCCGGCATGCTGGCCGACCCAGGTGCTGTATTCAGAGAGCAGCGGCAGGCACTGTTCATAGGCGGCGCGCAGCTCCGGGCTGTTTTTCACGGAGTTCAGGTGGCTTACCGGCGAGAAGATGCGGCTCAGGCGGTCATCAGACTCCGCCAGCGGCTGGCACAAATTGTCCCAGGTGTACGGCCCGCCTTGTGCGACCACGCTTTCGACCGTTTTGCGGCACGCATCCAGCGCGGATTCCATCGCCGGCACAATGTGTTCAGGTTCAATTTTAGAGAACGGCGGCAGGGTAAAAGGCGTCAGCAATGGGTTTGTCATAAGGCAGTCCTGTTTATCGTTGTGGGCCGGTTGCGCGCAATCCGCTTCCGGCTGTCAAGGCGCCTCAGCGCCCTTCTGTAAGGCCAATAAGTAACATGAGGCCAAGTGTAGTGAAAATCAATGCACCCCGCTGCCCGGCTGTACACTCTCTGCAGGTGCGTGGTGGCCTTCGCCGGAGAGGGCAGCCTGGTCAATCTGCGCCACGGCATCCCGGCTGGCGGCACGGCGCGCCTCGCCGGTGAGTTCATGCAATTGCCCGGTGCGCATCTCCAGCAGCCGGTCAGCGTGCTCAAAATAGTGGTCGTCGTGGCTGATGGCGAGCACGGTTTTGCCCATCGCATGGAGTTGCGGCAGCAGTTCACGGTAGAAGGTGCGGCGGAATTGCGGGTCCTGATCCGCAGCCCACTCATCCAACAGCAGGATGTCACGCTGTTCAGCCACCGCCATTAACAGCGCCACACGCTTGCGCTGCCCCTGCGACAGCTTCAGGTTGGTGACCTGCCCCGCCTCCCAGGTAAGTTTCTCTGCCATTTTCAGCCGTTGCAGCCAGCTTTCTACCAGCGCGGCATCCGGTTCACTGCCCTGCGGCCCCATCGCCCGGCCAAACAGGTGGAAATCGGTAAACACCGCCGAGAACAACGCGCGGTAGGCGGGCAGCGTGTCTGCCGTGACCGGCACGCCGTCCACCAGCAGGGTGCCGGACGTCGGTGTATACAGCCCGGTCAGCAGCATCGCCAGGGTCGATTTGCCGCTGCCGTTGCCGCCAATCAGGAACACCAGTTCGCCCCGGCGCAGCGTCAGGTTCACCGGGCCGACTTCAAAACCGGCCCCGGCATAGCGGAAGGTCACGTCACGCAGCTCCAGCGTCTGCCAGTTTTTGGCCGCGACGGCGGTGGGGAAGCCCGGCTGGTGCGGCACCAGCTCCAGCGCCTTGAGCTTGCGGAACGCCACCTGCGCGCTGAGCAGCACCGGCAGCGCGCCCACCGCCTGCAGCAGCGGGGTACGCAGAAACAGCAGCGTCAGCGAATAGGTGGCCGCCACCGCAGTGTTGGCCCAGCCGAGGCGGTTAGCCATAAAGAACACCGCCCCGATGGCGCCCAGCATCATGATATTTGACCAGTTCACCGCACTGAGGTGGAAAGTGTCAGCGCGGATCACATGGCGGCGGTACGCCTGCGCATGCTGCTGGTACTCTTCTTCAAAGATATGGCGCGCGCGGCTGCGGTTCAGCGTCAGCTCTTTGCGGCCGTCAATCACCGTCTGGTAGTCCTGATAGAGGGCATCTTCCGCCTCACGCACACTGCTCAGGTGGCGGTAAACCCGCGCCACCAGCAGCCAGCCGCCCACGATGGTCACGGTCAGCCAGAGCGCGGTCACCACCAGCATTTTCGGCGAAAGCCAGCCAAGGTAGAGGGCGCAGCCTATCGTCAGGATGATGCCCTGCAACAGCTCCGGCAGGCGCACAAACGCCAGCGTGATGTTGCGGATGTCACTGCTCAGGCTGGCCTGCAACTGGGCGCTGCCGATCTGCTCAATACGCGCCACGTGCGTATCCAGGATCCGTTTGATGTACTCGCCGCGCAACTGGTAGACGAAATGGTGCCCCAGCGTGGTCAGCGCCAGCTGTGACCCAAGCGTGACCGCCATCAGCAGCACCAGGAAGCCCAGGAATTGCGGCAGCACCGCCAGTGAGCCGTCAAACCGGTTGATTAACTGGGTATTAATGAACGCAATCAGGCCAATACCCAGCGCGGCACTGGCCAGGCTGAGCAGAATCACCATCAGGAAAGGCCAGCGATACTGGCGGTACACAACGCGCAACAACTCCATAGGCTTTTGCTCGGTCAATGGATTTCAAGGAGTTGCATTGTAATCGGGAGGGGGGTGATAGCAAGGGGAATAGCAGGCGGCGAACGTTTCCTGGAACCTGTCTCGCAGAGGGCAAAAGGCTTTTCCCTTTTTCACGGCCAGACAGTTTATACTGTGCGTCATGCCTCCCCTGCCGAATACCGCAGGGCGTTTGCTTTATCGCCCCCGGCGCACCCTGTGCGCCTGCCGCCTGCCAGCCAGGCGGGTGCGGTGCGGCGATTGCCATTTTGCCTGATGTCGCAGTGCATCCTTAAAAACCGGAACCCATTACCGCCATGCTTAGTTACCGCCACAGCTTCCACGCCGGCAACCACGCCGACGTGCTGAAACATACCGTTCAGAGCCTGATCATTGAGTCGCTGAAGGAAAAAGAGAAACCTTTCCTCTATCTGGACACCCACTCCGGTGCCGGGCGTTACCAGCTCAGCGGGGAACATGCGGAACGCACCGGGGAATACCTGGAAGGCATTGGCCGCCTCTGGCAACAGGAAGATCTGCCGGAAGAACTGGCACCGTACCTGGAGGCAGTGCACGCCTTCAACCGCACCGGCACGCTGCGTTACTACCCCGGCTCGCCGCTGATTGCGCGCCACCTGCTGCGCGAGCAGGACAAACTGCACCTGACTGAGCTGCACTCCAGCGACTACCCGCTGCTGCGCAGTGAATTCCAGAAAGATGAGCGGGCAAAAGTGCTGAAAGCGGACGGTTACCAGCAGCTGAAAGCGCAATTGCCGCCGCTCTCCCGCCGTGGGCTGATCCTGATTGACCCGCCGTATGAAATGAAAACCGACTATCAGGACGTGGTGAAAGGGATTCAGGAAGGCTACAAACGCTTTGCGACCGGCACCTATGCCCTGTGGTACCCGGTGGTTATCCGCCAGCAGATCAAACGCATGACGCGCGACCTGGAAGCCACCGGCATCCGCCGCATCCTGCAAATTGAGCTGGCCGTGCGCCCGGACAGCGACCAGCGCGGCATGACCGCCTCCGGCATGATTGTGATCAACCCGCCGTGGAAGCTGGAACAGCAGATGAACAACGTGCTGCCGTGGCTGCACAAGGTGCTGGTGCCGTCCGGTAACGGCCACACGCTGGTGAAATGGATTGTGCCGGAGTGATGGCCCGCCGTGCCGGGCAACCCGGCGCGGCACAGCGTTTTACGCGCAGGTTTTTATGCGCATATGACAGGGGCGGAATGCCGTCACACCTCAAACACGGCGAAATCACGTGCCAGTTCGGTATTGGGGAAAATGGCCCGGCACTCTGCCAGTAACTGCTCGCACTCGGCAAAACCGTAGCGCGAGCTGAAATGGGTGGCGATCAGCCGTTTCGCCCCGGCCAGCCGGGCAGCCGTAGCAGCCTGCACGGTGGTGGAGTGGCCGCGGCCGTTGGCCTTTTCTGCCATCGCCGCTTCTAACGTCGTTTCGTGCACCATCAGATCCACCCCGTCCGCCAGCAGGTCGGAAACCGGTGTGGGGGCCGTGTCCCCAAAAATCGCCAGCGATTTCCCTTTAGTGGATGGCCCGAGATAGGCGCTGCCGTCAATCACCCGGCCATCGGGCAGCGTCACGGTTTCGCCCCGTTTCAGTTGCTGGAACCACGGCCCGCGCGGCACGCCGTCCGCTTTCAGGCGTTCGCCGTCCAGGTAGCCCGGCTTGTCATGCGCCTCAATCCGGTAGCCGTAACACTCCACCACATGGTTCATTGGCCAGGCCGTCACGCGGACGTTGCCGTCATCACACACTTCACCGGCACCTATCTCCACGATCTCCAGCGGGAAGGTCACAAAGGAGCTGCTGAGGGTCAGGCTGGTGTCGATAAACGCCCGGATGCCCTTTGGCCCGTAGACCGTCAGCGGCTCGGTGATCCCGCCCATTGAGCGGCTGGTGAGCAGGCCCGGCAGGCCGAAAATGTGGTCACCATGCAGGTGGGTGATGAAGATTTTTTCCAGCCTGCCCGGTTTCAGCGGGCTGCGCATGAACTGGTGCTGGGTGCCTTCACCGCAATCGAACAGCCAGGTGCCGCCGCTGCGGGCATTGCGCAGGGTCAGGGCAATCGCCGTGACGTTACGCTGCAAACTTGGGGTACCGGCACAGGTGCCGAGAAAGGTCAGGTACATGCTATGCTTCCACTTTGTTAAACGTCTGTATCCGAATAGATCGTTGTCGCCCTATCACAATCATAGGCGCAAACTTTGCGGCAATCGGCAGACTGGCGTTAAACTCTACATCAATTTTTCTTCTCATCTTTATGGAACACTTTCGATGACCAAACATTATGACTACCTTGCAATTGGTGGCGGCAGCGGCGGCATCGCCTCAATTAACCGTGCAGCCATGTACGGCCAGAAGTGCGCGCTCATTGAAGCCAAAGCGCTGGGCGGCACCTGCGTCAACGTAGGTTGTGTACCGAAAAAAGTGATGTGGCACGCCGCACAGATCGCTGAAGCGATCCATAACTACGGCCCGGATTACGGTTTTGACACCACCGTCAACGCGTTTGACTGGAAAAAACTGGTCGCCAACCGTACCGCCTACATCGACCGTATCCATACCTCCTACGACACCGTGCTGGGCAAAAACAACGTCGACGTGATCCGCGGCTATGCGCGTTTCGTTGATGCGCACACCGTAGAAGTGAACGGTGAGAAGATCACGGCTGACCACATCCTGATCGCCACCGGCGGCCGCCCGAGCCACCCGGCAATTCCGGGCGCGGAATATGGCATCGACTCTGACGGCTTCTTCGACCTCGACGAAATGCCGCAGCGCGTGGCCGTGGTCGGCGCGGGTTACATCGCGGTAGAGATTGCCGGTGTGATGAACGCCCTCGGCGCGCAGACCCACCTGTTTGTGCGTAAGCACGCGCCGCTGCGTACCTTCGATCCGCTGATCGTCGATACGCTGGTGGAAGTCATGAACACCGAAGGCCCGTCGTTGCACACGGAATCTATCCCGAAAGCGATCGTGAAAAATGCCGACGGCAGCCTGACGCTGGAGCTGGAAAACGGCAACAGCTTTGAAGTGGATTGCCTGGTGTGGGCGATCGGCCGTGAGCCGGAAACCGACAACCTGAACCTGTCCGTCACGGGTGTGGAAACCAACGAAAAAGGCTATATCAACGTCGATAAATACCAGAACACCAACGTTCCGGGCATTTACGCCGTGGGTGACAACACCGGTGCCATTGAGCTGACCCCGGTTGCCGTGGCCGCCGGCCGCCGCCTTTCCGAGCGCCTGTTCAACAACAAGCCGGACGAGCACCTGGACTACAGCAACGTCCCGACCGTGGTCTTCAGCCACCCGCCGATTGGTACTGTCGGCATGACTGAGCCGCAGGCGGTTGAGCTGTATGGCGAAAGCGAAGTAAAAGTGTACAAATCCGCGTTTACCGCCATGTACACCGCAGTGACCCAGCACCGCCAGCCGTGCCGCATGAAGCTGGTCTGCGTGGGTAAAGACGAGAAGATTGTCGGTATCCACGGCATCGGTTTCGGCATGGACGAAATCCTGCAAGGCTTCGCAGTGGCGCTGAAAATGGGCGCAACCAAGAAAGATTTCGACAACACCGTGGCGATTCACCCGACGGCGGCAGAAGAGTTCGTTACCATGCGCTAAGCGCGGCGTAACCTGTAAAAAAGGCCGGAGAATTCCGGCCTTTTTTGTTATCTGTACCAGGGCAATCAGCGGTAATAGATGGCAACCGGGCGGCCGCGCACCTGTTCGATGCTGACCTCGGTGTCAAAAATGGCCTCCAGCACCTCCGGGCGCATGATGGCATCCGGCCCGCCGCGGCAGACCACCCGGCCTGCTTTCATCGCGATGATGTGGTCTGAGTAGGCGGCAGCGAAATTGATGTCGTGGATCACCAGAATAATGGTTTTATGCAGCTCATCCGCCGCACGCCGCAGTTGCTTCATCATCGACACCGCGTGCTTCATGTCCAGGTTGTTGAGCGGCTCATCCAGCAGCACATAGTCGGTGTTCTGGCAAAGCACCATCGCCACATACGCCCGCTGCCGCTGGCCGCCGGAGAGCTCGTCGAGGTAACGATCCTGGAGCGGCACCAGGTCAAGGAACGCCAGCGCAATCTGGATATGCTGACGATCTTCGTCGTTGAGCCGCCCCTGCGTGTAGGGGTAGCGGCCGAAGCCGACCAGATCGTACACTGTGAGGCGGCTGGTGAAGTGGTTCTCCTGCCGCAGCACTGACAGCCGTGTCGCCATCTGTTTGCCGGGCGTGCGCGCCACATCCAGCCCGCCCACCAGCACCTGCCCGGCATCCGGCGTGAGCAGGCGGCCAATCACCGACAGCAGGGTCGATTTTCCCGCCCCGTTGGGGCCGATGATGGACGTCACGCCCCCGGCCGGGATGGTTTCGGCAATCGCCTGCAATACCGGCGTCTGGTGGTACTGCTTACTGATGTTCTTTATCTCAATCACACGGCCGCCTTTTTGATCAACAGAATGATAAACAGCGCGCCGCCGATGAACTCAATCACCACCGACAGCGTGCCCGCCATGTTCAGCAGGCGTTCCAGAATCACCTGGCCGCCCACCAGCGTAACCGCGCCAATCAGAAACACGCCCGGTAACAGGTGGCGGTGCCGCGCGGAGCCGATGAGCTGATAGGCGAGGTTAGCCACCAACAGCCCAAGAAACGTCAGCGGCCCCACCAGCGCGGTTGACACCGCCACCAGCAGCGACACCAGCAGCAGGATCAGCGTGATCTGTTTCTGATAGGCGATGCCCAGATTGATGGCAGTTTCCCGCCCGAGGGCGATCACATCCAACTGGTGGCGCATCCGCCAGACCATCAGCGCCACCAGGGCGCAAAGCCCGGCAGCCAGCGCGATGATTTCCGGCGCGGCACGGGTAAAGGTGGCAAAAATGCGCCCCTGCAAAATGGCGAAATCCCCCGGCGAGAGCAGGCGTTGCAGCAGCCCGGAGAGGCTGCGGAACAGGGTGCCGCACACCAGCCCCACCAGCAGCACGCGGTGCAGGTCGATGCCTGCCCCGGCCAGCAGCCAGCGGTAAAGGAACAGCGAGAACACCAGCAGCAGCAACGTGTCACAGAGGAATTTCCCGCTGACGCCCAGATGCGCCAGGCCGTTGGCATCAATCAGAAAAATCAGCAGGGTCTGGATCAGGATAAACAGCGCTTCCAGCCCCATGATGGAGGGCGTCAGGATGCGGTTGCCGGTCACGGTCTGGAACAGCAGCGTCGCCGTACCGGAGGCAAATGCCACCAGCAGCATGGTCGCCAGCACCAGCCCGCGGTGCGTCAGGATGTAGCCGATATTGCCGCCGAGGCCGAGGGTCATAAACCCGGTGACGGCACACCCGGCCAGCGCGGCGAGCAGCAGCAGGCGTTTCGCCGGCCGGCTCAGCGGCTGCCGTGCCTGGGGTTTTTCGGCGTGCCGGCTGCACTCTTTAACGTGCATGGCGCGGGTTCCTTATGATGAGGGCCAAAAATACCGCCGCCCCGATAACCCCGAGGATCACACTCACCGGGATCTCAAACGGCGCGATCAGCAGGCGGCCGATGATGTCGCACAGCAGTACCAGCCCGCCGCCGGCGAAGCAGACCCACGGCAGGGTGCGGCGCAGGTTGTCGCCCATCATCATGCTGACGATGTTGGGCACAATCAGCCCGAGGAACGGCAGCACGCCGATCACCACCACCACCACGCCGCTGATGACCGCAATGATCGCCATCCCTGCCAGCATCACCCGCTGATAATTCAGCCCGACATTCACTGAGAACTCGCGCCCCATCCCGGCCACGGTAAAGCGGTCCGCGATCAGGCAGGCGATAAGCGTCAACGCGCCGACGACCCACAGCAGTTCATAACGCCCCTGCAACACGCCGGAAAAATCCCCGGATTCCCAGCCGCCAAGCGACTGTAACAGGTCAAATTCCATTGCCAGAAACGTGGTAACCGCGCTGAACACCGCCCCAAGCATGATGCCGGTCAGCGGCACCATCAGCGGCGATTTCATCTTCATTCGTCCCAGCAACAGAATAAACAACAGCGTGCCGCCCAGCGCAAACAGGGTCGCCACCAGCATTTTCACCATCACCGGCGCGCCGGGGCTGACCACCATCACCAGCAGCAGCCCCAGCCCGGCGGACTGGGTCGTCCCGGCGATGGAAGGCTCAACAAAGCGGTTCTGGGTCAGCATCTGCATAATCAGCCCGGCCACGCTCATGGCGCTGCCGGCCAGCAGCAGCGCCAGCGTGCGCGGCACCCGGCTGAGCAGGAAGATGTCGCGCATGGCCGGGTCAGACCAGAACCCTGCCGGTGTCACCTGCCCCGCCCCGATAAACAGGCTGCAGGCCATCAGGCCCAGCAGCATCGCCAGGCCGGTTAAGGTAAGGAGCTTCATGGTGGGTTACTGCACGGCCGCACTGTCCAGTGCCGCGCTGACCTTGTCCATCAGCTGGGTATAGCTCTGGATGCCGCCGGCGATATAGAGGGAGGCAGAATCCAGGTAGATCACCCGCTGGTTTTTCCAGGCGTTGGTCTTCTCAATCAATGGGTTATCCAGAACCTGCTGCGCAGATTGCCCTTCGGCGCGGCCAATCGCGTTATCGCGATCCAGCACAAACAACCAATCGGGGTTGGCGTTGAGGATAAACTCTGACGACACCACGTTGCCGTGTTTACCGGCCTGCGGGAAGGTGGCAGCCGGGGTGAAACCCAACTCATCAAAGATAAAGCCAAAGCGTGACCCGGCGCTGTAGGCGGACATCTTCCCGCCGCTGATCATCAGGATCATCGCCGATCCGGCATGGGCGGACTTTTGCTTAATTTTTTCTGCCTGGGCGGTGAAGTTCGTCAGCAGGGTTTTGGCGTCGGCCTGTTTGCCGAAGATGGCGGCCAGTTGCTCGGTGCGCTGCGCCAGGCTCTGCATAAAGTGTTGCGGGTCAACGTCCAGCGCGACGGTGGGGGCGATTTCGCTGAGCTTGTCATAGGCATCGTGCGCGCGGCCACCGGCGATGATGAGATCAGGTTTGGCGTTGCTGAGCGCTTCATAATCCGGCTCGAACAGCGTGCCGGCATTCAGGTACTCACTGCCGCGGTATTTCGCCAGATAGGACGGCAGATGCGTGCTGGTTTGCGGCACCCCGGCCACCGGGATTTTCAGCGCGTCAGCGTTGTCCAGCGTGGCGGGGTTAAGGATGATCACCTTTTTCGGGTTCAGCGGCACCTGCGTACTGCCCTGTGCATGATCCACTTTCAGGGTTGGGGCGGTGTCGGCCCCGGCAGAAGAGTCATCGCACCCGGTCAGGGCGAGGGAGGCCGTCATCAATGACGCAAACAAAGCTGCACGTAAACGCATTTCATCTCCTGATGTCGCTAAGTAACCACTGATTGCAAATAGTAATCATTACTATTCTTATTTGTCGAGCCGGATGATACCTGATTGAGGGCCAGGATGAACAGTTTGGTTTTTGGCCCCCTCCCCAGCCCTTTTTTTCTGCTGCACTTGCTGACTGCCCACCAGAATTAGGTTTGTTTATGAATCACTTATGGCCGATAACGTACAAAAAAGCAGCGTATCTGACCGGTTTGCCGGGTACTGGATAAATTGTGAAGAAATTATGAAAGTTAACGATTCGCTATTTAAATAAAAATGATTATCATTACCATATGCATTTAGTTACAAATTCATATAAAAAACAGGGGCTTTTCTTAATGAATACCACAAAATCTTACCGTCTCCGGCCTTGTGCGGTGATGCTGGCGGGGCTGATTAGCGGAAGTGGTTATGCAGCAGGCGCAACGCCTGCGCTCTCCGGGGACGATGGCGAAGTGATGACGGTGCAGGCCACGGCAGCCGAGGAGCTGAAACAGCAGCCCGGCGTCTCAATCATTACCGCCAAAGATATTGAGAAAACCCCGCCGGTGAACGATCTCTCCGACATCATCCGCAAAATGCCCGGTGTGAATCTCACCGGCAACAGCGCCACCGGCAGCCGCGGCAACAACCGGCAGATCGACATCCGCGGCATGGGGCCGGAAAACACATTAATCCTGATCGACGGCGTGCCGGTGACTTCGCGCAATTCCGTGCGCTACAGCTGGCGCGGCGAGCGTGACACCCGGGGCGACAGCAACTGGGTGCCGCCGGAAATGGTCGAACGCATTGAAGTGCTGCGCGGCCCGGCAGCGGCCCGCTACGGCTCCGGCGCGGCAGGCGGCGTGGTGAACATCATCACCAAACGCCCGACCAATGACTGGCACGGCTCCCTGTCGTTTTACACCAACCAGCCGGAAAACGACAAAGAGGGTGCCACCAAACGCACCAACTTCAGCCTGAACGGCCCGCTGGCGGGAGATGCGCTGACCATGCGGCTGTACGGCAACCTGAATAAAACCGATGCCGATGCGGCTGATATCAACACGGCGCAAAACGGCTCCTACGCCGCCGGGCACGAAGGCGTACGCAATAAAGACATCAACGCCCTGCTCTCCTGGAAAATCACACCGACGCAGATTGTGGATTTCAATTACGGCTACAGCCGCCAGGGCAACATCTATGCCGGGGACACCCAATACAGTAACGGCAACGTCAGCCCAAATGGGTTGGTGTCAACGCTGTATGGGGACGAAACTAACCGGCTCTACCGCCAGAACTACGGCATCACCCATAACGGCATCTGGGACTGGGGCCAGTCCAAATTCGGCGTGTATTACGAAAAAACCAACAATACCCGTATGCAGGAAGGCTCGACCGGCCGGGTAGAAGGGATGATCAACAGTGACGCCTATGACACCAGCCGGCTGGAGAACTATCGCACCAGCGGTGAGCTGAATATTCCGCTGAATCTGTGGGTTGACCAGACACTGACGGTCGGCGCGGAGTGGAACCGCGAGGAGCTTGACGATCCGGCGTCGATGAGCGCCACCAACGCCGCGGGCGTAGCCATCAACGGCATATCAGGCGATCCGTCCGGCCGCAGCAGCAAAAACAGCGCCGAGCTGAGCGCCCTCTATGTTGAAGACAATATCGAGGCCATCCCCGGCACCGTGATAATCCCAGGGCTCCGGTTCGACTACCACAGCAAATTCGGCGGCAATTTCAGCCCCAGCCTGAACGTGTCACAGGATCTGGGCGAGGATTTCAAACTCAAAGCCGGGATTGCGCGGGTCTTCAAAGCGCCTAACCTTTACCAGTCCAGCGAAGGCTATCTGCTCTCTACGCGCGGCAACGGTTGCCCGATCGGCATCGCGTCCGGCAGCTGCTATTTGCTGGGCAATGATGACCTCGACCCGGAAGTCAGCATCAACAAAGAGATTGGGCTGCAGTTCAGCCGCAGTGGCTATGAGGCGGGCATCACCTATTTCCGCAATGATTACAAAAACAAAATTGTCTCGGGGACGGACCTCATCGGTTACGCCTCCAACGGCTATAACATCCTGCGTTGGGAAAATGGCGGCAAAGCGCTGGTCGAAGGGCTGGAAGCCAACCTGACGGTACCGGTTATCCGTGAAAAACTCGACTGGCGCACCAACGCCACCTATATGATCACCTCGGAAGACAAAGAGACCGGCAACCCGCTGTCAGTTATTCCGGAATACACCATCAACACCATGCTGGACTGGCAGGTCACGGAGAAGCTCTCCACCAACCTGACCTGGACGATGTATGGCCGGCAGAAACCGCGTGATTATGCGGAAATCCGTAACGAAGCCGGGGCGATGTCTGACCGGGAAGTGGGCGCGTATTCGGTGGTCGGCATCGGGGCAAATTACGAACTGGTGAAGAACCTGCGCCTGAATGCGGGAATCAGCAACCTGTTTGATAAACAGATCTACCGTGAAAATGAGGGTGCCTCAACCTATAACGAACCGGGCCGCGCCTATTATGCCGGTGTGACCATGTCGTTCTGATACTCACAGACCGGCACCCTGCCTCTGTTTTTGCTGAAAACGCCGGATACCCGGCGTTTTTTTATTATGCTGCTTCACCCGGGTTTTCATCGCCCGGGTCTTCATACACCACGTCACCCTGCTCATCTTTCCAGATAAAGGCGTCGTAACGGAAACCCAGCGTTTCCAGCATGGAGTGCGGCGGCGTGCCGTTCTCAAAGCCGGGGCCGATATTCACGAAAATGGAGGTGAGCTGCACCCCAGTAAACGTCATGGAGAAGGGCTGGTCTTCCTGGCGCGCTTTCTCGTTGCGGTAACACATTATTTTGATTTCCCCGAGCTTACGCCCGGTATCAATCGCTTCCTGAAGCCAGGGTGTAGCCCTGTCCAGCGGCTTCTCAACATGCACCGGCCCGCGCCGCCGGGTCAGCACAGGCGGCTGCACATCGTGGTTGGCTGAAATCCCTATGTCATAATCCATCCCGAGGATTTCACAGCTCCCTTCTTTACCCGCCTCTTTTACTGACCCCGGAACCGGCTCCCCGTTTTCATCTTTTAACCACATATAGGCAAACATCATGAATCACATCCTCTGTTTATCTCTGATAGAAAACCGGAGAAAAGAGTACGCCTGCTTGCTCACCCGGTAAAAAGCCAATGCACCGTCACGTTATTCAGGTTAAAAATTTGAGCCTGGCCTCGCAATTATTGAAAGAAACGACGCCGCCGTTTTTAACATTATTCTGAGGCGTATTGACCCCATGAATTTTCGCTTCAGGAAAATAATGCCCGAACTATATGATACGGCCGGACACACGGACAGCCCGGCCCGTTTAACGGTAATAAGAAGGTGTTTGCGATGACTGAAATCACGATTTACCACAACCCGGAGTGCGGCACCTCGCGCAATACGCTGGCAATTATCCGTAACAGCGGCGTAGAACCCCAGATTATTCACTATCTGGAGACGCCGCCGACAATGGCGCAACTCACGGCGCTGATCGCCGCGATGGGCATCCCGGCGCGCGACCTGTTGCGGAAAAATACCGCCCCCTACGAGCAGTTGGGGCTGGAGCAGGCAACGCACAGCGATGAACAGCTGATCGCGCTGATGGTCGCACACCCGATTCTGATTAACCGGCCGATTGTGGTCACGCCACGCGGCACGGCGCTCTGCCGCCCGTCAGAAAAGGTGCTGGATCTGCTGCCCGACGCCCAGCAGGGCGCGTTCAGCAAAGAGGATGGCGAACCGGTCATCGGTGCTGATGGCCAACGCATCACACCGGCAGGCTGACCGGCAGCCTCAGGCATAAAAAAGCCCGCATTACGCGGGCTTTTTTTCAGCGGCACTCAGAGTGCGGCTTCGGCGTGGGTAAGGCCGTGCACGGGGGTGCCGGCCGGCGCACTGGCCGGGGCCGGTTGCGGCAGGCTCTCCAGTTGCAGGACGCGGCTGGTCTCTTCCAGCACCTGTTCCGCCAGGGCCGGGTTGCCGTTCAATGACTGGCCATAAGAAGGGATGATCTCTTTGAGCTTCGCCTGCCAGGCCGGCGAGGCGACTTTCTCTTTGAATACCCGCTCCATCAGCTCCAGCATAATCGGCGCGGCGGTGGAGGCACCCGGTGAGGCACCCAGCAGCGCGGCGATGGTGCCGTCACGCGAGGTCACCACTTCGGTGCCGAGGCGCAGTACGCCGCCCTTCTTCTCATCTTTTTCGATGATCTGCACGCGCTGGCCGGCCACCCAGAGTTTCCAGTCCTCTTTGCGGGCCTCCGGGAAATACTCCTGCAACGCACGGTGACGGTCGTCCTCGCTGAGCATCAACTGCCCAATCAGGTATTTCACCAGGTTGAAGTTATCCAGCCCGACGTGCGCCATCGGCATGATATTGCCGGGGCGCAGGCTGCCGAACAGATCCCACAGCGAGCCGTTTTTCAGGAACTTGCTGGAGAAGGTGGCGAACGGCCCGAACAGCAGCACGCGTTTGCCGTCCAGCACGCGGGTATCCAGGTGCGGCACCGACATCGGCGGCGCGCCGACGGTCGCCTTGCCGTAGACTTTCGCCATATGGCGTTTGACCACTTCCGGGTTCTCAGTGACCAGGAATTCCCCGCCCACCGGGAAACCGCCGTAGTTACGCGCTTCCGGAATCCCGGATTTCTGCAACAGTGTCAGGGAGGCACCGCCCGCCCCGATAAAGATGAACCGGGTGCGCACGCGACGCTCGCGGCCGCCGTTTTGCAGGTCGGCGATGGTCACCGTCCAGGTTTTGTCGCTGTTGCGCTTGATGTCACGCACTTCATGGCCGGTCTGGTGCACAAAGTTCGGGCTGTTATGCAGGGAGGTCACCAGCTGGCGGGTCACTTCACCGAAGTTAACATCAGTGCCGATCGGGATGCGGGTCGCCGCCACTTTCTGCTGCGGGTCGCGCCCGTCCATCACCGCCGGGATCCAGTCACGGATTTGCGCCGGGTCTTCGGAGTACTCCATGCCGCGGAACAGGGTGCTCTGTTGCAGGGCCGCATGGCGTTTGCGCAGGAAGTTGATGTTGTCTTCGCCCCAGACAAAGCTCATGTGCGGGACGCTGTTGATAAAGGATCGCGGCGAGTGCATGACGTTACGCTGCACCTGATGCGCCCAGAACTGGCGCGAAATCTGGAACGATTCGTTAATCGCCACCGCTTTGCTGATGTCGATGGAGCCGTCCGGCTTCTCCGGCGTGTAGTTCATTTCAGCCAGTGCGGCATGGCCGGTGCCGGCATTGTTCCAGCCGTTGGAGCTTTCGTCCGCGACGGAAGAGAGGCGCTCCACCATGTGGATCGTCCAGTCCGGCTCCAGCGCCTGTAAATAGGTGCCGAGCGTCGCGCTCATGATGCCGCCGCCGATCAGTACCACATCGACGACCGGCTTTTCCTCTGCTGCCGCTTGCGTAACAGACATTACCGTATTCAAGCAAAGCGCATTGGCACGTAGTTTGTTCATAACCCGTCTCTGCATCCTTGAAAAACAATAACTTCATGAAAATAAAACATGCTGAGTCGTACAACGTCAGCAATGTGTGCATCGCGGCGTTGCATCCTTTATTCCCACAACCGGTTGAAGGTTGAATTTAACAATAAATTAACATATCTGGTCAAGAAATATGAAAAATTCAACTTTTCGTTATCAATATAACATCGTTGTTAGCCCGGCTAAAAAGGATTTTAAACTTTAAAATTTGTCAACAAATTTTGTGTGGGTTTATGGCGAGGGTGTTGATGCGTTGCGCAATTTGTTTAAAAAAGCCGCTGCGCAGGCGCAACGGCTTTGGGGGGGGAAGTGGGGCAACGGCGGCTTAACTGCCGTTATGCGGCGCGGCGAGCCAGCCCATCAGCGCCTGATGGAACGCGGCCGGGTCCTGGATCTGCGGTGAGTGGCCGAGCGCCGGGAATTCCACCAGCGTCGCCTGCGGAATGGCGGCGGCGGTACGTTTGCCCAGCTCCTCATAGCGCCCCAGTTTGGGCTTGAGGTCAGCCGGTGCCTGCGCCTTGCCGATCGCGGTATTATCTTTGCCGCCAATCAGCAGCAGCGTCGGCATTTTCAGGTGCGGGAACTCATACACCACCGGCTGGGTGAAGACCATGTCAGTGGTGAGTGCCTGATCCCACGCGACTTTCTGCTTGTCCGGCCCGGCATACATGCCCGCCAGCATGTTGACCCAGCGGTCATACTCCGGTTTCCACTGGCCGGCATAATAGGTGCTGCGCTGGTAGGCGCGGATGGAATCGGCATTCGTTTTCAGCTCGCCCTGATAGGCGGCATCAATGCCCTGGTAAGGGACACCGAGCGCTTTCCAGTCTTCCAGGCCGATCGGGTTCACCAGCACCAGTTGTTCAACCTGCTGCGGGTACATCAGCGCATAACGGGTGGAGAGCATCCCGCCCATGGAATGGCCCATCACCGTCAGGTGCTGCACGTCCAGTTTCTCCAGCAGCGCGTGGGTGTTGGCGGCCAGTTGCTGGAAGCTGAACTGGTAATGTTGTGGTTTGGAGGATTTGCAAAAGCCGATCTGGTCCGGCACGACCACGCGGTAACCGGCGTCACTCAGGGTGGTAATGGTCTGCTCCCAGGTCGCCCCACAGAAATTTTTCCCATGCATCAGCATCACGGTTTTGCCGTTCGGCTTTGCCGGTTTGACGTCCATGTAGGCCATCTGCAACGGCTGGCCCTGTGAGGTAAAGGAGAAATGTTCCACCGGATGGGGGTAGGTAAAACCAGAGAGTTCAGCGTCATAGGTGGCCGGGGCAGCCAGTGCGGCAAACGGCAGCGCCGCCAGCACCGGTACCAGGGTCGGGAGCAGTTTCATCAGCAGGTTCCTGTTGTTGACTCGTAAACTGTTGGCCGCCAAAAAGCGGCCGGTAAAGGGTGTATGGCACCGGAATGGCCATCACACCGTAGCACATCCTATCCGGGCATCTGCGTGCCGGGGAAAAAATGACCATTCTTTACGCAATTGCCGGTTTTTTGCCGTTTCCTTTACGCTATCCGGCTGACTCTTCAGGGGTAAACCGGAAAGCCGGGTGGCCTCGGCTATAATTAGCCCCAAGCCCTGACGTTTTCACAAAGGACACTGTACGTAATGCCGAAAGATTCTGAATTGCATCGCGTGGCGCAGCGCAGCGACCACCCGACCATCACGGAGCACGCCACCGCTAACCTGTCGGCGGAAAAACCGCTGATCAATGTCAAAACCGGCAACGCCGACATTGACCACCAGATCAGCCGTTTTTCCCGGCTGGTGGCCCGCTTTCAGGCGTGGGCGCCGGTCGCCCATGTGCTGCGGGCCGTTGAACGTTTTAATGACCGGCTGGGCAGCCAGTTTGGTGCCGCGATCACCTATTTTTCCTTCCTGTCGCTGATCCCGATTCTGATGGTGTCATTCGCCGCCGTGGGGTTTGTGCTGGCCTCGCACCCCGATCTGCTTACCGAGCTGATTGGCAAGATTGTGAACAGCATCAGCGATCCGTCGCTGGCCGCCACGCTGAAAAACACGGTGAACACTGCGGTTCAGCAGCGCACCGCGGTGGGCCTGACCGGTTTGCTGCTGGCGCTCTACTCCGGCATCAGCTGGATGGGCAATTTGCGTGAGGCGATTCTGGCGCAGTCGCGTGAAGTCTGGGAACGTAACCCGCAGGATAAAGAGAAGATTTACCTGCGCTACCTGCGTGATTTTATCTCGCTGATTGGGTTGGTGGTGGCGTTGATCCTGACGCTCTCCCTGACGTCGGTGGCCGGGTCGGCGCAGGAGACGATTGTTGAGGCGCTGGGGCTGTCGCATGTGGAGTGGTTACGCCCGGCGATGACCATCATCGCCCTGAGCATCTCGATTATGGCGAACTATCTGCTGTTCCTGTGGATCTTCTGGATGCTGCCGCGCCACAAGCCGCGTAAAAAGGCGCTGTTCCGCGGCACGCTGATCGCCGCCGTGGGTTTCGAGGTGATTAAGATGATCATGACCCTGACGCTGCCGAGCCTGGCGAAATCCGCCTCCGGCGCGGCGTTCGGTTCGGTTATCGGCCTGATGGCGTTCTTCTACTATTTCGCCCGCCTGACGCTGTTTTGCGCCGCCTGGATCGCCACCGCCAGGTATAAAGGCGACCAACCGATTGGTACACCGCCGCCGACAAAAGCACCGTAAACT
The DNA here is from genome assembly GCF_002858805.1 of Chimaeribacter arupi. Classification (GTDB taxonomy): domain Bacteria; phylum Pseudomonadota; class Gammaproteobacteria; order Enterobacterales; family Enterobacteriaceae; genus Chimaeribacter; species Chimaeribacter arupi. The sequence continues at coordinate 171,793 of NZ_PJZI01000001.1, forward strand.
TCCCTATCATGCCAGGCACCGCCTGATGCCTGGCATGATATTCCAATCTGTTTATCAAAAACCTCTCATAAATGCTGAACTTTGCAGTGGCACACAGCTAAAACCAGCATATCTCACTACCCTGAAAATTTTCTTTCACTGGTTTCTGGTGTCTTCCGCTGTGATTTATCCATACTGCAAACTTATGAAGTGCTAAACCGGTTATCTCAGAAAGAATATTCTTTTTTGCCCCAACACCCGGATTCCGGCGCTTTTTACAGCGTTGAAATGGCGCTTTGCTGTGCTTAAGATGATTTTTTACATAAATCCTAAATAAGATACATTTATGCAAGCCACCATCGCACCGCCCATCGATTCTGAGCAACAGGCCACACCGACCAACTCACGCGGCAAAGTGATCGTTGCTTCCCTTATTGGTACCGCCATCGAGTTTTTTGATTTCTACATCTACGCCACTGCGGCCGTGATCGTGTTCCCGCACATCTTCTTCCCGCAGGGCGACCCGACCGCCGCCACGCTGCAATCCCTGGCAACGTTTGCCATCGCCTTTGTCGCCCGGCCTATCGGTTCCGCCCTGTTCGGCCACTTCGGCGATCGCGTCGGCCGGAAAGTCACCCTGGTGGCGTCGCTGCTGACAATGGGGATTTCGACCGTCCTGATTGGCCTGCTGCCGGGCTACGCCACCATCGGCGTATTTGCCCCAATGTTGCTGGCGCTGGCGCGTTTCGGTCAGGGCCTCGGCCTGGGCGGTGAGTGGGGCGGCGCGGCGCTGCTGGCCACCGAAAACGCCCCGGCGAAAAAGCGGGCGCTGTATGGCTCCTTCCCGCAACTGGGCGCGCCGATCGGCTTCTTCTTTGCCAACGGCACCTTCCTGCTGCTCTCCTGGCTGCTCACCGATGAGCAATTTATGTCATGGGGCTGGCGTGTGCCGTTCATCCTCTCTTCGGCGCTGGTGCTGATCGGCCTGTATGTGCGCGTGTCACTGCACGAAACGCCGGTGTTCGCCAAGGTGGCGAAAGCGGGCAAACAGGTAAAAATTCCGCTCGGCACGCTGCTGAGCAAACATATGAAGGCAACCATTCTCGGCACCTTCATCATGCTGGCGACCTATACGCTGTTCTACCTGATGACGGTCTATTCCATGACCTACGGCACCACTGCACAGCCACTGGGGCTGGGTTACTCGCGCAACAGCTTCCTGTGGATGCTGATGGTGGCGGTGATTGGTTTCGGCATCATGGTGCCTATCGCCGGGCTGCTGGCGGATGCCTTCGGCCGCCGCAAAACCATGATTGCGATTACCCTGCTGATGATCGCCTTCGCCTTTGTGTTCCCGAGCCTGCTGGGGTCCGGTAATCAGGTCTTAGTGATGGGCTTCCTGCTGCTCGGCCTGAGCATCATGGGGCTGACGTTCGGCCCGATGGGTGCGCTGCTGCCGGAGCTGTTCCCAACGGAAGTGCGCTATACCGGTGCGTCGTTCTCCTATAACGTGGCGTCGATCCTCGGGGCCTCGGTGGCACCGTACATCGCCACCTGGCTGGCGACCCACTACGGCCTCGCTTATGTCGGTTTCTATCTGGCGGCGATGGCGTCCCTGACGCTGATTGCGCTGCTGCTGATGAAAGAGACCCGTCACCAGGCGCTGTAAGCCTTACCCTCTCCCCCAGCCGGTGCCCTGCACCGGCTTTTTTCTGTTTGCGTCCCGCCTTTCTTTCGTCATACCCCCCGCGTATGCTCTCTTTTCAACCTGTTACCGGAATCCCTTGTATGCCCCGAATCCGCGGTTATCGTGTATGGAGTGTTCTGTGTATTGCCCTGTGCCTGCTGGCGGCGGGGGCGTACCTCTGGCTGCGCCCGGCCCATCCGGACGCCCTGTGGAAAATTGTCAGTGAACAGTGTCTGCCCAACCTGCAACGTACCGGGCAGGCTTCGCCCTGTGCGCTGGCGAACCCGGCCGCCGGTTATGTGGTGCTGAAAGACCAGAACGGCCCGCTGCAATACCTGCTGATGCCTGCCGCGAAGACAACCGGCATCGAAAGCCCTGAATTGCTGGCGGCGAAAACGCCGAACTTCTTTATGCAGGCCTGGCAGGCGCGCGGCGTGATGGCCCGGCGCTACGGCCGGCCGATTGATGACAGCGTGATTTCCCTGGCGATTAACTCTGAATGGGGGCGGACGCAGAACCAGCTGCATATCCATCTTTCCTGTCTGCGCCCGGCAGTGCAGCAACAGCTTCAGGCGGCTGACCGCCGCATTACGCCGCGCTGGCAGCCGCTGACGCTGGACGGCCGGCCCTGGCTGGCACGGCGGGTCACACCGGAGGAATTCGCGCATGAGGGCGCTTTCCGCCTGCTGGCCGAGGGCGTACCGGGGGCAAAAGAAAAAATGGGCCATTACGGGCTGGCGATGGTCAGGGCGAAAAGCGGGGATTTCCTGCTGCTGGCGATTGAACGTGACCTGCTGTCACTGAACCTGGCCTCGGCCGAAACGTTGCAGGACCATGAGTGCCGGTTGCTGGAGAACGCCGGTGTACCACCGGGCAGATAACAGACACAAAAAAACCGCCTTTCAGCGGTTTTTTTGTCTGCCTACGCAGTTAGCAGGCTACGCAGGCAGGGGTGCTTTGAAAAAAAACACAAGCAGTACCACGCTCAACAATGATATCTCTCTGCTTTCTCTCCGTCACGCTCTTTGTAGAAAAAAGGGCAGAAAACCCGTTTTTACTTGACGATTAACTAAGAGTAAAGTTTTGATTAATAACAGATTAAATGTGAAAGGCTTATTATCAGCACCAAACCCTGTAGACTCTTGCCGGGGCCGTTCCGCCCGTTTAGCAGCGGGTCACCGGGTTTGGGTAACGGATAACCTCCTTCCGTGAATCACAGGCAGTACCACGCTGCTTGTTTTTCTGGAGGCTTCCCGGTGGGTTTGCAGAAATAGCGGATCGCCTGTCAGGGATTCGGCAATGAAAACTACGCGTAAAGTGTTTATTACGCTGTTCGTTGCGCTGGTGATGCAGACGGCTGCGGAGGAAAGTTGGCAGATTAACGTCTCCAACGTTCAGCTTCAGCTGAACCTGTTCCAGCCCAGGTAACGCTAAAACAAAAACCGCTCCTTTTGGGAGCGGTTTTTTTATTGCCGTCGTGGCTTATTTACCGGCTTTCATTTTCTGCAACAGCGGGCCGCACTGGTTCTCTTCCCCTTCACTGGGGGAGATCAGCGCCAGCAGCGAGGCAGCGGGGCCGACCACAGCACCGAGCGCCACCGCAGCCGCACCGCGGGCGATAAGCGGCCCTGCTTTCACCCCGGCATCCGGGTCTTTGAAGGTGCCGCGCACATAGAGCGGTGAGCGCAGGGTGATGATGCGCAGCCCTTTACTGTCCGGATTTATCGAAAGATCCATCCGCTCATTGGCGAAGTTGGTGGTGCCGCTGATGTTGATGATGGCGTTCTCTGTGTCGAACACAAACAGCCGCGGTGCCGCGACCCCGTCCCGGATGTTGATGTCTGCGGCGGCACAGTTGATCGCCACTTCATCATCCCCGAACAGTTTGCCGACCACGTAATTCCCCACGTTCAGCCCGGCAATCTCCATCAGGTTACGGCTGATCACGCCGTCGTTAATCAACAGCTGCAACTGGCCGTTACTGCTGCCGAGCAGTGCAGAGACGGAATTCCCGGTGCCGGTAAAGGAGGCATCGCCGTTCAGCTGGCCCAGGCTGCTGCGCATCGCTTCCACGTTCGGGAACAGTTGTTTGAGTTGCAGGCCGCGCGCGTGCATATCCACCCGCCCCGGCATCGGGTTTTTATTGCCCTCAAGCCGGACTGTGGAGTTCAGGTTACCGCCGGCCACGCCGAAGCGCAGCGGGTCGAGCAGCAGCACGCCGTTGGTGAGTTTCAGATGGGTGCTCAAATCGTTCAGCGGCAGGGATTTGCCGTGCTCGATGCGTCTGGCCGCGAATTTCACATCCGCATCCATGACGTCCCAGCTTTTGGTATCGAATTTCTCGACCGGCAGCACTTTATCCGATGGCTGACGGGTGGTTTCGCCGCGTTTCGCCTTATCTTTGTTGGAATCCGCCCCAATCAGCGGCGCGAGGTCAGCAAAGCGCAGCTGTTTCGACACCACATCGCCGGTGAGTTTCGGCCGCGGTTCGCTGGCGCGGTACACCAGCGAACCGTGGATGTCGCTGTCGCCGATTTTCCCGTTGAAATCACGGTAACGGTAGACGGCGCCGCCCTTTTCTTTCAACGCCGCAGAGAGGCGTCCGTCGGTTTCATACGGCGGGGATTGCGGCAGCAGCACGCCGGTCAGGCCATAGAGGTCAGAGAGCGTTTCACCGGAAAGTTTCAGGCGCAGATCCAGCGCGCCGAGGTTGGTCGGGTCGGTTAAGGTGCCGGACACCGCTACCCGCGTATTGCCGGAGCGCACATCCGCCTGCACCGGGAACGGGGTGCGGGCATCCTGCAACGCCAGCAGGCCACCGATTTTCCCGCTGCCGGAGAGCGGCTGGCCGTTGTAGCGGCCGCTCACTTTCCAGCCGAACATAAAGTCCGGCGGCGTGGTGTCGGCTTTCTGTTTCGCGCCCTCGTCTTTTTTCTGCCCGGAAATTTCCGCATACGGCAGCGGTTTGCCTAGCGGGTCAATCACAGCGCGCACATCGGCTTTGGCAATGGCATCTTTGTAATCGATCTGGCCGCGATCAAAGGCGATATCACCGATGTTGACCGACCAGGCGGACGGTTGCGGGTTGGGATCGGGGTTCTGGCTGCTGGCGAGGTTAAACGTCCAGTTGTTCTTGCCGTCCGCCAGCCGTTGCAGGGCGGCGTCCGGTTTGGTCAGGCGGATATGCGGAATGCTCACGGTTTTGCCCAGCAGCGCCAGCGGGGCCAGGGTGGCATCCGCCCGTTGCAGCATCACCATATTGTTGCCGAGATCTTTAGTGTCCGGGATGCCCTCCGGGTTACCGAGCACGATATCTTCCGCATGGATATGCGGCCACGGCACCCATGAACGCCAGCCGCGCTCCTCTTTCTGGCGTGACCAGTCCACCCCCAGGTTGCCGCGAATGGCAAAAGGCCGGTTCAGCTCGGTGGAGACTTTTTCATTGATGGTAGGTTTCAGGCGGTTCCAGTCAAAGGTCATGATGAACACCACCAGGGCGATCAGCACGACCACCAGGACGCCCACGACCCAGCTTATGATTTTTCCTGTTCGCGACATGAGTTATACCTGACAGAGAATTAACAGTTTCGTCAGCTTAACAATAGTTTAAATTGGCCGGTCTTGCCTGTGCGGTACCCGTGGCAAACGAGGAAAAGAGGCGGTCAGGGCAGAAGGTAACTGGGTTTACAAGGAAAGCCGGGAGTGTAACCCGGTATGTCAGCCGGAGAAAAACAGCGGCAGGCCGGCGTCACGGTCAAAGACTTGCGGGCGGGACATATAGTAGCCCTGGGCAGCATGGGCGTCAGACTCGCACACCATCGCCCACTCTTCGGCGGTTTCGACCCCTTCAATGATCACGCCTTTACTGTAGCGGTTCAGCAGCGTCACCAGCGTAAAGAACAGCCGGGAACCTTCTTCGCTCTGGCGCAGCAGGATAAACAGCTCCCGCGCCACTTTAATGTATTCATACTTCCAGGCAGTGAACGAGCAGAAATTGGCGAGACCGTTGCCGAAATCATCCAGCCATAAACGGTCTGACTGGGCAATCTGGCCCAGTGGCCGGGTCAACGCCATTTCTGCCTGCTCAACCAGTTCGAAACGGACAAACGGCATCGCCGCAATGCGGGCGCACAGGGCCGGTTGCTGCTGCAACGCCTCCAGGGACTGGCCGTCCACATTGATAGAGGCCAATAGCCCGCTCGGCTCGAGTTCGGGCCGCCACTGTTCCAACAGCTGAAGCTGTTCCTGAATAATCAGCAGCCGCCGCGTCACGCTGATGGCGGCGAAATAACGTTCCGGCGAGAGGAATTTCCCAGGGTTTGAAGGATGTGACACGGCGGTCAGCAGCTCCAGACCCAGCATATGGCCGCTGGTCAGGTAAATGGGCTGAAATTTGTAGGTCCGCTGGCATTGCCGCCAGAAACTCTGTTCTTTCGCGCGATCAATCACAGAGAATGATGGCGTGAACAGACCAGACATCATCTTGGTTATCATCGTTGCTGTTGCCATGTTCGTGGTGGTTGAGGGAAAGCCGACATCGTATGCCGGGTGCAGCAGCGGGATGCCACCGCCGATCACCTGCCCTGCGCCGTGTTTTATACGCCTACTTACTATCGGCTTCTGCGCCTAAAACTTTACCTCCGGAAGCCGCTTTGGCGCAGGGTTCGCGGCCCTCTCACGGCGTATGCGCTAAGCTGCTGAAATCCCTGATGACGCCAAAAGCGCGATCTCTGCCAATAATTTTAAAACGTTGTTTTATTACTGTTGACTCACCTTCGCCTTCGGTTAAGACTACCGGAAACCCCCTTTTCACTCCTTAAGCAGGCCAGCCACCATGACAAGCCAGAAAATTGCCGTTATCGGCGAATGCATGATCGAACTGTCGCAAAAAGGCGCGGATCTCAGCCGCGGTTTTGGCGGCGATACGCTGAACACCGCCGTCTACCTTGCCCGCCAGGTGCCGGACACCCAGCTGGGCGTGCACTACGTCACCGCGCTCGGCACCGACACGTTCAGTCAGGAGATGCTGGCCGCCTGGCAGCGTGAAAAGGTCAAGACTTCCCTGGTGCAGCGGCTGGAGAACAAATTGCCCGGCCTCTATTTCATCGAGACCGATGCCCAGGGCGAACGCACCTTCTATTACTGGCGCAATGACGCCGCCGCCCGCTTCTGGCTGGACGGCCCGCAGGCTGACGCGCTCTGTGAGCAACTGGCGCACTATGACTATCTCTACCTGAGCGGCATCAGCCTGGCGATCCTGACGCCGGAACGGCGCGAACGGTTAATGGCGCTGTTGCGTGACTGCCGCGCCCACGGCGGCAAAGTGATTTTTGACAACAACTACCGCCCGCGCCTGTGGCAACAGCGGGAAGAGACGCAGCAGGCGTATCAGGCGATGCTCGCCTGCACCGACATCGCGTTCCTGACGCTGGATGATGAGGATGCGCTGTGGGGCGAACAGCCGGTTGAGGCGGTGATCGCCCGCACCCGCGCGCTGGGTGTGACGGAAATAGTGATCAAACGCGGGGCAGACGCCTGCCTGGTGTCTGATGAGCAGGGCACACTGCATGAAGTGGCGGCGGTGAAACTGGCGAAAGAGGAGGTGGTCGACACCACCGCCGCCGGGGACTCCTTCAGCGCCGGGTATCTGGCCGTGCGGCTGACCGGCGGGGATGTGGTGGCCGCGGCTGAGCGCGGCCACCTGACCGCCAGCACCGTCATCCGCCACCGGGGCGCCATCATCCCGCTGGAAGCCATGCCGCGCTGACCGCCGGCTGCGCTGCCCGTTGCGTACCGCAGAAACAGACGTGCCGGCAAATGCCGGCACGTTTTTTTGATGGCCCCACCGTGGCGGGTTACGGCGTGACAGTCGCCGCAGCGTCGGCTTTCGCCTCTTCCACCGACGGCACCACCGCCGGGGCCGGCAGCATCACGCTGTTATAGGCATCCTGCAACGCCTGCACGCTCATCTCCGCTTCGCCTTTCGGCTGCATCAGCACCAGCGCCGGGTCAACCGACAGTTGCTGCTTCAGCTCCTGGTTCAGCAACGGCAGGCTGAGCGAAGTTAAAAATTCCTGGCGCAATTTCTGGTACAGCTCCGGCGCGATGTCCACCACCCCATTTTCCTGCGAACGCAGGCGCTGGGTAATCAGCACATCGGTGCTGGTGCGGGCATAGGTGGCGAACAGCTTGCTGAGTTGCTCGTTCTTCTGCGCCATCAGCGCATCAAACTCCTGCTGCGTCAGGCCGTTATCCCGCACTTTAGCCAGCGCAGTGACCAGCGCGGTAAAGTCCGGCAGCAGCGCGGCGTTCGGGGTTTCCATGCGGATGGCGCACTGGCTGCGCTGGTACTGCACCTGGCAGTCAAAGCCGAGGTTCATCGCCTTGGCCTTGCCGTTCAGTTGCTGTTGCAGGTGCATAAACAGCGCTTCACGCGCCAGATCGCTGCGCCAGTAACGGCTGAGGGCCTGGGAATCGCGGATCGGTTGCCACGGCGCATCCCAGACCAGTGACAACCGATCCTGCGATAAGCTCTCGTTGATCAGCGTGACCGCCTGTGACGGCAGCGGCGACAGGGTCGGCATCACCGGCGGTGTCTCGCGTTTGCCTTTCAGCCCGCCGAAGGTTTTGGTGATTTGCTCGCCGATGCTGCGGCTGTCCACATTGCCGACCACATAAAGGGTCATGGCGTCCGGTGTGTACCACTGGCGGTAGAATTTGTTCAGCTCGTCAATATTGACCGGCCGGTCAGGCCGCTGGCCGGGATCATGCGCCAGCAGCGTGGAGCCTTTCATGCGGTAGCGCCACCATGGGTCTTGTGCGTCTGCCGGCTGGGTGCCGATCGGGTCCTGGAAGGCGTCCACCGCCGCCTGCACGGTCGGGGCGTCGGTGACCAGCGCGCCGCTGGCGTCAGACAGCCACGCCAGCGCCTCTTTCAACAGCTCCGGGCGGTTGTTGGGCAGGCTCAGGTTATACATGGTGTAGTCATACGACGAGATGGCCGGCGGCAACGGCCGGTCGTTGTCGATCGCCTGCTGCCACAAAGATTGAAGCTGGGGGGCGCTGAAACTCTGGCTGCGGATCAGTGCCAGGTGCGGCAACAGATGGGCAAAACCGGTTTGTTGCGCGCTTTCCACCAGCGAACCGGCGCGTACGATCAGGCGCAGTTGAATACGGTCGGAGGGACGCTGCGGCGTGGCCAGCAGCTGCCAGGTGAACCCATTGTCCAGCTTACCCTGCTGCCAGGCAGGATCGGGTTGTAGTGCTTCAGCCTGCACGCTGCTGCCGGCGGCAACCAGCAGTAACCCACCAACTAAAAGACGAATTTTGGTGCCCTGCATGTGAACCCCTACTTAAATAACAGTCCGATTTTTCTATTAGAATTCGTTCGTTCCATACTCCGGGAACGCAGCTCTGCCCTGTGCGTGTCAATCATGCGGAAACGGGAGGTAACCCGTGTTTGACAGCGAACCCCTGCCGATGTCACCACGGAAAAGTGAAAAAAAGCGGCGATTTGAACATCAGCGGGCCAGGGGCGGCGGGGTATTATGAGGAAAAGCCACCGCTTACATCAAGTAAAGGGTGGCTTTTAGCAGCAAACCGCGTGCAAGTGCGGCTTAATGCCGCGATAGTGGCGCGATCAGGAAGAGGAGATCGCGCCGGGGGTGGATTTTTTGTCGTGTAACACGGTGTGCAGCTGTTTTTCGTTCAGCTGGCCAACCCGTTTTGCCACCACCACGGTAGCGACGCCGTTACCAATCAGGTTAGTCAGCGCACGCGCCTCAGACATAAAGCGGTCGATGCCCAGAATCAGCGCCAGCCCGGTCACCGGCAGGTGGCCTACGGCAGAGAGCGTCGCTGCCAGCACGATAAAGCCGCTGCCGGTCACCCCGGCGGCTCCTTTTGAAGAGAGCAGCAACACCACCAGCAGGGTTATCTGGTGCCAGATGTCCATGTGCGAGTTGGTGGCCTGCGCGATAAACACTGCCGCCATCGTCAGGTAAATGGAGGTGCCGTCGAGGTTGAACGAGTACCCGGTCGGGATAACCAGCCCCACCACCGATTTCTGGCACCCGAGCCGCTCCATTTTGTCCAGCATCCGCGGCAGTGCCGACTCAGACGAGGAGGTGCCGAGCACAATCAGCAGTTCTTCTTTGATGTAGTTGATAAAGCGGAAAATGCTGAAGCCGGTCACGCGGGCAATCAGCCCCAGAACCACAATCACGAACAGCACGCAGGTCAGGTAGAAGCAGAGGATTAGCTGGCCGAGCTGCACCAGTGAGCCGACGCCATATTTGCCGATGGTGAAGGCCATCGCCCCGAATGCCCCCAGCGGCGCCAGGCGCATGATCATATTGATGATGCCGAAAATGACCTTCGAGAAGCTCTCAATCATATTGAACATCAGCTGGCCTTTGTCGCCCAGCCGGTGCAGCGCAAAGCCGAACAGCACCGCAAACAGCAGCACCTGCAAAATATTGCCGCTGGCGAATGCGCCGATCACGCTGGCAGGGATGACGTCCAGCAGGAACGGGATGATGCCCTGCTGCTGCGCCTGTTCGGCATAGATCGCCACGGATTTGGCATCCAGCGTGGCCGGGTCGATGTTCATGCCGACACCCGGCTCCACCACGTTCACAATCACCAGCCCGATAATCAGCGCCAGCGTACTCACCACCTCAAAATAGAGCAGCGCAATGGCCCCGGTCCGCCCGACCGCCTTCATGCTTTCCATGCCGGCGATACCGGTCACCACGGTACAGAAAATCACCGGGGCGATAATCATCTTAATCAGTTTGACGAAACCGTCACCCAGCGGCTTCATCTGCGCCCCCAGCTCCGGATAGAAATGACCGAGCAACACCCCAATGGTGATCGCGGTTAATACCTGAAAATAGAGGCTCTTAAACAACTTTTTCATGATCGATATCCTGTGCTGGAGAGGACCGCTACCCGCCATCCAAACGGGCATGACAGCAGGGGCGAAAGTAACACCAAGACAACATCTTGGAAATGCCTTGTCTCCCATTGCAACAAATGTTCATGACAAAATATGAGCTGAATCGATTCAATGAAAAAATGAGGGGAATGAATGCGGAGCAGGCCGGGCAATACGCCCGGCCTGAAAAGGTGTCAGCGGCCCGTCTCCTCCGGCAGCAGGCCGGCCGGCGGCAAGCCCTGGCGCAGGAGCGTTTCAAACGCGTTACGCGGCATCGGCCGGGCAAACAGGTACCCTTGCGCCATCGGAATATCGTGGTCTTTCAGCCACTGGTATTGGGCCGCGTTTTCGACCCCTTCCGCAATAATGCTGATGTTCATGGCCCCGGCGATCGAGCTGACAATCCGTACCATCAGGTCATCGCCCGGCAGGCTGCTGATAAAGCTGCGGTCAATTTTAATGATATTGATTGGCAGGCCGCGCAGGCGGTTCAGGTAATTGAGGCTCGAATAGCCCATGCCGAAATCATCCAGCGCCACCGATACGCCGGAATGGTGCAATTCACTGAGCAACTTCAGCGCGCGGTCAAGATCGTCGATGCGGGCAGTTTCGGTAATCTCCAGCACCAGCATCCCCGGTTTGATCTGGTAACGGCTGAGCAGCGTTTTCAGCTCCAGCAGGAAGTTACGCTGCTGAATCTGCACCCCGGACAGGTTTACCGACAGCGGAATGGTGATCCCGTCGCGCTGCCAGTCCGCCAGGATGCGGCAACTCTGCTCCAGCACCCAGTAACCCAGCGGCACAATCAGGCCGATCTCTTCCGCAAACGGGATGAACTCCGCATCCAGGCTGTAATTGCCGTCCGGCATCCGGCGGCGCAACAGCGCCTCGGCCCCGACAATCCGGTTATTTTTCAGGTCAATCTGCGGCTGGAGGAACAGGGTGAATTCGTTGTGCTCCAGCGCCTGCAACGTATCGCTCTCCTGCGTCAGCCGCTGCTGGGTTTTGCGCGTCAGTTCCGGGTCAAAGAACAGGATCTGGTTTTTGCCCTGATGGTGGGCAGACACCAGCGCCGAGCGGGCATTCAGGATCAGCGCCTCTGCCCCCAGGTTGCCGTCACCGGCATAATGGGCGATGCCGATACTGGCGACCGGGCGCACCGTCAGCTCACCCTCGGTCAACGGCGCATTGACCGCCGCCATCACTTCACGCGCCAGCCGCATCGCCTGGAACGGCCGCTCGGCATCGCGCGCCAGCACAATAAACTCATGCGGGCCGGGCTGGCCCAGCTCATCATTGTCAGAGAGCGCGCTGCAGATGCGGCCCACCACCGTCTGCAACATCGCGTTGCGCTGGGCCTCGCTCAGCACCCCGGCCGCTTCCTGTAACGTCTCCACATCGATCAGCAACAGGTTGAAGCGCGCCGGGCGCGGCTGGAAACGCAGGTACTGCGCCAGCAGCTCGGTAAACAGGGAGTCATTCGGCAGCGCCGTCACCGGGTGGCGCGGCCACTCGCGCGGGTTTTCACCAAAGCGCCGCGCCAGCAACTGCTGGTTCCGGTTGTAGTGGCGCGCCAGCATCCCCAGCTCGTCATCTTTATGCAGCGGCGACACCTTCAGCTGATGGTGCAGGATCTGCCCCTCTTCCAGTGCGTCCAGCTCGCGCGCGATATGGCGCAACGGGTGCACCATCAGCCGGTTCATGCACCAGCTCACCGCCACGGAGAGCACCAGCGCCATCAGCAAATAGGTGGCGAGCAGGGTAATCATGATGCTGCGGATCTGCTGGTAGAGCCGCCAGGAGTCCGCCTGCAACACCAGGTAGGCCAGCGGTTTGGGGTGGGCGGGCATCCGTTCCAGCGTATAGAGCGGCACACTGATGCGCACCGGCAGGTCAAACACGCTGGAGATAATGCCCGGCACCGGCCGTTCCGGCGGGAAATCGCCGTGCAGCACCTGGATATCATTCGGCAGCACCACGTTGGCGCGCGTCACAATGCCGAGCGGCTTAAAGGTATTCAGCAACGCATGTGCCTGCGGCAGGTCAACATTCAGCACGGCCTCCGCCAGCGGCTGGCGGATGGAATGGGCAACCTGTTCCATTTGCTGGGCGTAATCTTCCCGGCGCTGCTGCGCCAGGTGAAACAGCTGGATGGTGATAAAGATGCAGAGCGTTACCAGCGTTACACCGGATACCGCTGCCATCTGCTTAATCGTTAACGAACGTCTGACCCGCAACATACGTCTCCGTCACACACTGGGATCGGCCACCGGCGCGCGCCCGTGGCTGGAAAGAGTTGAGAACTGCGTCCGGCGCGGAAGTGTCTCACGCGGCATCATTGCCTGTTCATCATGTTTTTTGGCCGTCACATCGGAGGTCAACCCCTCCGGCACGGTTCCTCATGGTAATACGTGATCCGCGTTGGTAACAAACAGTTAAATTCATTACCAAAACCAGGGCGGCCCGGACAACCGGCTCAGCGGCCGCCGCCGCACGCCCCAGTATACGGATTTCCCCCCCGCAACGGCCCTGCGGCCGTGATATTCAGCAGGAAAAAGCCGGTTTTCATCCTTATCCTAGCCTAAAGCGGCCCAATTCCCCCTTTTTCAGTGCCCCACCGCCCGCGGCCCCCTGCCGCCTGCGGCTGACGGTGGTCGGATGATCACGCTAAAACATTAAAAATATTTATAAAATTCACTACATCAATATGGGATAAACAGAGCTTTCCGCTGGCAGTAATTTAATGATTCATTTAGGCAAGTATGAAAAAATCCTAATAGGATTTACCTCAGAACAAAACACTAACGCACTCTTCAGGCGCTGTTTTTTCTGCTTAATCGCTGCACTATTAATCTGTTTAGGAATTGATATATTAGGCACGCTCCAGCAACGGGGGGCTGCGACGTCACCTGAACATCCTTTCCTGTAAGGAATGCCGGCACGATTGACTGCGGCTTTTTGCGTCTTTATCCCCGGCATTGACCCCATCGTATAGGCCGCCCTGATGAATAAGTACGACGATATAAAACGCTTCAAAGAAAAAACCCATATGGAAGGGATTGATTACAAGGAAATTTCTGACAGCAGCCAGGAGGGCGCGCAACAGAACTGGGCGATCCTGCGCCAGTTGTCCGCGACGGCAGAGGCCCCCGGCGCCCTGGGCAGCAGCCAGCGCACGGTGCAACCGGCCCCGACGCCGGTGTCAGACCGCGAGTTCGCCACTGACAGCCTGCTCAGCACCCTGAGCGACATGCTGCCGGCGGTCCCGGCCGTTGCCCCGGCCGCACCCCACACCGCCTCACCGGCCCCGGCGGCGGTATCGCCTGCGCAGCCCGCCGCTGCGCCCCCGGCCCCTGAGGCGGCGCGTTACACCTCGCTGTTCCGGCCCAAACCCGTTGCCCAACCGGCGGCGGACAGCCGCCGTGACACACCGCTTCAACCCCTGTTAGAGATGATTGCCTCATGCCGTTAGTCTGTGTCTGCTCGCCCAAAGGGGGCGTCGGCAAAACCACCCTGACCGCCAATCTTGCTTATGCGCTGGCGCGCAGCGGCAGCAAAGTGCTGGTGATTGATTTCGATGTGCAGAACGCCCTGCGGCTGCATTTTGGCGTGCCGGTCTCTGACGGGCGCGGCTTTGTGGCGGAAGCGGCAGACGCCTCCGACTGGAGCCAGTTCATCCTCAAGGCCGGTTCCAATACTTTTGTGCTGCCATATGGTGACGTGGAAGAGGCGCAGCGCCTCGCCTTTGAGCAGCAGCTCACCACCGATCCGCACTTCCTCGCGCGCGGCCTGCAGTCGGTGCTGAACTACCCCGGCCTGGTGATTCTGGCGGACTTCCCGCCCGGCCCCAGCCCGGCGCTGAAAGCCATGAAAACCCTGGCGGACCTGCACCTGGTGGTGATGCTGGCAGACACCGCCTCGCTGTCGCTGCTGCCGCAGATGGAAAACCACAAGATGATCGGCAGCGCGCTGAACGACAAACAGGGCGACTACTACGTCATCAACCAGATCGACATGCGCCGCACCCTGAGCCGCGACGTCACCCAATTTTTTGAGCAACGCCTGGGTGACCGCCTGCTCGGCACCGTCCACCGTGACGAGTGCGTGCCGGAGGCCAACGCCTCCCAGCGGGCAATCATCGATTTCAGCCCGGTCTCTGCCGCGGCCTTCGACATTGAGCTGGTCAGCAAAAAAGTGGCGGCCATCCTGGGCATCAACGTTGGCGATGGTGAATTCCACGCGTCGATCACCCCTCCCCACACTTACTGACAGCGATCCCCTGACGTCATGAACAAACTCCTGTTTTCCCTGCTGCTGCTCCTGCTGCTGCCGGTGGCCCTGCTGGTCATCGTCACGCCGCTCGACAGCGAAAAGCAGTATATTTTCGGCCTGATCGGCATCGCGATGCTGTTCCTGCTCGGCCTGAGCAAAAGCAAAAAAGTCAGTGTGATCATGGTGGTGATGTCGATCCTGATGTCCACCCGCTACATCTACTGGCGCGCGACCGAGACGCTGCACTTTAACTCCACCATTGAGGCGGTGCTCGGCACCGGCCTGTTTGCGGCAGAGCTGTATGTCTGGGTGATCCTGCTGCTCGGCTACCTGCAAACCACCTGGCCGCTGAAACGCACCATTGAACCCCTGCCGGACGACATGAGCCTGTGGCCGACGGTGGACATCTATGTGCCGAGCTACAACGAAAGCCTCGACGTGGTGCGCGACACGGTGCTGGCGGCGCAATGCATCGACTACCCGAAAGACAAGCTGAAAATCTACGTGCTGGATGACGGCAAACGTGATGAGTTCGCGGTGTTCGCCGCCGATGCGGGCGTCGGCTATATCACCCGTAATGACAACCGCCACGCCAAAGCCGGCAACCTGAACCACGCGCTGACGCTGACCAAAGGTGAGCTGATCTGCATCTTTGACTGCGACCACGTTGCCACCCGCGCTTTCCTGCAGGCCACCGTCGGCAGCTTCCTGAAAGAGGAGCGGCTGGCGCTGCTCCAGACGCCGCACTACTTCTACTCGCCCGATCCGTTTGAGCGCAACCTGTCAGCGGCGCGCCATATCCCGAATGAGGGCGCACTGTTCTACGGCCCGGTGCAGCAGGGCAATGACAACTGGAACGCGACGTTCTTCTGCGGCTCCTGCGCGGTGATCCGCCGTGTGGCGCTGGAAGAAATCGGCGGCTTTGCGGTGGAAACGGTGACTGAAGATGCGCATACCGCGCTGAAAATGCAGCGCCTGGGCTGGAACTCCGCGTTTCTGGCGTTGCCGCTGGCCGCCGGGCTGGCGACAGAGCGCCTCGGCCTGCATGTTATCCAGCGTACCCGCTGGGCGCGCGGCATGACGCAGATTTTCCGCGTCGATAACCCGCTGTTCGGCCGCGGGCTGAGCTGGCCGCAACGCCTTTGCTACCTCAACGCTATGCTGCATTTCCAGTACGGCCTGCCGCGGGTGATCTTCCTCACCGCACCGATGGCCTACCTGCTGTTTAACCAGAACATTATCTCCTCGTCGGCGACGATGATTTTCGCCTACATGCTGCCGCACCTGCTGATGTCGGTGTATATCAACTCACGGATGAACGGCCGCTACCGTTACGCCTTCTGGGGTGAAATTTATGAAACGGTGATGGCGTTCCACCTGGTGATCCCGACATTGCTGACGCTGATTTCGCCGAAACACGGCAAATTCAACGTGACCGACAAAGGCGGCCTGCTCGACAACGGCTTCTTTGATTTCAACATCGTGAAACCGCACGTGATTGTGGTGGTGATGATGCTGACCGGGATTGTGGCGGGCATCGTCCGCGCCGTGGCGCACAACTATTTTGGCGTAGACCCGAAAGTCATGGCGCTTAACATCGGCTGGGGCTGCTTCAGCGTGCTGATCCTGCTGGCGGCGATTGCCGTCGCCAAAGAGACGCGTCAGGTGCGCAAAACCATCCGGATTGATGTGGCCCTGCCGGCGATCGTGCATTACGCCAGCGGTATCTCGGTGCGCACCACCACGGTGGATATGTCGATGGGTGGGGTCAAGCTGGTCACGCCGGATGACCGCTACCAGCATGACGTGATTGAAGAGGTGGAAATCCTGCTGCAATCGGGTGCGGTCTGCATTCCGGTGAGCCTGATCGATGCCACGCCGGAGGTGATCCGCCTGCAATTCGGTGAGATGCCGCTCTCCCGCCGCCGCGAGCTGGTGCGGGTGGTGCTGGCGCGTGCCGACGCCTGGATTGAGCCGCCGTACCCGAAAGATCGCCCGCTGCATTCGCTGATGGGCATCGTGCGCTGTGTGTTTGAACTCTTCTACCACACCTGGAAAGAGCGCCAGGCACGCCGCCGCAGCGCAAAACTCAATAAGGGTGAGGCCGCCTGATGAACCCGACCCGATTCCTCGCGGCCTTGCGCCGCACCCGCCCGTGGCTGGCGGTCGGCCTCGCCCTGCTGCCGCTGGCTGTCGGCCAGGCGGAGCCGGCCGCGCTGGATCTCTCCACATTGCCGCGCCCGGCAGACAACGCGCCGCAGCCGGACGCCGCGCCGCCAGCGCCGGATATGCCCGCGCCGGATGTGCCGGCCCCGGAGGCTGCGGTGCCGGACATCGCCCTGACGCAGGGCGTGACTACCAGCCTGACGCTGGCGGAGATGGGCCAGCAAAACGGCCTGACGCTGAGCGGCGGCCAACTCCATTCCGGCGTCATCTTCACCCTGCCGGGCGACCAGGTGATGACCAACGCCCGCCTGACGCTGGTGCTCAAGGTCTCCCCTGCCCTGCTGGCGCGTGACACCAGCCTGCAACTGATGCTCAACGGCCAGCCGCTCGGCGCGCTGCCGCTGACCGGCGACGGCAGCCGCGACAACGAGTATGAGCTGGATATTCCGGCCGCGATGGTGGTGTCCAGCAACAACCTGAGTTTCCAGGTGCAGGACAGCAACGCCATGCAGTGCGAGCGCGATTTGTCAGATAAATACTGGGTCACGGTGCTGCCGAAAACCCGGCTGCAACTGGAAGGGCAGCGGCTGAACATCGGCCGCGATCTCGGCCACTTCCCGCGCCCGTTCTTTGATCCGCTCCAGATGAAGGCGTCACAGGTCACGATGGTGTTCCCGGCGTCGCTGCAACCGGCGGAAGTCAGTGCCGCGGCCACCGTCGCCTCCTACCTCGGGATGCGCGCCGGTTACCGCGGCATCGATTTCCCGGTGGCGCTCGACCGCCTGCCGGAACAGAACGGGATTGTGTTCGGCAAACCGGGTGACCGCATCGGCACGCTGACGCTGCCCGCCGCCACCGGCCCGCAGCTCCAGGTGATCGACAACCCGATCAACCCGGTCTACAAACTGCTGCTGGTGATGGGCAGTGACCCGCAACAGCTGCGCCAGGCGGCGTGGCGGCTGGTGAACGCCCCGCTGCCTGCCGGCCAGAGCACGCTGCCGGTGGTGCCGCACGCCATCCCGCCGCGGCAGCCTTATGATGCGCCGCGCTGGATCAACACCCACGCGCCGGTTTCCCTGAAAAGCCTGGTGGCGAACCCGGACGCGCTGACCGCCAACGGCATCTACCATGACAGCATCCATGTGGCGTTCCGCGCCGCGCCGGATCTCTTTATGTGGGACGGCGACACCATCCCGGTGCACCTCGGCTACCGTTTCCCGACGGAAAACTGGATTGATGAGGATAAATCGCAGCTGAATGTCTCGATCAACGGCACCTTCCTGCGCAACCTCACGGTCAACAAAAACGGGCTGGTGGAGAGCGCCTGGCGCGCCCTCGGCGGCGACACCCGGCAGGAGAGCACCACGCTGCGGCTGGCCCCTTACCTGATCTACGGCGACAACCAGCTGACGTTCTATTACGCCATCGCGCCGAAAAAGGATGCGCCCTGTAACCTGCTGACCAGCAGCAATATCAAGAGCCGCATCGATGACGATTCCTATATTGATCTGACGCACACGCACCACTTCTCGCAGTTGCCGAACCTCTCTTACTACGTCGGCGCGTCGTTCCCCTTCTCGCGCCTGGCGGACTTCTCGCAGACGCTGCTGCTGCTGCCGGCACAGCCGGGCGCAGCGGAGCTGCACACCCTGCTGGGGCTGATGGGCCGCGCCGGTAATGCCACCGGCATCCCGGTGGCGCAGGTGCAGGTGGCGTTCGGTGTGCCGGGCAATACGGCGGATCGCGACGTGCTGGCGGTTGCGCCGCTGCAGGACAAGGCATTCACCGGGGCCCTGCTGCGCGGCACGCCGTTCCAGCCGGAGAATGACACCCTGACGGTGCGCACGCCGGACATGCCGGCACGCCTGAAAGCCTGGGCCACCGGCGACTGGTTCCGCACGCCGGTCGAGGCTGACCGTTACCTCTCCTCCACCGAGGCGTGGCGCGGTTTCGTCAGTTTCCCTTCCGCCTGGGCGAAAAACCGCGTGGTGGTGCTGGCCACCGCCACCGATGATGACCAACTGCTGAAGATTAACCAGGACCTGAACACCGCCGCGATCAACGCCGGGGTACGCGGCGACCTGGCGGTGATCACCGATGAGAACGGCGTGCGCAGTTTCCGCGTCGGCCCGCAATTCCCGGTCGGCCAGTTGCCGTGGTACCTGATGATTGTCTGGTACGCCAGCCAGCACATTGTGGTGCTGTCGCTGGTGACACTGCTGTTCGCTGCGGCGATCGGTTTGAGCATTTATGTGCTGCTGGCGCGCCATGCGGCACAGCGTCTGGCCCCGCACCGCGGCTCCGCCGGCAAGGATTTCCCTGATGAAAACGAGTAACCCGACGGGGCGCGCGGTGCCCTTCCTGATTCCGTCCCGCCTGCGCCTCGCCCTGTGGGCCGCCGGGCTGGCGGTGCTGCCTGCCACAGCCGCCGGGAGCAACCCGGCGCTGAAAGCGCTGTTTGATCAGGCCGCTTACTGGCATGAGAAAGCGCATGACGAGCTGGCAAGGGACGCCCTGCAAAAGGTGCTGATGGTGGAGGCCGACAACCCGGAGGCGCTCTACCTGATGTCACTGTACGCGATGCAGGGCGGTGACAAGGCCGCAGCGGCGCAGTGGCGGCAGAAACTCAGCGCGGCCTCGCCGGGCGACCCGCGTTTAACCGCGCTCGACAACGCCAGCGCGGTGCAGGCGATCCCGCCGACGCAGCTCGCTACCGCACGCCAGCTGGCCGCGCGCGGTGCCGTGGGCCAGGCGCTTGAGGCGTACCGTATGCTGTTCAGCGGCAGTACGCCGCCGGAGAGCCTGGCCGATGAATACTACCTGACGATGGCCGGAGACCAGACGCTGCTGCCGCAGGCGATCGACGGCCTGAAGGCACGGGTTAACGCACGGCCCACGGACAGCGCAGCGCGCCTGGCGCTCGGCAAAGCGATGACTTACCAGGCCGCCACCCGCCGCGACGGCATCAGCCTGCTGGCGGGGCTGTCGGAAAAAAGCACCGATGCCGCGGCGGCGCTGCGCCAGGCGCTGTTGTGGCTCACCCCGCAGCCGGAAGATCAGCCGCTCTATCAGGCGTATCAGCAGCAGCACCCGAACGACAGCGGTGTGATGACCTATTTCCAGAAAAATGTCGGCGGCGCAGCCAAAGGCGAGGGCTTCACTGCCCTCAACAGCGGCAATACCGGCGATGCCGAGGCCAAATTTGCCTCGGTGCTGGCCACCAACCCAAACGACGCTGACGCCCTGGCCGGGATGGGCTACATCGCCCAGCGCAGCGGCAACTTCGCCAAAGCGGAAGAGTACCTGACCCGCGCCGCCCAACAGGGCGGGCCGGAGAGCGAAAAATGGCGCGCCCAGGCGCAGGATGCCCATTTCTATGCCGCGCTGGCCGACGCCAAAAAAGCGGCCACGGCCGGAGACACCGACCGCGCGCTCACCCTTTCTGCGCCGCTGACCGCAGAGGGCGGTGAAAAAGGCACGGCGGCGGCGCTGTTCCGCGCGGATGTGCTGCGCCGCACCGGCGACCTGCCGGGGGCCGTGCAGCTCTACCGCGCGCTGCTGACGCAAAACAGTGAAAATAATGACGCCAAAAGCGGGCTGTATTATGTGCTGCGCCAGCAAGGGGACAACGCCCAGGCCAACGCGGTGCTGCAAACCCTGCCCGTCGCACTGCGGCCGCGGGTGCAACCGGCCGGGGTCAACGTTGAGCCGCTGCGCCGTGAGGCAGCGGAGGCGCTACAGGCCAATAACCCGCAACGCGCCCTGCTCCTGCTGCAACAGGCACAGGAGAAGCAGCCGGACAACATCTGGGTGACGCTCGACAGGGCGCGCATCCTGGCCAAACTGGGGGACAGCGCCCAGGCGCAGGCGCTGATGGCCCAGGCCGCAGAACCCAATGCCCCGGCCAGCGCCGCCTATGCCGCCGCGCTGTTTGCCTCGGAAAACGGCAACTGGCCGCAAACGGACACCCTGCTGGCGCGTATTCCGGCGCGCAACCGCACGGCGGCGATGCGCGAGCTGGCCGGGCGCGCCCGGTTCAACCGGCAGATGGCCGCCGCCAATGCTTACCTGCAAAGCGGCAACCTCACCGCCGCCGCCAATACATTCCATGCGCTGGCGCAAACGCCGCCCACCAGCCCGGCAGACAGCGGTGCGCTGGCGAAAGGGTTACTGGCAGCGGGTGAGGCTGACAGCGCGGTGGCGCTGGTACGCCAAAGTATGCAGCAGGGCGTGAAAGGCAACGCCGGGGATTACGCCGACCAGATTACCGTGCTGAACGCCGCCGGGCTGAGCAGTGAGGCGCAGGCCTGGCTCAGCAACCCGGCAATTCAGGCCAACAGTTCCCCGCAGCAGATCAGCACGTTACGTACCGGCTTTGTGATCAACGAGGCGGATCAGCTGCGTGAGCAGGGGCAGAACGCCGCCGCTTACGACACGCTGATTGTCGCGCTGCAAAACGATCCGCAAAACCGCGATCTCATGCTGGCGATGGCGCGGCTCTACCAGTCCGGCAAGATGAATAAAGAAGCCGGTAAGGTCTATGACTACCTGCTGGCCCGCGACACCCCGGCGCAGGATGCCCGCGCAGGCGCAGTCGATGTGGCGCTGGCCGACAATGACATTCCGCGCGCGCGCCAGCTGATGAGCGGCTTCACCGGCCCGCGCACGCCGCAGCGCTTGTTGCAGGCGGCCCGCGTCGCCGAGGCGCAGGGCGATCACGAGGAGGCGCTCGCCCTGCTGCGCTCGGCCAAAGGCAAGATGATTGGCCTTCAGGGGGCAGACGGCCGCGGCACGCCGTCCATCGCCGGGCTGGCACTGGCGGATAACCCGTTTATCAACCGCACCACGCGCAGCGCCCGCCCAACCACTGCCTCCTCTTACGGCAGTGTAATGCCGTGGCAGCAATCTGACGCCACCCTCAACGGCGGGCAGATCCCCGGTGCGCCGGTGTCACCGTTGCGGGCGCGCCAATCCGCGACGCTGAAACAGGTCGATGCGATGCTGGACGCGTTGCAGGAACAGCATGCCACCTGGGCGCAGGGCGGCCTGTCGATCCGCGGGCGTGACGGCGAAAGCGGCCTCAGCCAGCTGACCGAGGCGAAAGCGCCGATGACCTTCTCGGCCGAGCCGTTTGACAGCGCGCGCGTCAGCTTTACCGCCACCCCGGTGTCGCTCAGCGCCGGCAGCAGCAGTGATACCGGCAACAGCCGCTTCGGCCAGGGCGCGCTGGCACAGGCGCAATCGGCGAAAGAGACCGTTGCCGCAGCGGCCACCGCAGCCGGGCTGGACATCGCCAGTTACAGTACGCTGGCGAAACTGCAAACGGCCGCCGCTGCCGGCTACATTGCCAACTGCGGCACCAACGCCACCACCGCGCAGTGCGCCGCCTACACCGCGATTACCAGCGCCGACCCGACCACCTACAGCGCGCCGGAATCGGGCAACCAGAACGCGTCCGGCGTGGAACTGGCGCTGGCGGTCAGCGGCGATCGCTATAAAGCGGACATCGGCTCCACCCCGCTGGGGCAGGATCTCAACGCGCTGGTGGGCGGCGTGCAGTGGTCACCGAAGCTTGGCGACAACACCACGCTGACCGTGACCGCCGAACGCCGCGCCGTCACGGACAGCCTGCTCGCTTACGTCGGCACCGAAGACACCTACAGCGGCAAAACGTGGGGGCAGGTCACCAAAAACGGCGGCAGCCTCAACCTCTCCTATGACAACGGCGACGCCGGGTTCTACGCCGGGGTAGGCTACTACAGTTACCTCGGCCACCACGTCGCCTCAAACCAGAGCATTGAAACCAACGCCGGGCTGTATGTGCGCCCTTACCGCCTCGAGGATCGCGAGCTGAAAACCGGCGTTAACGTCGGCTATATGGATTTCTCGAAAAACCTCAGCTACTTCAGCTACGGCCAGGGCGGCTATTTCAGCCCGCAGAACTACGTCAGCGTCGCCTTCCCGGTGGAGTACACGCAGAAGATGGATGACTGGGACCTGAAGCTGAATGCGTCCGTGGGCTACCAGTCCTACTCGAAAGACAAAAGCGCCTACTTCCCGGATGACCCGGCGCTCCAGTCGCAGCTTGAATCGCTGGTCGCGGCCGGTTTCGGCAGCGAGGCGTATTACGCCGGCAGCAGTGAGAACGGCATCGGCTGGAACCTGGGGGCCGCCGGCAACTACCACCTGAACCGCAATATGATCGTCGGTGGGAAAGTGGGTTATGACACCTTTGGTGACTACAATGAAAGCAGGGCGGAACTCTACTTCCGCTATCTGCTCGACAGGAATTAATGCGGAATGAGCCATTTAATGCAAGACGCCCACGCGCAACAACTCGCCTACCACCAGCGCCGCCAGTGCAAACCGGGCTGGCAGGATCTGGTTCAGACGCTGTTTTCCGGCATTCTGTCCACGGCCGAAGGCGAGGACGGCCACCAGTTCCTGCGCCTGATGGGCGGTGACCTGGCGCGCCGCCACCCGCTGCCCGCCTGCCGGACGGTCGGTGAGCTGGAGGACAACCTTAACCGGCTGCTGGCCGGGTTTGACTGGGGTGAAGTGACGCTGATGCCGGGCGAGCGCAGCCTGACGCTGACGCACATCGCCTGGCCGCAAGCCCCCGATGCCGATCAGGGGAACTGGCAGGCGGCTTTCGCCGCGGTGCTGGAGGGCGCGTATGCCGTCTGGTTGCAGGCGCAGGGCGGCCACGACCGGGTGCCGTTACGCTGGCAGGGCGCCAACCCGCAGCACACCTTACATTTCCGTTACCAGGCCGGCCTTTAAGGCGGTTTCCCGGCCGCGCCTTCCCGGTGCGGCCGCTGTTTATAGGGATACCCACTGATGATGAGTACCGTACGCCGCATGGCGCTGATTTTCGGGCTGGCACTCAGCCTGTTCTCTTCGCTGGCCTGTGCGCAGGAAACTGGCTGGGATCAGTACAAAACGCGTTTCCTGATGCCGGACGGCAGGATTGTTGACACCGCCAACCGCAATGTCAGCCATACCGAAGGGCAGGGTTTCAGTATGCTGCTGGCGGTGTTTAATGACGACCGCGCGACGTTTGACCAGCTGTTGAAATGGGCGGACAAAACCCTCTACCGCAAAGACGTCGGGCTGTATGCCTGGCGTTATGACCCGAATGCCAAAGATAAGGTGGCGGACAAAAACAACGCCTCAGACGGTGACATGCTGATGGCGTGGGCGCTGCTGCTGGCCGGGGAAAAATGGCATAACTCCGTCTATACCGACGCCTCTGAGAAGTTGCAGGCGGCGATTGTGAAGCACAATGTCATTGAGTTCGCCGGGCATACGGTGATGCTGCCGGGCATTTACGGTTTTAACCACACCAGCACCATCACGCTCAACCCTTCCTACTTCCTCTTCCCGGCGTGGAAAGCGTTCTACCAGCACAGCCACCTGAAGGTGTGGAAATCCCTGAATGATGATGGGCTGGCGCTGCTGAAGCAGATGGATTTCGGCAAGGTTGGCCTGCCGACTGACTGGGTGACGATGCAGGCAGACGGCACCCTGACACCGGGCAAAGGCTGGCCGCCGCGCTTCAGTTATGACGCCATCCGCATCCCGCTCTACATCAGCTGGGCGGAACCGAATTCCCCGGCGCTGCAACCTTTTATCCGTTACTGGCAGGGCTACCCGCGTGAAAATACCCCGGCCTTTATTGATGTGCAGAGCGGCGCAAAAGCTGACTATCCGCTGTCGCCGGGGATGCTGGCAATCCGCGACGTGACGCTCGGCAATAACTTCTATGTGAATGACACCCTGACGCCGGATGACGGCTACTACTCTTCCGCCCTCCAGCAACTCGCTTACTGGTCACTGCAAAAATAGCCGTAAGCTGAAGGAAAAAACCGGGGAGACCCGGTTTTTTTATGCCGGTAAGGTGGCCAGGACGTAGCCGCTACTTGATCGGTAGTGCGGACAGCGCCCATAAAAAAGGGCGCGATTGCTCGCGCCCTGGGTGGTTTTTAGAGGGATCAGCCGTGGGCCGGTGCGGCCTGTTTTGCTTTTTCCTGCTCGTCCTGATCCACCGCGAAGCAGGCCACCAGCTGGTCGCCGTACTGCTTAAGTTGCGGCTGCTGCTGCGGGCAGATGTGGAACGCCCGGCGGCAGCGGGCATTGAAGGCACAGCCCGGCGGTGGGTTGAGCGGGCTGGGCAGCTCGCCGGTAAGCTTGATGCGCTCGCGGCGCTGGTCCGGGTTCAGGCGCGGCGTGGCAGAGAGCAGCGCCTGGGTGTACGGGTGGCGCGGGTTGTTGAAGATCGCCTCTTTGGTGCCCTTCTCCACACAGCGGCCGAGGTACATCACCATCACCTCATCGGCAATGTGCTCCACCACCGACAGGTCGTGCGAGATAAAGACGTAAGACAACCCCAGCTCCTGTTGCAGATCCATCATCAGGTTAAGCACCTGCGCACGCACTGACACGTCGAGCGCGGAGACCGGCTCATCGGCAATCACCACGTCCGGGTTGAGCATCAGCCCGCGCGCGATGGCGATACGCTGGCGCTGGCCGCCGGAGAACATGTGCGGGTAACGGTCGTAGTGCTCGGTTTTCAGGCCGACTTTCGCCATCATCGCCAGCGCTTTTTCCCGCCGTTCCGCCCCGCTCAGCCCGGTGTTGATCAGCAGCGGCTCTTCCAGAATCTGCCCCACTTTTTTACGCGGGTTCAGCGAGCCGTACGGGTTCTGGAACACGATCTGAATCTTCTGGCGGCGCAGCTTTTCGGCTGTCTCATCCGGTTTCAGCAGATCCTGGCCCTGATAGTACAGCTCACCGCCGGTCGGGATTTCAATCATGGTCAGCAAACGCCCCAGCGTGGACTTACCGCAACCGGACTCGCCCACCACCGCCAGCGTTTTGCCGCGTTCCAGCGTGAACGAGACGCCATCCAGCGCTTTTACCATGCGTTCCGGGGCGAACAGCCCTTTTTTCACCGGGTAGTGCTTTTTTAAATCAATCGCCTGTAACAGCGGCGCATTAGTGGTCATAAGTCGGTCTCCCGGCATCATCAAGCGGGTAGTGGCATTTGGACTGGCGGCCGGGGATCTGGCGTAACGCCGGTTCTACGGCGCGGCAGTGCTCCGTGGCGTACGGGCAGCGCGGGTTGAGCAGGCAGCCGGTCGGGCGGTCATATTTGCCCGGCACCACGCCCGGCAAGGAGGCCAGCCGCGCCTTGTCCGTGGAGAACTCCGGCAGGGCGCGCAGCAGCGCCTGGGTGTAAGGGTGGCGCGGCGCGCGGAAGATCTCCGCGGCCTTGCCCACTTCCACCACCTGCCCGGCATACATCACGATAATCTGGTGTGCGGCTTCCGCCACCAGTGCCAGATCGTGGGTAATCAGGATCAGCGCCATGTTCTCGCGTTGTTGCAGCTCCAGCAGCAGCTCAATGATCTGCGCCTGGATGGTCACGTCGAGCGCGGTGGTCGGCTCATCGGCAATCAGCAACTGCGGGCGGCAGGCGATCGCCATCGCGATCATCACGCGCTGGCTCATCCCGCCGGAGAGCTGGTGCGGGTACACATCCAGCCGCGAGGCCGGGTCAGGAATGCCCACCTGCGTCAGCAGGTCGATGGTGCGCTGGCGGCGGGTTTTTTTATTGCCGCCCTGGTGCACCTTCAGCGCTTCCATGATCTGGTAGCCCACGGTGTAGCACGGGTTGAGGCTGGTCATCGGGTCCTGGAAGATCATCGCGACATCCGAGCCTACCAACTGGCGGCGCTCTTTTTCACTGATCTGTTGCAGGTCACGGCCGTTGAACTCCAGCCGGTCAGCCATCACGCGGCCGGGGAAATCAATCAGCCCCATGATCGCCAGCGAACTCACCGATTTGCCGGAGCCGGACTCGCCGACAATGCCGAGCACCTCGCCCTGTTTCACCTGATAGCTGATGCGGTCAACGGCGCGGAACGGCGCGGTTTTTTCGCCAAAATGCACGGACAGCTGATCCACGGTCAGTAAGGTTTTATTGGTGGCGGAAGCAGATGCTTGCGCCTGAATAGACGTTTCTGTTGCAGACATCGTGCGTCCTCTACTGCTTGAGTTTGGGGTCGAGGGCATCACGCAGGCCATCCCCCATCAGGTTAAATGCCAGTACCGTCAGCAGGATCACCAGGCCGGGGAAGGTCACGACCCACCAGGCGCTCTGGGCGAACTGCAACACATCGGAGAGCATTGTGCCCCACTCAGGCGTCGGGGGCTGCGCGCCCATACCGAGGAAGCCGAGTGCCGCCATATCCAGGATGGCGTTGGAAAAGCCCAATGACGCCTGCACAATCAGCGGTGCCAGGCAGTTGGGCAGGATGTTGACGAACATCTGGCGCATCGCGCCTGCACCCGCCACCCGGGAGGCGGTGACGTAGTCGCGGTTGACTTCCACCAGCACCGCCGCGCGCGTCAGGCGCACATAGTGCGGCAACGCCACAAAGGTCAGCGCCAGCGAGGCGTTGACGATCGACGGGCCGAAAATCGCCACCAGCACCAGCGCCAGCAGCAGGCTCGGCAGCGCCAGCATGATGTCCACCACGCGCATGATGATGATGTCCGTCATGCCGCCGAAGTAGCCGGCCAGCAGGCCGAGCACCACGCCCATCAGCAATGACAGCACCACCACCAGGCAGCCCACCAGCAGCGACAGCCGCGCGCCGTACATCAGGCGTGACAGGATATCGCGACCGACGTCATCGGTGCCGAGCAGGAATTTCCAGCTGCCGCCCTCCTGCCAGACCGGCGGTTTCAGCAGCGCATCGCGGAACTGTTCCGCCGGGGCGTGCGGGGCGAGGAAACCGGCACCAATCGCCAGCACCAGCATGATGATGATGTAGACCAGCCCCACCACCGCCCCTTTGTTACGTTTAAAGTAGTGCCAGAACTCCTGCATCGGGGTCATCGGCACCGGCGCGGTGCTGCGTTGTGACTCTGTGCCGACCGGCTCACTGATTTGAGACATGTGCGCCCCCCTATTTCTTGTGTCGGATACGTGGGTTGACCACGCCGTAGAGCAGATCTACCAGCAGGTTAACCAGAATAATCAGGGTCGCGATCAGCAGCACCCCACCCTGCACCACCGGGTAGTCACGCCGTTGCAGCGCATCGATCAGCCAGCGGCCCAGCCCCGGCCAGGAGAAAATCGTCTCCGTCAGGATGGCGCCTGCCAGCAGCGTGCCGACCTGCAGGCCGATCACCGTGACCACCGGCAGCATGGCGTTGCGCAGGGCGTGGATGATGATCACCCGCATCCGGCTGACGCCCTTGGCGCGCGCGGTGCGGATGTAATCCTCACCCAGCACTTCCAGCATCGAGGAGCGGGTCATACGCACAATCACCGCCAGCGGGATGGTGCCGAGCACAATCGCCGGCAGGATCATGTGCATCACCGCGTCTTTGAAGTCACCCGGCTCGCCCCAGAAGAAGGTGTCGATCAGCATAAAGCCGGTCAGCGGCAGGGTGTCGTCGAGGAACACGGTATCGCTGATGCGCCCGGAAACCGGCGTCAGGTTCAGCTGCACCGAGACCAGCATCACCAGCATGATGCCCCACCAGAAAATCGGCATCGAATAGCCGGTCAGTGAGATGCCCACGGCGGTGTGGTCAAAAATAGAGCCGCGCTTCACCGCAGCCAGCACGCCGACCGGGATGCCCACCACCACCGCAAACAGCATGGCGCAGATGCCCAGCTCCAGCGTGGCGAGGAAACGCGGGATGAACTCATCCCAGACCGGGATGCGGCTTTTCAGCGAGATGCCCAGATCGCCCTGGAGCACGGCACCGATGTAATGGAAGTACTGCTGATACAGGGGCTTGTCCAGCCCCATCTCGGCCATCAATTGCGCGTGGCGCTCGGCGGAGATGCCGCGTTCACCGGCCATAATGGTCACCGGGTCACCGGGGATCAGGTGGACAAACGCGAAGGTCAGCAGGGTAATGCCGATAAACGTTGGGATAACCAGCCCCAAACGCCGGAGTATGAACTGAAACATAACCCGAACTCTCTGTATAAAATGCCCGGAGAACCGTAGCTCGCCGGGCTTATTTAAGGCTCACATCTGAATCGGGCGCAGCGGAAAACCGCGCCCCAACAGCTCACAGTAGTCACATATCGATCCATCGATAAAAGCAGGGACGGCACAGGCCGGGAACCTGTGCCGGATGCCGTGGCGGCATCACTCCATAGAGACGTTTTCGAAGTGGTGTTTGCCCAGCGGGTCAACAACGTAGCCTTTCACCTCTTTGCGCACCGGCTCATAGACGGTGGAGTGGGCGATGATCAGCGCCGGGGCCTGGTCATGCATCACGACCTGCGCCTGTTTGTAGTACTCAATACGCTTGTTGTGGTCGGATTCAGCACGGGCCGGCTGGATCTGGTCTTCAAACGGCTTGTAACACCATTTGGAGTAGTTCGAGCCTTGTTTGGCCGCATCGCAGCTGAACAGGGTGGCGAAGAAGTTGTCCGGGTCCCCGTTGTCGCCGGTCCAGCCCATCATCACCGTCTGGTGCTCGCCCGCTTTGGCGCGCTTGAGGTATTCGCCCCACTCATAGGTCACGATGTTGGCTTTCACGCCGATTTTCGCCCAGTCAGACTGGATCAGCTCCGCCATGCGGCGGGCGTTCGGGTTATACGGGCGCTGCACCGGCATTGCCCAAAGGTCGATGCTGAAGCCGTCCGCCATCCCGGCCTCTTTCAGCAGCGCCTTGGCCTGCTCCGGGTTGTAGTCGTAATCTTTGATGTCGTTGTTGTAGCTCCACATCGTCGGCGGGATCAGGTTTTTGGCGGACTGGCCGGCACCCTGGTAAACCGCGTCGATGATCGCTTTCTTGTTTACCGCCATGCTCAGTGCCTGACGCACTTTCACGTTATCCAGCGGTTTTTTCTCGACGTTGTATGACAGATAACCGACGTTCAGCCCCGGTTGCTGCATCAGGTTGATCGCTTTGTCTTTCTTCATTGACGCGATATCAGCCGGGTTCGGGTACGGCATCACCTGGCATTCGTTTTTCTGCAATTTCGCATAACGCACGGAAGCATCCGGCGTGATGGAGAAGACCAGGCGGTCAATCTGCGGCTTGGTGCCCCAGAAACCATCAAAGGCTTTGTAGAGGATGCGTGAATCTTTCTGGTACTGGAGCAGCTGGAACGGGCCGGTACCGACCGGGTTCAGGTCGATTTTCTCCGGCGTGCCGGCTTTCAGCATGTTGTCCGCATACTCCGCAGACAGGATGGACGCGAAGTCCATCGCCATGTCCGCCAGGAACGGCGACTCCGGGCGGGTCAGCACGAAGCGCACGGTGTGGTCGTCCACTTTTTCAATCTTGCTGATCAGGTCCGGCATCCCCATGCCCTGGAAGTACTCATAGCTGCCGCCGGAGACTTTGTGGTACGGGTTGGCTTCGTCTTTCTGACGGTTGAAGGAGAACAGCACGTCGTCGGCATTGAACTCACGCGTCGGCTTGAAATCCTTGCTGGTCTGCCACTTCACACCTTTACGCAGGTGGAAGGTGTAGGTTTTGCCGTCCGGGCTGATTTCCCACTTCTCAGCCAGGCCGGGCTGAATCTCCGTGGTACCGATTTTGAATTCCACCAGACGGTTGTAGATCGGCACGGAGCTGGCGTCATACGTGGTACCTGAGGTGAACAACTGCGGGTTGAAGCCTTCCGGCGACCCTTCTGAACAGTAGACCAGCGTTTTCGCCTGCACGCCCGCTGCCACAGACAGTGCCAGCAAGCCCATGCCAAACTTCAGTATCCCTGTTTTTCCCAAGGAGATTCTCATTGCGTTACTCCATAGATAGTGATGTGGTGTTGTGTGTTATTTGTACAATCCGGCCTGTAATGTTTTTGTCGGTGGCCGGTTGCGGCTGACGCCGGGAGGCGTCTGAAGGAATACGGTGCGGGTGCCGGTGAAAGCGTTTACCGGCGTGTCCGGGTGCGTGGAATTCACCCGAACTATCCTCTGGTCATACCCCTGAGGCTACCAATTTGGCAACTGTTTGAGGTGACGTCAATATAACCAACGGGCATTTACACAGAGTGTGAGAAACAGCAAACAAACATAAAAAAAACCATTCTCTAACATATTCAGGATTAAATAATGAACAGTGAGAATTAGCAGGCGATTCGTCCCGCTGTAACAGTTTGTCTTCAGAGGTTTCCACCGCTAAAAAACGAAAAAACTTTTTCATCAAATGGCGATAATCTGAGCGGTTATCGCCGGGAAGTGCAGGAAAATCAGCGTAAAATGCTGACCCTTAACCCAAAATGGGGAGCCTTTTTACCATAAGCTGTGCCTATGGCGATGACATCTGCCGCGTAACGAAAAAACGTCTCATTCCGCACTGGTCATTTTTTACCGGACAATATGCTGCCTGGCGGCCCTGCCCTCGGCAGAAGCCGCGGCAATCTTCTTCCCTTCCCTCCCGGCGTTTGCCCATCCACGTTCAGCTCCCTGGCCTCTATTACCCTAAGCTCAATGATCACTCCCAGGTGTGCTGTTAACACTTTTTAAAACTTTAAAAAGGCCGGGAAACAGCAGGTTATCCGGTACGGGAGGGGTTTGGCCGGGGTATTTCCCCGCGGTTTGCTAGGCTTATGACAGACGTAGTGATCACATCAGCAACGTTGCCGGGCATCAGGCCCGGTAACCAGAAAGGAGGCAACATGCAACGATTCAGCAAAAAAGTCGTGGTGGTAACCGGTGCAGGTTCCGGTATCGGCGAATTCACTGCCAAACGCTTCGCCGAAGAAGGCGCGTCTGTGGTGCTGGTAGGCCGCACTGAAGACAAATTGCAGGAAACCTTACAGTCCCTGGCGGGTGGTGACCATCTGGTGCGCCCTACTGATATGGCAGAAGCACAAGACGTTGAGCAACTGGCGGCAGACGTGCTGGCGAAATATGGCCGGGTCGATGTGGTCGTGAATAATGCCGGGGTCGCGGCCCAGGGCAGAGTCCATGAAGGCGATTACGAAAATTGGGAAAAGGCGATCAAGGTTGACCTGTATGGCGTATTCCATAGCTGCCGCTATTTCATGCCGGCGCTGATCAAAAGCCAGGGCAACATTGTTAACGTCTCGTCGGTGTCCGGGCTGGGCGGCGACTGGGGCATGAGTTTCTATAACGCGGCGAAAGGCGGCGTGACCAACTTCACCCGCTCACTGGCGATGGATCACGGTGCCGACAACGTGCGCGTCAACGCGGTCTGCCCCGGCCTTATCATCACGCCGATGGCCGCTGACATCAAAAAGAACGAACCGCTGCTGGACGAGTTCCGCAAGCGTACCCCGCTTGGCCGCCCCGGCGAGCCGGAAGAGGTGGCTGCTGTCATCGCCTTCCTGGCGAGTGACGATGCGCGCTACATCACGGGGGTCAACCTGCCGGTAGACGGCGGTATTACGGCGTCCAACGGCCAGCCGAAACAGGCCTGATCCGGGCCTCTGTAAGACGCCCCTCTTCTTACCACCCTACATAAAAGGAGCATGTCGTGGCCTATCAACAAGTCATCGCTTTATCAGCACTGACCGACAGCCAACCCGAACCGGTTACGCTGGGCGAGCACAAGATCATGGTGGTCCGGCGCGGCGATCGCGTGCACGCCTTCCAGGCAACCTGCCCCCATGCCGGTGCGCCGCTGGCCGAAGGGGCCGTGTGTGACGGTAAGCTGGTGTGCCCGTGGCACAAAGCGGTGTACTCGCTGGATGACGGCATGCTGCTCGAGCCGCCCGCTCTGGAAGGGCTGACCCGCTATGCAGTGAAAACAGAAGCCGGTGCGGTATGGGTCGACCCGGACATCGCCCTGCCGCCGGCCAGCCCGGACGCGCCGGATGACAAAGGCACGCTGGTGATCCTCGGTGCCGGGGCGGCCGGCAGCGCGGCGCTGAGTGCGCTGCATGAACGCGGCTACCGCGGCCGGATCATCACCATTGATGCCGAAAAACAGGCGGGTTATGACCGCACGGCACTGAGCAAATTCGTGCCGATGGGCAATATGGCGGTGGAAGAGGTACCGGGGCTGCTGGACGATGGCGTCACCGGTGAGGCCAATGTGGAGCGCATTACCGCACGGGTGGCGCAGCTCGACAGCCCGGCGCGCACGCTGGTGCTGGAAGACCAGCGCCGCATCACCTTTGACTCCCTGCTGATTGCCAGCGGCGGGCGGCCCCAGGTGCCGGATCTGCCGGGCGTACACCTCAGCGGCATCCATGTGCTGCGTAATCTCCAGCATGAGAAAACCTTGCTGCATGCGGTGGACACCCTGAAAAAGCTGGTGATCGTCGGCAGCAATTTCATCGGCATGGAAATGGCCGCTGCCCTGCGCAAACGCGGCATTGAGGTGACGGTGATTGCGCCGCATCCGCTGCCGTTCGAAGCACAGTTCGGCCCGCGCATTGCGCACTATTTCCGTGAGCTGCATGAGTCACACGGGGTGACGTTTGTGGATGGCGAAGCCGCCGGATTCCGTGGTGATCGCCGGGTCACGGCGGTGCAACTGAAAGATGGGCGGGAAATTCCTACTGATTTGGTGCTGCTGGCGACCGGCATTGAGCCGGTGACCTCTTTTATCCATGACTTGCCGCTGTGTGAAGACGGCAGCCTGCGGGTAAATCAGGCGATGCAGGCGGCGGAAAACATCTATGCAGTCGGGGACATCGCCACCTTCCCTTATGAGGGCAACCCGATCCGCATTGAACACTGGCGGGTTGCGCAGCAGCAAGGGCGCGTCGCGGCGATAAACATGCTGGGCGGGGACGAGGTCTTCGACCGCATCCCGTTCTTCTGGACACAGCATTACGGCACCCGGTTCGACTACCTTGGCCACCCGCAACGCTGGGATCAGATCGATCTGATCGGATCGCTGGAGGGGCAGGACTTTGTGGCGCTGTATGGCCTGAAAGAGCAACTGGTCGCCGTGGTGGCAACCGGCCGGGAACGCACCACCGGCAGGTTGATGATGGAAATGCAAAAGCATGAGCTGAGCATGGCCCATGCCCGGCGGGTGGTGCATGAAACTGCCCAGGCGTAATGGGCATCTGTTTCCCAGGCCGCCTGCAGGCGGCCTTTTTTATTTCCTTCCCGCGCCCGCCATTATAAAAAAATAACGTTGTTTCCCATCAAAAAATAAATGACGCAATCCTGTTACGGGTTTTACGTGATTTATTTAATTGCCTTCAAACTATTTTCTCAGCAACGAATTGCTTTTATTCATGCGACAAAAAAATATCAATGATTAAAAGGAGATAGCATAAGGAAATAAGGCGTACACTGCGCGGCGGGTGCTTAAGGCTGTCTGGCTTAAGCATCGGTCAGGCAGAGAAAAGCCCCACGAGGTTTATACCAACGTGGGGCTAACACTCACACCTCAACAATGTGGATGTTAGCCTCTTAACCGCCGCAAGGCAATGGAGGGAACTGATATGCTGCATAAGTTTAATACAGGGGTTTTCATGGTGTGCTTCACCATCCTGGTTTTTACCTGGCTGGTGCGTGATTCGCTTTGTGAATTACAGGTCACCATGGGAAACACCACGCTTGCAGCGGTATTAGCCTACGAAGTTAAACGTTAAGAGCAACGGCGGGGCGGCAGATTGCCCCGCTGATTGAGCATTGTCAGGCCGGGCCTTCGGCACCCGTTTTTACCCGCAGTGGCCACACGGCGGGTATCGCGGTAAATTGCAGGCAATAAAAAACCCGCTAACCAGAGGTTGCGGGTTTTTTATTTCACGGGTCGGGAACCGTGATGCAGAATTTGGTCGGTGAGAGAGGATTCGAACCTCCGACCCCTTCGTCCCGAACGAAGTGCGCTACCAGGCTGCGCCACTCACCGAGAGTGCGGGCGCATCTTACTGCCGCTGCGCCTTTATCGTCAATCCCTTTTTTCTGTCCTTTTCATCAACTGTTTATTAATTCATCAGCCCGGCATTACGCCTTACCGGGCAAGTGACACCAGTTGTTTTTCGGGTTGATGCCGCCGTCCGGTGAGGTGAAGCCCAGGCAACCCAGAATCGAGTCATACAGCTCCGTATGGCGATGGGTTTCGCCTATCCGCTGCTGTGCCTGCAACTGCTCGAAGGCGCTGCGGTGCTCCGGCTGGGAGAGGAATTTGTCCGACGCCCAGACCATCAGCGGCACGCGGAACTGCTCCGGCGGGGCCATTTCACGCGGTGTGCCGTGGAAGTGATAGTTATCATCAATCGACTCACCGTGGTCAGCGGCATAGAACACCAGCGCTTTTTTGTCGCGCACCTGATCGATGACGTTATCAATAAAGCTGTCGGTATAGAGCACGCTGTTATCAAACGCGTTAATCAGCTGCTGCTTGCTGCAGGACTGGTCCACGCCCATGCACTCCGGGGTGTAACGCGCATACTCACGCGGGTAACGCTGGGAGTAGAGGTAGTGCGAGCCTTTGGTGTGCAGCACTATCAGGTGCTTGCCGGTCGGGTAGCGCTTCAGCGATTCATGCATCTCGTTCACCAGCAGCATGTCGTCGACCGGTTTACCATCATTGCGTTTTTCAGACGCGATCAGCTCACGGAATGAGAAGTTATTCGGGTTGGTGTTGTTGTAGAACCACACCTCGCTCTGCATGGCGAACAGCTCCGAGGTGAAGCCGAGCGATCGCAGCACGGCAAACACATTCTGTTCTTTCAGCGTGCGTTGCGGGTTATCTTCCACCCCGCCCTCACGCACAAACATGCAGCGCAGAGAGAGCTTGGTGGCGGTATCGCACGAGGTGCCTTTAAAGGCCACCAGGTTCTTCTCTTTGGAGAGGCGCGGCGTGGTGTCGCGGTTATAGCCGAGCATCCCCATGTGGTCCCAGCGGGTGGTTTCACCAATGATAAACACCACATAGG
Organism: Chimaeribacter arupi; assembly: GCF_002858805.1. Lineage (GTDB taxonomy): Bacteria > Pseudomonadota > Gammaproteobacteria > Enterobacterales > Enterobacteriaceae > Chimaeribacter > Chimaeribacter arupi. Next base: position 207,697 of record NZ_PJZI01000001.1, read on the forward strand.
TATCGTCGATACCGGCCGGGGGAATGTAGGTGAACTTTTTGGCCGGGTCAGCCAGGTCTTCCGCATCCTGGCTTTCGTCATACTGGGTGTAGGCAAACAGGCCAAGCGCGGCCAGCCAGTTAGACGGCAGGTAGGAGTGCGCCACCACGCCGCCATAGCTCGGCATGTCGATATTGGTGACTTTCTCGTTAGCGGACTGTTCGAGGTCCAGCAGGCGCAACGGCAGCCACACCAGCAACCCGACACCCAGCAGCACGGCCAGCGGTTTGATGCGGTGCCCCGGTGTTTTGATCTGCTCAATCAGGGTAAAGCTGAGGTTATTTTTCCAGATCAGCAGCAGCGGCAAGGCGCTGACTGTCGCCATCCACAGCACAAAGTGGAAGCCAATCACCTCTTTTGACAGATCCACATCCGTGGTCATTACCGACACAATAATGCCGTAGCCAATCACCACGTTGAAAAAGGTCATGTAGTAGCTGGCCGCCACTGACACCAGCACCAGCAACGAGGCAATCAGGCGGTAAAACAGCTTGCCGCCGAGCGACACCATACGCATCACAAAGAAAGTAAACAGTACGATGGCGATGACTTCCGTCACGGCGGAGATCAATTGTAAGGTATGCACACCCTGGGTGAATGTGTCAAAACGACGGTAAAAAACGGAAAAATTAAGAAAAATGCCGATATAAATCGCTAACAAGAGAGAAAGATTTTGTTGCGATAGAGTTTTAACTCTATTCATGTACTGTCTGAACCCCGGTCCGATAACGCAATCTGAATCAATCAGACATTATTGATCAAATCGGGTTCATTTAGCTGCTGAATAAATGCTTAATGTCTCACCAAAACAAGAAAATTCTGAGCGAAAAGCCGCGAAAATGCCGGAAAAGGAGTTGAAAACAGTTGGTTGATAAAAAAAGAGGGGTAACCCCTCTTTTTTATGCAGAAATTCGCTGTTTTTATTTTCGAAATCAGCCTTATTTGATGTTCAGCGTCACATCAATATTGCCGCGGGTGGCATTGGAATAAGGGCACACCACGTGCGCTTTCTTCACCAGATCTTCTGCTACGCTGCGCTCAACGCCCGGCAGGCTGATGTCCAGTTGTACTTCAATCGCAAAGCCGGTCGGCACCGGGCCGATACCCACCGTGCCTTCAATCTGCGCCTCGGCCGGGATTTTCACTTTTTCTTGTGACGCCACATATTTCAGCGCACCCAGGAAGCAGGCCGAGTAACCGGCGGCAAACAGCTGCTCCGGGTTGGTGGCTTCACCGCCTGCACCGCCCATCTCTTTCGGCACGCCCAGTTTCACATCCAGCACGCCATCTGACGAGGTGGCACGGCCGTCACGGCCGCCGGTAGCTTTAGCATGGGCCTGGTAGACAACTTTTTCGATAGACATACACATTTCCTTCTTCAGGTAGGAACAGAACCGGCCGGGGCCGGGCGATGGTGCAAATATTCACGATTAAATCGTGTGCGATTCAAATAGCACTGACAAGCTAAGTATAGAACAGCGCGCCGCGATGTCGCGGTTTTTACATCCCGCCCGGCGCTAAAGCGCGTTGCCGGACGGGCAGCGGTTCAGCCTTTTTTCAACAGGTTGCTGCGCAACAACTCCAGTTGCTGCTTAATGCCGTTCAACTGCTCAGTGCTGCACGCGGCAGCGCAGGCCACCGCTTCCGGCACCGACTGTGCCTGCGCGCGCAAGCCACGCCCGGCGTCGGTCAGGGTAATCATCACCTGGCGCTCATCCGCGGCGGCACGGCGGCGCGAGAGCAGCCCGGCACTCTCCAGCCGTTTCAACAGCGGCGTGAGGGTGGCGGAGTCCAGGAACAGCCGTTCGCCAATCTCAGAGACCGTGACGCCATCGCGCTCCCACAGCACCAGCATCACCAGATATTGCGGGTAAGTGAGGCCAAGTTGCGCCAGCAACGTGCGATACACTTTGTGCAACGCCAGGTTGGCGGAATAGAGCGCGAAACACATCTGCTGGTCGAGGTGCATCAGCGGCAGATCGGGCAATGCATCATCTGTTTTCTTGTTCATAGTGCCAATATAGATAGTGTGCGATATAATAGCAAGCATTCATGACGCAGATTTGTACGCGCCACTCAGCCTGCTCTGAAAAAGCGGGCTGCCGGCAGCGTAATCCGGTAAACCACGCTATCTTGAAAGAAGTCACAAAGCGTATGAGCCGCCTTCTTCTGCGTGAACCTGTCTTCTTTTACGTAAATGATAGAGAGGCGTGCATGTTTCTTGCCTGCTGATGCAGGCCGCGCCACAGGGATAAAGGGAGAAATTCATGACGACTTTAGTTGAACGCGCCCGTTTATTTGCCGGCAAAGCCCACGCCGGGATTAACCAACGACGCAAGTATACGGACGATCCTTACATTGTGCATCCGCGCGCCGTCGCGGAGATCGTCAGCCGGGTACCGCACAGCGAAGCCATGCTGGCCGCCGCCTGGCTGCATGACACGGTGGAAGACACCCCGACCACCCTTCAGGACATTGAGCGTGAATTCGGGCCGGAGGTGGCCACACTGGTCGGGATGCTGACCAACGCCAGCCAGCCCGACGAAGGTGACCGCATCCAGCGGAAAAACCTCGACCGCCGCCATACTGCGCAGGCCAGCCCGCAGGCCAAAACCATCAAACTGGCCGATCTGATCGACAACCTCGATGAAATCCTGAAATGTGATGCCGAGTTTGCCAAAACTTACCTGATCGAGAAACGGCTACAGCTTGAGGTGCTGAAAGAGGGCAACAAAACCTTGTGGAAGCGCGCCCGGAAGATCATCGATCAGGCGCTCGACAGCCTGCACCAGCCGCCGTACAACGTCCCAGCCCAATGGTTCCGGGACACCGAACGCGCCTACCTGAACGCCGATCGCCCTCACTCCTGAGTGATGCCCTGATCAATCCGCGCCAGCAGATAGGGGTAAAACGGGTTTGACGCGATGCGCATCAGCGCATCCATACTCTCCACCAGCGCCCCGCGCTCGCCGCGCGATGCCAGCGTCCCGAAACTGATGCCGAACTGGCGCGGTGCCGTGGGCGTGCGGCCATAGAGCGAGTCATCCGGCGGGAACGGCAGCGCCACATGGGACAGCGAATAGATCTCCGGCGGGTAAGGGATGCCCAGCACCTGCTGTTGCGGCACCCGCTGCCCGGCACTGAGCGTGGCGGCGACGGCGGACTCCCCGGCATTGGCCGTCTCCTGCGGGCCATTGCTGATGATGGTGGTGGTGTAACGGCGCGGCGGCGGGGGCAACAGCGTATCGATCGCGGTATCTGCATCCGGCCGCAGCAGCGGGCCGAAATCCGCCCGGCGGTTGATGTCAAACAGCACCAGTTCACTGCCGTTGGCCGGTAACCGGTTATAGAGGGCATCCACCACAGCGCGGGTGCTGACGGTGGAATCCAGCACCGACTGGAACGTCAGCACCGGCGGCAACTGTGCGAGTTGCCCGCTGCGTTGCGCCGCCGCAATCTGCTGTTGCAGCGCCTGGGTCAGTTGCCAGGACTGGCGCGCGCCGTTAACCGGGAACGAGTTATATTTGAACGGGTTAAACTCCGGCAGAATGCTGAGCCAGGCGGCCTTGGCAAACGGCGGGAACACGGCGGGCCAACCGGCGATCCCGGCAAAGCGGGCGAAGGCGGTCACTCCTATCATCGGTGAAATCAGGATCACCCTCTGCGGGCGCGGCAGTGCCCGATCCTGCAAGGCATCCAGCGTATATTTCATCGCCAGCGCTCCGCCGTTGGAAAAACCCACCAGTTGCAGCGGCGCATCCGGCCCCGCTTTTGCCCGTGCCTCACGCACCGCCAGCCGGGTGGCGGCCAGCCAGTCTTCCCAGCTGACGCGGGACAGCGCGCCCGGCACCGTGCCGTGCGCCGGCAACCGGATCCCCACCACCAGCCAGCCCTGCTCCCGGTAGTGCGCCGCCAGGTGGCGCAAACTGTAGGGGGAATCGGTCAGCCCGTGCAGCATCACCACCGCGCCGCGCGGCCGGCCCGGCGGCACCAGCTCATAAGAGCGGTTCCAGTCCTGGCGGAAATGCTCCGGGTAGATCGGGCTGCCCTCAAAATAGCGGTTGAGCGGCACGCGTTCACTGCTGTCGAGTTTCTGCGTCACATTTCGGTAGACGTCATCAAATGCCCGCTGCTCGGCTTTCAGGTAGCCGGCCCAATCGGTGTGATCCAGCGCATCCGCCTCCAGCTCCGGCGGCGCTTCTGTGTGCCACGGCTCCAGTGCCGGGCCACGCTGGGTGTCATATACCCGCACCGTAAACAGCGTCACCGCCGCGACCGCCACCAAAATTGTCAGGCGTTTTACCCTCTTCCTGAATGCCCGAAACCGCATGCCCTTCCACCGTTGCTGAGTCAATGATGGTGATCATCATAGCCCGCCCAGCGTGAATCCGGCACTTTGTTGGTGTGCGCCTTCAGCGCGCAAAAAATGTTCAGCGCTGGTGCACCGCGTCCCGCCCTTTTGCCTACCCTCAAAAATATCCGCTTTATAACAAACAGTTACATTGTGGCACGCGCTTTGCTCTGGTGAATTCAAACTTGTGTACAGGGTGGAATTCAGCAGATGCAACCGACTCCTTATAACGGCTTTACCCTTGATGAATGGCAACAGCACTATCGCGAGCACTACCGCGCCGCGCCGGAAACGCTTTTCACCACATTACATGAGGTGCTCACCGGGCTGGACGCGCAGGACAACGCCTGGATTTACCGCGCCACGGTGGAACAGCTTAACGCGCAGACCGAAGCTTTATTGCAACGCCTGGAAGCACAGGGCGGCGATCTGGCGGCCTTCCCGCTGTTCGGCGTGCCGTTTGCCGTCAAAGACAACATCGACGTCGGCGGCTGGCCCACCAGCGCCGCCTGCCCGGCGTTCACCTATCAGGCAGAGCGTGACGCCGCGGTGGTGGCGAACCTGCGCGCCAAAGGGGCCATTGTGCTCGGCAAAACCAACCTCGACCAGTTCGCCACCGGCCTGGTCGGCACCCGCTCGCCGTTCGGCGCAGTCCGTAACAGCTTTAACCCGGCCTACGTCAGCGGCGGCTCCAGCGCCGGTTCGGCCTCCGTGGTGGCGCGCGGGCTGGTGGCTTTTGCCCTCGGCACGGACACCGCCGGTTCCGGCCGCGTCCCGGCCGGGTTTAACAATATTGTCGGGCTGAAACCCACCAAAGGCTGGCTCTCCAACCGGGGCGTGGTGCCCGCCTGCCGGCTGAATGACTGCGTCTCGGTGTTCGCCCTGACAGTCACGGATGCGCTGACGGTCGCGGAGGCCGCAGGCGGTTATGACGCGGCCGATGCCTATTCACGCCGCAACCCACACACTGCCCCGGCGATGATGCCCGCCGCCCCGCGCTTTGCGGTGCCGGACAGCCTGGCGTTCTTCGGCGATACGCAGAACCAGCAGGCGTTCGCCGCCGCGCTGGCGCAGCTGAAAGCCTGCGGCGTGACGCTGGAAACCGTCGATTTCAGCCCGTTCCGTGCGTTGGCTGAGCAGCTTTATCAGGGGCCGTGGGTCGCCGAACGTACCGTGGCCGTGGGCGCGTTGCTGGATGAGCAGCCGGAGGCGATGGATCCGGTGGTGCGCGGCATTATTGCCGGCGGCAAAAATTACAGCGCCTGTGATGCCTGGCGCGCTGAATACCTGCGGGCGGAGCTGGCCCGTGAGATCAATGATGCGCTGGCCCCCTTTGATGCGCTGGTGGTGCCGACCTCGCCCACCCTCCGCACACTCGACGAAATGGCACAGGAGCCGGTGCGCTTCAATTCCCAGTTCGGCACCTATACCAACTTCACCAACCTGGCTGACCTCAGCGCGCTGGCCCTGCCCGCCTCCCTGCGTGAAGACGGCCTGCCCGCCGGGATCACGCTGATCGCCCCTGCCTGGCATGACGCCGCGCTGGCGCACTTCGGCCGGCGCTGGCAACAAAGCCTGACCCTGCCGCTGGGGGCCACCGGCCGGCCGCTGCCGCCCGCTTATCTCACCCCGCCATTGCCGCCCACCGACGGCGTGGTGCAGGTGGCGGTGGTGGGCGCACACCTTACCGGGATGCCGCTCAACCACCAGCTGACCACCCGCCGCGCGGTGTTACTGGCGCAGACCACCACCGCCGCCCATTACCGCCTGTTCGCCCTGCCCGGCACCCAGCCGCCCAAACCCGGCCTGGTCCGCGATGAGGGCGGCAGCGCCATCACGGTCGAGCTGTGGGCGATGCCGCTGGCGCGCTTCGGCGAGTTTGTGGCGGAAATTCCTGCGCCGCTCGGCATCGGCACGCTGGAACTGGCGGACGGCCGCCGGGTAAAAGGGTTTATCTGCGAGCTTGCGGCGCTGAACGGCGCGCAGGAGATCACCTCCTTTGGCGGCTGGCGCAATTACCTCAGCAGCCTCTCTCCCTCCACCGCGTCCTGAGGAACTGCGCCATGTTCACCACTGTTTTGATCGCTAACCGCGGCGAAATCGCCTGCCGGGCCATCCGCACCCTGAAAAAACGCGGCATCACCAGCGTGGCGGTGTATGCCGACCCGGATCGCAATGCACCGCACGTCAGCGAGGCGGAGATCGCCGTCGCACTCGGCGGTGAGAAACCCGCCGACAGTTATCTCGACATCGGCAAAATCCTCGCGGCGGCGAAACAAAGCGGCGCGCAGGCCATTTTCCCCGGCTACGGGTTTTTATCCGAGAGCGCAGAGTTTGCTGACGCCTGCGAAGCCGCCGGGCTGGCCTTTATCGGCCCGACCGCCCGGCAGATCCGCGAATTTGGCCTGAAGCACCGCGCACGGGAGCTGGCTGCCGCCGCCGGGGTGCCGATGACGCCCGGCACCGGCTTGTTGCCGGATCTCGGTGCGGCACTGGCGGCGGCGGAACAGATTGGCTACCCGGTCATGCTGAAAAGCACCGCGGGCGGCGGCGGCATTGGCTTAACCCGCTGTGATGACGCAGACGCGCTGCGGAACGCCTGGGAGAGTGTGCGGCGGCTCGGCGGGCAGTTTTTCCGTGATGACGGCGTCTTCCTGGAGCGCTTTATCGACCGGGCGCGCCACATTGAGGTGCAGATTTTTGGTGATGGCAGCGGCCGCGTGGTGGCACTGGGCGAACGTGACTGCTCACTGCAACGCCGCAACCAGAAAGTGATTGAGGAAACGCCCGCGCCGCACCTGCCGGAAGCAACCCGCACCGCGCTGCACCGGGCTGCCGTGGCGCTGGGCGAATCGGTCAACTACCGCAGCGCCGGGACGGTGGAGTTCATCTACGACGCCGCGCAGGAGGCGTTCTATTTCCTGGAAGTGAATACCCGGCTCCAGGTCGAGCACCCGGTCACGGAGCTGGTCACCGGCCTCGACCTGATCGACTGTATGTTGCAGGTGGCGGCAGGTGACGCGCCGGACTGGCTGCATCTGGCGCGGGCGCCGCACGGGGCGGCGATAGAGGTGCGCTTATATGCAGAAGATCCGCTGCGCAATTTCCAGCCCAGCCCCGGCGTGCTGACCGATGTGCACTTCCCGGAAGGTGTGCGGGTGGATGGCTGGGTCTCGACCGGCAGCGAGGTGTCGGCATTCTACGACCCGATGATCGCCAAGCTGATTGTGTATGGTGAGCACCGCACGCAGGCGCTGGAAAAACTCACGGCGGCACTCAACGCCACCCGGCTGCACGGCATCGCTACCAACCTCGATTATTTGCGCCAGATCGTCGCCACCGACGCCTTCCGCCACGGTGACGTCTGGACGCGGATGCTCGACAGCTTCACCTACCGCCCGCAGGCGATTGAGGTGCTGCAACCCGGCACCTACAGCAGCGTGCAGGATTTCCCCGGCCGCCTGGGCTACTGGGATATCGGCGTGCCGCCGTCCGGGCCGATGGATGATTTCGCCTTCCGGCTGGCGAACCGGATTGTCGGCAACCACCCGGACGCCGCCGGGCTGGAGTTTACCCTCCAGGGGCCGACGCTGCGCTTTCATGCGGATGCCCTGATCGCCCTGACCGGGGCCGACTGCCCGGCCGACCTTGACGGCACACCGGTGCGCTATGCCGAACCGGTGGCGGTCAGCGCCGGGCAGACACTGACGCTCGGCCGTGCGCGCCACGGCTGCCGCACCTATCTGGCGGTGCGCAACGGGCTGGACGTACCGGTCTATCTCGGCAGCCGCGCGACCTTTGCCCTTGGTGAGTTTGGCGGCCACGCCGGGCGCACGCTGCGGGTGGCGGATCTGCTCCCGATCTCCCAGCCACACCTGCCCGCCTGCACCACCCCGGCACCCACTGACGCGCCGCAGGCCGCCGATACCGCACTGCTGCCGCACTACGGCAGCCTGTGGCACATCGGCGTGCTGTACGGGCCGCACGGCGCGCCGGATTTCTTCACGCCGGAATCAATCGCGGACTTTTTCGCGGCCGAGTGGCAGGTGCATTACAACTCCAACCGGCTGGGCGTGCGCCTGACCGGGCCGAAACCCACGTGGGCGCGGCAGGATGGCGGCGAGGCCGGGCTGCACCCTTCCAACGTGCATGACTGCGAATACGCCATCGGCGCGATCAACTTTACCGGCGATTTCCCGGTGATCCTCACCCGTGACGGGCCAAGCCTCGGCGGCTTCGTCTGCCCGGTGACCATTGCCAACGCCGAGCTGTGGAAAGTCGGGCAGGTGAAACCGGGCGACCGCCTGCGCTTCCACCCGATAAGCATTGAGCAGGCACAGGCGCTGGAACAGGCGCAGGCGGGCACCCTTGCCGCCCTCAGCCCGGTTGAGGCACTGGCGCTGCCGGTGCCGTCGCTGCTGCCGGGAACCACGCCGTCGGCGGCGATTCTGGCCACGCTGCCCGCCACGGTAGAACGCCCGTCCGTGGTCTACCGGCAGGCGGGTGACAGCTACATTTTGCTGGAATATGGCGACAACGTGCTCGATCTGGCGCTGCGGCTGCGCCTTTACCTGCTGATGCAGGCGATCCGCGAAGCGGCGGTGGCGGGCATTGCCGAACTCGCCCCCGGCGTGCGCTCGCTGCAAATCCGTTATGACAACCGCACCCTCAGCCAGTCGGCGCTGCTCCAGCTCTTGCTGACGCTGGAAAACCAGTTGGGCGACGTCAGCACGCTGAAAGTGCCGACGCGCATCGTGCATTTGCCGATGGCATTTGAAGATTCCGCCACGCTGGGCGCGGTGGAACGCTACCGCGAAACCGTGCGGGAACAGGCACCGTGGCTGCCGAACAACGTCGATTTCATCCAGCGCATCAACGGGCTGGCGAGCCGCGAGGACGTGCGCGACATCATTTTCAGCGCCAGTTACCTGATCCTCGGGCTGGGTGACGTCTACCTCGGCGCGCCCTGCGCCGTGCCGCTCGACCCGCGCCACCGGCTGCTCAGCTCCAAATATAACCCGGCGCGCACCTACACCGCCGAAGGCACCGTGGGCATCGGCGGAATGTACATGTGCATCTACGGCATGGATTCGCCGGGCGGTTATCAGCTGGTGGGCCGCACGCTGCCGATCTGGAACAAATTCCTCAAAAATCCGCAATTCGCGCCCGGCGAGCCGTGGCTGCTGCACTTCTTTGATCAGGTGCGCTTCTACCCGGTCAGCGAGGCAGAACTGGACACCTTCCGCGAGGCGTTCCGCGAAGGGCGCGCCGGGGTGAAGATTGAGCCGGGTGAGTTTGATTTCGCTGAATACACCCGCTTTTTGGCGGAGAACGCCGACGATATCGACGCATTCCGCACCCGGCAGCACACCGCCTTTACCACCGAAGTGGCGCACTGGCAGGCCCAGGAGAGCGCCGCCGTGGCCGATGCCGCCAACCGCCCGCAACCGGTGGAGGAGCAGGAAGGCGAAGGGCAGCTGGTCAGTGCCGATCTCAACGGCAACGTCTGGAAAATCCTGGTGGCGCCGGGCGACGTGGTGCGCGAAGGGCAACCGCTGATTGTGGTCGAGGCGATGAAAATGGAGCTGTCAGTCTACGCGCCCTGCGCCGGGACAGTGACGCAGATCCGCTGCCGCCCCGGCCGGCCGGTTGGCCCCGGCGATGCCCTTTTGTGGCTGGATACGGCGGCCTCATAACGGAGACGGGCCGGGCAGACCGGCCCCTTAAGGATGCGTATGCAACTTGCGGGACACCCCACCAAAGCCCGCCCGGAAGGGCTGGCGGAACGGATCTACCAGCAACTGAAACAGGAGATTTTTGACTTTCGCCTGCTGCCCGGTGACCGCTTCAGCGAGAGCGAAATCGCCGGGCGGATGGCGGCCAGCCGCACGCCGGTGCGGCAGGCGCTGTTCTGGCTGGAGCGCGAAGGCTATGTCGAGGTGCATTTCCGCAGCGGCTGGCAGGTGAAACCGTTCGATTTCGCCTATTTCGAACAGCTGTATGACCTGCGGATTGTGCTGGAGCTGGAAGCCGTGAAACGGCTCTGCGCCCGCCACGGCGAGACATTGCCCGCGCTGTTGCTGCCGGTGGTGGATTTCTGGGTAGACCAGCCGCCGCTGCCGGACGGCGCGGAGGTGTCGCGCTTTGATGAGACGTTCCACATGGCGTTGGTGGAGGCGGTGGGCAACGGGGAAATGGCGCGCATTCACCGCGATATCACCGAGAAGATCCGCATCATCCGGCGGCTCGATTTCACCCAGGGTGCGCGCGTTGACGCCACCTACCGGGAGCACGCCGCGGTGTTGCACGCCATTATGCAGCGCCGCACCGACGAGGCGCAGCGCCTGCTGCATGACCACATCGCCGTCAGCAAGGCGGAGGTGCGCAAAATCACCCTGCACCGGCTGCATGAGGCACGCACGGCACCACCCGGTGCAGAGGAGGAGCCTGGGGCGCGCCCCGCCCGGCGCAGTTAGCGCAACACGACCCCGCGCCACCGGCGCGGCACCATAACACCGCGCTGCCCGCGCGGGAACATCACCGCCTGCTGCGGCAGGCAGGGCGTGAGCGGGTTTCCGCGCGCCTTTACTTTCACCTTCATCAGGAGTGCGTTTTATGCAACCTCGTCGCGTTATCCAGGCTTTCGCCCTCTCCGCCACTATGGTCAGTGTTGGCCTGGCGTTCGGCGTTCAGGCCGCTGACACCATCAAAGTCGGCATCATGCATTCGCTGTCCGGCACGATGGCGATCTCTGAAACGCCGCTCAAGGATGTGGCGCTGATGACCATCGATGACATCAACGCCAAAGGCGGCGTGCTCGGCAAAAAGCTTGAGCCGGTGGTGGTCGACCCGGCCTCCAACTGGCCGCTGTTCGCCGAGAAAGCGCGCCAGTTGCTGACGCAGGACAAGGCGGCCGTGGTGTTCGGCTGCTGGACGTCGGTGTCGCGCAAATCGGTGCTGCCGGTGTTTGAGGAGCTGAACGGCCTGCTGTTCTACCCGGTGCAGTATGAGGGCGAGGAGATGTCGCCGAACGTCTTCTATACCGGTGCCGCGCCGAACCAGCAGGCGATCCCGGCGGTGGAGTACCTGATGAGTGAAGACGGCGGCGAAGCCAAACGCTTCTTCCTGCTCGGCACGGACTACGTCTACCCGCGCACCACCAACAAAATCCTGCGGGCGTTCCTGCACAGCAAAGGCGTGCAGGACAAAGACATCGAAGAGGTGTACACGCCGTTCGGTTACAGCGACTACCAGACCATCGTCACCAACATCAAAAAATTCGCCGCCGGCGGCAAAACCGCGGTGGTGTCCACCATCAACGGTGACTCCAACGTGCCGTTCTATAAAGAGCTGGCAAATCAGGGCGTAAAAGCCACCGACGTGCCGGTGGTGGCCTTCTCCGTGGGCGAAGAGGAGTTGCGCGGCATCGACACCAAACCGCTGGTGGGCAACCTGGCGGCCTGGAACTACTTCCAGTCAGTCGATAACCCGACCAACCAGGCGTTTGTCACCGAATGGAAAGCTTACGCCAAAGCACACAACCTGCCGAATGCCGCCTCCGCGGTGACCAACGACCCGATGGAAGCGACCTATGTCGGCATCCATATGTGGGCGCAGGCGGTGGAAAAAGCGGGCACGACCGACGTCAACAAAGTGCGTGATGCGATGGCCGGGCAGACCTTCGCCGCGCCGTCAGGCTTCACCCTGACGATGGACAAGACCAACCACCACCTGCACAAACCGGTGATGATTGGCGAGATTGAGCCGGGCGGCCAGTTCAACGTGGTGTGGCAGACCGATGCGCCGGTTCGCGCCCAGCCGTGGAGCCCGTACATTCCCGGCAATGACAAAAAACCGGATACGCCGGTGAAAACCAGCGGCCAGTAACCGACCGGGGCCGGGTTCGCCCGGCCCGCACAGGAGATCTCTGATGCGACTCCCTTTCATGATGCGCCTGCTGATAGCAACGCTCGGCTGCCTGCCGTGGCTGGTACAGGCCGGCCCGGCGGACGAGTTCGCCGCCGCCAACCGCAGCCGGCAGGCGACGCTGTTACAGGCATGGGCAGCCGACCCGCAGCCGGCGCGGTTGCCGCTGTTGCAGGCGCTGAAGCAGGAAAATGTAGTGGTTGACCAGGCAAAACACGCCTTCACCCGCCAGGGCGATACCCTGACGCCGCTGGAAGGCAGCGCCGCACCGGTGGGCAGCACCAAAAAAGTCTGGATGAACAACCGGTTGCGGATTTTGATCGCCAATGCGCTGGCCGCACACCGGCTGGTCAGCACCGATACTGCCACCCGGTTGCAGGCGGCGACGTCGCTGCAACGGGAGGCGCAGCCTGACCAGCTGCCGCTGCTCACGGCGCGGCTGGCGCAGGAAAAAGACCCGGATGTCCATGCGGCGCTGGTACTGGCGATCGCTAACCTGCACCTGGCCGACGCCGACCCACAGGTGCGGCTGAACGCGGTCCGGCAGCTTGGTGACGCGGCTGACCCGGACACCCAGGCGCGGCTGCAACCGCTGACCGATGCCCGCACCGAACCTGACGCCGCCGTGCGCCGGGCCGCCGCGGAGAGCCTGGCGCAGATCCAGCACCGGCTGCTGATCGGTGACCTGCTCGGCCAGGCATTTACCGGGCTGTCGCTCGGCTCGATTCTGCTGCTGGCGGCACTCGGGCTGGCGATTACGTATGGGTTGCTGGGCGTGATCAACATGGCGCACGGCGAAATGCTGATGCTCGGCGCGTATGCCACCTGGCTGGTGCAGTCGTTGTTCCAGCACTACGCGCCCGGCTGGCTGGCGCTCTACCCGCTGGCGGCCCTGCCGGTGGCGTTCTTTATCACCGCCGGGATCGGCATGGCGCTGGAGCGCACGGTGATCCGCCATCTCTACGGCCGCCCGCTGGAGACATTGCTGGCGACCTGGGGCATCAGCCTGATGCTGATCCAGGGCGTGCGGATGCTGTTCGGCGCGCAGAACGTGGAAGTCGCCAACCCGGCGTGGCTCTCCGGCGGCATCCAGCTGTTACCGAACCTGGTGCTGCCGTGGAACCGCATTGCGGTGATTGGGTTTGTGCTGCTGGTACTGGCGCTGACCTGGCTGCTGCTGAATAAAACCCGCCTCGGGCTGAACGTGCGCGCCGTGACCCAGAACCGGGCGATGGCCGCCTGCTGCGGCGTGCCGACCGGCCGTATCGACATGCTGGCCTTCGGCCTCGGCTCCGGCATCGCCGGGCTGGGTGGCGTGGCGCTGTCGCAGCTCGGCAACGTCGGCCCGGAACTGGGCCAGGGCTACATCATCGATTCATTCCTGGTGGTGGTGCTGGGCGGCGTCGGCCAACTGGCGGGCAGCGTGGTGGCGGCGTTTGGGCTGGGGATCGTCAATAAAATCCTTGAGCCGCAGATGGGCGCAGTGCTGGGCAAGATCCTGATTCTGGCGCTGATTATCCTGTTTATCCAAAAACGTCCGCAGGGGCTGTTCGCCTTCAAGGGCCGGGTGACTGACTGATGACACAACCACTGACCTTAACCGGCGTGCAGAAAGCGCCTCGCCTGACCCTGAGCCTCGGCACGCTGGCGCTGCTGGGGTTACTGGCGCTGCCTTTTCTGGCGCTGTTGCCGGCGGCGCACCCGCTGGCGATCTCCACCTATACCCTGACACTTCTCGGCAAGATCCTCTGTTATGCGATCGTCGCGATCGCGCTGGATCTGGTCTGGGGCTATGCCGGGCTGCTGTCGCTGGGGCACGGGCTGTTTTTTGCCCTCGGTGGCTATGCGATGGGCATGTACCTGATGCGCCAGGCCGCAGGTGACGGCCTGCCGGCGTTTATGTCATTCCTGTCGTGGACGGAACTGCCGTGGTTCTGGGCCGGGACGCAATATTTTGCCTGGGCGCTCTGTTTGATCGTGCTGGTGCCGGGAGGGCTGGCCTATCTGTTTGGCTTCTTCGCGTTCCGCTCGAAAATCAAAGGGGTTTATTTCTCGATCATGACGCAGGCGCTGACTTACGCCGGGATGCTGCTGTTCTTCCGCAATGAAACCGGCTTCGGCGGCAATAACGGCTTTACCGGTTTCACCACCCTGCTCGGCTTCCCGGTCACCGCCACCGGCACCCGTGTCGGGTTGTTTGTCGCGACGGTGCTGCTGCTGGCCGCCAGCCTGGCGCTGGGCTTTGCGCTGGCGAAAAGCAAATTCGGCCGGGTGCTGACCGCCGTGCGTGACGCCGAAAACCGCCTGACCTTCTGCGGCTATGACCCACGCGGCTTTAAGCTGTTTGTCTGGACGCTCTCCGCCGTGCTGTGCGGGCTGGCCGGGGCGCTCTATGTGCCGCAGGTCGGCATCATCAACCCCGGCGAGATGTCCCCGACCAACTCGATTGAGGCGGCGATCTGGGTGGCGCTTGGCGGGCGCGGCACGCTGGTCGGGCCGTTGCTGGGTGCCGGGATTGTTAACGGGGCCAAGAGCTGGTTCACCGTGGCGATGCCGGAATACTGGCAATTCTTCCTCGGCGGGATGTTCATTCTGGTGACGCTCTGCCTGCCGCAGGGTGTGATCGGGCTGTTACGCCGGAAAAAACGGGGGCAACGCCATGATCACTGAACCGCTGTTTACCCAGCCGCAACCGGCCGACAAATACCGCCACCAGCGTGACCCGATTTTGTCGCTGGAGAAGATTAACGTCAGTTTTGACGGCTTCCGCGCGCTGACCGATCTCTCATTGCAGATCGGTGTCGGGGAGTTGCGCTGCATTATCGGCCCCAACGGCGCAGGCAAAACCACCCTGATGGATGTGATCACCGGCAAAACCCGGCCGCAGAGCGGCAGCGTCACCTTTGACCAGCGCACCGACCTCACCCGCCTGGCGCCGATGGCGATTGCCCAGGCCGGTATTGGCCGCAAATTCCAGAAACCCACGGTGTTTGAGGCGCTGACGGTCTCTGAAAACCTGGAGATTGCGCAGAAGGCGGATAAGTCCGTCTGGGCATCGCTGCGCGCCCGGCTGAGCGGCGAACAGCGTGACCGCATCGATGAGATGCTCACCACCCTGCGGCTGGCCGCCGAGCGCCACCGCCCGGCCGGGCTGCTTTCGCACGGGCAGAAGCAGTTTCTGGAGATTGGCATGCTGCTGGTGCAGGAGCCGCACCTGCTGCTGCTCGACGAACCGGCCGCCGGCATGACTGACGCAGAAACCGAGTACACCGCCGAGCTGTTCCGCTCGCTGGCCGGTAAACATTCGCTGATGGTGGTAGAGCATGACATGGGCTTTGTGGAAACCATCGCTGACTATGTCACGGTGCTGCACCAGGGGCAGGTGCTGGCGGAAGGCTCGCTGCAACAGGTACAGGCCAATGAGCAGGTGATTGAGGTTTATCTTGGGCGCTGAGGAGAAAAGATGTTACAGGTCAATGAGCTGAACCAGTATTACGGCGGCAGCCACATTTTGCGCGGCCTGTCGTTTGAGGCACGTGTGGGCGAGGTCACCTGTTTGCTGGGGCGTAACGGTGTGGGGAAAACCACCCTGCTGAAGTGCCTGATGGGGCTGTTGCCGGCTAAATCCGGCACCATTCACTGGCAGAATGAGGCGATCACCCGCCGCAAACCACACCAGCGGGTGCAGGCAGGCATCGCGTATGTGCCGCAGGGGCGGGAAATCTTCCCCCGGCTGACCGTGGAGGAGAACCTGCTGATGGGGCTGTCGCGCTTTAACGGCGCGCAGGCGCGGCAGGTGCCGGAGGAAATTTACAGCCTGTTTCCGGTGCTGAAGGTAATGAAACAGCGGCGCGGCGGCGATCTCTCCGGCGGCCAGCAGCAGCAACTGGCGATTGGCCGGGCGCTGGCCGGTAAGCCGCAACTGCTGATTCTGGACGAACCCACCGAAGGTATTCAGCCCTCGGTGATCAAGGAAATCGGGCTGGTTATCCGCACGCTGGCAGCACGCGGTGATATGGCGATTCTGCTGGTGGAGCAATTTTATGATTTCGCCGCAGAGCTGGCGGACAGTTATCTGGTGATGTCACGCGGCACGATTATCCAGCGCGGGCGTGGCCCGGAGATGGACGCAGACGGGGTACGGGGGCTGGTGGCAATTTGAGGGTGGCCGCGCGTTCGCGGCCCTGCTGTAAAAAGTCAACGTGACGGCGGCTTAAATTAATATCCGGGCTGAATATATTCCAAAATGAAAATATAAAATAAAAATAACGTTGTACTTTATTAACCTGCGCAATAACTCATTCCCCTTATAGATAATTAATTAAAGACAAATCTCTTGACTCATTTTTATCTTTCCCCTTTAATTGCTCACAAGCCATTGAATAAATACTGTGCTTCCCTGTTTTATTAATATGTACAGCCTGCGTTACCAGAAAAACAGCTTAAATAAAGCGTCACCGGTTGTTTAATTTCTGAAAAAGTTATCAATAGGCTTTTGAGGAAATGTAACCACCTTAATAACGATTACTTTCCCCATCATGATTCATTTTATAAAAGGATGTTTTTATGCAAATTATCAGCCCATTGAAAGCAAATGAGATCGTCGGCGGCGGCAAACCGAATACATGTAAGGCATTTACCTATATAAGCGACAACAAAAACGCATGTGTTGTCGATTACAGATGCTATAACAAACATGGTAACGTCGATAAAAATAAGTCATTTATCGAATATCATCCGAAAAACTGGTGCTGATGACACGCCCCGAACCGGCCTTTTACACGCCGGTTTTTTAATGGCCGCCGCATCGTTATAAATACGTTAATAGCATCTTACGGAGCACGTTATTATTCTGTTTTTCTATACCTTTCTGATCAGGCTATTTACGCCCTGTCCCCCTATTAAGGCGATGGCACCAGGCCGCGGCGGTATTGAAAAACATCATAAACAGAACAGGAGATAACGACATTGAATCAGTGCCTGGAAGGAGCCGCGCAGGATATTTTCCGGAGTGCGCAATGAGCCTCATCTATACCGCACAGCATGCTGAGCAGTGGGCCGAATTTTCAGGTGACCGCAATCCGCTGCATTTTGACCTGAAACGGGCGGCAAGCATGGGCTTACCCGAGGTAGCCATTCATGGGATGCGCGCCCTGCTGGACGGCAAAGCCGCACTGAGCCGGGCGGCAGGCCGGGCCACCTTCCCGGAAGACACCGTGCTGCGGTTTCATGCACGCTTACGGCAGCCGACGCTATGCCGCACCCCGTATGAATTGCCGATCGCCGCATCGCCGGAGGCAAAAAAGTGGCAGGCGAAATGTGTGGCGCGGCATACTGGTGACGTCACCTATTCCGCCGCGCTGCATGAAACGTCAGCCCTCACCTTTGCAGAGGCCTATACCCCGTATGAACTCTGCTACGGCCCGATGTTTGCCCTGTTGGATAAGATCTCTGCTGTGACCGGCGCATACCCCTGGATAGCCCTGGATGCCATGCTGTTCAGCCGGATCGTGCATGCGCCTGAAACCCTGATAACCGTGCATGACGTGTTGCCTGGGTTGCACGCCACCAACCTGGTTGATGTTTTTACGCAGGTGCCGCTGGTGCAAACCCACCATGAAACCCGGTTTTCGGCGTCGCTGCTCTATACCGGCCGGGTGCAACAGCCTGCTTCGTTGCACTATTGCATTACGCCGACACTGGTTCTGGGCGACAGCGCCGGCGGCGTTGTGCTCAGGATGGGGATCCAGTGTTTCCAGCAGCATGAGCCGCTGATGGACGTCGCCGTGACGTTAAAAACCTGGCCGGCATCAGCCCCAGTAAAAGGCTGAAGCCAGGCAGGCGGCAATAAAAAAGCCTGAACCCCTGGAAAGCAGGTTCAGGCTTTTCAGCCGTATCGGGCCTGGCTTATCACGCCGCCGGCCCTGAACAACGGTCTGTGTCAGCTACGGACTTTACGGTAGATAAACAGCACCACCAGCGCACCGATAACCGCGACAACAAAGCTGCCGAAGTTGAAGCCATCCACCCGGCCAAAGCCGAAGAACGTACTGATCCAGCCACCGACCACGGCACCGATGATCCCCAGGATGATGGTAATGAAGAAGCCACCGCCATCTTTACCCGGCATGATCCACTTAGCCAGGATACCTGCGATCAGACCAAAAATAATCCAAGATAAAATTCCCATAGACTCCTCCAACAGTGTCTTTAGCCGGGCTGTTACGCCATGCGGGCGTCGCCACAGCGACATGTTTACGTTCCTGTGCCGCACCGGCATCTCCCGCCGCGGTGTAAACAAAAGTAAGTCTAGCAGGGGTTAAGAAAACTGCACAAAATCAGCATGTAGGCGCTTATTTCTTCATCTGCGGCGTTTTTTTGTACCACTTACGGGCCTTTTTCCAGCGCTGACATAAAGCATGTCAATCAAGGTTTGTTCAGGGTAAGGTTGCGTAAAATATACACCAGTTTTTTTGAATGAGTTCCTCAAAACATCCCGTTTTTCTTTTGAACCCCTGCCGCCTATAATTATCTCATCGAAAGGAAACGCCCTTTCAAACCGGATAAATTCAACTCTTACTGACAGGAAATGCATCATGAAAAACATCAAATATTTTGCAGTAGCTGCTACCCTCTCCCTGGCTGCCTTCGCCGGTACTGCTGCGGCAGCAACCCTGACCCAACAAGACGCCGGTGAGAAATTGGGCGTGGTCACTGCCAGCGGTGCAACCGACCTCTCCACCGTAGAAGCGCAACTGGCAGAGAAAGCCCAGCAGGCGGGTGCCTCTTCCTACCGCATCATTTCCGTGACCGGCAACAACAAGCTGCACGGTACAGCTGAACTCTATAAATAAGCCCGGCGTATTCCAGGTGATGCCGGCAGGCGCAACGCGATGCCGGTTCACTGGATGCCTGATGTCACCCCCTTCCCTTAATTACAGCGTGTTTTTCGGCACATCTTCCATAATGACAACCTTTCACTAACAAGCAGTTGCCTGCCTGTTGAGCGGCTTATATGCTGGCCTCTTTCTTTAGCCGGAGCCGCCATGACCCTCACTGAATCCCTGATTTCCTTCTCCTTTGCTGCCGGGGTACTGACCCTGACGCCGGGGCTGGACACTGCCTTAATCCTGCGCACTGCCGCCACAGAAAACAGCCGTAAAGCCTTACAGGCCGCGATGGGCATTAACGCCGGGTGCCTGGTGTGGGGCGCACTGGTGGCGCTTGGGCTGGGGGCGCTGCTGGCCGCCTCCGAGCTGGCGTTTACCACCCTGAAATGGATCGGCGCGGGCTACCTCTGCTGGCTTGGCCTGAACATGATCCTGCGGCCGCGCACCGCTATGGCACCGGAAACGGCAACCGCGGCGTCCCCCGGCAGTAACTGGTTCGTCAAAGGGCTGTTCGGCAATCTCCTCAACCCTAAAATGGGCGTGTTTTATGTCTCCTTCCTGCCGCAGTTTGTGCCGTCCGGTTACCCGATGGCTGCCTCGGTATTTGGCCTGGCGGTGATCCATGTGCTGATCGGTACGCTGTGGTCCTGCACGCTGATTGCCGCTACCCGCCCGCTGGCACGCTGGCTGCGCCGCCCGGCAGTGGTCAAAACGCTGGATCGGCTGACCGGCTGCGTTTTCCTGGCGTTTGCTGCCCGCCTGGCAACCACACGCCGCTAAGCATTTTAGAACGCCGCCCCGGCCGGCCGTGGTAAACCCAGCCATTGCCGGCCGGAAAGCGAGACGCTATTACACCAATTTTGCTCAATTTGTGGACGGCCGTCACATGCCCACTATCCTTTAAGGGTTAACTCCCGCTTTTCCGGCCAGCCCGGACAAAGACAATGCAGACCTTAAGGAGGCAGGAAGTGGAACCCACAGGCAAAAAAGGTATTTCGCGGCGACAGGTGGTCGGCGGCATGTTAGGCGGCGTGGCGGCAGGCATGGCGCTGCCGGGCGTGGCACAAGCCGCCACCGGGGACACCAGCACCGCCGGGCAGGCCGTGCCGCTGGCGGTTAAACAGAACCCGATTGATCAGTATCCGAAACCGCCTTTCGCCCGCCAGCCGCAAGACCCGCCGGGGCTGGCAGGCAAAATGCAGCCGCGCCCCGATCATGGGGAAAACAGCTACCGCGGTGCCGGCAAACTGGTTGGCCGCAAGGCGCTGATCACCGGCGGTGATTCGGGCATCGGCCGTGCCGCGGCCATTGCTTACGCCCGTGAAGGGGCCGATGTCGCCATCAACTACCTGCCAGTAGAAGAGCCGGATGCGCGCGAAGTGATCGACCTGATCCGTGCCGAAGGGCGCAATGCCGTGGCGATCCCCGGCGATCTGCGTGACGAGGCATTCTGCAAAAAACTGGTGAGTGAAGCCGTGGAGAAGCTCGGCGGGCTGGACATTGTGGTGAATAACGCCGGTCACCAGCAATCCGTGGATTCGATTCTGGATCTCACCAGCGAACAGTTTGATACCACCTTCAAAACCAACGTCTATGCGATGTTCTGGCTGACCAAAGCCGCCATCCCGCATCTGCAACCGGGCGCAGCGATTATTAATACTGCCTCGGTGCAGGCATTCAAACCGGGTGAAGCCCTGCTGGATTACGCGTCAACCAAGGCCGCGATTGTGGCGTTTACCAAAGCGCTGGCCAAGCAGATCGCACAGAAAGGCATCCGGGTTAACGCCGTGGCGCCCGGCCCTTACTGGACACCTTTGCAGTCCAGCGGCGGTCAGCCACAGGAAAAAGTGATGCAGTTCGGCAGCGATGCGCCGTTTGGCCGCCCCGGCCAGCCGGTCGAAATCGCCCCGCTGTATGTGCTGCTGGCCTCCCAGGAAGCCAGTTTCACCTCCGGGCAGGTCTGGGGATCGGACGGCGGCACCGGCACGGCCTGATCCTGCGACGGTCTGGGCCTGTTTCAGAGGGCGCGGCATCTGCTGCGCCTTTCTTGTTGATGTTACTGCTTTTGCTGCGACAACATCAGCCAGCGCTGCACGGACGGGCGCTGCCACTGCGCGTGTGCATACGCGGCCAGCCGGGCCGGTACGGCATCTCCGTTCATGATCAGCCGGTTGAGCATCAGCGCCAGCTCGGTATCCGCGATGCTCCACGTCTCAAACAGCGTGTGCTGCCCCTCCGGCAACAGTTTCCCGGCGGCAGCGATCAGTTTCTCTGCGCTCTGCTGCCCGGCAGGGGTCAATGGTGCCATTCGCAACCCGCCGAAAACCACGTCTGTTGGCCGCTCAGTACGGATTGCGCCCAAATCACTGCGCAACCATGCCTGCACTTCCCGCGCTTTTGCCCGCTGCCGGCGCGACGCCGGGTAAAGGGCCACATAATCGGGGGCCGGAAAACACTCTTCCAGATACTCATCAATCGCGGAGGACTCTGATAACCGGAAATCGCCCTCCACCAGCGTCGGCACCCGCTGCGTCAGTGAAAGGGCACTGTATGCCGGTTGCTGCTGTTCACCCGCCCCCAACGCCACGGTCTCCAGCGTGAACGCAACGCCTTTTTCTGTCAGCGCCACAAATGCAGACAGGGCATAAGGGCTGAAATAGTGATCATCCACATACAGGGTAAACATGGTGTGCTCCTTGGCAGCTGAAAAAGACGGCACGGCGAGCGTAGGTTCCCGGCCATTTATTGACTAAGCTATTGTTATCTCTGTTTTGTATTACCTGAGTCAATGTGTTTATTTTTTATTCGCATCACGCTCAGTCTGTAAGGACCTTTATGCCGGATATTGCACAGCTTATTACTGACTATGGTTATTGGGCGCTGTTGGCCGGCTGCCTGCTGGAGGGGGAAACCATTACCTTGCTCGGCGGTATTGCCGCACATCATGGCTTGCTGAAATTACCCTGGGTGCTGGCAGTCGTGGCTTTTGGCGGCTGCCTGGGTGATCAGATCCTCTACTTTGCCGGACGCCGGTTTGGCCCAATGTTGCTGGGCAAACTGACACGCCGGAAACCGCAGATTGACCGCGCCAACCAGCTCATTAACCACCATCCGGCGTTGTTTGTCCTGGGTGTCCGGTTTATGTATGGCTTCCGCATTATTGGCCCGCTGATTATTGGTGCCAGTAAAATGCCGGTGGCTCGTTTTGTCAGCCTGAACATTCTGGGTGCCTGCATCTGGGCGCTGGTCTGGGTGCTGCTGGGCTATTTCTGCGGCCATTTCATTGAAACCCTGCTGGGGTCACTGGACAAAAAGACGTCCGGCGCGTTGCTGATTATCGGGGCAGTGGCACTGGTACTGCTGCTGAAATTTCTGCTCAGCCGCATGGATAACCAGAAAAAAAGCAAATAACACGGACGCCCTGACGCAATTCAGGTTTGCGTCAGGGAGAACACAAATGCGGAAATAGTTTTGGGTTAAAACTACTACCCTCATTATATATTGGACTCAATGCATTATTTCTTAGGTTATGCTTACCTGTTATTAACTATGCGACCAAAATCACAGAACTCAGCCCTTTAATTACATAATTTGTCATTACGGCCCTCATTTATTTATATTCACCAAAAAGTTAAATAGCCTGCATAGACTGCGGAAACAGGCTTAACGCCTCTTACCCGCTACGTTTTCATTCTGTTAACCACAAAGGAAATATAATGACTGCACACTGGATTATTAATGAATATCTTGAGGCTTGCTCTTTACCCCAGAATCTGGCCGGTGCCTTTCCCGCACTGGTGGAGCCGCTGGTCGGTATAGGCTATATGCCGGTGCTGTATTGTGGGCACCAGCGTGTTCATGGCACTAATTATATGCTGATTTGTAAGAGAACGCCTTTTGTGCCGGGTTTCCCGTCTACACTGGTGAAATGTGTTATCCATGAAACACTCCCTGTTGCAGGCCAGAGAAATTACCATATTGTTGCTATCGAAGACTTTATGGTTATCCATTAATCACATTTCCCCGTTACATTAAAGAGCATAAAAGGCAGGTGAAATTTACCGTGCTACCCGATGCTCAACACCCTGACCAAAAAAAAATCCATCTACCCCACACTTTATTATTTAATGAGGCACACGGCGAGCACGTGCATAATAAAGATACCGCGGTATCTTTTATTAACAGGAGAAATAAAAATAAATGGGCGGGCGATTTTGTCCCTCAGCGATTAACCGCCCGTTCAGGGGCCGCTTCCGGCCCCTTCCTGTCACGCTTACCTTTTCTGCGATCCGCCTCGTAAATTTTTAAAACAGCGTTCCAATTATAAAAATCCCTTTGTTATGCTGCCCCCTGGTCGCCCATTCATTAACGAGCAGGAGTCAGGATGAGCAAGCGTGTCGCCATACTGTTGGCAGAAGGATTTGAAGAAGCGGAAGCAGTTATCGTACTCGACGTGTTACAGCGGCTGGGGGTGGACGTCGTCACCGTGGCCTGCCAGGCCACGCGCCACGTGGTGAGTTATCACGGGCTGAATGTCACGGCCGACTGCCTGTTATCAGACGTGCGCACCACGCTGTTTGATGCGGTCGTGCTGCCCGGCGGCCCGCAAGGCACGGTAAACCTGGCGGCCAGCCCGCAGGTGACGGAGTTTATCCGTGAACACGATCAGGCAGAAAAATGGATCTGCCCGCTCTGCTCGGCCGCAGCACGGGTACTCGGCGGCAACCGGCTGTTACGGGGGAGGCGCTACGTCTGCTCAGGCGATCTCCACCACACCGTGGATGATGGCGTCTACGTGGATGCGCATGTCGTGGAGGATGGCAACCTGATCAGCGGCCGGGGCCTGGGCGTGGCGTTCGACTTCGCTTTTTATCTGGCCTGGCGGCTGACCGGCGAAAAAGAAGCAATCAATTTTCAGGCGGAACATATTTATTACGACAGCTGGCGCGTCCCGCAGTAATACGCCAATCCATTCCTGTTATTGATAAAACGTGATGCTCCCATCATCACGTTTTATTTTCATCTCCACAGATCCTCTTTTACCGGCCTGTGCTGCCGTAAAGGAAAAAATCCTTTCACAAAAACCGGTTACCGCGATCACATAAATAAAGAAACGTAATTTCATAAACAAATATCAGAATGGCCGCCCTCATCCGGCTGGTTTAAAAACGTGGCTACCTTTACGCGCAGCACGCCTGATTAGGGATGGTTGAAATGAGTGAAGTTCTCTCGGTTAAAGAAAAAATCGGTTACGGTCTCGGGGATGCAGCCAGCCACATCGTGTTTGATAATGTCATGCTGTATATGATGTTTTTCTATACGGATATTTTCGGCATCCCGGCCGGGTATGTCGGCACCCTATTTTTACTGGCCCGTGCGCTGGATGCCATTTCCGACCCCTGCATGGGGCTCATCGCTGACCGCACGCGCACCCGCTTCGGCAAATTTCGTCCTTATGTTCTGTTCGGTGCCATTCCTTTCGGCATTGTCTGCGTCTTTACCTACAGCACCCCGGATCTCAGCATGAGCGGAAAAATGATTTATGCCGCCGTGACCTATACCCTGCTGACGCTGATGTATACGGTGGTCAATATCCCTTATTGCGCCCTGGGCGGCGTGGTCACTGCCGATCCGGCCCAGCGTATCTCTCTGCAATCCTACCGGTTTGTGCTGGCCACCGCAGGCGGCATGCTGAGCACCGTGCTGATGATGCCGCTGGTGTCACTGATTGGCGGGGAGAATAAAGCGCTCGGTTACCAGGGCGGGATTGCCGTGCTGGCGCTGGTCGCGGTGGTGATGCTGGCTATCTGTTTCGCCACCACCAAAGAGCGTGTCAGTGACGAAGGCACACTCAAAGGCACCATGCGTGAGGACTTGCGCGACATCTGGCAAAACGACCAGTGGCGCGTGGTGGGCTGGCTGACGTTGCTGAATATCCTGGCGGTGTCGGTGCGTGGCGGGGCAATGATGTATTACGTCACCTATATTCTCGGCAACCCGGCCGTGTTCGCGATGTTCCTCGCCACCTACTCAGTAGGGAATCTGTTCGGCAGTGCCCTGGCAAAACCGCTCACAGACTGGAAATGCAAAGTCAGCGTCTTCTGGTGGACTAACGCAGCGCTGGCCGTGCTCAGCCTTGCCATGTTCTGGGTACCGGTCAGTGCCAATATCACCATGTTTATCTTCATCTTTATTATCGGTGTGCTGCACCAGCTGGTGACGCCGATCCAGTGGGTGATGATGTCCGATACCGTGGATTACGGCGAATGGAAAAACGGCAAGCGCCTGACCGGCATCAGCTTTGCCGGCACCCTGTTTGTGCTGAAGCTCGGGCTGGCCCTCGGCGGCGCACTGATTGGCTGGTTACTGGCCGGGGCGGGCTACCAGTCCGGCGCGGCAACGCAAAATGCAGCCACCCTCACCAGCATTATCGCCCTGTTCACCCTGGTACCGGGGATCTGCTACCTGCTGAGCGCGTTAATTTGCAAGCGCTTCTATACCCTGCGCACCCCGATGCTGCGAACCATTCTTGATGAGCTGGCCGCAGGCGTTCGCCGTAACCAGCAACAATTTTTGAAGTAACAGGAGAAGTGAGATGAAAATCAGTGACGGCAACTGGTTAATCCAGCCGGGCCTTACGCTTATCCACCCTTTACAGGTATTCGAGGTGCAGCATCTTGCACAGGAAATGGTGGTCTATGCCGCGCCACGGGATGCACGCGAACGGGCCGGGCAGGTTGACTCACCGCTCTTTACCCTGCGCTTCACCGCACCGCAACCCGGCATCATCGGCGTCCGTATTGCTCACTTTGAGGGGGTATTACCGCGCGGCCCACACTACCCGTTGAACTGCCTGGCGGATACCCCAATCCACAGTGAAGAGAACAGCGAATTCGCCGCCCTGCACAGCGGCGACCTGACCGTACGCATTACCAAAGGGGAGAACTGGGCGCTCGACTTCTTGCGGCAGGGTGAACGCATTACCGGCAGCGGCGCAAAATCAGCCGGTTATGTGCAGGATGGCCAGACCGGGAAAAACTACCTCTATGAGCGGCTCGACCTGGCAGTGGGGGAAACAGTGTATGGCCTGGGTGAACGCTTTACCGCTTTTGTGAAAAACGGCCAGACAGTCGAGACCTGGAACCGTGATGGCGGCACCAGCACTGAACAAGCCTACAAAAATATTCCGTTTTACCTGACCAACAAAGGCTACGGCGTGCTGGTAAACCACCCGGAATGTGTCTCCTTTGAAGTGGGCTCGGAAAAAGTCTCTAAAGTGCAGTTCAGCGTGGAAAGCGAGCATCTGGACTATTTTGTGATTGACGGCCCGACGCCTAAGCAGGTACTCGATCGCTACACCCGCTTCACCGGTCGCCCGGCACTGCCGCCCGCCTGGTCTTTCGGTTTGTGGCTGACCACGTCGTTCACCACTAACTATGATGAAGAAACCGTTAACCGCTTTATTGACGGCATGGCAGAGCGCCGGTTGCCGCTGCATGTGTTCCATTTCGATTGCTTCTGGATGAAAGCATTCCAGTGGTGCGATTTTGAATGGGACCCGGCCACCTTCCCTGATCCACAAGGTATGCTGGCCCGGCTGAAAGCGCGCGGTTTAAAAATTTGCCTGTGGATTAACCCCTACATCGGCCAGAAATCCCCGTTGTTTAAGGAAGGGATGGAAAAAGGCTTCCTGCTGAAGCGCCCTGGCGGCGATGTCTGGCAATGGGATAAGTGGCAGCCCGGACAGGCCATTGTGGATTTCACCCATCCCGGCGCCTGTGAATGGTATGCGGGGCATCTTAAGCGCCTGATTGACATGGGTGTTGATTGCTTTAAAACCGATTTTGGCGAGCGGATCCCAACGGATGTGGTGTGGGCAAACGGTGCCTGTCCGCAAAAAATGCATAACCATTATGCTTTTATCTACAACGAACTGGTGTATCGCACGCTTCAGGAGAAACTGGGGCGTGATCAGGCGGTGCTGTTTGCCCGTTCAGCTTCAGTAGGCGCACAACAATTCCCGGTGCACTGGGGCGGTGACTGCTATGCGACTTATGAATCTATGGCAGAGAGCCTGCGTGGCGGACTCTCACTGGGCCTTTCCGGCTTTGGCTTCTGGAGCCATGACATCGGCGGGTTTGAAAATACCGCTCCGGCGCATATCTACAAACGCTGGTGCGCTTTTGGCCTGCTGTCGAGCCACAGCCGCCTGCACGGCAGCAAATCCTACCGGGTGCCCTGGGCCTATGATGATGAGGCCTGTGATGTGGTTCGCCACTTTACTGAATGGAAATGCCGGATGATGCCTTACCTCTATACACAGGCCGCCGATGCCGCCGAACACGGCACCCCCATGATGCGCGCCATGATGCTGGAATTCCCGGACGATCCCGCCTGCGATTATCTTGACCGGCAATATATGCTGGGTGACAGCCTGCTGGTGGCTCCGGTGTTCAGTGAACGGGGCGATGTCAGTTTCTATCTGCCGGAAGGACGCTGGACGCACCTGTTCAGCAATACCCGTCTTGACGGCGGGCGCTGGCATAAAGAGCAGCATGATTTTACCAGCCTGCCGCTCTATGTCCGCCCGAATACCCTGCTGGCGTTGGGCAGCCAGGATCAACGCCCTGATTATGATTATTGCGAACGCCCGCTCTTCCAGCTGTTTGAGCTGGAAGATGGACACCATGCCGAAAGCCGGTTGGTGGATCAGGCAGGGGTGACGCAATTTACCCTGCGGGCTGAACGACACGGCCAACAGATTACATTGCAGACAACAGGCAATGCCCCAGGCTGGCGGCTCTGCCTGCGTAATGTGATGACACTGACTGACGTCCGCCACGCGGGTTATCAGCAGGATGAAAGAGGTACAATGATTACGCCGGAAACAGCCGCCGAAAGTATCACTATTACCCTGCCCTGACCCCCTGCAATCCTGAATAAAAAAGCCCGCCGAAGCGGGCTTGTTAAAAGGGTGCAGGGCAGCGATGCATCGCAACGAAGGGGCGGGCAAGCGCCCGCCCCGGTTGCCTTACCCTCAGGATTCGTAGTCCAGGATGACTGCAACGTCGATATTGTTATTCCTGATCCGCACTTCACAGAGCGAACTGCGCGTTATCCACATAAAAATCAACAACGTGATGCAAATAACGATCACACAAATAACCCCACTTTTTTGCAGCATACTGGCCTCCAATTCCTTGCCTTGCGGCGGGTAAGAGGCTAACCTGATGTTGTGAGTCATACAGATCGGCCTCACTTGATTAACGTTAAGTGGGGCCTTTTCTTTGTCTGTGCCGGACTGCCCGGAACAGACATGTCCAGGCACCCGCCGTTATCATACGCCTTTCATTTCATTACTCAACTCTTTGATTTTTTAGGACTTTATTTATATTCACAAAGAAAATGAAAGAGAAAAAGAAAGCCGGTGACGCTTTTTCAATACCATTTTTTCCGATCTGACCGCGATCTAATACACACTCTCGCCGTAGCGCTCACGATACTCTTTTGGGGTCATATCATCGTCTTTTTTAAACACGGAATAGAAATACTGTAACGAGGGGTAGCCGCACATCTGCGAAATTTCGTTGATGGAAAGCGATGTTGCTTTTAACAGGTTACGCGCCCGCTCCAGCTTTTCTTCGTGGATGACGCCGTGAATGGTTTGCCCAATTTCATCTTTGAAGCGTTTCTCCAGATTAGAACGGGAAATTCCCACCGCATCCAGCACCTGTTCGACTTTGATGCCCTTACAGGCGTGATAGCGGATGAAGTGCATCGCCTGAATGACGGCCGGATCGCGCAATGAACGGAAATCCGTTGAACGGCGGGCAACCACTTTTACCGGCGGCACTAAAATACGTTGCAGTGGCAGGGAGTTATCACTCAGTAACTGATGCAATAATTTGGCGGCCCGGTAGCCCATCTGGCGCGTGCCCTGCACCACGGAAGAAAGCGCCACGCGCGAGAGGTATCGGGTCAGCTCCTCATTATCAATGCCGATAACACTCAATTTTTCCGGTACCGGAATATCCAGATGCTCGCAAACCTGTAACAGGTGGCGGGCGCGCGCATCAGTAACGGCAATAATGCCGGTCTGCTGCGGCAGGGTTTGCACCCAGTCGGCCAGCCGGTTTTGCGCGTGTTGCCAGTTCTCAGGCGCGGTCTCCATACCCTGATAAACCACACCCTGATATTGTTCAGCCGCAACCTGCGTCCGGAAGGCATGTTCCCGCTCCTGCGCCCAACGTTTGCCGCTGGCACGCGGCAACCCATAGAACGCAAACCGGTTGATGCCCTTCTCTTTCAGGTGCAGAAACGCCGCTTCCACCAGCGCCTGGTTATCCGTGGCGATATAGTGCACGGCCGGGTAATCCTCCGGCCGGTGATACGAACCACCGACCCCGACAATCGGCACATTCACCCCCTGTAACAGGGACTGAATATTCCGGTCGTCAAAGTCAGCGATCACGCCGTCGCCCAGCCAGTCTTTGATGTTGTCAATCCGGCAACGGAAATCCTCTTCGATGAAAATATCCCAGTCGCACTGTGACGCCTGTAAGTACTCGCCTACTCCCTCAACTACCTGCCGGTCATAAACCTTATTGGCATTAAACAACAGCGTAATGCGGTAGCGCTTTTCGAACATGGTGAGTTATCCCGTTGATTCACTGCCTTCTGGATAGCACAGCCACCTGCCTTCATGGCATAAAAGATGAACCAAGTGTGATCCTTCTCGAGCTATTTGTCTGGTGAAGCATTTAATCCGCTTCACACGCCGCCGGTTATCAATGAAGAGGCTCAGGCACGGCGCTTGGTGGCAGAATCCATCCATACCGCCAGCAGCAAAATGGCCCCTTTGACGATGTATTGCCAGAACGTGGGGACGTCCAGCATGCTCATGCCGTTGTCCAGCGACGCCATAATAAACGCGCCCATCACCGCGCCGACGACACTGCCAACCCCGCCCGCCAGGCTGGTGCCGCCGATCACACAGGCGGCAATGGCATCCAACTCGGCAATATTCCCGGCAGAAGGTGAGCCCGCACCCAGCCGGGAGCTGAGGATCAACCCGGCAATCGCGACCATCAGCCCGTTAATGGCAAATACCGCCAGTTTGGTACGCTCAACGTTCACGCCGGAGAGACGTGCCGCATCAATATTGCCGCCAATCGCATAAATACGGCGGCCGAAGGCGGTACGGGTGGCCATAAAAAGACCACCCAGCATCAGGGCAGCCAGCACCAGCACCGGTGTCGGTACGCCGCGGTAATCGTTCAGCAAATAGATGGCACCCAGCACAATAATGGCGGTCAGTGCATGGCCGGACGCCGCTTTCCCGGCCGCAGGCAGCGGCAGGTTCAGCGCCTGCCGTTGTTGACGCCGCCGCCACTGCCAGCCGATAAACAGCAGCAGCGTTACGGCACCAATGCCGAAGCCTACGCCGCCCGGCAGGTAGCTTTGCCCAATCAGGGACATGCCTTCACTGGTGGGGGCAACGGTTGTGCCGTGAGTAATCCCGATCAATACCCCACGGAATGCCAGCATCCCCGCCAGGGTCACGATAAATGAGGGCACCTTTCGGTACGCGACCCACCAGCCGTTCCAGGCACCCAACAGCAACCCAAGCGCCAGCGTAACGATCACGGTCAGCGGTAATGGCCAGCCCAGCCAGACATCAAAAATCGCGGCGGCACCGCCAAGCAGGCCCATCATCGACCCCACCGAAAGATCGATTTCAGCGGAAATAATCACGAAGACCATGCCGACCGCCAGAATGCCGGTGATGGCTGTCTGGCGCAGCAGGTTAGAGATATTGCGCGGGCTGATATAGGCCCCGTCCGTGGTAAAGGTGAAAAACAGCATGATGATGACGATCGCGGCCAGCATCACATACACCTGAAGGTTAATGTGCTTCAGGCGCTGCAAAACGCCGCGTGGTTCGGCCACCGGCGCAGCGTCAGACTGTGTAATTTTCGACATAGGGTTCACTCCTGAGAGCCGCTTCCATCACCTGCTCTTGCGTCAGGTTGCGGTTAATAAGGGAGGCTTTGCATTTACCCAGATGCATGACCAGCACCCGGTCGCTCAGGCCCAGAACTTCCGGCAATTCCGATGAGATAACTATCACCGCGATCCCTTGCTGGGCCAGTTGGTTAATCAGTTTGTAGATCTCAGATTTCGCCCCGATATCAATCCCACGCGTTGGCTCATCCAGGATCAGAATGCGCGGGTTGAGCAACAAGCACTTGGCCAGAATCGCTTTCTGCTGGTTACCGCCGCTCAGGCGGCCGATCGCCAGCTCCGGGGAGGAGGTCTTGACCCGCAAGGCGCTGATGGAACGCTGAATAACTGACTGCTCCTGAGCGTCATCCAGCACACTGAGCCGTCCGGTAAAATCAGCCAGCGCGGCCAGGGTAATATTGGCCCCGACCCCCATCACCGGCACGATGCCGTCCCGCTTCCGGTCTTCCGGCACCATGGCAATGCCGCTGCGCATGGCGTCCTGGCAGGTACGAAGGGTGACCGGCTGCCCATCGATGAAAATGCTGCCCTGCCAGCGCCCCGGATAGGCCCCGAACAGGCACTGCACGGTCTCCGTCCGGCCGGAACCGACCAGCCCGGCGACACCCAGTATTTCACCGCGCCGCAGGCTGAAGCTGACATCATCCACCCGTTTGATATGGCGGTTAACCGGATGCCACGCCGTCAGGTGCTCCACCCGCAGGATCTCCTCCCCCGGCTGATGCTGGTGTGGCGGGTAGAGTTCGGTCAGTTCGCGCCCCACCATCATGGCGATAATGCTCTCCTCGCTCATGGTAGCCGCCTCACGGGTGGCAATGTGCTTCCCATCGCGGATCACGCAGATAAGGTCAGAGATGGCGCTGACCTCATTCAGCTTGTGGGAAATATAGATGCAGGCGATGCCGTGATTGCGCAGGTCGCGGATAATGTCCAGCAGGATGTCCGTTTCCCGCTCGGTCAGGGACGCCGTCGGCTCATCCAGGACCAGCAGCCGCACCTGCTTATTCAGCGCCTTGGCAATCTCCACCAGTTGCTGTTGCCCCAGCCCCAGCTCGCCCACCGGCGTATCGGGGTCTATCTCCAGCCGCACTTGCGCCAGCATCCGCTGACAGCGCAAATACATGCCGTCATAATCCAGCACGCCATAACGGCCCCACTCGCTGCCGAGGAACATGTTTTCCAGCACTGACATCTGCTTTACCAGCGCTAGCTCCTGATGAATAATCGCGATGCCGCGCTGCTCTGTCTCACGGATATTTTTTGCGGCCAGCAGCTCACCGGCGAAATAGATTTCCCCCTGGTAACTGCCGTGTGGGTAAATACCACATAACACTTTCATTAATGTAGATTTACCCGATCCATTTTCACCGCACAGAGAGAGTACCTGTCCGGCGTCCAGTTGCAGGCTGACATTATCAACGGCTTTAACCACGCCAAATTGTTTAGTGATATTATGCATTTCCAGCAGGCAGGGCATAATTCCCTCCAGATGCCGCGTGATTCAGCGATAATCCCGGCCGGTGCCGTAAGGTGAACGGGCCGGCACCGGCGGTAAATGCCGGCAGGCCGGCATTAATAGATATCTGATTTCTTATGGAAACCATCCGCGACAATGGTGCTGTCAATGTTGTTCTTATCAACCTGAATCGGCGTCAGTAAATAAGAGGGCACCTCTTTTTTGCCGTTATTTAATGTGGCATTCGATTTCGGCGTGTTTCCGTTACCCAGTTCAACGGCGATTTTTGCCGCCTCTGTGGCTAATTGGGTAATCGGTTTATACACCGTCATGGTCTGGCTGCCCGCCACAATACGTTTTACTGCCGCCATATCCGCGTCCTGGCCGGAAATAGCCACCTTACCCGCCAGCCCCTGTGCGGACAGCGCCTGAATCGCACCGCCTGCGGTGGCATCATTGGAGGCGACGACGGCATCAATTTTGTTATTGTTGGCCGTCAGCGCATTTTCCATAATTTTCAGCGCATTTTCCGGCAACCAGGCATCCGCCCACTGATCACCCACCACTTTTATTTTTCCGCTGTCTATCAGTGGCTTAAGTACGTTCATCTGCCCTTTTCGGAACAGTTTGGCGTTGTTATCCACCGGCGAGCCACCCATCAGGAAATAATTCCCCTGCGGCACTTTTTCGATAAGGCTTTTGGCCTGCAATTCCCCGACTTTTTCATTATCAAAAGAGATATAAAAATCGATATCGGCATTATTAATCATCCGGTCATAAGCCAGCACTTTAATACCTTCCCGCTTGGCTTCGGCAATCACATTACTTAATACTTCGCCGTTATAGGGAATAATCACCAGCACATCCACGCCGCGGTTAATCATATTCTCAATCTGCGACATCTGAGTTTCTTCATTACCATTAGCGGATTGCACAAATACATCCGCCCCCAGGGTTTTAGCCTGGTTGACAAAAATATCCCGGTCTTTTTGCCAGCGCTCCAGCCGCAAGTCATCAATCGCCATGCCGATTTTAATCTCTTTTGCCATCCCCGGCTGGCTGATCAGCGCCAACGCCGCACATACACCGAGCAATACTTTTTTCATTTTCATTGTGTAAACCTTTTTTAATGAACCGTACAGGGTAAGAGAAATGGCCCACTTTTAATGGCTGGTGAATTGTTAACGCTGCATAAATTATCAGCAATTGCAGATTTTAACTGGCCTATTACGTTTTTTAGTTTATTTTCCGTTTTATGATGGAGATCATAGTTCCCTGCTGAAACTTATTTCCAATCAGCCTCAGGCTGGAAAGCATCACGCAAATACCGGCTTTTTTTCGCTTGGCAGGGCTATTTATGAGATCTGCTGCACAATTGTGTATTCTCTGAAGTTGAGTGTGAAATAACGTAATTGTGAGGGCTGCCGAAGGATCCCAAGATAACCGCTCCGCATGCTCAGCCAGTGCTGGGCCAGATCCCGAGGAGCCCATAATGCCATCCTATTTTGATCAGCTTGATAAAGTCCGGTTCGAAGGCACCACCAGTACCAACCCGTTAGCATTCCGCCATTACAACCCGGATGAGCTTATCCTGGGCAAACGCATGGCTGATCATCTGCGCTTTGCCGCCTGCTACTGGCACACCTTCTGCTGGAACGGCGCAGATATGTTCGGCGTCGGTGCGTTTGAGCGCCCGTGGCAGCAGTCCGGTGATGCGCTGGCGCTGGCAAAACGCAAGGCGGATGTCGCATTTGAGTTTTTCCAGAAGCTGAATGTCCCGTTCTACTGCTTCCATGATGTGGACGTCTCGCCCGAGGGCAACTCCCTGAAAGAGTACCTGAGCAACTTTGCCGAGATGACTGACATCCTGGCGCAGAAGCAGCAGGAGAGCGGCGTGAAACTGTTGTGGGGCACCGCCAACTGCTTTACCCATCCGCGTTATGCCGCCGGAGCCGCCACCAACCCGGACCCGGAAGTCTTCAGCTGGGCTGCGACCCAGGTCTTCACCGCCATGAATGCCACCCAAAAGCTGGGCGGTGAGAACTATGTGCTGTGGGGCGGCCGTGAAGGCTATGAAACACTGCTGAATACCGATTTGCGTCAGGAGCGGGAACAGATTGGCCGCTTTATGCAGATGGTGGTGGAGCACAAACATAAGATCGGGTTCCAGGGCACCCTGTTGATTGAGCCGAAACCGCAGGAGCCGACCAAACACCAGTATGATTACGATGTCGCCACCGTGTATGGCTTCCTGAAACAGTTCGGCCTGGAGAAAGAGATCAAGGTCAACATTGAGGCTAACCACGCCACCCTGGCCGGGCACTCATTCCATCATGAGATTGCCACGGCCATTGCGCTCGGCATCTTTGGTTCGGTAGATGCCAACCGCGGCGATCCGCAACTGGGCTGGGACACTGACCAGTTCCCGGTCAGCGTGGAAGAGAACGCGCTGGTGATGTATGAGATTTTAAAAGCCGGTGGTTTCACGACCGGCGGCCTGAACTTTGACGCCAAAGTCCGCCGCCAGAGCACGGATAAATATGATCTGTTCTATGGGCATATCGGCGCGATGGATACGATGGCGCTGTCGTTGAAAGTGGCGGCGAAAATGGTCGAAGAGGGCGGGCTGGACACATTGGTCGCCAAACGTTATGCCGGCTGGAGTGAGGAGCTCGGCCAGCAGATCCTGCAAGGGAAGCTGTCGCTGGAAGCATTGGCCGCCTACGCTGAACAACATAACCTGGCCCCGCACCACCAGAGTGGCCGCCAGGAACAGCTGGAGAACCTGGTCAACCGCTATTTGTTTGGCTGACCGGTTATTTTGCTGACATCCGGGCGCAAGCCCGAAAACAGGCCGGCGCAGATGCCGGCCTGTGTTGCTCATGTAATTTGTTTGCCTGTTTCGGGGAGAAATCATGTACATCGGTATTGATCTGGGCACATCGGGCGTCAAAGCGATTCTGATCAACGAGGCGGGAGACGTCGTCGCCCAGCAGAGTGAGGCGCTGGCGGTGTCGCGCCCCCACCCGCTGTGGTCTGAGCAAGACCCGCACGCATGGTGGGAGGCAGTTGACCGCGCAATGCAGGGGCTGGGCGGGCAGCAGGATCTCAGCCGTGTGAAAGCCCTGGGGCTGACCGGGCAGATGCACGGTGCCACGCTGCTGGATGCCGACCAACAGGTGCTGCGCCCGGCCATTTTATGGAATGATGGCCGCAGTTTTGCCCAGTGCCGCGCGCTGGAGCAGGCCGTGCCGGATGCGCGCCGCATCACCGGTAACCTGATGATGCCGGGGTTTACCGCCCCGAAACTGCTCTGGGTAGCCCAACATGAGCCCGAGATTTTCCGCCGTGTTGATAAGGTGCTGTTGCCGAAAGATTACCTGCGCCTGCGCATGACCGGCGACTTCGCGACCGATATGTCGGATGCGGCAGGCACTCTGTGGCTGGATGTCGGCAAACGTGACTGGAGTGACACGCTGCTGGCCGCCTGTGGCCTGACGCGTGCGCAGATGCCAACGCTCTATGAAGGCAGTGACATCACCGGCCGGTTGAAACCGGAGGTCGCGCGCCGCTGGGCGATGCCCGACGTGCCGGTGATTGCCGGGGGCGGCGACAATGCCGCCGGGGCGGTCGGCGTCGGGCTATACCAGGCCGGGCAGGCGATGCTCTCCCTGGGCACCTCCGGCGTCTATTTTGCGGTGAGTGACGGCTTCCTCAGTAACCCGGAGCAGGCGGTGCACAGCTTCTGCCACGCATTGCCGCAGACCTGGCACCTGATGTCCGTGATGCTGAGCGCCGCCTCGTGCCTGGATTGGGTCTGCCGCCTGACCAGGTGTGACAGCGTGCCGGCGCTGCTGCAACAGGTTGAACAGGCACCGCCGGCTGCGTCTCCGGTCTGGTTCCTGCCCTATCTCTCCGGCGAACGGACGCCACATAATAACCCAAATGCCACCGGTACCTTTTTTGGGCTGACCCACCAGCATGGCCCGGCCGACCTCGGGCGGGCGGTGCTGGAAGGGGTGAGTTTTGCCCTGGCAGACGGGATGGACGTCTTGCACGCAACCGGCCTGCGGCCACAACGCATCACGCTTATCGGCGGCGGTGCGCGCAGTGCCTATTGGCGGCAGATGCTGGCGGATGTCAGTGGCCAGACGCTGGAGTACCGCACCGGGGGGGATGTCGGCCCGGCACTCGGCGCGGCGCGGCTGGCGCAAATCGCCCTCAGCCCCGGCATCCCTTTGGCCGAACTGTTACCGCCGTTGCCGCTGGAACAAACGCACGAGCCGGATGCAGAAAAACATCAGGTCTATGCGGCGCAGCGGGAGACGTTCCGGCAACTTTACCGGCAGCTTGCGCCGTTGATGCAATAAGTCAGGCGTTTCAACGCAGGGCAAGCCTGCCCTGACAGGTGATACGTCCTGCCCTGGCAGGTGATACGTCCTGCCCTGGCAGGTGAATGGCTGTTTTTGGCATTCCGCTTCTTTTTTACTTACGCCACTATGGGGTTACTTTACTCAGGCGGAGGCCGGATATGTCACAGAGCGCGCTGTTGGTTATCGATGTTCAACACTCCTTTCTCCATAAGCCATTCTGGCAGGAAGAGGATCTGCCGCTGTTCCGGCAGCGTTTGCAGCAACTGGTTGAAGGCTGCCAGGCACGCGGGGTGGCAGTCGTGGATGTGTTCCATGTGTCGCAGGGGCCGTTTGCGCTGGCTTCCGGGCTGGTGACCCGGCTGCCGTTCCTGACACATCAGCCGGATCTGGTGGTGCATAAGCAGGTGCATAACGCCCTTACCGACTCCGGGCTGGACCAATGGTTGCGTGACCGCGGCATTAACCATTTGATTATCAGTGGGATGCGTACTGAACAGTGCTGCGAGACCACGGCACGGGTAGCCTCCGATCTCGGTTACCGTGTGACATACGTCACCGAGGCGACGCTGACCTTCCCGATGACGCATGCCAACGGGGAAACCAGCACGTCGGCGGCGATCAAGCACCGGACTGAGCTGGTGCTGGCGGAGCGTTTCGCCCATGTCTGCAATGTGGAGGGTGCCTTACGGGAGCTGGATGAGATGCCGGCAGCCGCGCCCGCGGCGGAGGCCGTCTGGCAGCCCCAGCCTTATCTGCCGCGGCCGGTCACGCCGCTTGGCGTGATGACGTTTGGCAACTGGGCGCTGAAGCGTTACGCCATCCGTTATCCGCTGGCGGCCGGAGAAGCGGATTTTGCGGCGGCGCATCCTTTGGTCACCCAGTGGTTGCCGCCGCAGGCGCAAACGCCCCAGCGCCCCGGCGTCGGTTTTTTGATTGAGCATCAGGGCAAGACCATGAACTATCTGGTAGCCGGCTGGTGGGACAATGAAAACGAACTGCGCATGAGCGTCTGGGTCACTGATAACGGCGTCTGGCGTCGTGCGCGTGAAGAGTCATTCTGCGTCTGGGACATGCAGGTAATGGCGTTTGAGCGTGACGCGTTCGTCAGGATGTTGCTACAGGAGCAGCCGGATCGGGCGGGTTATCTGGCGCAGCAATTGGCCATCACACCAGGCTACTGACAGCAGGCGGTATAGAAAAGCGATGACCCTGAATCAGGCTGAACGCACCGTTCAGCACAGCATACCTGCGCAGCGCGACGCGTACTTTATCGTGCTGCCGGGCGTTATGGCGCTGGATGTCACCGGCCCGGCAGAAGCGTTACAGCTTGCCGGGCAGTTCGCCCTGCGCTATATCGGCCCGGCCCCGCAGGTCACCAGTTCTACCGGGCTGGTATTAGGTGGGATTTGCCCGTTGCCGGATGTGCTGCCGCCCGGCGCAATCCTGATCGTACCGGGGGTGAAAGATTCGCGTACCGGGTTTGACACTCCCGAGGCGCAGAGGGTGGAGGCGTGGCTGCGGGCGCAGCGCCCGGCGCTGGAACAGGGCGATTTGCTGCTGGTCGGTGTCTGTTCCGGCACCCTGCTGGCGGCCCGTGCAGGGCTGCTGGATGGTTACCAGTGCACCACTCACCATGATGTGATTGCCCGGTTGCGGGCGCAGGCCCCGGCTGCCCAGGTGCGGGAAAACCGCATCTTTATTGAAGACCGGCAGGTGCTGACCAGCGCAGGCATCACGGCGGGCATCGATGTCGCACTGCATCTTATCGCCCGGGTGCAGGGGCCGCAGGCGGCCACGGAAGTCGCGCGCGACATGGTGGTCTATTTCCGCCGCTCCGGTGATGACCCACAGCTTTCGCCCTGGCTGCGTTACCGCAACCATCTGCACCCGGCGCTGCACCGGGCGCAGAATGCGTTGATCGCTGCGCCCGAGGCTCGCTGGCAGGTAGAGGAGGTCGCGGCGCGCGCCCATGTCAGTGAGCGCCACCTGACCCGGCTGTTCCGCGAGCATCTCGGCATCAGCGTGCGGGATTACCACGAGCAGCTGCGGCTGGCGGTGGCGCGCCAGCGTTTGCAGGAGGGGTGCGGCGTTGAGCAGGCCGCCCTGGCCGCCGGGTTTACCTCTGCGCGCCAGTTGCGGCGCGCCCAGGCACGCTGGAGCCTCAGCTGACCAGCCGCCGTGGGTCCAGGCGGCGCACCGCATAGCCCAGCAGCAGGCTGACGCCCAGCGCCACCGCGAACACATACACCATATCCAGCAGCGGCCAGCGGATCACATCCCATTTCTGGCTGCGGATAAGGTTAATGATCAACGCATGGAACCCGTAAATCGCCAGCGAGTGATCGGCAACCCGGCGCATACCCGGCAGCATCGCTGTGGCGAGGCTGTTTTTGCCCCAGACAAACAGCGCAATGGCTGCGATAAACACCAGCGGGCCACAGTAAACGTAATAGGTATCGGCAAACGCGCCGTTGATAAACATCTGTTTTTTGGTGGAGACGGCAATCAGCCCTACGGCAGCGGCAAACAACAGCCCGGCCAGCATCGTAACGCCACGCCGCTGGGTGTCCATCATGCCGATGGCGCGGCCCAGCAGCGCGTACAGCACGTAATAGAAGGTGTCACCGGCCACAAACAGGTTCACCGGGATAAGGTGAAACTGATGCCACGAAATCTGCGCCATTTGCGGGTTCACCAGAATCCCCAGCACCACACCGATAACCAGCGCCGTGCGTGCCGCCACGGGCTTCACCTGGATCAGCGGGGAGAGCAGGTAAATCACCGCGATCGCGTAGAAAAACCAGAGGTGATAAAACACCGGTTTGAACAGCAGGTTACGCAGCGACGGCCAGAACCCGATGCGGGTAAACAGGGCGATATAAAGCAGCGATACCGCGCTGTAGAACAGCAAACAGCAGCCGATACGCAGCAGGTGCTTCTTTCCGGCACTCTTTTCCCCGAAAAACAGATAGCCGGAGATCATAAAAAACAGCGGCACGCTGACCCGCGACAGGGAATTCAGCAGGTTGGCGATATCCCAGTTCAGGTTGCCCACAGACACGCCGGTGGTCACATAATAGGTGGTGGTGTGAATCAGGATAACCATCAGGCAGGCCAGTGCCCGCAGGTTATCCACCCAGATAAGTCGGTGAGTCATGCCGCTGCCGCATCCTTGTCATTATTTATTGTTAAAAAGAGGTTATATATAGCCGCACAATTCAACAACCTGAAATCCGCTAAACTCAGATTGTGCGATATTTACCGGGTGTGATTGCCAAGGCCGCCAATTGGCAGCAAAATAGCCGCCCTTACCGTTTTCCCGACGATAGCCTTCGCGGCTTTTTCGGTTTTTCTTTTTTACATTCATTAAGTTAATTTATGACAAACACAATACCTCCTGTTGCCCGACTGGGCCGCCGGGCGCTGTGGTTTCCGCTCTCGCTGGTGCTGTTCGAATTTGCGACCTATATCGGCAACGATATGATCCAGCCCGGTATGCTGGCAGTGGTGGCCGCGTTTCATGCTGGTGAGGAGTGGGTGCCGACCTCCATGACCGCCTATCTGGCCGGCGGCATGTTTCTGCAATGGCTGCTGGGGCCGCTCTCTGACCGGCGCGGCCGCCGCCCGGTGATGCTTTCAGGCGTCGCCTTTTTTACCCTGAGCTGCCTGGCGATCCTGTTTACCCAGACCATTGAGCAATTCATCGCGGTGCGCTTTTTGCAGGGCATCGGGCTGTGCTTTATCGGCGCGGTGGGGTACGCCACCATTCAGGAATCGTTTGAAGAGTCGGTGTGTATCAAAATCACCGCGCTGATGGCGAACGTGGCGCTGATTGCCCCGCTGCTTGGCCCGCTGGCAGGCGCGGCGCTGATCGCCTGGCTGCCGTGGCAGAGCATGTTTGTGCTGTTTGCCCTGCTCTCTGCCTTTGCCTTTTACGGCCTGTGGCGGGCGATGCCGGAAACCGCCACCCGCCGGGGCGAGCCGCTGTCTATCAGCGGGCTGGGGCGTGATTACCGGGTGGTGCTGGGCAATGGTCGCTTTGTGTGCGGCGCGCTGGCGATTGGCTTTGCCAGTTTGCCGCTGCTGGCCTGGATTGCCCAGTCGCCGGTACTGTTAATCCGCGGTGAAGGGCTGAGCACGCTGGACTATGGTCTGATGCAGGTGCCGGTGTTTGGCGCGCTGATTATCGGCAATATCACGCTGGCGCGCCTGACCGGCAAAAAGTCCGTGGAAACGCTGATCTGGCTGGGTGCCGTGCCGATGGTCGCCGGGCTGTTGCTGGCGGCTGCGGCCACGCTCTATGCGTCCCATGCCTATCTGTGGATGGTGGCCGGGCTGAGCTTCTACGCCTTCGGCATTGGTATCGCCAACGCCGGGCTTTACCGCCTGACGCTGTTCTCCAGCGAGATGAGCAAAGGCACGGTGTCAGCCGCGATGGGCGTGCTGAGTATGCTGGTGTTTACCCTGGGCATTGAGATTGCCAAAGTGGCCTATGGCTGGGGCGGCAGCGGGGTGTTTAACCTGTTCAACTTCTTAAGCGGCCTGTGCTGGCTGACGCTGGTGGTGCTGTTTATGCGTGGGCATAAGCGCGAACAGCGGGCAATGGGCCTGCATTAATCACGCCGGCAAGAAAACGGCAACGCTCTGCGTTGCCGTTTTTTTTCGCCTGTGTACCGGCAGGGTCAGAACAGGCCGAGCGGTTTTTCTGAATAGCTGACCAGCAAACATTTGGTCTGCTGGTAGTGTTCCAGCATCATTTTATGGGTTTCGCGCCCGATGCCCGACTGCTTGTAGCCGCCAAACGCCGCATGGGCCGGATAAGCATGGTAGCAGTTCGTCCAGACGCGCCCGGCCTGGATTTGCCGCCCCATCTGGTACGCGACGTTGCCGTTGCGGCTCCAGACGCCCGCCCCCAGCC
This sequence comes from Chimaeribacter arupi, assembly GCF_002858805.1. Lineage (GTDB taxonomy): Bacteria > Pseudomonadota > Gammaproteobacteria > Enterobacterales > Enterobacteriaceae > Chimaeribacter > Chimaeribacter arupi. The sequence continues at coordinate 249,674 of NZ_PJZI01000001.1, forward strand.
CGTAATCAGTGTCGTTGGCGATCGCCAGCGCCTCCTCCATGTCTTTAAAGGTCGTCACGGCCAGCACCGGCCCGAAGATCTCCTCCTGGAAGACCCGCATACTGTTTTTACCGAACAGGATGGTCGGCTCCAGGTAGTAGCCCTGCGCCAGATCGCCGCCCAGGGTTTTACGGCGGCCGCCGGTCAGCACGTCCGCGCCCTCTTTTTTGCCAATCTCGATATAGTTGAGGATGGTTTCCATCTGCCCCTGCGACACCTGTGCGCCCATCTGGGTGGCGGAATCGAGCGGGTTGCCGCTGCGGATGCTCTCCACACGCTTAATGGCGCGCTCCATAAAGCGCTCGTAAATCGACTCCTGCACCAGCGCGCGGCTTGGGCAGGTACAGACTTCGCCCTGATTGAACGCGAACAGCGCGAAACCCTCCAGCGCCTTGTCAAAGAAAGCGTCTTCTTTGTCCATCACATCGGCAAAGAAGATGTTCGGCGATTTGCCGCCCAGTTCCAGCGTTACCGGAATCACGTTTTGCGCCGCATAGCTCATGATCTGCTGGCCGACTTCGGTAGAGCCGGTAAAGGCCACTTTGGCGATGCGTTTTGAGGTCGCCAGATATTCACCAATTTCACTGCCGGAGCCGTTGACCACGTTGATCACGCCCGGCGGCAGCAGATCCTGGATCAGCTCCATCATCAGCAGGATCGACATCGGCGTGAGTTTGGCCGGTTTCAGCACAATGCAGTTACCGGCGGCCAGCGCCGGGGCCATTTTCCAGCAGGCCATCAGCAGCGGGAAGTTCCACGGGATAATCTGCCCGACCACGCCCAGCGGCTCGTGGAAATGGTAAGCCACGGTGTCTTGATCAATTTCGCTGATGCCCCCTTCCTGCGCACGGATGCAGGCGGCGAAATAACGGAAGTGGTCAATCGCCAGCGGCACATCAGCGGCGGTGGTTTCGCGGATCGGTTTGCCGTTGTCCCAGGTTTCCGCGGCGGCCAGCAGCTCGATATTCTGCTCCATACGATCGGCGATACGGTTAAGGATGGTGGCGCGCTGCTGCACCGACATACGCCCCCATTCGCCTTTGGCCTGGTGCGCGGCATCCAGTGCGCGATCCACGTCTTGCGTGCCGGAGCTGGCGATTTCGCACATCACCTGGCCGGTGACCGGCGTAACGTTCGGGAAGTACTGGTTATTGGCGGGCGGCACCCATTCGCCGCCGATGAAGTTGTCATAACGCGCTTTAAGTTTCAGCGGGAAACCATATTCACCGGGGATCACGGCACTCGAAGGTTGATCATAAGGCATGGTGTGCTCCTTGGCGTGACGGGGCGCGCCCGCACGCATGGGTAGTAGGGAGTGTGTAGTGCCCGGCACCTCTTTCCCACACAGCAAGCGCTGAACAACCGGGGCCGGGTTGACAGGGTTGCTTAAAATGTAGACGCAGGCGCACCGCACGCCGGGCGCGCACCCTAACTCTTCGAGTTATCTCACACTATTTTTGCCGGCGGCGGGGTTAAGACAGAAAGGCCGGTGCATCACACACCGGCCGGAGAAGAGAGGGAAAGGGGTTAAGGGGGTGTCGTACGGGCGAAACTTTCCCGCTGGAACAGCCGCTCCACCAGTGCGATCAGCGTTGGCCGCTCAACACACCAGTTCGGTGCCACGCGGCGGAAATTGATGTAGCCCAGCGCACAGGCGACGGCGATGTCCGCCAGGTTGAGCGTTTCACCGTTAAGGTAGCGCCTTGCGGCCGCGTGCTGCTCCAGCGCATCCAGCCCGCGGTTAAGGGCTTCACGCTGGCGCACCACCCACGCTGCGTCCTGTTTATCCGCCTCGCGGCGTTTTTCCAGCACCAGCGCCACGGCGGCGTCCGTCACGCCGTCAGCCAGCGCTTCCAGCCGCCGCACGCGCAGCGCCGCCGCCGGGTCGGCAGGCAACAGGGGCGAACCACCGGGCAAGGTGTCGACATACGCGGCGATCACCGGGGAATCGAACCAGATTTCGCCATCATCCGCGACCAGCGCCGGCACTTTGCCCAGCGGGTTAACGTGCGGCACCTGCGTGCCGTCAGCCCAGGGGGAATCGTTCACAAAATCAAAAGGGATGCCCTTTTCCAGCAACATGACTGAAATCTTGCGCACGTAAGGGCTGGTATAACTGCCGATGAGTTTCAACTTTACCGTCCTCCTTCAGGAATGCGTAAGGGCACCGCAGGCCTTAGCTTTTTACCTTGATGCTGTCTGTGATGGATTTCATCAGGGTGTTATGCGCCTCGCCGTTGTTGACCGGCGTCACCACCTGCAGGGTGATCACTTTTTTGTCGAGCACGGTGAACAGGGTCGTTGCCAGCACCGGCTGGCCCTTCACGCGCTGTTCTGTGTCCATACGGCGGAAACGCTGGCCGCCCAGGGTCAGGGTTTTCTCGTCGGTTTTCTTGATATCCTGATACTGGTTACTCAGGCCGTTCAGCAACCCTTTTGACAGCCCGGCAAACGCCGCGTCACTGGTATCAATCACCTGCCCGGCCGGCGGCACCACTTCAGAGGTCACAGCGAGCTGGCGGCTGTGGCTGTCGATAAACAGCTGGGTATGGGACTGCTCGGTATTGGCGATGCCCGCCTGCTGGGTCTGGTCGGAGAAGCCGGCCGGCAGGTGGAAGCCGATTTTGCCGGTCAGCAGTGACACATCCACGCCGTTGGCTGGGGCGACCGGGGCCGGCTGGCTGCCCTGCACCACCTGGGTTTCTGGTGCCACGGATGACGGGTTCGCGGCCACGGTAGGTTTGGAGGCGGGCGGCGGCGGCGTCGGGGTGGTATCCGGTTTGTCATCACAGGCCATCAGCCCGGCCGCCAACAGTGCCACGGCGGTAAATTTCATTGCGCTTTTTAACATCATCCTTGTTCCTCTTGTTATCAGTTAACGTGTTGCGTACCGCAAGGGTAACCCACGCCGGGGCCGCCACCGCCACAGAATGCTCTGAAACACCGGCGCACCCTTAAGCGTAGCAGCCGCCGACCACGTTGCTCAGCCGTCGGGGAACAGGAACGGGTTAATACTGCTGCGGGCAAACCCCTCATCTTCCATTTTGGCATCCAGCACCAGCGTGGCGAGGTCATCCGCGACCGGCTCCACGTTCGGGTCATGCTCCTGGAACAGGATTTTCAGGTAGGTGCCGCAGTCGTCACAGCTTTCGGCCTTCACCGGCGAGGAGACATCATCCAGCGACCAGTAATTCAGCCCGTGGGTATGTTCGCAGTTGCTGCATTTGGCCTGCATCACATGCCACTCGCATTCACACAGGTTGCAGTGCAGGTAACGCATCCCGCTCACCGAGCCGAGATGCACCAGGCTGGACACCGGGATGCTGCCGCAGGTCGGGCAGAACTGGCGGTGCTCGCCGTGCTCCACCTGCGCTTTGCCGGGGATCAGCGCCGCCATCTGCGCCCAGTACAGGGAGAGGGCCGCCCAGATAAGCGGGGCAGTTTCGCTGCCTACGTCCGTGAATTCACGGGTAAGCAGCGCGTCGGCGAAATTTTCCAACTGGTTTTCCGAGCACTTTTCCAGGTTCTCCAGCACTGCCCGCAGGTGCGGATCAACCTGCGGGCGCAGTTCGGCGATGATCGCCTGCAACAGCGTGCGCCAGTGCGGGTCACGCACGAAGGTGTGGATATCCAGCGGCGGCAGGGTGGTTTTCGCCGTGCGCGCCAGCAGGGCAGCCATATCCATTGTCAGCGGGTGGTCGTGCAGGGCGTGCTGCTGCGCATCGGCAATCAGCGCGGCAAAGGCCAGCAAATCCTGGAGCGGGCTCTCTTCAGCCAGGTGACGCAGCCGCTCTGCGCGCCGCGCATAGAGACTTTTGAGGTTGGCAAACAGCAGCGGCGGTATGCTATGCGCCGCGGACATCCTGGTTTGGGGTGCGTGGGCACCGTGGTTAGGCACAATACGGATGCTCATGGCGATCGCTCTCCTGATGAATGGCCGTCGTCGTGACAGCGCCAATAGAACAAATCGGTTCTGTTCCCGTCTCAACAGCGCTAAGGTGGGCACTTCTGCCCTTTCCGGCACAGTACCACAGTAACCCTGTGGGTGTTAAAAATCAGGTACAGGCTCGTGAACGAACGTACAAAACAGAGTAACGGCGCAGTCACCGCCGGCGACGCACCGCGTGACGGCGCGCAACAGCGTCAGGTTTTCCAGCGCACCCGGCTGGCCACCGCCGAAGCGGACTGGCTGGCGGAAGAGGTGCCGGTGGCACTGGTGTATAACGGCATCTCCCATGTGGTGATGATGGCAACGCCCAAAGACCTGGAGGCGTTTGCGCTCGGTTTTTCGCTGTCTGAAGGCATTATCGAGACACCGCAGGAGATTTACGGCATCGACATTCTCCCCTCCTGCAACGGCATTGAAGTGCAGGTGGAGTTGTCCAGCCGCCGTTTTGCCGGGCTGAAGGAGCGCCGCCGCGCGATGGCGGGCCGCACCGGCTGCGGGGTGTGTGGGGTGGAGCAGCTCGGCGATCTTTTCCGCCCGCTGGCACCGCTGCCGTTTACCCAGCAGTTTGAGCTGGCCCGGCTCGATGGCGCGCTGGCGTCGCTTAAGGAATATCAGCCGGTCGGCCAGCTGACCGGTTGCACCCATGCTGCCGCCTGGGTCGCCCCGGAGGGCACATTGCTCGGCGGGTGTGAGGATGTCGGCCGCCACGTGGCGCTCGACAAACTGCTGGGCGTGCGCAGCGGGAAACCGGGGTGGCAGGCGGGCGCGGTGCTGGTGTCCAGCCGTGCCAGTTATGAAATGGTGCAAAAAGCCGCGATGTGCGGCGCGGAGATTCTGTTCGCCGTCTCCGCGGCCACTACGCTTGCGGTGGAAGTGGCCGAACGCTGCAACCTGACGCTGGTCGGCTTCAGCAAACCGGGGCGCGCCACTGTCTATACCCATCCGCAACGGCTGTACTGACGCGCTTAGATCGATTTTCCTGCCGATATTTCAGTGCGCTATAAGTCACGGATACCGCCCCGCGCCACCGCCGGGGCGGTCTGAGATAATCATTTTCAATATCATTTAATTAACTATAATGATCCCACTGCTTACGCGGTGCTTGCACCTGCCCTGCGCCGCAAAACACCAATGGAGATGAAGAATATGAGTTACTCACTGCCATCCCTGCCTTACGCATACGACGCACTTGAGCCGCATTTCGACAAGCAGACGATGGAGATCCATCACACCAAACATCACCAGACTTACGTCAATAACGCCAATGCCGCGCTGGAAAGCCTGCCGGAACTGGCTGCCCTGCCGGTTGATGAACTGATCACCAAACTGGACCAGGTACCGGCTGACAAGAAAACCGTGCTGCGTAACAACGCCGGCGGCCACGCCAACCACAGCCTGTTCTGGAAAGGCCTGAAAATCGGCACCACCCTGCAGGGTGAGCTGAAAGACGCCATCGAACGTGATTTCGGCAGCATCGACAGCTTCAAAGAAACCTTTGAGAAAGCGGCTGCGACCCGTTTCGGTTCCGGCTGGGCCTGGCTGGTGCTGAAAGATGACGGCAAACTGGCTGTGGTTTCCACCGCAAACCAGGACAACCCGCTGATGGGCGAAGCCGTTGCCGGCGCTTCCGGTTACCCGCTGCTGGGTCTGGATGTGTGGGAACACGCTTACTATCTGAAATACCAGAACAAACGCCCGGACTACATCAAGGCGTTCTGGAACGTGGTGAACTGGGATGAAGCGGCTGCACGTTTCGCTGCGAAAAAATAATTCCCGTTACACACGCGGCCCCGGCCGCGGTTGACCACAAGAATGCCGGCGCCTGCGCTGGCATTTTTTATGCGCTGCCATAAGCTGGAAGCATCCGCAGGCGTCGCCTGCCACGCAAAGGAGAGACTATGCACTATCCTCAGGTGTTTATCGGCCCGGTCACTGAGCATGAAACCATGCGCCCGAGCGCCATCAGCAAACGGGCCGCAGAAGGCCGGATTTTGCTGACGCCGCTCGGCCTGGAGGGTGACCAGCAGGCAGAAACGCATGTGCATGGCGGGCCGGATCGCGCCCTGTGCCACTTCCCGCGTGAGCATTACGCTCACCTGAGCCAGCAGTTCCCGCAGCAGGCAGAGCACTTCCAGCCGCCCGGCTTTGGCGAAAATATCTCGACGCTCGGCCTCACTGAGCAGAACGTCTTTATCGGGGATATTTTCCGCTGGGGCGAGGCGCTGATCCAGATAACGCAGCCGCGCTCCCCCTGCTACAAGATCGGGATTCACCTGGGCGTGGCGCAGCTTTCACACATTATCCAGCAGAGCGGCCGCTGTGGCTGGCTCTACCGCGTGCTGTCGCCGGGTTACATCAGTGACGGGCAGCCGCTGGAGCTACTGACGCGCAACAGCGAGGTCAGCGTCGCGGAGGCCATTTCGATCGCCTTTAACCAGCCTTATGACGAAGAGCAGTACCGGCGGCTGTTAGGGGCAGCCGGGCTGGCCGCGAGCTGGAGCAAGAAGATGCAGGTCAGGCTGGAGAGCCGGAAGATTGAGAGTTTCAGCGCCCGGATGGACGGCAAACCGCAGGGCGGCTGAAACAGAGAGGCGGGCCGGTAAGCCACCGGCCCGGCAGGTTCAGAACGGTTTTTTCGCGTAGCCGGTCACGACTTTCAGGCCCATTTCGCGGCCCAGGGCCGTCATCGGGTGAACCACGATCAGCCCGCGCACGCTCTTTTTCAGGGTGCCCATATCAGCCTGCTCTTTTTTGGAGATTTCACGGCTGAACGGCAGGCGGGAGAGTTCCTGCGCCTGTTTGCTCAGTTTGCTGATCTGCACCTCTTTCAGGCGGGCGATCTCTTTAACCAGCTTCTCTTTCTCTTCTTCGTGCTTGGCGATCAACTCACCGTTACCCTGCGCGAGGATGGCCGCGTCTTTGTGGTTCAGGGCATCCAGCTTGTCGCTGAGGAGTTTGATCTCTGCTTTTTCTTTTTCTTTCATAGTCATGGCCCGTTTATGCCGCTGTCAGGCACGTTATCAAGAGGGGGATTGGCGCACAGTGTAGCAGGAAGTGGGCGCTTCATCAGCCCGGTGACAGCACCAGCGGGCCGGTATCCGCCTTCAGAATGCCTTTTTCAGGCTGATCCCGGCGATAAGCCCCGTGACCGACAGCACCATCGTGGAGTGCACCATCTGCTGATAGCGCTGGCGCTGCATCGCCTGCAACGCCTCATCCAGCGGCACCACGCCCGGCGTCAGCACCGGGGCAGGCGGCAGGGCGGGCACACAGTGCAATTCGCCAAATGGGCCGAGGATTTCATCATCGGTAAAGCGGTATTCGTTGCCGTCATGGTTCAGCTCCTCGCGCATCGCCATCAGCAGTTCAGCATCTTCATACTCATTACGGCTGATCACCCCCAGCCCGTACATCAGTTTCAGCCGCACCGACAAATCGCCCAGCGGGCCGGAGCCGCTCAGCAGTGGCCCGACGGCGTATTTCACCGCGTAATCATCTTTGCGGAAAACCTGCAATACCAGAATGTTGACGGCTTCAGTGAGCAGCTCAACGGCGGCGATAATAAACCCGCGAACGCTTTTCCCGGCGTTCAGTTTTTCCAGTACCCGGTTTTCAAAGGCCTGTGCAGCTTCAATCATGGCGACATTTTGCGTTAGGGGAGTCACAACGTCCGGAAACCCGGCCATACCTGGCCTCCATACGGGCGGAGGCAACGCCCCCGTGTTGTGAAAAACAGTGCGGGCGGCTGACGGCACCCTGCCGCCAGCCGCTCTTTTTACCACATTTCGCGGTTAGTGGGCGTTATATGCCTCAACCGCTTCGGCCACCGCCGCGCTGTCTGCCGGCAGGCCGGAGATCTGGGACAACGCGCCCTGCGGCCCGAGGTTCGCCAGCAAGTCCACCAGCTCCGCGGCCTGCGGGTCACTTTCGCTGCGGTAGTGCAGCGCTGCCGCGATACCGGTGATCAGGTTGGCGTGCGGCAGGTTGTACTCCAGTGTGCCGAGCAGCGGCTTGATCAGGCGGTCACCGGCGCTGAGTTTACGCAGCGGCTGGCGGCCGACGCGTTCCACATCATCCTGCAGATAGGGGTTTTCGAACCGGCCCAGGATCTTGTTGATGTAGGCGGCATGTTTTTCTGCATCGAAACCGTAGCGTTTAATCAGCACTGCGCCGCTCTCTTCCATCGCGCCCTTCACCACCTTGCGGATGGCCGGGTCCAGGATGGCATCACGGATGGTGGCGTGCCCGGCCTGTTTGCCGAGGTACGCGGTGATGGCGTGGCCGGTGTTGAGGGTGAACAGTTTGCGCTCCACAAAGGCCATCAGGTTGTCGGTGAGTTCCATGCCGGCGATCTGCGGCGGCTGGCCGACGAACTGGGTTTTGTCGACAATCCATTCGCTGAAGGTTTCCACCGTGACTTCCAGCGGGTCGGTGCTGCCGGCAGCGGCAGGCGGCACGATGCGGTCGACGGCGGAATCCGCGAAGCCGACGTGCTCATCCACCCAGGCTTTCTCTTCTTCCGGCAGGGCGTCATAGACGTGCTGTTTAAACTGGCTGGTGCCGCGCACCATATTTTCACAGGCGATGATGTTCAGCGGCTGCTGGTTGCCGAGCTGGTGGCGTTTCACCAGCCCTTTGGCGACGGCCGGGGCGATGCGTTCCAGAATGTTCGGGCCGACGGCGGTGGTGACCAGGTCAACCGATGCGATCAGGTCAATCGCCTCCTGGCTGCTGCTGTTGACGGCGGAGACGTTGCTCACCGGCTCCACACGCGCCTGCTCGCCCACCACGTGCACATCATAGCTGCCGCGGCTGTTGAGCGCGTCCAGCACGGTCTGGTTCACGTCTGCAAACACCAGCTCAATCCCGGCGTCTGCCAGCAATTTCCCGATAAAGCCGCGGCCAATATTCCCGGCGCCAAAATGTAATGCTTTCATCATGTCATCCTTAAAACGAGTGACGATACTGCACGTCACAAACCTGAAAAGCGGGAAGCGCGCAGTGCCCGCCCTTCCCCTGAATCTTGCGGCACGCTATCGCGATAACGTGCCGTGCCCTATAACCCGCACTGCCCTATAACCGCACTGCCCTATAAATAGCAACCGGGCCATTACGGCCCGGTCTGTTCAGGGTCAGGCGACCTGTTTTCCGGTCAGCAGGTTAAGCACTTCCTGCACGTCACGGGTGGTGGAGAGCCGTGCGATCACGGTGTCATCATCCAGCGCGTTGGTCAGGCTGGTGATCACATGGATGTGCTCATTGTTGCGGGCAGCGATGCCGATCACCAGTTTCGCCACCTCATCCTCTTCGTCGCCGAAGCGCACGCCCTGCGGGTACTGGCAGAACACCACGCCGGTTTTCAGCACCCGGTCTTTCGCCTCAATGGTGCCGTGCGGCACCGCGATCGACTCACCCAGGTAAGTAGAGGTGAGCTTTTCACGCGCCAGCATGGCCTCGACATATTCCGGCTGCACGTAGCCGCCTTTCACCAGTTGCTCACCGGCGAAGCGGATCGCCTGTTCTTTGTCGCTGGCCTGCTGGCCGAGGAATACGTTGGCCGCCGTCAGGCGGAACAGGTTCTGCTCGGTGGCGTCAAAGCTGTCATCCAGCGTGGTGATCACTTTTTGCTGGTGCAGGCTGCTGTTATTGGCCGCCACCAGGCGGTTGGTCAGGTCGCTGTAGAGCTTGCTGTCCAGGAAGTTGGTCAGCGAAATATGCTGGGCCTGCGGCGCATGGCGCATCGCGCGTTCGGTGAGGTCACGGTGGGTGATCACCAGGTCGACGTCATCCGGCAGGTTGTTGATGGCGCTGTTGGTCACTGACACATTTTTCAGCCCCGCATCCTGCACTTTTTTGCGCAGCACACCGGCACCCATGGCGCTGGAGCCCATACCGGCGTCACAGGCCACAATGATTTTACGCACGGTGCTCATGTCACCGTCATTCGCCATTGCCGTGGCCGCCGCAGGCTGGCCGCCTTTGGACTGGGCTTTCATGTCATGCATCCGGCGGGTGGCTTCTTCCAGGTCGTCTTCTTCTTTCGCTTTGGTGCTTTTCAGCAGGATGGCAGACGCGATAAAGGAGACAGCAAAGGCCACAACGACGGCGCACAGGTTAGCGAAATACGCGCCTTTCGGCGTCATCGCCAGAATCGCCAGGATGGAACCCGGAGAGGCCGGGGAGACCAGGCCGCCGTTCAGCAGGGTCAGCGTGAAGACGCCGCTCATCCCGCCGAGGATCACCGCCAGCAGCAGGCGCGGGTTCATCAGCACATACGGGAAGTAGATCTCATGGATGCCGCCGAGGAAGTGGATAATCGCCGCACCGCCCGCAGACTGCTTGGCATTGCCGCGGCCAAAGAACATGTAGGCCACCAGCACGCCCATGCCTGGGCCGGGGTTGGCTTCGATCAGGAAGAAGATCGATTTCCCGGCTTCCGTAGCCTGCTGGATGCCCAGCGGCGAGAAGATCCCGTGGTTAATGGCGTTATTGAGGAACAGGATTTTCGCCGGTTCGACAAAGATGGAGGTCAGCGGCAGCAGGTTATTGACCACCATGACGTGCACACCGGCCGCCAGCACCTTGGAGAGGGTTTCCACCAGCGGGCCGATGGCGAGGAACGCCAGGATCGCCAGCAGCATCCCGATGATGCCGGCCGAGAAGTTGTTGACCAGCATCTCGAAGCCGCTTTTGATTTTGCCGTCTACCCAGCGGTCGAAGCGTTTGATCGCCCAGCCGCCGAGCGGGCCGGCAATCATCGCGCCGAGGAACATCGGCATGTCTGCGCCGACGATCACGCCCATTGTGGTAATCGCGCCCACCACGCCGCCGCGCTCACCGCCCACCAGTTTACCGCCGGTGTAGCCTATCAGCAGCGGCAACAGGTAGGTGATCATCGGGCCGACCAGCTTGCCTAAGGTTTCGTTCGGCAACCAGCCGGTTGGGATAAACAGTGCGGTGATAATCCCCCAGGCGATAAATGCGCCGATGTTGGGCATCACCATGTTGCTCAGAAAGCGGCCAAAATTCTGGACTTTGACCTTAACGTCTGGTGAAAACATAAAACACACCCCTATTGATACGCGCTGCCAATAAGAGCGCGTGAAGTCGTTGAGACGGGACGGCGAACCCGTCGCTTTTGCCGTATGCAGGGCGGACTCTACCACGCTCTTTTTTGCACGCGTAGCGCCCCGCCTTTTTGTGATCTACCTCACACTATAGCCCCGGTTAACCCGGTACATAGCGTGACGCTCATCACAAAATTGCCTTAAAGAACCGCAAGATAGCCCGGTAAACCGGTTACTGACAGAATAAACCGTGATATGTATCACATTTGTTAAATGCCGATTTTTCTCGAAATTGTGATTTTTCTCACAAATTATTTATCACTGAGACGCCAACGAACTGCTTAAGATTTGTCCTACACCCAACTGTAGCCAATCCAGCCAACAATGTGATGAATTCTGAAAGAATGTGATGGCAGGCAGATGAATGCGTTATCGCAGCGGCAGCGGGCGAAAAGAGGGGAAAACCGGGGGGAACGAGGACGCGGGCCTGCCCTGTGCACAGGGCAGGCCGCCGGGGTTATTTACCCTGCGCTTTGTTAATGGCGGTTTGCAGCGCTTCCGCTGACACTGCGCCCGGCAACACGGTGCTGTTTTGCGCCGTTGCGCCCTGGGTCGGCATCACCACAAACGCCGGGGTGCCGCTGAAGCCCAGCACCCGCGCCAGATCGTCGGTTTTCGCCAGCGCGGCGTGGGTCTTGTTACGGGTGGCTTCATCCGGCTGGGTAGCACCCGCCGCTTTGACGGCAGCCGTGATGTCAGCCTGCGTCAGTTTGCCCTCATCATGGCCGGTATGGTAAATCGCATTGTGGTAAGCGAAGTAGGCGTCTGCGCCCTTCTCTTTGTAGACCGCCATGCCGGTTTCCGCCGCAGTGATGGACGGCTCCCAGCGCTGGCCAAAGATCGGCCACTCTTTAAACACAAACCGCACCTGCGGGTTGGCTTTCACTGTCTGTTCCACCAGCGGGGCCATGTGGCTGCAATAAACGCACTGGTAATCGAAGAACTCCACCAGCGCCACTTTGGCATTTTTCGGGCCGATGGCCGGGGTGTCAGCGTCATTCAGCAACGCCTCGCTGTTTTGCAGCACCGCATTTAGTGACGCCTGTTGCTGCTGCTCCTGCTGTTGCGCTTCCAGTTTCTGGCTGGCCTGCACCAGCACTTCCGGGTGCTGCACCAGATAGTCAGCGGCAATTTTGCCGATCGCTTCCTGCTGGGCAGGCGTAAAGGCGGGGGCGTCCGCCGCGTGGGACAAAGCCGGTGCCAGCATCAGCACACTGGCCAGCGTCATTACAGGGTATTTCATAGCATTTCCTTCTGGTTATCACGTTTCCCGGCGGCGTGGTGTTTTCCGGCAGGCACTTTTCCGGCGACATCACGTTGTCTGGTGAAGTTCGCAGCCTACGGTATCCGCTGCTTTGCCGGTCGTCAAAAACGACCACATTTTCTCACGCACGCCTCACTGAGAGGCAGGATGTAAAAAAGCCACCCGCAGGTGGCTTGGGTACGGCAGGCGATCAGAACTGGCCGAGCATCGCTTTTTGCGCCGCCAGCAGCGCCGATTGTTTCGTTGTCAGCTCTGACATCATGGTGTTGTACTGCGTCACCTGCTGCTGGGTCTGAAGCTGTACCTGGTTATTGCTGAAAGTGACCTGGTTCCCCTGCTGGATCAGGTAATCCCCCACCTGCACCACGGATTGCGCGAACCCTGCCAGCGCCGGGATCACCGGCATAATGCCGTTGGCCGGGCGGGTCACGATGTTGTCATACGCCTGGTTGTAGATGCCTTTCAGATCGTCCGGGTGTTTCATCGCCGCGTGCGCAGTGTCGGCCTGCGCTTTGGCCGTCTGGATCTGCTGGCCGAGCATGTTCAGCGCGCCCAGCTCCTGCGCCAGGGTATCATGCTGCTGCATATAATCCTGCGGCACGCGGATCTGCCCGAGGGTGTTCACCACCGGCCCCAGGCTGTTGTTGATGCCCTGTTTCATCTGGCGGGAGAAGGTCACCAGCACCTGATAATCATTGGCATAGTTGCCGAGTTTTTGTTTCTGGTCTTCGCTCAGCGTCGGCAGGTTCTGCCCGCTGCGCATCACGGTGTTTTGCAGGTAGTCGATGAACGCCTTGCGCTCGTCGCCCTCTTTGTCGCCACAGGCGGTGAGCTGCAATACCACCATAAGTGCCAGTAACGGCGCCATCCAGCGCGCAACGGTTCTGCTGTTAATCCCTGCTGCCATGTGCCCAACTCCCCTTCGATGTCCATGATTTCCGCCCACTGTGCGGGCATGTTTTGTGCCCTAAGAATAGATCATCTGCCGTTGAGAAGGTACTCATCCTGTGCAGGGTTGCGAGCGCGATCCAGCGGTAAATTCGCCGGGTTTTCCCGGCATGTGTTCGGAAAAGTGACAATTCAGGGACAAAATAACAGCAAAATATGCACAAAATTTCCCCCTCCCCGGCGAATTCTGGCTTATAGTCTTAGTGCTTATAGTTTTAAGCAAAAAGGAATGACGGTTGTTGAATGTCGTCGTAACAGCTAGTTTCGGGAGCCACTATGGATCGTGAATTGTTCAATGAATTACTGGATAGTTTTGAATATGGGGCATTACCTGCCGGGAATTTGATGGCAAATCAAGGCAATGACCAATTGCCGGAACCGAAAAAGCTGCGTGAACGCGCAGGGATGCAAATCGATGAGTTCGCCAAATGCATGGGTGTCAGTGTGGCGCAGGTGAAAAAGTGGGAAGCCAACAGTTGCCGCCCCTCTTCCACCGCACAGAAACTGATGCGTTTGCTGAATGCCAACCCGTATCTCAGCCGTCAATTGCTGGAAAGCTAATCCGGCAGCCTGACGCACCTGCCCGCTTCGCTGAAAGGGCCGCCCAATAAAAAACCCGCCGGAGCGGGTTTTTTTCTGCCTGGCCAGTTAGCCCGGCGTTTATCTGCCTGATAAGGCGCGTGTTACTGCAACAGCGAAATGTCCGCGACCTGCAGGAACAGGTCACGCAATTTGCTCAGCAGGGTCAGGCGGTTGATACGCACGGCCTGGTCGTCTGCATTCACCATGACTTTTTCGAAGAAGTTATCGACCGCTTCACGCAGTTGGGCCAGTTCACCCAGCGCTTCCTGATAACGGCCTTCCGCGTAGTACGGTTGCAGCTTGCTGCTGAGCGCCATCACGAAGGTAGCCAGCTGGATCTCTTCGTTCTCTTTCAGCAGCGACGCCTGCACGCTGTCGTTCAGCGTTTCGGTGGATTTCGCCAGAATGTTGGAGACGCGTTTGTTGGCGGCAGCCAGCGCGGCGGCGGCTTCCAGGCCACGGAAATGCGACACCGCTTTCATCCGGGCATCGAAATCTGCCGGGCGGGTCGGGCGGCGCGCCAGCACGGCCTGGATGGTGTCGACCGCGTGGCCCTCTTCCTGGTACCAGGCGCGGAAGCGGCCCAGCATGAATTCCACCACGTCATCCACCACCTTGGCGTTGGTCAGCTTGTCGCCGTACAGGCGCACCGCTTCTTCCGTCAGGGTTTGCAGATCGAGGTCCAGGTTCTTCTCTACGATGATGCGCAGCACGCCGAGCGCAGCGCGGCGCAGGGCGAACGGGTCAGAGGCCCCTTTCGGGTGCTGGCCGATGCCGAAGATGCCCGCCAGGGTATCCATTTTGTCGGCAATCGCCAGCGCGCAGGCCACCGGCGAGGCCGGCAGGGCATCGCCGGCAAAGCGCGGCTGGTACTGTTCGTTCAGTGCCACGGCCACATCTTCCGCTTCGCCGTCGTGGCGCGCGTAGTGCATCCCCATCACGCCCTGGGTGTCGGTGAACTCAAACACCATGTTGGTCATCAGGTCACATTTGGAGAGCAGGCCGGCACGGCGCGCGTGCTCAACATCCGCGCCAATCTGGCCGGCGATCCAGCCCGCCAGCGCCTGAATGCGGTCGGTTTTGTCGCGCAGGGTGCCGAGCTGTTTCTGGAACAGCACCGTTTCCAGGCGCGGCAGGTTATCTTCCAGCCGCTGTTTGCGGTCGGTATTGAAGAAGAATTCGGCATCCGCCAGACGCGGGCGCACCACTTTTTCGTTACCGGAGATAATCTGCTGCGGATCTTTCGATTCAATGTTGGCAACGAAAATGAAGTTCGGCAGCAGTTTGCCTGCGGCGTCATACACCGGGAAATATTTCTGGTCACCTTTCATGGTGTAGACCAGCGCTTCCGCCGGTACCGCCAGGAATTTCTCTTCGAATTTCGCCGTCAGCACCACCGGCCACTCCACCAGCGAGGTGACCTCTTCCAGCAGGCTGTCGCTCAGGTCAGCCCGGCCGCCAATCTGGCGGGCAGCCTCTTCGGCGTCGGCTTTGATTTTGGCTTTGCGCTGTTCGTAATCGGCCAGCACCTTGCCGCGCTCCAGCAGGATCGCCGGGTACTGGTCAGCGTGGTCGATACGGAATTCCGGCTCGCCCATAAAGCGGTGGCCGCGGATCACGCGATCGGAAGGGATGCCCAGGATGGTGGCCGGGATCAGCTCATCACCCAGCAGCAGCGTCACGGTGTGCACCGGGCGCACGAACTGCACGTCGGAATCACCCCAGCGCATCAGTTTCGGGATCGGCAATTTGCTGAGGGCGGTGGCGACCATGCCCGGCAGCAGGCTCTGCGCGCTTTCGCCTTTCACGTGGGCGCGGTGAACCAGCCACTCGCCTTTGTCAGTGCTCAGGCGATCCGCCTGATCCACGGTGATCCCGCAGCCGCGCGCCCAGCCTTCGGCCGCTTTGGTCGGGTTGCCGTCGGCGTCGAACGCCTGGGCAATTGCCGGGCCGCGTTTTTCGATTTCGCGGTCAGCCTGGGCAGCGCTCAGCGCCGGTACTTTCAGCGCCAGGCGGCGCGGCGCGGCGAACCACTGCACATCGCCGTGTTGCAGGCCGGCTGCGTCAAGTTCCGCCGTGACGTTGGCGGCAAAGGATTCAGCCAGTGAGCGCAGCGCCTTCGGCGGCAGCTCTTCCGTGCCGATTTCCACCAGGAAAGTCTTGTCAGTCATGGCTGTCTCTCACTTCTCGTTCTTTTTGCACATCGGGAAGCCCAGCGCCTCGCGCGAGGCGTAATAGGCTTCGGCCACGGATTTGGTCAGGGTGCGGATGCGCAGAATATAGCGCTGGCGCTCAGTCACGGAGATCGCCTTGCGGGCATCCAGCAGGTTGAAGCAGTGGGCCGCTTTCAGGATGCGCTCATAGGCCGGCAGCGGCAGCGGTTTTTCCAGCGCCAGCAGCTTCTGGGCCTCTTTCTCATACTGTTCGAAACAGGTGAACAGGAAATCGACGTCAGCGTGTTCGAAGTTATAGGTGGACTGCTCCACTTCGTTCTGGTGGAAGATATCGCCGTAGGTGGTTTTGCCCAGCGGGCCGTCACACCAGACCAGATCATAGACGCTGTCCACGCCCTGGATGTACATCGCCAGGCGCTCCAGGCCGTAGGTGATCTCGCCGGTGACCGGCTTGCACTCCAGGCCGCCCACCTGCTGGAAGTAGGTGAACTGCGTCACTTCCATGCCGTTGAGCCACACTTCCCAGCCGAGGCCCCAGGCACCCAGCGTCGGGTTTTCCCAGTTGTCTTCCACGAAGCGGATGTCATGTACCAGCGGGTCCAGCCCCAGTTCTTTCAGTGAGCCGAGGTACAGCTCCTGAATGTTGTCCGGCGATGGCTTGATGATCACCTGGAACTGGTAGTAGTGCTGGAGGCGGTTCGGGTTCTCGCCGTAACGGCCGTCGGTCGGGCGGCGGGAAGGCTGAACATAGGCAGCGGCAATCGGCTCCGGGCCGAGGGCGCGCATACTGGTCATCGGGTGGGAGGTGCCGGCACCGACTTCCATGTCCAAAGGTTGGACGATGGTGCAGCCCTGGCGTGCCCAGTAATCCTGAAGGGTCAGGATCAGGCCCTGAAAGGTCTTGGTATCAAACTTTTGCATGTTGGATTCGCAGCGATACAAGTGGATTTAGATGGAATGGGCCAGTATACCCGTTGACCGGCAGATATACAGCCTCAATCCCGCAGAGGCGGCACCCGCGGGCCGCGGCTGTTATTACGTTGTGTCGGTTGTTGCGGCGCTGCCCTCTTTTTTGCCCGAAAACGCGCACTGATCCGGCGTTATGGCCGGGCCAACGCACCGCCACGGCGCAACCTGCCCCTTTTTTGCCGCGAAAACGGGTGGCATCAACTTTGCTAGCTATCCCTGAGCCTATTGCGCACAAGGAGCAGGTTATGCCCACCGTCCACGACAGCCGTTACCGTTACCGTATTTTTGCGATGGTGTTTTTCATCGCGCTGATTAACTACGTCGATCGCGGCGCGTTGTCCTTTGCGGCCAACGACATCGCCAATGAATTCTACTTCAACAAAGCGCAACTGGGCGCGGTGCTGGGCTACTTTGGCTTCGGCTACCTGTTCGGTTCGCTGTGCGGTGGGTTCCTGGCCGACCGCATCGGCACCAAAAAAGTGTGGCTGCTGGCCGGGGTGCTCTGGTCACTGCTGGAGATTGCCACCGCCTGGGCCGGGGAAGTCGGCATGGCGCTGTTTGGTGGCTCGGCAATCATGGGCTTTGCCGCACTGCGCATCCTGTTCGGCTTCTCCGAAGGCCCGGCGTATGCGCTGATGAACAAAACCATTGCCCACTGGGCACCGCAAAAAGAGCGCGGCTTTTCGCTCGGCATCGGGTTGCTCAGCACGCAGGTCGGCTCGTTGCTGACCGCGCCGCTGGCGGTGGGGCTGCTGTTGCTGACCGATGACTGGCGCAGCATGTTCATCCTGCTCGGCCTGTTCTCGCTGCTGGCCATCGGGCTGTTTGCCCGCGTGTTTACCGACTTGCCGCACCAGCACCCGAAGGTCAACCCGGCGGAGCTGGCGATCATCACCGGCGATCAGGCCACCCAACGCGCCCAGCCGCGCCTGCCGTGGTGGCGTTTCTTCAGCAGCCGCACGCTGGTGCTCAATGCGCTGGGTTACTTCTCCTTTTTATATGTCACCTTTGTGCTGGTCACCTGGAGCCCGAAATATCTTCAGGACACCTTTAACTATGACCTGCACTCACTCTGGTATTTGGCGATGATCCCGTGGAGCGGTGCCTGTTTCACGGTGCTGCTGGGCGGGAAAATTGCTGACACGCTGCTGAAACGCACCCGGAACCTGCGGCTGGCGCGCAACCTGTTCGCCGCCGTGACCCTGCTGCTGACTGCCGGCTGCTTTGTGCTGATCCCGTTTATGCACTCCCCGGCAGCCATCATCGCGTTGATGACGTTGGGTAACGCCCTGAATGCGCTGGTCAATAACGTGTACTGGTCGGTGGTGATTGATGTCTCGCCCACGCCGTCGGTGGGGGCTTACAGCGGCATGACGCTGGCCATCGCCAACCTGGCGTCTATTCTCGCCCCGACCCTGAGCGGCTGGCTGGCGCAGCACCACGGCTATAACGCGATGTTTTTCGCCACGGCGGCGGTGT
The DNA here is from genome assembly GCF_002858805.1 of Chimaeribacter arupi. GTDB lineage: Bacteria > Pseudomonadota > Gammaproteobacteria > Enterobacterales > Enterobacteriaceae > Chimaeribacter > Chimaeribacter arupi. Next base: position 268,205 of record NZ_PJZI01000001.1, read on the forward strand.
CATTTTGCAGCATGTTCTGCATGACGCTGTTGCAGCCGGAGAAGAAACTGCACGCCCCGGCCGGTGCGCCTGCCTGGAAAAAGGGCGTGGCCTCCTGAAGCGCATCCCGGCCGGATCCCTTATACTCCGCGCAAGTGACAGCAGGAACAGGAGGAAAAGATGGGATTTGTCGGCTGGATTATGACGGGGATCGCCATCGGCCTGATCATCGGCGTACTGATGAAGGTCTTCGGTAAAAACAAACAGAAGTAACTGAGATGCCGCCTCACCAGGCGGCATTTTTTATCGCCGTTCGGCGCTATAGTGGTGCCACCGAGGGGTGACGGCTAACCGACCATGAAAAAAAGAGAGTTCATCGCGCAGGATCTACTCAGCAAAATCTACCAGCACCGCGACAGCCCGCTGGAAAAACTGCCGCCGGAGCGCCGGCTCGCTGAGGAGTATGGCGTTTCACGCTTTACCCTGCGCAAAGCGCTGGAGAAACTGGTGGCCATCGGGGCGGTACGCATTGTGCAGGGCGCCGGCATCTTCATTAATCCCGGCGTCGGCAACAACCCGCTGATTTATAACTCGATTACCGAAAAGAAATTCAACCAGATCAGTTACCGCCTGCTGGAACTGCATAAACGCCGCCCGGACAGCGAGGAGCGGCAGATTTTCGGCCTGACGGACGACGATTTTATCTGGGCGTTTACCCGGCTGCGCAAAGTGGATGCGGCCAATGTGCAGCTTGAATACGCCCGGATGCCCGCTGCCGGGTTTGCTGACCTGACGCCGGACACCATTGAGCACTCAATCCAGCAATACCTGCTCAGCAAAGGGTGCGCCCTTTCCCATTCCCTGACCCACTACCGCGCCACCACCGTCAGCAAGGCCCAGGCGGAACTGTTAGCCTGCAAGAAAGGCATCGCGGCCATGCACATCCTTAACCGCGGCATTCTGCCCGATGGGCGGGTGGCGATTTTCAGCGACATCATTGATATCGACTACGCCTGTTCTTATGTGATCCCGTTTAACCGCGATAATCTGGCATTCCGCCAGACCTGACGCTCAGGGCGTATGCATTGCCCCGTTCGGCAGGCGGCTTTGCGTCCACTCATGCGGCCGGTAGACCACCGGGAATGCACCGGCGACCGCCTCGTCAAACCCGACGCCGATGCCCGGCTGCTCCAGGGGGTAGAGGTAGCCCGCTTCCGGGGCCACCGCGCCCGGAAAGACCCGCAGGGTAGCGTCCGGATAGGCCACAAACTCCTGGATTGCCGCGTTGTGCAGGTGAATGTTGAGGTGGGTGTTCACGGCTGCGCCGATTGGCGTCATGTCCGGCGGGCAATGCCATGCCAGCCGCACGCCGAAACTCTGGCAGAAATGGCCCAGCTTCAGTGCCGGGGTAATGCCGCCAATCTGCGACACATGGCAGCGCAGGAAATCGATGCGCCGGTTAATCACCAGCTCTTTCCACTCGGACGGGTTATTGAACAGCTCCCCGGTCGCCAGCGGCACTGCCGTCTGCTGGCGGAGTTGCGCCAGCCACTCGTTCTGCTCCGGCGGCAGGATGTCCTCAATGAAATAGGGCTGGTAGCGCTCAAGTTGCCTGGCAAACTGCACCGCCTGCTGTGGGAACAGCCGTTCGTGCACATCATGCAAGATATGGAACTGGTGGCCATATTTCTCACGCAGCGCCTGGAACATGGCGAGCGTGGTTTCCATATAACGCTCCTGATCGTAATAGGCCCCCGGCGTCGGCGCACGGGTGGCATGTAAATCCGGCGCGTGGCCGCCATAAAACCCCAGCTGGCAGCGGATATGGCGATAGCCCTGCGCCAGCAGCCGGTCCACCTCCAGGCAGAGCGCCTCCAGCGTGTCACCGGCGGCGTGGCTGTAAGCAGCGATCGCATCCTTTGATTTCCCGCCAAACAGCTGATAAAGCGGCATGTCCGCCAGTTTGCCTTTGATGTCCCATAACGCCATATCAATACCGGCGATCGCATTGTTGATCACCGGGCCGTTCCGCCAGTAGGCGTTGACCATCATCATCTGCCAGAGATCTTCGATGTGGTTCGCATCCCGCCCGACCAGCAAAGGCCGGAGGTATTCGTCGACCATGACTTTTACCGCCAGCGGCCGCTGCTGAAAGGTCGCGCAGCCCAACCCGGTGATCCCTTTATCTGTGGTGATCTTTACCACCACCAGATTATGGCGGTCAGGGCGGGTGATCCGGCATTCAATATCGGTAATCAGGGTGGGCTGCATTGCTTTCTCCTTCACGGAAAGGGTATTTCCCGGCCAACGAGGGGAATAGAAAAAATAATGATTTTTCTCATTTCATCCTATTCCGGCGCTATTTGTAAACGGATAATCCGGACTTTTATTTTGGTCTGGAAAAGGGAAATAATGCCGTTAAAAACCAGACCAATTCGTTTTTCATCCCGTGTGCTGCCTGAGGATGTGACGCGCCGCATGGTTTATTGGCTTGTTTTGCGCAGAGGGCCACCCTACCATCCTTTTCTATCAGGAGTCCCTTCTCGTCTGACAGTGAGGCCTTATGGAAAATACCCAGGCAGCCCAGGCCATTATTCCGCTGATGGGCGGTAATAATAATATTAATAAGATCTGGCATTGTATGACGCGCCTGCGTTTTGACGTGGTGGATGAAAGCCGCGTGGAGTGGGACGCCATTAAAAAGCTGCCCGGCGTATTGGGTGCACAATATCAGCGCGATCAGGTACAGGTTATTATTGGCCCACAGGTCACACTCTGGTATCAGGCCATTATGGCGAAACGCGATCCTGCCGCCGGGGAGGCCACCGTAAAAACGCATAAGGGGCTGATCTCGCGGTTTATGGATACGGTCTCCGGCGTGTTTGGCCCGATTGTTCCGGCCATCGCCGGGGCGGGAATGATAAAAGGGTTACTTGCCGGGCTGATTGCGCTGAATATTATTTCCGCCAAAAGCGACACAGTGATGGTGATTGATCTTATCGCCAGCGGGGTGTTCTATTTTCTGCCGTTTTTCCTCGCCGTCTCTGCCGCGCGGATATTTAACACCAATGAATACCTGGCCGCCGCCGTCGCTGCCTGCCTGATGTACCCCACATTAATGGACGCCGCCAAAGCGTTGGCCGCGCATACGCCGGGTGCGGCCGGTGCTTTCTATTTTATCGACGTGATCCCGGTATCTGTTTTTAACTATTCGGCCAGCGTCATTCCGGTGATTATGTCTGTCTGGGCGCTGAGTTATATTCACCGCGGGGTCAATGCCCTGATGCCGGAGGTGTTCAAAACCGTCTTTACCCCGACGCTGACGCTGTTTATCACCGCACTGGTTTCATTAACGCTTATCGGCCCGTTGGGGATCTACGTAGGGAAAGCGCTGGCGCTGTTTATTCAGGGGCTGTTTGATATTTCTGCGGTATTTGCCGGGGTCATTGTCGGCGCAATCCGCCCGGTGGCAGTACTGACCGGAATGCACCACGCCATGACGCCGGTCGCGCTGCAAAATTTTGCCACCAAAGGCTATGACATGCTGATGCCGATGATGTTTATGGCCAATATGGCCATTGCCGGCTCCACCTTCGCGCTCTGTTTTCACAGCAAAACCCGTGCAGAGCGATCGGTCGTGCTGTCAGCGGCAATTTCCGCCCTGTTAGGCATAACTGAACCGGCACTGTTTGGCGTGCTGACGAAATATAAAAAAGCGTTTATTGCCACCACCATCAGCAGCGCCCTGGCCTCTGCCTTTATTGCCTTCTTTGGCGTGCGGCTCTACGGCTATATTCTGTCGAGTATCTTCAGCCTGCCCGCCTATATCGGCCCCTACTTTATGTATATTCTGATGGGCGTCACGCTCTCATTAGGTCTGGCTTTTTTACTGACCTATTTTATGGTGGTCAAAGGCAAGCCCCTGATCCAGCCCGACCCCGAAACCGCCCGCTGATATGCCCTCCGGCCGCCTTAAGCGGCCTTTCTTCTGCTGTCAATTCCTCTTCTGAATAATCCACTGCATTTTATAACCTTCACCAATTAGTTAATTATTTCTAACATATCAATTCAGTTGAATTTATTACCCCATAGGCAGCTAATTATTCCCGGCCACGCAAGGTGATAACAGGAGATAATGATGACATGGGAATATAATCAGAAAACGGGCGAATTAAGACATAACGGCGAGTTTATTGCTCAGGGGTATAGTGGGAAAGGCGTAGCTAAAAATGATCCATCAAAGCAGCATATTAGGGATAACGGCCCCATCCCTAAAGGCTATTGGCGAATTGCCGGTCATAACAATAATAAGAGCCCCTGGACGCTCGTATTAGAGCCTTTAGCGGGAACCAATACATTCGGACGTGACTCTTTTTTAATTCATGGCGATAACCGGAGAACCGTGGGGGATTCATCTAAAGGCTGCATCATTATTAATGGTGCCGAATTACGCAGAAGTATCTTTAATTCAGGCGATACCGTATTGGTGGTCAGATGAAAAAGATACTATCTCTTGCGCTTATATTATCCTTTAATGTGTTTTCTTCTGAGGAGGGAAAAGAAAATACATCGCCAATTATCGCTGCCTCCCAATTAGCTGAGCGTGTCCGTCAACAGGGGGCACATAAGGTACTTCACGATATGTTTTACTACGATGTCAATGCCGATAGCGGGGAGTGGAATTACATTTTAAATCACCTTACCAATGGGAACAGTGACTGGCTAAACGTTATACCTTTGCTTGCCGACGCGGGCGCTGAAGGTATGAATATTGATATCAGTCAGGCATTAGCCTTAGCGCTGGTGAAGAACACCGATGAGGTATTAGCCATTCTTGATGACCGTATTATCCCCATCAGTACGAACGAGGTTTGCTCCCTGCCGCTTTATAACATGACCATCCCTGAAGAAAACGAGTATGTCGTTAAAGCCATTCAGGCGCTCTATAAAAGCAACAGCGTGCAGGCACAGAAATGTTTGCAGGAATTAATCACAACCGTAGGCCAATCTGACCCCTCCTGGGTGGTGGATTGATATGGTAATTTCAGTCTATATCTTCCTGAAAGACGACGCGATTGGCCAGGGCTATTTTTTAATCCATGGAGATAACTCTGACGCTATTGGCAATTCATCTGAAGGCCATATGATTATTAACGGTGCGGGCTGCGGAGACGTATTTATAACTCAGGCGATACAATATTGGTGGTCAGATGAAAAAGATAATACTTCTTGCAGTCATATTATCCTTAAATGTTATGGCTTCTGACGAGAAAAAGGAGAAGCGGTCACCCATCATCACTGCGTCTCAATTAGCTGAACTCGTCCGCCAACAGGGAGCTGACAATGCGATTTCAACGCTTTCCGGCACTGATGGTGATGGTGGGGAGTGGAAGTATGTGATGGATAAGATTTCCTCTGGAAAGAGTGAGTGGCTTAACGTTGTACCTTTACTTGCCGACACGGGCCCTGAAGGCATGAGCATTGATATCAGCCGTGCAGTAGCGCTGGCACTGGTAAATAACACTGAAGGTGTATTGTCTATTATTAATGACCATTTCATCCCCATCAGTACACGTGATGTCTGTTCCATGCCGTTCAATAACAAGACCCGGCCTGAACGAAATGAGTATGTCGTCAACGCCATCCAGGTGCTCTATAAAAGCAACAGCGTGCAGGCGCAGAAATGTTTGCAGCAATTAATCAAAACCGTAGGCCAATCTGACCCGTCGTGGGAGGGGGATTAACATGGCAATACCCGTTTATATGTACCTGAAAGATGATGCGAATAACCTTATCAAGGGCGGCGTTGATGTTTATGGCCGGGAAAACAGCGTGGAAGTGCTGGGTTTTCATCATAGCGTGGATATGCCCACCGATGACCATACCGGGAGAATCAGCGAAAAATGCCAGCACCTGCCTTTTCTGATTGAAAAAGAGATCGACTGCGCCACGCCTTATTTATATAAAGCAATGACATCCGGGCAAACCCTGAATTCCGTAGAATTAAAACACTACCGGATTAATGATGCGGGGCAGGAAGAGGAGTATTACACTGTCCTGCTGGAAAAAGCGAAAGTCGTCAACGTTCTCCCCCTCATGCATGACATAAAAGATGCCACCAAAGAGAAATTCAACCATCTTGAACTGGTCGAATTCCGCTATGAAAAAATCACCTGGCACTATCTTGACGGCCATCTTATCCACAGCAATAGCTGGTTAAAGCGCGCATAAATAAGGCCGCCCTGAGGCGGCCTGCTTATTTCCGGTAACGCTGTCAAAACCGGGCGCTGACGCCGAGGTTATACATAAACTGCTCGCCGCTGCTGAGGCCGCCGGTCTGGGAGACGGCCGCAAAGGCCGCGACGTTGTCAGTCAGCGGCAGGTTAGCCCCAACCGTGACGTCTACCCAGTTAGTGTCCTGCGTGGCGCTGGTACGGGAAAAACGGGTCTGGGTCGATTTAATCCCGCCGCCGGCGCGGTAGATATCGTCGCCGAACTGGTGCTGATAACTCAGCTCCGCATAGGGATTAATGCGGGTAAAGCGTGCATCCATCCGCCAGCCCAGTGCGCCAATCTGCGAATGGTAGGTCTGGTCGTCAAACCGCATGGCGGTGCTGCGGCTGCTTTTCTCACTGTAACCGTCCACGCTGCTGTAATCCCAGGCAAACTGCGCCATCGGGCCGGTGGTCAGCCAGCTTGCGACCGGGAAATCCCAGCCTGCCGTCAACCGGGCGCCCACCTGTTTGCCGTCAGTGTCGCCCTCTTCCCGGCGGGTGGCCTCGCCCAGCCGCATACTGCGGTTGATGTCATCGAAATTCACCGTCGCCCAGTGCACATCGGCATTAAACCAGCCATTTTCAGCGACGTTCACCGTGCTGTAAGCCGACAGCAACCAGCCGCGCGCCTTGTAGTTATAGCGGCTGGAGGGGCGCTGGCGGTCGTCGGCACCGGCCAGCAGTGCGCCCACCAGCCAGGTGTCGGTCAGCTGGTAATCCATGCCGATACTGACGTTATGCGAGGTGGCGTTGCCGTCCCCTGCTGCCGTATTGGCGCTGTACTCCATATGCTGCCCCATATAACCGCCGAACATACCGAGGCTGCCCTGTGGGTTAGGGGTGGTGCGCAATTGCTGGAAGCGGCTGTCGAGGATCCCTTGCGCGTTGCGCCCCAATGCCAGCGTGGCCTGGTTCAAAGCCACTGCCTGCGCCGGGCCGTCCAGCACGGACTGGATATAGTCGGCGATCAGCGCGTGGGTCTGTGGGCTGGGGTGCAGGTGATCGGCAAACAGGAACGCCTGGCTGCTGCTGAAGCCGGGCGTGGCGGCATTACACAGCGCCGCAGAGAGCCCCGGCGGGCAGGCCATACCGGCGGTGTTGGTCAGGCCATAAATCGCCGGATCGATAAGCACTTCATTCAGCAGGCCGTCCACGTCCACACGCACGATATTGCCGCCGGTCGCGGCCAGCGCGGCGTCTTCCGTCTGGTTATACACCGCTGTCAGTGTGCCCGCCGCCGTGGCGAGCTGGTCATAGGCAGCGATTAAGGTCTGCGACAATGTCTGCGCCACGGCATCGGGCGCGCCGGTGGATTGTACCGCGGCGGTCAGGGCCTGATGGATAGCCGTAAGGCGGGCCGCGGCGTCAATCGTCCGCTGGCTGTTGAGCACGCTATAAGCCGCCTGCAACGCCGCGTCGGCATTGGCCGGCAGCGCCGCCGTGATCACCAGCTCCATGATCGCCGGCGTCAGGCCGATGTTCGGCACCGTCGGCACAATCACCGTGCCGGCCCCGGCATTGACCAGCGCCTGCACCTGCCCGGCGGCGGCACCGGCACTGGCGGCCGCTACCGCGGCAGCGGTGTCGATATTCAACGCGGCCGCCGCCAGATCATTCCCGCCGACCCAGTGAATGTAGAGGCCATCACGGTCAGCCTGCCCGCCGGTCAGGCTCAGATATTCACTGACCTGATCGCCGGTAGTATTGTAAAGGGGGTCGGTTTCCGGCACGGCGGTAGCGCCGCCGGTGGCATAGTTGGTTCCGCCGGATTGCGAGGGCGCCAGCGTCTGCCCGGCGCGTTCCGCCAGGATCTCATCATAGAGCGCGGCATCGGCACCGCTGTAGGTAAAGCGGCCAATATTCCCGGAATCACTCAGGCTGTCGCCAAAGACATATACCGCGTCATAGGCCTGCGCTGAATTACTTCCCCACAACATCATTGCCACTGCCAGTGCAGCCGCTTTTTTACGGCCGTCAGATTTTTTTATCTCCGGCATGGGGACTCCAAAGAGCCATCAGGCTATATCAAGGAACAGAATAGGTTACGCCAGCACAATCAGGATTGGTTTACTTTTGCTTTAATTTTGCACAATGCAAGTATAACTATTGTTCGCTTCTGACGGGCGTCAAGGTATCTGATTGAAAAAATGCAGGAGGTCGCACAGGTTGGGGAAAAGAGGGCATAAAAAACCCCGGCACGGCGGCCGGGGCGGGCAAGATTACGATTGCGGCTGGCCTACCGGCCCGGCGCCCAGCGTGCCGCCCGGCGATGCCTGGCCACTCGGCGCGTGCGGGCGGCCATCCTCTTTGACGGCGCTGCTCTGGTGTGAACAGCCCGCCAGTGACGTTAATGCGGTGACCACCAGCAGGAGCGTTGACAGCTTTTTCATATAACCACCTCGTTGTAAAGGGAATAAAGGTCTTTCTGAAAACGTGAAAACTAAAGCATAGACAAGGAATCGCCACCTTACCGGCTGATTTTCCTTTGCATTCATCCAGGACGCACCCCGGCCGCCGCGCTATGATTCGGTATACGCCGTTATTGCCTGTCCGGGAGAGAGGGAAACCGTTATGTTGCGTTGTCGCTGGGTCAGCGCTGACCCGCTGTATATCGACTATCACGATCATGAGTGGGGCGTGCCGCAGCACGACAGCCGCGTGCTGTTTGAGATGCTCTGCCTGGAAGGGCAGCAGGCCGGGCTTTCCTGGATCACGGTGCTGAGAAAACGTGCCCATTACCGCGAATGTTTTCATGATTTTGACCCGCACAACGTGGCGGCGATGACGCCTGCGGATGTCGACAGGCTGATGCAGGACGCCGGGCTTATCCGCCACCGCCGCAAGCTGGAGGCGATCATTATCAATGCGCGCGCCTGGCTGGCCATGGCGGAAGCGGGCGAAGATTTCACCCGCTTTATCTGGGGGTTTGTTGACCACCAGCCGCAGCTGAACCGCCCGCAGGGCGCGGCGATCCCGGCCAAAACTGCCGCGTCGGAGGCGCTCTCTAAGGCGTTGAAGAAACGTGGCTTTACCTTTGTCGGCCCGACCATCTGTTACGCCTTTATGCAGGCGTGCGGCCTGGTGAACGATCATCAGGCGGACTGTTTCTGTTGCCCGGAGCAGGCCACGGTATGATCCGGGCGTTCCGGCCGGCGGATATGGAGCCGCTGATGGCGCTGTGGCTGGCGAGCACCATCGCCGGGCACCCGTTTATTGAGGCGCGCTATTGGCATGAAAGTGCGCCGCTGGTGCGCGAAGCCTATCTGCCGCGTGCCGATACCTGGGTGGATGAGCGCGACGGCGGGCTGGCCGGGTTTATCAGCGTGATGGACGGCCGTTTTGTCGGCGCGCTGTTTGTGGCACCTGCACGCTTCGGCACCGGTGTGGCGGATGGCCTGATGGCCTGGGTGCAGCAGCGCTTTCCCCTGCTCAGCCTGGAAGTCTATATGCGCAACCACCGGGCGGTGGCCTTTTACCGCAAATGGGGGTTTGTGCCGCAGCGGAAACTGCGCCACCGCGACACCCACGCGATGACGCTGATCATGGCGTGGAAAGCGCAGCCCTGACCCGTAACATTTTGAGAATTATCTCTAGCACTTTTCTTAGTTTTCCCGGTCATAATGCCCCTCTGCCGCGCGGTTGGCCCGGTAGCTCAAAAGATAATGACCTGTGCTTGATTAATTAGGTGAGGGCACTCTTCACCATGCTGACTTGTTACAAAGGATCGACAATGAAAAAACGTACGCTGATTGTGGCCGGCGCGCTTAGCCTGTCACTGGCCCTGGCGGGCTGTACCACCAACCCTTACACCGGTGAGCGTGAAGCCGGGAAAGCCGGCATCGGTGCCGGGCTGGGGGCCGCACTGGGCGCAGGCGTCGGGGTGCTCTCCTCCTCCAAAAAAGACCGCGGCAAGGGCGCCCTGATCGGCGCGGCAGCCGGGGCAGCCCTGGGCGGCGGCGCAGGCTACTACATGGACGTGCAGGAAACCAAACTGCGCCAGAAAATGCAGGGCACCGGCGTCAGCGTGACCCGCGAAGGCGACAACATCGTGCTGAATATGCCGAATAACGTCACCTTTGATACCGACGCCAGCAACCTGAAACCGGCCGGGGCCAATACCCTGTCCGGCGTGGCGATGGTACTGAAAGAGTATGAGAAAACCGCCGTCAATGTGATCGGCTATACCGACAGCAGCGGCGCGCGTGCACACAACATGACGCTCTCCCAGCAGCGTGCAGACAGCGTCGCCAGTGCGCTGATCACCCAGGGCGTTTCAGCCGCGCGCATCCGCACCAGCGGTGCCGGCCCGGACAACCCGATCGCCTCCAACAGCACCGCAGAAGGCAAAGCGCAGAACCGCCGCGTTGAGATCACCCTCAGCCCGCTGCAATAAACGCTTTTCCGTGACGAACAAAGCCCGGTGCCGTGCGCCGGGCCTTTCTGCTCTGCCCCCACTCTGTGCTACTCTCGCTGCGTCTTCCCTGCCGCGTGGAATCTCCTATGTCACTGAAAGCGCTGGCCCGTGAGCTGGGCCTCTCCGTCACCACCGTCAGCCGGGCGCTGAACGGCTATGACGATGTGGCCCCCGCCACCAAACAGCGGGTGGATGCCGCTGCCCAGCGCATGGGTTACCGCCCCAACACGCTGGCGCGCCGCCTGAAAATGGGCAAGATCGATGCCGTGGGGTTGCTGTTTCCGTTCGAACCGCGCCCGTTGAACAACTCGGCGTTCATCGAGATGGTAGGGAGCATCAGCCATGAACTGGCGCGCCAGGAGATCGATCTGCTGCTGGTGGCCGAGGAGCAGGAACCCGCAGGCATAGCGCGGCTGATTGAAAGCAAACGGGTGGATGCGCTGCTGGTGGCGCACACCCAGCCGGACGACCCGCGCCTCCAGGTGCTGCAACAGATCGGTTTCCCTTTTCTGGCGCTCGGCCGCAGCCGGCTTACCCAGCCTTACGCCTGGTTCGATTTCGATAACCATGCCGGTACGCTGCTGGCGGTGAACCACCTGGTCGCGCTCGGCCACCAGCGCATCGCCTATCTGGGGGAAACCAGCCCGCAGACGTTTGTCGGCCAGCGCCGCCAGGGCTTTCTGGACGGTATGCAGAGGCACGGATTGCCGCTGCCGCCGGCGTATCTTGGCCGGATTTTGCCGACCCGCCGCGCCGGTTACCAGGCGACGCGCGCGCTGCTGGCCCTGCCGCAACCGCCCACGGCCCTGATCACCGACAACAATATGCACGGCGAAGGCGCGGTGATGGCGCTGCATGAGGCGGGGCTGCTGGAGAGCGGCCAGGTTTCGCTGGTGATCTATGACGGCCTGCCGCCTGACAGCCTGATTGACCTGCCGATCACTGCCGTGACCCAGGCGACACGCGAAGCGGTCGGGCGGCAGATCGCGGAAATGACGCTGGCGCTGATCCGCGGCGAGCCGGTCAGTGGCTTGCAGGTACTCTGGCAGCCTGCCTTACAGCCCGGCATCAGCTCCCATCCCCTGCGTTAACCGTCACGCTTTCCGCCGCTTCCCCGATAATTTTTTATCCTGATCACACATCCCACACCTTTTTCTATCCATCCGAAACGTTTCGGATCAATGCTTACCGTGCTGATTCACGCTTTTTCACGGAGTTTTGTCATGGATAACCCAATTTGCCGCCTGACCAGCCCTGCCACGGATGTCGTGATCCGTTGCACCCCGGTGGCTGAAATTCTCTACTGGGGGCCGCACCTGCCGGCTTTCAATGCTGAAGATATCGCGACCCTGAGCCGCCCGGTGCCGAATGGGCGGCTGGATGTGGATGTGCCGCTGACCCTGGCGGCAGAGAATGGCCGCGGGCTGTTTGGTTCACCGGGTGTGGAGGGGCACCGTGACGGGCTGGACTGGTCACCGGTGTTTACCACCTGCCGGGTCGAGCAACAGGACAACGGCGTGGTGATCACCGGTGAGGATCAGCAGGCCGCCCTGCGTTTCACCAGTGAAGTGCACCTGGATGCACAAAGCGGCGTACTGCGCGTGCGCAATACCCTGACCAACCTGCATACGCAGCCTTATCAGGTCGGCCGCCTCGCCGTGACCCTGCCGCTGCCGGAACAGGCGGCAGAGGTGATGGGCTTCCACGGCCGCTGGGTACGTGAGTTCCAGCCACACCGCACCCACCTGTCGCATGGCGGCGTGGTGCAGGAGAACCGCCGCGGCCGCACCTCCCATGAATATTTTCCCGGCATGATCCTCGGCCAGCCCGGCTTTTCAGAGCAACAGGGCGAGGTCTGGGGCGTGCACCTGGGCTGGAGCGGCAACCATCGCCTGCGCGCCGATGTGAAAACCGACGGCCGCCGCCAGGTGCAGGCCGAAGCGCTCTATTTTGCCGGTGAGCAGAGCCTCGGCGCGCAGCAGAGCCTCAGCACGCCGTGGCTCTACGCCAGCTACAGCAGCACGGGTATGAACCTGATGAGCCAGCAGTTCCATCGCTATGTCCGCAGCCAGATCCTGCGCTTCCCCAGCGCCCGCCCGCGCCCGGTGCACCTCAATACCTGGGAAGGGATCTATTTTGACCACGACCCCAGCTACATCATGGCGATGGCCACCCAGGCCGCCACGCTTGGCGTTGAGCGCTTCATCATTGATGACGGCTGGTTCCGGGGGCGCGACCATGACCGCGCCGCACTGGGCGACTGGTATCTGGATGAGAAAAAATACCCCAATGGCCTGGCACCAGTGATTGAGCACGTTCACCAGCTGGGTATGGAGTTCGGCATCTGGGTCGAGCCGGAGATGATTAACCCGGACTCCGATCTCTACCGCGCGCACCCGGAGTGGCTGCTGGCGCTGCCGGGCTATCAGCAGCCGCCGGGGCGCTTCCAGTACGTGCTCGATTTAAGCAACCCGGCGGTGTTTGATTACCTGCTCACGCGCATGAGCTGGCTGCTGGGCGAGCATGATATCCAGTATGTGAAGTGGGACATGAACCGCGAGGTCGTGCAGCCGGGGCATGAAGGGCGGGCAGCGGCGACCGCGCAAACCACACAGTATTACCGGTTGCTGGATACGCTGATGGCGCGCTTCCCGCAGGTGGAGTTTGAGGCCTGCGCCTCCGGCGGCGGCCGCATCGACTATGAAGTGCTCAAGCGCAGCCACCGTTTCTGGACGTCTGACAACAATGATGCCCTGGAGCGCCAGCGCATCCAGCGCGGCATGAGCTACTTCTTCCCGCCCGAGGTGATGGGGTCGCATATTGGCGCCGATCGCTGCCATGCGACCTACCGCCGCCACGACATCCAGTTCCGCGGCCTGACCGCGCTGTTCGGCCATATGGGGATTGAACTCGACCCGGCCAACGCCGGTGAGCAGGAACAACACGCCTTTGCGCACTATATTCAGTTGCACCGCCAGTGGCGCGACCTGCTGCACAGCGGCGACAGCGTCCGGCTTGATCACCCTGACCCGGCCACACTGGCGCACGGGGTGATAAGCCCGGCGCGCGACCGGGCGATTTTCTGCGTGGCCCAGCTGGCGATGCCCACGTACTCGATGCCGGGGCGGTTGCGTATTCCGGGATTGCTGCCGGATGCCCGCTACCGCGTGACCGTGCTGGACGCCCCGCCGGTGATAGCCGAAGAACAGGGCGGCCATGTGATGCGGGTGCTGCCCGGCTGGCTCAGCGCACCGGTGGAAGCCGGCGGCAGCTGGCTGGCTCAGGCCGGGCTGGCGCTGCCGGTACTTGACCCGGAAAGCGCCCTGCTGTTGGGCATTGAACGCTGTTAACCCGATCAGGCCGGGCAAACGCCCGGCTTTTTATGACAGGCCGTGCAAGGAAAAACCTTATGAATTCACCCGTCTGTACTTACAAAAATAACAGGAACTTCTGGATTTTCGGCGCTTTCTTTTTTCTCTATTTCTTCATTATGGCAACCTGCTACCCGTTCCTGCCGATCTGGCTGGCAGATGTCATTGGCCTGAGCAAAACCGAGACCGGCGTGGTGTTTGCCAGCATGTCGCTGTTTGCCATTGTGTTCCAGCCCATATTCGGCCTCATTTCTGACAAGCTCGGCCTGAAAAAACACCTGTTATGGGTGATCGCGGTGCTGCTGTTCTTCTTTGCGCCGTTCTTCCTCTATGTGTTCGCGCCGCTGCTGCGCTTTAACGTGCTGCTGGGCGCGCTGTGCGGCGGGGCGTACATCGGCTTCGTGTTCGCCGGCGGCTCCGGGGCCACCGAAGCCTATATCGAACGGGTAAGCCGTAACAGCCACTTCGAATATGGCAAAGCGCGGATGTTCGGCTGTTTTGGCTGGGGGTTGTGCGCCTCCACCGCCGGGATCATGTTCAGCATCAACCCGGACATCGTGTTCTGGATGGGCTCCGGCGCGGCGGTGTTGCTGATGCTGCTGTTGCTGATTGCCAAACCCCAGGAGAACCGCAATGCCGTGGTGGTGAATGCCCTGGGGGCGAATGCCCGGCAGTTCAGCCTGAAACAGGTCGGCGAGCTGTTCCGGATGCGCGCGCTGTGGCTGTTTATCTTCTACATCATTGGGGTGGCCTGCGTGTATGACGTGTTTGACCAGCAGTTCGCCAACTTCTTCAAGACGTTCTTTACCTCCCCGCAGCACGGCACCGAGGTGTTCGGCTTTGTCACCACGGCCGGTGAGCTGGCCAACGCGCTGATCATGTTCTGCTCGCCGTGGATCATTAACCGCATCGGCGCAAAAAATACGTTGCTGGTCGCGGGCACCATTATGTCCGTGCGGATTATCGGCTCGGCATTTGCCACCAGTGCCGCAGAGGTGATCGTGCTGAAAATGCTGCACGCGCTGGAAGTGCCGTTCCTGCTGGTGGGGGCCTTCAAATACATTACCGCCATTTTTGACACCCGCTTCTCCGCCTCTATCTACTTGATTGGCTTTTGCTTCTCGAAACAGCTGGCGGCGATTTTCCTCTCTGCATTCGCCGGATCAATGTATGACCGCATCGGCTTCAGTGACACTTATTTCATTCTCGGCGGCATTGCGCTGAGCGTGACGGTGATTTCCGCCTTTACCCTCAGCAGCCGCCCGAAAAGCCTGCCGGACACGGATGCCCTGCCCGGCCGCGCCGCCTCATAGCAGCCAAAAGCGGCTGCCGTATATTCGGCAGCCGCTGCAGTATGGTAGTCTCCGGTGTCAGTTAGCCAGGAGGATATGCAGTGAACAGAAGTAAGGGTGCGGGGCGCGCAACCATCAGCGATGTCGCCAGAGCGGCAAATACCGGTAAGACCAGCGTGTCGCGTTATCTTAACGGCGAACAGAACCTGCTCTCCGATGACCTGAAACAGCGCATCGAGACGGCAATTCATTCACTCAATTACCGGCCGAGCCAGATGGCGCGCAGCCTGAAAGGCGGCCAGACCCGGCTTATCGGCCTGATCATTGCTGACATTACCAACCCCTACTCCGTTGACGTGATGCGCGGGGTCGAAGCCGCCTGCCGCCGTCAGGGCTTTACCCTGCTGGTGTGTAACACCAACAATGAGATCAACCAGGAGCAGCACTACCTGCAACTGCTGAGCAGCTATCAGGTAGAGGGCATTGTGGTGAACGCAGTGGGGATGCGTGAAGAGGCGCTGTCGATGCTGCAACAATCGCTGCTGCCGATGGTGCTGATTGACCGCAAAATCCCTGACTTCACCTGTGATGTGGTGGGGCTGAATAACCGCGAAGCGGCGACGCTCGCCACCCACCACCTGATCGATCAGGGCTTTGAGGCGATTCTGTTCCTGAGTGAGCCGGTAGGCACCGTGAATACGCGGCTGGAGCGGCTGGACGCTTACCGCGCCACCATGCAGGCCTACCCTGATTTACAGGCCCGGAGCGCGGAAGTGCTGCTGACGGACAGCGCGCAGCTCGATGCCGTGCTCAGCGATTTCAGCCGCAGCAACCGTGGCCGCCGCAAAGCGGTGCTCTCGGCAAATGGTGCACTGACGTTACATATAGCCCGCGCTATGCGCCGCCTCGGCATCCGCTGGGGCAGTGACATCGGCCTGCTGGGCTTTGATGAGCTGGAGTGGGCAGAGCTGGCGGGCGTCGGCATCACGACGTTCAAACAACCGACGTATGAAATGGGTTACGCTGCGCTTGAGCAGGTAGTGAAGCGCATCCAGGGCTGCCAGGACGACCCGTGCGAACAGGCGTTTTCCGGCGAACTGATTGTGCGGGGGTCGACGTCGCTGTGAGGCTCAGGGCTTCGGCATAGGGTTCATCACTGCGCCCAGCACATCGGCTGGGTTAAGCGAAAGCAAATGGGCCAAATGCGCAAATTCGATCACGTCTAACCGTCTTTCGCCATTTTCCACTTTCGCGATAAAGGATTGCGGGCGCTTTAATGCTGACGCCAGTTGCTGCTGGGTCAGCCCTTTCTCACGCCTTGCCGTGCGTAACAGGCTGATGAGCCGTTGGTATTCTTCCGCATAAATAGATGACATGCCTGACGCCTCGCTTTTATCCCAAAATCGAATATCAGCTATTTACGCGGTTATCCCAAAACCGGATAATTCGTCAATCTGATCTGGCAAAGGAAATGCACATGGAACCTCAGGACTGGCACTCAGCCGACATCATCGCCGCATTGAAAAAACGCGGCACCAATCTCTCCGCCCTTTCCCGCCAGGCCGGGCTGGCGCGGTCTACCCTGTCCAACACACTGGTACGCCCGTGGCCGAAAGGCGAATGGCTGATAGCCGAAGCGCTGGAAGTTCACCCGGCGGTGATCTGGCCCAGCCGTTATCAGGGTGAACAGGCATTGCGCCGACCGAGAAACCCTGCAAAGCCTTCTCTCTGATTCAACGAACTCTGTGACGGCGATCGTAAATCAGCATTTCCCCGCTTTTCAGTGGAACCGGTTCCATCTAACGTGTGATTAACATCAACGGCCGGTTTTTGAACGTTCACCGTTCATCAGGGTTGAGTGCGGCGGACATTCCGCCAATGAGGAACAGAGATGACCAGAGAAATTGTTGTAGTAACCGCCGCTTACGGCAGCGATCGCGTGCGTGAGCTGGGCGGCCAGGCGGCGCTGTTGCCGGTGATTGCCAAAGCCGGGGCCGACAGCGTGGAGATCCGCCGCGAATTGTTTGACACCCTGTCGCTGACGGAACTGCCGGCATTAGGCGACACCATCGCCCATCACCAGCTGGGGTGTGTTTACTCCGTGCCGGAGGCGCTGTTCCGCGAGGATGGCGCATTGCATACCGGGCTGGAGGGCTTCTTTCTGGAAGCACAGCAACTGGGCGCGCGGGTGATGAAACTCTCGCTGGGCCACTACCGCCCCGGCACCAATCTGTCGGTGCTGAAAAAGGTATTGGACGCCCAGCCGGTGCGGCTGGTGGTGGAAAATGACCAGACGCCGGACTGCGGCATCCTGCTGCCGATGAGCGCCTTTTTGCGCGCCGCGTCAGACGCCGGCCTGCCGCTGGGCATGACGTTTGATATGGGCAACTGGCACTGGGTCGGGCAGGCGCCGCACTGCGCGGCGGACACGCTGGCCGATCACGTGACCTATGTGCACGTCAAAGCCGCCACACGCCACGCCGGAAAATGGCAAGCGGTGGCGCTGGACAACAGCGACGGCCAGTGGCGCGAGCTGCTGAACCGCCTGCCGATGGACGCCCCCCGCGGCATTGAATTCCCCCTGGAGGGCGACGACCTGATTGCCGTTACCCGCCATTATGTTGACCTGCTTCGCGCGGAGTGATGATGACGACTGAAAATAATGCAATGACCCCGCTGGACGCAGTGACCTTTGGTGAAGCGATGGCGATGTTCGTCGCTGACCAGCCCGGCGATCTGGCCGGGGCCGAACACTTCACCAAACGGATTGCCGGCGCAGAACTGAACGTGGCGATTGGCCTGGCCCGCCTCGGGCTGAACGTCGGCTGGGCCAGCCGGGTCGGTAATGATTCGTTTGGCCGCTATACCCTGCAACAACTGGAAAAAGAGCGGGTCAACAGCGCGCAGGTCACGGTGGATGCGCGCTACCCCACCGGTTTCCAGTTAAAAGACAAACGTTTGGATGGCACCGATCCCACCGTGGAGTATTTCCGCAAAGGGTCGGCAGCCAGCCACCTCTCGCCGGAAGATTTTAACGCCGATTACTTCGGCGCGGCGCGCCACCTGCATTTGAGCGGCGTGGCGGCGGCCCTGTCCCAAAGCTCGCTGGCACTGGCGCGCCATGCGGCCAAAGAGATGCGCCGGATGGGTAAAACGATTTCCTTCGACCCCAACCTGCGGCCGGTGCTGTGGCCCAGCGAGGCGGCAATGGTGGAAGCACTGAATGAGCTGGCTTTCCAGGCAGACTGGGTATTGCCGGGGCTGAAAGAGGGCCAGATCCTGACCGGTAAACAGACCCCGGAAGAGATCGCTGATTTTTACCTGTCCCGTGGGGTAAAAGCCGTGGTAATTAAACTGGGGGCTGACGGTGCCTGGTTTAAAAGTGCCGACGGCGAACAGGCCACTGTTCCGGCCTGTCGTGTAGAGAATGTCGTGGATACTGTGGGTGCCGGTGACGGCTTCGCGGTCGGGGTGATAAGCGCCCTGCTGGAGGGATTATCGCTGCACCAGGCCGTCGGGCGCGGCAATAAAATCGGCAGCCTGGCCGTGCAGGCCGTCGGGGACAGCGAAGGCCTGCCGACCCGCGCCGCCCTCGGTGAATAGCCGCGTGATGCATCCGGTACGGGAGTTCGCCCGATAACAGAACACATACCCTATTTACTCAGCATCGCAGCCTCTGCCCTACACAGACGTGCGCTGAGTGCGTTGACCTGACAAAGGACCAGAACATGAACGAAGCCAAAATAGCCACCAAACGCTGGTGGTACATCATGCCGATCGTGTTTATTACTTACAGCCTGGCGTACCTCGATCGCGCTAACTTCAGCTTTGCCTCGGCCGCCGGCATTAACGAGGATCTTGGCGTCACCAAGGGCATCTCCTCCCTGTTAGGGGCGCTGTTCTTCCTCGGCTATTTCTTCTTCCAGATCCCCGGCGCGATTTATGCCGAACGCCGCAGCGTGAAAAAGCTGATCTTCTGGTCATTGATCGTCTGGGGCGGCTGCGCCTCGCTGACCGGGGTGGTGAGCAATATCCCGATGCTGGCGGCCATCCGCTTCGTGCTGGGTGTGGTGGAAGCGGCAGTGATGCCGGCGATGCTGATCTACATCAGTAACTGGTTCACCAAGTCCGAGCGCTCACGTGCCAATACCTTCCTGATCCTTGGTAACCCGGTTACGGTGCTGTGGATGTCCGTGGTGTCCGGTTATTTGATCCACGCATTCGGCTGGCGCGAAATGTTCATCATCGAGGGCATCCCGGCGGTGATCTGGGCTTTCTGCTGGTGGGTGCTGGTAAAAGACAAACCGTCACAGGCCACCTGGCTGAGTGCGGAAGAGAAAGCGGCGCTGGAAGCGCAATTGCAGAAAGAGCAGGAAGGCATCAAAGCGGTACGTAACTACGGCGAGGCGTTCCGTTCCCGCAATGTGATCCTGCTCTGTATGCAGTATTTCGCCTGGAGCATCGGCGTGTATGGGTTTGTGCTGTGGCTGCCGTCTATCCTGCGCAGCGGCATGGAGATGGGCATGGTGGAAGCGGGCTGGCTCTCTGCCGGGCCGTACCTCGCCGCCACCGTGGCGATGATCGTGGTTTCCTGGCTCTCTGACAAAATGCAGAACCGTAAGCTGTTCGTCTGGCCGCTGCTGCTGATTGGCGCGCTGGCATTCCTCGGCTCTTATCTGGTGGGGGCAAACCACTTCTGGGTGTCGTATGGCCTGCTGGTGGTGGCCGGTGCGGCGATGTATGCGCCTTATGGCCCGTTCTTCGCCATTATCCCGGAGATGCTGCCGCGTAACGTGGCGGGCGGCGCGATGGCGCTGATCAACAGTATGGGCGCGCTCGGCTCCTTCTTCGGCTCCTGGTTCGTCGGCTACCTGAACGGGGCCACGGGCACCCCGGCGGCGTCTTACATGTTTATGGCTATCGCGTTGCTGGCGTCAGTGCTGCTGACGCTGGTGGTCAAACCGGCCCCCAGGCAACCCCACGCCCAGGCAGCCTGATTGACGCAATTTGTTAACCTCCGCGCAACATTGTGGCAAACGCCCAATCGTGCCGCGCGGAGGTTGTGCTATTTTGAATAATCCCTTCTACAACAACCCATTTCCCGGAGTGTGCAATGAAGCCATCCATCGTCCTGTATAAAAAACTTCCTGCCGATCTGCGCCAGCGCCTTGACCAGCATTTCAACGTCATTGAATTCAACGGAATGAACAGCACCACCCGCCCCCAGATCCTGGATGCCCTGCAACAGGCGGAGGGGCTGATTGGCTCAAACGGTAAAGTAGACAAAGAGCTGCTGGATCATGCCCCGCGCCTGCGCGGCGTCTCCACCATCTCGGTGGGCTTCGATAATTTCGATGTGGAAGAACTGACCCGCCGTGGTATTCCGCTGATGCACACCCCTACCGTGCTGACCGATACCGTGGCCGACACCATGATGACCCTGGTGCTGGCGACAGCCCGCCGGGCGGTAGAGTCGGCGGAGCGCGTCAAAGCCGGTGAGTGGAACGGCAGCATCGGCGCGGACTGGTTCGGCGTGGACGTGCACCATAAAACCATGGGTATTCTGGGCATGGGCCGCATCGGCCTGGCGCTGGCAAAACGCGCCCACCTCGGCTTTGATATGCCCATCCTCTACACCGCCCGCCGCCAGCACGCCGAGGCGGAAAACAGCTTCAATGCGCGCCGCTGTGATCTCGATACGCTGCTGTCTGAGTCCGATTTCCTTTGCATCAGCCTGCCGCACACGAATGAAACCTTCCATATGATCAGCCGTGAACAGCTGGCGAAGATGAAATCCAGCGCTATTCTGGTCAACGCCGGCCGTGGCCCGGTGGTGGATGAAGAGGCGCTGATTGAGGCGTTGCAACAGGGCGTGATCCACGCGGCCGGGCTGGACGTGTTCGAGCAGGAGCCGCTGCCGAAAGACTCGCCGCTGCTGAAAATGCCGAACGTGGTGGCGTTGCCGCACATCGGCTCTGCCACCCATGAAACCCGCTACGGCATGGCGGCCTGCGCAGTGGATAACCTGATCGCCGCGCTGACCGGTGAAGTCAAAGAGTTCTGCGTGAACCCGGAAGTGCTGAAGAAGTAAGCGGCTGAAAAAGTCACTCCTCCTCCCGCCTCCTCCACCGCGCCCCCATGCCGGGGAGGAGGCGGATTTCTATACAACCCGCACACTGTCATGGCTCTCTCCGACCCCGTTAACCAGGAAGATGGATCGCCATGAAATTTCTCGCCTTTGCTGCCCTGTTTCCGCTCTCTGCGCTCGCCCAGTGGAGCCTGCCCGCCTTTCCCCCGCTCACTGAGCAGCCGCCCGGCCTGTTTACCGGCAGCGCCGCGCTGAAGAAAGGGCAACAGCCGTTACAGTTCACCCATGACGAGCAGTGCTGGCAGCCCGCCGGTGCCGTGCGCCTTAACCAGACGCTCTCTCTGCAACCCTGCGGCACTACCCCAGCGCCCGCCTGGCGGCGCTTTCGTGACGGGCAGTATCAGGTGCAGGTGGATACACGCAGCGGCACGCCGACCCTGCGGCTGACAATAAAAGAGAGCGAAAGCCCGGCTGCGGCGCCGGTTGCCGTTTGCCCGCGCTGGGACGGCAAACCGCTGACGGTCGCGGCCGGCCCGCTGTTCCGGGAAGGCGAAACAGTGCGCGACGCCTATTCCGGCCAGATGACACAGGTCAAAGACGGGCAGATTACCCTGCAACCGGCTCCCGGCAGCGGCGGCCTGCTGTTGCTGGAGGCGGCCGACAGCCCGGCCGCTGCGCCGTTTAACTGGCATAACGCCACGGTCTATTTTGTGCTGACCGATCGTTTCGCCAACGGCAACCCGGATAACGATCACAGCTATGGCCGCCTCCCGGACGGGAAGCAGGAGATCGGCACCTTCCACGGCGGCGATCTGGCCGGGCTGACGCAAAAACTCGACTATCTGCAACAGCTCGGCATCAACGCGCTCTGGATCAGCTCGCCGCTGGAGCAGATCCACGGCTGGGTCGGCGGCGGCACCAAAGGGGATTTCCCGCACTATGCCTACCACGGTTACTACATGCTCGACTGGACGCGGCTCGATGCCAACATGGGCAACGAAAATGACCTGAAACGGCTGGTGGATGAGGCGCACCGGCGCGGCATCCGCATTCTGTTTGATGTGGTGGTGAACCACACCGGTTACGCCACGCTGGCTGATATGCAACAGTTCGGCTTCGGCACGCTCTACCTGAAGGATGCAGAGCGGGAAAGGCTGCTGGGCAAAAACTGGACGGACTGGACGCCCGGCACCGGCCAGACCTGGCACAGTTTCAATGATTACATCAATTTCGGCGACAAAGCGGGCTGGGCAAGCTGGTGGGGTAAAAACTGGATCCGCACGGACATCGGTGATTATGACGCACCAGGCTACGACGACCAGACCATGTCACTGGCGTTCCTGCCGGACATTAAAACCGGGTCCGCCACTGCCGCCGGGCTGCCGGTGTTCTACCGGCATAAACCGGATACCGCTGCCCGTGAGATCCCTGGTGCGACAACGCGTGACTACCTGACCCACTGGCTGAACCAATGGGTGCGTGACTACGGCATTGACGGTTTCCGCGTCGATACCGCCAAACATGTGGACAAAGCCACACTGGCGCAGCTTAAGCAGCAGGCTGCCACTGCGCTGGCAGCGTGGAAAGCGGCGCACCCCCAACAGGCGCTGGATAACGCACCATTCTGGATGACCGGCGAAGCCTGGGGGCACGGCGTGCTGAAAAGTGACTATTATCAGCACGGTTTTGACGCAATGATTAATTTCGATTTCCAGGATCAGGCCGCGGGCGCGCTCGGCTGTTATGCACAGATCGGCCCTGTTTATCAGCAGATGGCGGAAAAATTGCAGGAGTTCAATGTACTGAGTTACCTCTCTTCCCACGATACCCGGCTGTTCTTTAATGAGGATGCAAAAGGCGACCTGCACGCGCAGCAACGTGCCGCTGAATTGCTGTTACTGGCCCCCGGCGCAGTACAGATCTATTACGGCGATGAGAGCGGCCGCCCGTTTGGCGCAACCGGTTCTGACCCGATTCAGGGCACCCGTTCAGAGATGAACTGGGCGCAATTACAGGCGCCTGCACATGCGGCATTGCTGGCGCACTGGCAAAAAATCTCGCAGTTCCGGGCGCGGCATCCGGCAGTGGGTGCCGGTCAGCAGCATATGCAGCCCGATCAGCGCTATTTCGCGTTCAGCCGCTCCCTGAACCGCGACCGGGTATTGGTGGTCTGGGCCGGGAACCCTGCGCCCTGAACCGGTGCCTGAAAAAGCCTGTTACCGTGGAAACCGGACACTGATTGCACCTGCCTCTCAGTAGCGTTAAGGTGAATCACCACACACCGATAACAACTGATTAGCATTTTATGAAGTTTTCACGTTTTGGCGAAAAATTTACCCGGTTCTCCGGCATCACCCGCCTGATGGGCGATATGAATGACGGCCTGCGTACGCCGGGCGCGGTGATGCTGGGCGGCGGCAACCCCGCGCAGATCCCGGAGATGCAAACCTATTTCCAGCAGTTGTTTGACGAGATGCTGGCGCAGGGCAAGCTGAATGAGGCGCTGTGTAACTATGACGGCCCCCAGGGCAAGGATGCGCTGCTGCGCGCCCTGTCCGGCATGTTGCGTGAGGAGCTGGGCTGGGAGATCTCTCCGAAAAATATCGCCCTGACCAACGGCAGCCAGAGCGCCTTCTTCTACCTGTTTAATCTGTTTGCCGGTCGCCGTGCTGACGGCAGCATGGGCCGCGTGCTGTTCCCGCTCGCGCCGGAATACCTCGGTTATGCCGATGCCGGGCTGGATGAAGACCTGTTCGTCTCGACCAAACCCACCATCGAACTGCTGCCGGGCGGCATGTTTAAATACCACGTCGATTTTGATCATCTGAACATCACCGATGACATCGGCGTGATTTGCGTTTCCCGCCCCACCAACCCCACCGGCAATGTGCTGACCGATGAGGAGCTGATCCGCCTGGATGCGCTGGCGCAACAGCACGATGTGCCGCTGCTGATTGATAACGCCTACGGCGTGCCGTTCCCCGGCATTATCTTCAGTGAGGCCACGCCGTTGTGGAACCCGAATACCATTCTCTGCATGAGCCTGTCGAAACTCGGCCTGCCCGGCGCGCGCTGCGGCATCGTGATCGCCGATGAGAAAGTGATCACCGCCATCAGCAATATGAACGGCATCATCAGCCTGGCACCGGGCGGCATCGGCCCGGCGATTGCCACGGAGATGATTGAGCGCGGCGATCTGCTGCGCCTGTCAGAGGAGGTGATCCGCCCGTTCTACTTCGAACGTGTCCACCACACGATTGAGATTTTGCGCCGTTACCTGCCGGAAGAGCGCTGCCTGATCCATAAACCGGAAGGGGCGATTTTCCTCTGGCTCTGGTTCAAAGACCTGCCGATCACCACCGAAACCCTCTACCAGCGCCTGAAGCAGCGCGGGGTGCTGATGGTGCCGGGCAACTACTTCTTCCCCGGCCTGGCGCATGAATGGCCGCATACCCACCAGTGTATGCGCATGAACTATGTGCCGGACCCGGCGGTCATCGAGCGCGGTGTCGCGATCCTGGCCGAAGAAGTGGCGCGCGCCCACGCAGAAGGCTGATAGCCATAAAAAAGGGAGAGCCAGAGGCTCTCCCTTTTTTTACGCGCGTGTTAACGGCAACGGTGCGGCATCAGCTCTGCTGGTTTTCCAGCGCCGGGCGGCTGGTGCTGTTACCGATGGCAATGCGCTGCGGCTGAAGTTCAGCCGGGACTTCGCGCACCAGGTCGATATGCAGCAAGCCGTTGGTGAACTCCGCCTGCGTGACCTGCATATGCTCAGCCAGCGTAAAGCTCAGGCTGAACTCTTTGCAAATCAGCCCCTGATGCAGGTACTGCACCTCTTTTTTCGGGGGCGTCGGCGTGCCGCGCACGGTCAGCCGTGGGCCTTCGACTTCAATATCCAGCTCATCCTGTTTGAAGCCGGCCAGCGCCAGCGAAATGCGGTAGTGGTTGTCATCGCTTTTTTCGATGTTATAGGGCGGGAAGCCCTGGGCATCCGGGCCGCCCTGCATGGAGCTGGCCAGTTTGTCGAAGCCAATCCACTGACGCAGTAAAGGGGACAGATCGTAATTACGCATACTAAAACTCCTTCTATGAAGCGAGATAATATTCCCGGCGAACCGGGCAGCCTCCTGACGGCAGGCTGTAAGGGAAAAAGGGGGCAGTGATACCCGGTTTTCAGGGTGAATTAATTCACGATGAAATTAACTCACCGCAATGTCATCACTATGTCATATATATTAAGTAAACCTTTTGGGGCTTATTTAATTTCGATCCGGCGTGGTTTCAGGGTTTCCGGTACAATACGTTCCAGATCGATAAACAGTAACCCGTTTTCCAGATTGGCGCCTTTTACCTGAATATGTTCTGCCAGCTGGAATTTGCGCTCGAAATTGCGTTCGGCAATGCCCTGATATAAATAGGTACGATCCGCCGGCGGGTTGGCGCGCGCGCCTTTCACCACCAGCAGGTTGTCATGGGCGGTGATATCCAGCTCGTTGTCAGCAAAACCGGCGACCGCAATAGCGATGCGATAATGGTTTTCATCCACCAGCTCAACGTTGTAAGGTGGGTAGCCGCCGCCCTGATTCTGGCCGGACTCAATCAAATTAAACAGGCGGTCAAAGCCGATGGCGGAACGGTATAACGGGGCAAGATCATAATTACGCATTTTCTTCTCCTGACAGGCAGCGAGTGAATAAAAAGCCTTCCGGTTGGACAGGCTGCGGTGTGAATACCCTGACGGCGTACTCTTTTCCTACCGCAATAATAAAATGGTGTCAGCGCCACGCTTTTCAAGATCATTTTTTTACTTTTTTTTGCCGCTTTTTTTGTCCTGCGCAAAACAACCCGGCGAAATCTGCCTGATGATTTACACTGAAATGAGACGACCGCCACAGTGCCTATGTGTGAGCACTTCAACAAGAGCGGACTAATGCTATAAGTCTGTCAACACAGCAGACATACCAGCACGCAGCATGGGATGGGTTTACTATGATAAGAACAGCATTATTGCCGATAGCAACCGGCTGGGCATTGATGGCCACTGCCGGCTGCTCCAGCGTAATGAGCCATACCGGCGCCGATCAGGGGTATTACCCCGGCACCCGCGCCAACGTGGAAATGATGAAAAGTGACGAGACCAGTTGGGCGCTGACGCCGCTGCTGGCCGTTGACCTGCCGTTCAGCGCCGTCGCCGACACGCTGATGCTGCCGTATGACTACTACCGCGCCGGGCGGGACAAAGCCCCCGATTCGCCGCGTGAACGCATTCGCCAGAGCGAAGCCCGAACCCTGGCGACCAGCGGTGCCACCCAGGTTGCCGTGGCACCCTGAGGGACGGGGCCAGCGCGTTAAAAGGCCGGGGATCGGCACGACTCCCCGGCCTTTTGCTGTTCAGTGAACGTCGGTAACAAACAACTGCGCACGGCCGTCAAGGTTACGCATAAATGCCACCCGGTTGCCGTCCGGCGAGATCACCACTGCGTCACCCAACGGCGGCGCCTCAGTGCGTGCGGTCAGCCGTGACATTGCACCGGTGACGGCATCGCACAGCATTACGCTGTTATCACAGATCAGGGCCAGCTTTTTGCCGTCTGCCCGCCAGCTGAACGCCGATTGGATCGGGTGCGGGCCGTGGGTAATCTGGCGCGGTTCGCCGCCATTCGGGGAGATACCCCATACCTGCACCACACCCTGCGCATCTTTCATCAGAAACGCAATCTCACTGCCGTCCGGCGATGCCCGCAGCCAATGGCGCGGCTGGCTGACCACGCCGGGAAAGGCACGCCCGGTGGTAAAGGTCAGCCGCCGTTGCATGACCCCACGCGGCGGGGCCGGCATCGCGGTTTCCGTGCCCTGCAACGGAATGTCACCGGCGTGGGCCAGGTCGGCATCGTTCTCCGGCAAATCCACCACAAACACTTCCGGCACTTTCTCACCTGACGGCGCGCGGGTATCGCCGATAAACGCCAATGCCCAACGCTGGCGGCGGCCATCCTGTTTCACATAGCCCTCCCGGCCGATCCACCCCTCCTCGTAAGCGCGGCTAATCTCATCGCTGCCGGGCTGGGGTTGCGGCGTGGTGCGGCTCACCAGCACACAAAAGTGGCTGCCGTCATACTCGCGCGGGTGGTGTTTTGCCGGGGCAACCGCATGCAGCGGCACGGCAATGCCGACGTTGCGTAAATCCAGCGCCGGATCGCGCATATGCAGCACATGATCGTTATAGGTAAAACTGAGGCGGCTGCCGTCCGGGCTGAAAACATGCACATGGCTGCCGCCGCGTAATGCGCCGGGCGTATAGGGCGCAGTGATGCTCAGGGCATCCAGCGTGACGGCTTCGCTGCGATCCGGCTCACTGACAATCACACCGCGCCGGTGGTGGAAATCGTAACGCCATTCGCTGTCCGGTCGTTCCGGGCCGTGGATAAAGGCGTACCGGGCCGGTGCGTCCGGGCTGACTGTGACGACGCCGACATGCGCACCGTCACGCGCGGTATAGATAACCTCCGTGTTACCGTTCGTCACGTTAACCCGTTCAATCGTCAGCCCAGTAAACTCCCCGCCATGGGGGCGGACGTCATACACCAGCCACTGGCTGTCGGGTGTCCAGACATTGATATTGGTCAGTTGATGGCCGCGGTCATCAAAGGTCAATTGCGTTTCATTTGCCACGATAGTGTTCCTGTTGCGCGTATAGCGTCAGGTTAACCGATCCTGCGGGCGCTGCAAGATAAGGGGAGATTCCGGATAGAGGCATTGTCAGGAAATATAGGTTTCACATGCAATATACCGGCAACGATATATAAATAAAATCCTAAATAATCAAAATGTTGTGCAGAAAAAAGAAAGGCGTATGCTACCGGCGGGTGCCTGGACATGTCTGTTCCGGGCCATCCGGTGCAGACAAAGAAAAGGCCCCACTCGACGTTAATCTAAGTGAGGCCTATCTGTATGCTTGAACAACATCAGGTTAGCCTTTTACCCGCCGCGAGGCAAGGAATCGGAGGCCAATATGCTGCAAAAAAGTGGGGTTATTTGTGTGATCGTTATCTGTATCACCCTATTGATATTTATATGGATAACGCGCAGTTCGCTCTGCGAAGTGCGGATCAACAATAACGATATCAACGTTGCAGTCATCCTGGACTACGAATCCTGAGGGTAAGGCAACCGGGGCGGGCATGTGTCCGCCCCTTCGTTGCGACGCATCGCTGCCATGCACCCTTTCAACAAGCCCGCTTCGGCGGGCTTTTTTCAGGCGTTCAGCACGAATTTTTCAATCGCATACGCGACACCGTCTTCCGTGTTGTTTTTGGTGATATATTGCGCGGATTCTTTCACTTTATCGATCGCGTTGCCCATCGCGACCCCCAGCCCGGCATATTGCAGCATCGCAATATCATTTTCCTGATCGCCCAGCGTCATAATGTTTTCACGTGGAATATTGAGTGTCTGCGCCAGCGCCTTCACGCCCTCGCCTTTATTGACGCGCTTATTCAGGATTTCGAGGTAGTATTCCGCGCTTTTCATGATGGTATAGCGTGCTTTGACCTCGTCCGGGATACGGCGGATCGCATCATCCAGAATCTCCGGCTCATCAATCATCATCACTTTCGGGAAGGTGAGTGAGCGGTCCATCTCCTCGACACTGCGGTATTTAAACGGCATACCGGTCAGGTTAGCCTCAAACACCGTATAGCGGCTGATGTCTTTGTTG
Organism: Chimaeribacter arupi; assembly: GCF_002858805.1. GTDB lineage: Bacteria > Pseudomonadota > Gammaproteobacteria > Enterobacterales > Enterobacteriaceae > Chimaeribacter > Chimaeribacter arupi. The sequence goes on from NZ_PJZI01000001.1 coordinate 297,341, forward strand.
GCGGTATAGAGCGTGGAGTGGGTCAGCGCGTGGTAATGCACGCCCAGCTCACGCGACAGGTTTTCGAAGAACAGATAGTCATCGAAAGAGAGGGTGACTTCTGCCACACACTCCCCATTAATCGCGCGCTGCACCAGGGCCCCGTTATTGGTGATGCAGTATTCCCCCTCTTCCTGCAAATTCAGTTGCATCAGGTAACGCTCAACACCGATGTAGGGGCGGCCGGTGGCCAGAACAACCCGGACGCCCTGTTTACGGGCGGCAGCTATGGCCTGCTTCACGGCCGGGGTCACTTCATGCTGCGGGTTGAGCAGCGTGCCGTCCATATCGATTGCGATTAATTCAATAGCCATAGCATCCTCAGTGTCAGGGAAAGGTAGTGCGTCATGCTAACGTGATTAAGCGCACATTAATAGAACAGCGCTGCACGCGTTTTTCTGAAAAAAAAATCCGGCCGCAGTGACCTGGGCCGGATTAGTTTTTCGCGCATGGGGAAAGCAATCAGAAAACAATCGCTTACTGCTGCCAGAAATCAGATATCGATATTGGCGGCTTTCAGGGCGTTCTCTTCGATGAAGGCACGACGCGGTTCCACGGCATCCCCCATCAGGGTGGTAAACAGCTGGTCAGCGGCAATCGCATCCTTGACGGTAACGCGCAGCATACGGCGGCTTTCCGGGTCCATCGTGGTTTCCCACAGCTGTTCCGGGTTCATCTCACCCAACCCTTTATAACGTTGGATCGCCAGGCCACGGCGTGACTCTTTCACCAGCCACTCCAGCGCCTGTTCAAAACTGGCCACCGGCTGACGGCGTTCGCCACGTTCGATGAAGGCATCTTCTTCGATCAGCCCACGCAATTTCTCGCCCAGCGTACACAGCTTGCGGTATTCGCCGCCATGAATGAAGTCGAAGTCCAGCTCGTAATCGGTGTCCACGCCATGTGTACGGATGCGCAGCACCGGTTCGAACAGCTGACGCTCACGGTTTTCGCGTACCACGGCATTGTAGGTGCTGCCGTGCTGCTCTTTCTCATTCAGCGCGCTGACCAGTTGCTCCATCCACGCCTGCACTTTCGCCTGATCGCTGAGGTCACCTTCTGCCAGCGTCGGCTGGTAGATCAGGTTATTCAGTAATGCACGCGGGTAACGGCGCTCCATGCGGTTGATCAGTTTCTGGACGCTGTAATGCTCTGCCACCAGCTTCTCCAGCGCCTCACCGGCCAGGGCCGGGGCGTGGGCGTTGCTGTGCAGCGTAGCACCGTCCAGCGCGATGGAAATCTGGTATTGATCCATCGCTTCATCATCTTTGATGTACTGTTCCTGCTTGCCTTTTTTCACCTTGTAAAGCGGCGGCTGGGCGATAAACACATGGCCACGCTCGATGATTTCCGGCATCTGACGGTAGAAGAACGTCAGCAGCAGGGTACGGATGTGCGAACCGTCGACGTCAGCATCGGTCATGATGATGATGCTGTGGTAGCGCAGCTTGTCCGGGTTGTATTCGTCACGCCCGATGCCGCAGCCTAAGGCGGTGATCAGGGTGGCGACTTCCTGGGAAGAGAGCATCTTGTCAAAGCGCGCCTTCTCCACGTTCAGGATTTTCCCTTTCAGCGGCAGGATCGCCTGGTTTTTACGGTTACGGCCCTGTTTGGCGGAGCCGCCCGCGGAGTCACCCTCCACCAGGTAGAGTTCAGAATGCGCCGGGTCACGCTCCTGGCAGTCCGCCAGTTTGCCCGGCAGGCCGGCCAGATCCAGCGCACCCTTGCGGCGGGTCATTTCACGGGCTTTACGCGCCGCTTCACGCGCACGGGCTGCATCGATGATTTTGCCGACGACGATTTTCGCATCGTTCGGGTTTTCCATCAGATAGTCCACCAGCTTCTCGTTCATCAGCGACTCAACCGCGGATTTCACTTCTGACGACACCAGCTTGTCTTTGGTCTGGGAAGAGAATTTCGGGTCCGGCACTTTCACGGAGACCACGGCAATCAGCCCTTCACGCGCATCGTCACCGGTGGCGCTGATCTTGGACTTCTTGCTGTAACCCTCTTTGTCCATGTAGCTGTTCAGGGTACGGGTCATCGCGGCACGGAAGCCGGCCAGGTGCGTACCGCCGTCACGCTGCGGGATGTTGTTGGTGAAGCAGTAAATGTTTTCCTGGAACCCGTCGTTCCACTGCAACGCCACTTCCACGCCGATGTCATCTTTTACGGTGGAGAAGTAGAAGACGTTCGGATGGATCGGGGTTTTGTTTTTGTTCAGGTACTCAACAAACGCCTTGATACCGCCTTCGTAATGGAAGTGGTCTTCCTTGTCCGTGCGCTTGTCACTCAGGCGGATCGCCACGCCGGAGTTCAGGAAGGAGAGCTCACGCAGGCGTTTTGCCAGAATGTCATACTGGAATTCGGTGTGGTTGGTAAAGGTCGCGTAGCTCGGCCAGAAGCGCACCATCGTACCGGTCTGCTCGGTTTCCCCGACGACTTTCAACGGCCCCTGCGGTTCACCCATCGCGTAGGTCTGCTCATGCACTTTCCCTTCACGGCGGATAACCAGCTCCAGCTTCTCGGACAGGGCGTTAACCACTGACACACCCACGCCATGCAGGCCGCCGGACACCTTATAGGAGTTGTCGTCGAATTTACCGCCGGCGTGCAGTACGGTCATGATGACCTGCGCCGCGGAAACGCCTTCCTCTTCGTGAATACCGGTCGGGATACCGCGCCCATCATCCTGTACGGAAACAGAATTATCAGCGTGGATAGTGACCTGAATCTCTTTACAGTGGCCCGCGAGTGCTTCGTCGATAGCGTTGTCCACAACCTCGAATACCATGTGGTGCAGACCGGTGCCGTCATCGGTATCGCCGATATACATGCCCGGGCGCTTGCGCACCGCGTCCAGCCCTTTTAATACCTTGATACTTGAGGAGTCATAAGAATTCGACATCAACGTTTCTCACTCATTTTTAGTCCTGTGGTTGAACGGTTATTTTACCCTGTTCTACGCGGAACATCTTGCCCTTTTCACCTGCCATATCGGTTACTTGCTCAGCGCTGACGGCGCTGACAAAGACCTGGGCCTGGGTCGCTTTCAGGCGTTGTGCCAGAAGGCGGCGACGGTCGGTGTCGAGTTCAGAGGCAAAATCGTCAATCAGATACAGGCAACGCCGCCCGTTCTGTCGGGTGAGGAACTCACCCTGCGCCAGCCGCAGCGCGCACATCAACAGCTTAAGCTGGCCGCGGGAAAGCAGGTCTTCTACCGGGGTGCCCTCCGCGCGGATGCGGAAGTCGGCCTTGTGCGGGCCAACGGCGGTATAGGTGAGCGCCCGGTCACGCTCGAACTGCCGCGCCAGCAGCTCTGCATAGTCGCTCTCTTTATCCCAGCCGCGCTGGAAAGAGAAACTCAGGGCAAACTCCGGCAGGAACTGCGCGCATGTGGCGGTAATGTCGGCGGCGATGGCGTCACTGTAGGCCGCGCGCCATTCGCTGATGCGCTCCGCCAGCGGCACCAGCTCTTGATCCCAGGCGCGCAGCTGTGAATAACGGCTGACCTGGCGCAGCGCGGCGTTGCGCTGCTTGAGCAGCCGTTTCAGGTTGCTCCAGGCCTGGAAAAAACCGGGATCGTTATGGAAACAGCCCCAGTCGAGGAAAGCGCGCCGGTACTTTGGCCCGCCGTTCAGCAGGGTAAACCCTTCAGGCGTGATCAGCTGCATCGGCAACAGGTGCGCCAGCTCCGCCACTTTATGGCCGTCACCGCCGTCGATACGGACTTTGGTGTCGCCCTGGCGGCTTTTCGCCAGCCCCACCGCCACTTCGCGCTCACCGCCGGTGTCGATCCGCCCGTGCAGCACAAACTCCGGCTGGTCGTGGCGGATCACCCGTCCGGCTTGCAAGCTGCGGAACGCGCGCCCGTGCCCCAGCGTATAGACCGCTTCCAGCACGCTGGTTTTACCGCTGCCGTTGGCCCCAACCAGAAAGTTGAAGCCGGCATCCAGCGGCAGGTCTGCCGATTCGATATTGCGGAAGTCTTTAATCAGGAGGCGCGTCAAAGCCATGTCATCGGGCAACCACTGTGGTGGCAGAGGTCACGCCGTGACCTCTGCCGGTTTCAGGAATAGATATGGGGGCAAAATGACCAATTACAAGCGCATTGGCATGACAACGTAGGCCGCTGCCTGGCTGGCGTCATCCTCAATCTGTACGCTGGATACGGAGTCCGTGAGCAGCAGGCGCACGTTCTCGCACTTCAGTGCGTTGAGCACATCCAGCACGTAGCTGACGTTGAAGCCGATCTCCATCTCGGTGCCGTCATAGATGACATCCAGAATCTCTTCCGCCTCTTCCTGCTCGGGGTTATTGGCGGTGATCTTCAGCTGGTTATGGCTGACATACAGCCGCACGCCGCGGAACTTTTCGTTGGAAAGAATAGCGGCACGGGCAAACGCCTGTTTCAGCAGATCGCAGCCTGCCTGCAGGGTTTTGTCCGGGTTTTTCGGCAATACGCGGCGATAGTCCGGGAAACGGCCATCCACCAGCTTGGAGGTAAAGATGAAATCACCCACATGCGCACGGATATTGTTGCTGCCAATCTGCAATTGCAGCGGCGTGTCACCGCCGTCCAGCAGACGCACCAACTCCATGACCCCTTTGCGCGGCACAATCACCGAGTGCGACGGCAAAGATTGACCCACCGGCATTGAACACACCGCCAGGCGGTGGCCGTCAGTGGCGACGGTACGCAACTCTTCGTCTTCGGTTTCGAACAACATACCGTTGAGGTAGTAACGCACATCCTGATGCGCCATCGAGAACTGCGTGGCTTCAATCAGGCGCTTCAGCGTGGCCTGCGGCAGGGTGAATTCCACCTCGCTTTGCCAGTCATCCAGGTTGGGGAAATCGGTCGCGGGCAGCGTAGAGAGCGAGAAACGGCTGCGGCCGGAGCGCACCAGCATCCGCTCGCCGTCCAGCATCACGTTGATCTCCGCGCCTTCCGGCAGGCCCCGGCAGATGTCGAAGAATTTACGTGCCGGTACGGTGGTTGCGCCCGGCTCATGTGCGCCGGACAGCGCCACGCGCGCCACCATTTCCATTTCCAGGTCGGTACCGGTCAGCAGCAACACGCCGTCCGTGACCTGCAACAGCAGGTTACCCAGAATCGGCAACGTTGGCCGGCCGCCCAGCGGGCTGCTGACCTGTTGCAACGGTTTTAACAGATGCTCACGTTCAACAATAAATTTCATAGCGCTACGAGGATAATGTTCTGATTAAATTGGAAAAATCTTCTTTGATGTCGTGGCTTTCTTCACGCAGCTGCTCGATCTTGCGGCAGGCGTGCAACACCGTGGTGTGGTCGCGGCCACCAAACGCGTCGCCGATTTCCGGCAAACTGTGGTTGGTCAGCTCTTTGGCCAGCGCCATCGCCATCTGGCGCGGGCGGGCCACGGAACGTGAGCGTCGTTTCGACAGCAGGTCAGCGACCTTAATTTTATAATATTCAGCCACTGTTTTCTGAATATTATCGATGGTGACCAGCTTCTCCTGCAGGGCCAGCAGGTCACGCAGGGCTTCACGCACGAAGTCAATCGTGATGGCCCGGCCGGTGAAGTTCGCGTTGGCGATCACGCGGTTCAGTGCGCCTTCCAGCTCACGCACGTTAGAGCGCAGGCGCTTGGCAATAAAGAAGGCCACTTCACCCGGCAGGCGGATGTCATTCTCATCCGCTTTTTTCATCAGGATCGCCACACGGGTTTCCAGCTCCGGCGGCTCAATGGCCACCGTCAGCCCCCAGCCAAAGCGGGACTTCAGCCGGTCTTCCACGCCGTTAATCTCTTTCGGGTAGCGGTCAGAGGTCAGGATAATCTGTTGGTTGCCTTCCAGCAGCGCATTGAAGGTGTGGAAAAACTCCTCCTGCGAGCGCTCCTTATTGGCAAAGAACTGGATGTCATCGATAAGCAGTGCGTCAACCGAGCGATAATAGCGTTTGAACTCTTCAATGGCGTTGTTTTGCAGCGCCTTGACCATGTCCTGCACAAAGCGCTCAGAGTGCATATAGACCACTTTCGCATTGGCCTTGCGCGCCATAATGCCGTTGCCCACCGCGTGCAACAGGTGGGTTTTACCCAGGCCGGTGCCGCCATAAAGGAACAGCGGGTTGTACGCGCCGCCGGGGTTGTCCGCCACCTGGCGGGCCGCCGCGCGCGCCAGCTGGTTCGACTTACCCTCAACGAAGTTATCAAAGGTGTGCTTGGGGTTGACGTTGGAGCGGTAAGAAAGCTCCGGCTGCAATGCGGCGCGGTCCCAGCTTGGCCGGGCAGGGGCCGCACGGACCACCGGTGCCGCCGGGGCGCTGATGCTCGCCGCCGCGACATCCGCCATCGCCGGCATCGCGGGCTTGCTGCCCACTTCAAAACGCAGCAACGGCGCGTCCGGGCCACAGAAGTCATTCAGCAACCCGTTGATGTTGTTTAAGTATTTATCGCGAACCCAATCCAGGACGAAACGGTTTGGGGCATACAGTGCCAGGGTATTGTCACTCAGTTCCGCCTGTAGGGGGCGTATCCACATACTAAATTCTGTGGCAGGTAATTCATCCTGCAATCGGGCAAGACACTGCTGCCAAAGCGAAAGTGACACGGCGGACTCCACTCGAACAAGATCAACAAAAGAAAAGGATCAGGATACGTTTTAAATTCATGATTTTTGACACATGCCAGTTTTTGCAGAGGCAGCGGCATGCGAACCGATTTTGACGGTTTGTGTCCGCCGTGATCCAGCGGTGGGATCGCGATCGGAATGGCGGATCATAACGCAATCCGCAAAAGAGATCCTCCCCTTCCTCACAGATTAGATCCTTTTTATCCACAGGTTTTCGTTTCCCTGTGACTTTCCTGGTGACATACCCTGGGAAAAGGCGATCCGGAGGCGAAACTAAGTGTACGCTATCGGGCTAAAAATGCCGCACCTTCGGCCCAGCCTGTGAATAAAAGAGAATTGTCCGAAGAGTGAGCAACAGGATCGTGAAACCCCTCATAGGATCGGCCTGCGATCCTTGCGCTTTGTTGACGAGTCCGTATAATCTTCGCCCTACGTGTGATGCCTGTGTTCCTGATGGTCCAACCAGACGGGATAGGTGGTGACCACGGGCCACTTGGTAAACAACCGGGTAGGCGTGCAATGTGAATTGACTCAGGACTGTACAATTATTACAATCCCGCTTCTTTATATGTTGCGATTGAGGCGTCGGTCGTTGTCACGCCGAATAGCCAAACGCGTTTACTGATCAGTAATTATTTAAGTTTAGGTAGAAATCGCTATGAAACGCACTTTCCAACCGTCCGTACTGAAGCGCAACCGTAGCCACGGTTTCCGTGCTCGTATGGCCACCAAAAATGGTCGTCAAGTTCTGGCCCGCCGTCGTGCGAAAGGCCGTGCTCGTCTGTCTGTTTCTAAGTAATAAAAGCTAACCCTCTTAGTGGGCAAGCTCGCATTTCCCAGGGAGTTACGTTTGTTAACTCCCACTCATTTCACTTTCGTCTTCCAGCAGCCACAACGGGCTGGCACGCCGCAACTGACTATACTCGGCCGCCTGAACACGCTGGGGCATCCCCGCATCGGTCTTACCGTCGCCAAAAAGAACGTCAAACGCGCCCATGAACGCAACCGGATCAAACGCCTTACGCGTGAGAGCTTCCGTTTGCATCAGCATGAGCTGCCGCCGATGGACTTTGTGGTGGTCGCGAAAAAAGGAATTCAAGACCTTGATAACCGGGCGCTGACGGAAGCGTTGGAAAAATTATGGCGCCGCCACTGTCGCCAGGCTCCCGCCTCCTGATCGGGCTGATACGCGGCTATCAGCTATTTATCAGTCCGTTACTGGGGCCACATTGCCGCTTCAGGCCCACCTGCTCTCACTATGGAATTGAGGCATTAGGCCGTTTCGGCATGGTAAAAGGCAGTTGGTTGACAATCAAACGCGTATTAAAATGCCATCCCCTGAACCCAGGTGGCGATGATCCGGTGCCGCCGAAAACCGACAATAACAGAGAACACTAACGATGGATTCGCAACGCAATCTCTTTCTCATCGCTCTGCTGTTTGTGTCTTTCATGATCTGGCAGGCCTGGCAAACGGACCATGCTCCGCAACCGGCCAACCAGACCACGCAACAGACTGCCAACACAGCCTCCGGTGATGCTTCCAGCCAGGCGGTTCCCGCCAGTGGCCAGGGTAAACTGATCACCGTTAAAACGGATGTTTTGTCACTGACAATCAACACCCGCGGCGGCGACATCGAACAAGCGCTGCTGTTAGCCTACCCGCACACCCTGGGTTCAGAACAGCCGTTCCAGTTGCTGGAGACTTCCCCGTCCTTTGTTTATCAGGCGCAAAGCGGCCTGACCGGCAAAAATGGCCCGGACAACCCGAACAACGGCCCGCGTCCGCTGTTCCAGACGCCTCAGGACACCTTCACCCTGGCTGAAGGCCAGGACGAGTTGCGTATCCCGATGACCTACACCGACGCCCACGGCGTGGTGTACACCAAAACCTTCGTGCTGAAGCGCGGCCAGTATGCGGTTAACGTTGACTACAATATCAACAACGCCAGCACCACGCCGCAAGAGATGACCCTGTTCGGCCAGCTCAAGCAGACGGTTGACCTGCCGAAGCACCGCGACACCGGCAGCAACAACTTTGCCCTGCACACTTACCGTGGCGCGGCCTTCTCCTCTTCTGATGACAAGTACAAGAAGTACAGCTTCGATGACATCAAAGATGAGAACCTGAACATCACCACGCAAGGCGGCTGGGTAGCGATGCTGCAACAGTACTTCGCCACCGCGTGGGTGCCGTCGGCCAAAGACAGCAACACCTTCTACTCCACCAGCATGGGCAGCGACCTCGCCGCCATCGGCTTTAAAGGCGTGCCGTTTGTGGTGCAGCCGGGTGCGCAGCAGAATGTGTCCGCGATCTTGTGGGTCGGCCCGGAAATCCAGGACAGAATGGCCGCAGTGGCACCGCACCTTGACCTGACCGTAGATTACGGCTGGCTGTGGTTCATCTCCCAACCGCTGTTCAAGCTGCTGAAGTTCCTGCACAGCTTCATCGGTAACTGGGGCTTCTCGATCATCGTCATCACCTTTATCGTGCGCGGTATCATGTACCCGCTGACCAAGGCGCAGTACACCTCGATGGCGAAGATGCGTATGCTGCAACCGAAAATCCAGGCTATGCGTGAGCGCCTGGGTGACGACAAGCAGCGCATGAGCCAGGAAATGATGGCCATGTACAAGGCAGAGAAAGTGAACCCGCTGGGTGGCTGCCTGCCGCTGATTATCCAGATGCCAATCTTCCTGGCGCTGTACTACATGCTGATGGGCTCCATCGAGCTGCGCCATGCGCCGTTCGCCCTGTGGATCCATGACTTGTCCGCACAAGACCCGTACTACATCCTGCCGATTCTGATGGGCGTGACGATGTTCTTCATCCAGAAGATGTCGCCGACCACGGTAACCGACCCGATGCAGCAGAAGATCATGACCTTTATGCCGGTCATCTTCACGGTGTTCTTCCTGTGGTTCCCGTCTGGCCTGGTGCTGTACTATATCGTCAGTAACCTGGTGACCATCCTCCAGCAGCAGATGATTTACCGTGGCCTGGAAAAACGTGGCCTGCACAGCCGTGTGAAAAAGAGTTAATCCGCACCGGTAAGCGACGGAAAGCATAAAGAAGGCGGTCAGATGACCGCCTTCTTTTTTATTTGATTCGTTAACGCCCACTACCAAAGAGAACGCTATGAGTACCACCGATACGATCGTTGCGCAGGCAACGCCACCGGGCCGCGGCGGCGTCGGCATTTTGCGTATTTCCGGCCGGGCTGCCCGCGAGGTGGCCGAGGTCGTGCTCGGTAAACTGCCTAAACCGCGCTACGCCGACTACCTGCCGTTCCGCGACGCTGACAACAGCACGCTGGATCAGGGTATCGCGCTGTGGTTCCCCGGCCCGAACTCCTTTACCGGGGAAGATGTGCTGGAACTTCAGGGCCACGGCGGGCCGGTGATTCTGGATTTGCTGCTGAAACGCATCCTGGCGCTGCCGGGCGTGCGTATCGCCCGGCCGGGCGAGTTCTCAGAGCGGGCCTTCCTGAATGACAAACTCGACCTGGCGCAGGCGGAAGCCATCGCTGACCTGATCGACGCCAGCTCCGAGCAGGCGGCACGTTCAGCGATGAACTCGTTGCAGGGCGCCTTCTCCACCCGTATTCACCAACTGGTAGAAGCCCTCACCCACCTGCGCATCTATGTGGAAGCGGCGATCGACTTCCCGGATGAGGAGATCGACTTCCTCTCTGACGGCAAAATTGAAAAGCAGCTCAATGCGGTGATGGACGATCTGGACGCCGTCCGCGCCGAAGCGCGCCAGGGCAGCCTGTTGCGTGAAGGGATGAAAGTGGTGATCGCCGGGCGGCCGAATGCCGGCAAATCGAGCCTGCTGAATGCGCTGGCGGGCCGTGATGCCGCGATTGTCACTGACATCGCCGGCACCACCCGCGACGTGCTGCGCGAGCATATTCACATCGACGGTATGCCGCTGCACATCATCGACACCGCCGGGCTGCGTGACGCCAGCGATGAAGTCGAGCGCATCGGCATTGAGCGCGCCTGGAAAGAGATTGAGCAGGCAGACAGCGTGCTGTTTATGGTGGACGGCACCACCACCGACGCGGTAGAGCCTGCTGAGATCTGGCCGGAGTTTATGGCACGCCTGCCTGCCAGCCTGCCGATCACCGTGGTACGCAACAAAGCCGATGTCACCGGGGAAACGCTGGGCATCAGTCGCATCCACGACCACACGCTGATCCGCCTTTCCGCCCGCACCGGCGACGGCGTGGACGTGCTGCGTGAGCACCTGAAGGCCAGCATGGGCTTCAATACCAATATGGAAGGGGGCTTCCTGGCTCGCCGCCGCCACTTGCAGGCGCTGGAACAGGCGGCACAGCATCTGGTGCAGGGCAAGGATCAGCTGCTGGGTGCCTGGGCAGGTGAACTGCTGGCGGAAGAGCTGCGGCTGGCGCAGCAGGCGCTGAGTGAGATAACCGGGGAATTTACCTCGGATGACCTGCTCGGCCGCATCTTCTCCAGCTTCTGCATCGGCAAATAACACGCCGCTGCCTGAGGTAAAAAGCCCGCGTTAACGCGGGCTTTTTTATTGTTGATTGTCCGGCGGTCAGGCGGCGCTGCGTCGCCGCCGTTGCATAACCCGGCGGGTAAGAATCGGCAGGGTGATAACGACGATCAGCATCAGCCCGACAATGATCGACATCACAATGCCCGGCACGTTAAGCAGGCTCAATCCGAATGTCACCAGCCCCATCAGGAACGCAGCGATGATCACGCCCGGCATACTGCCGGAACCGCCCAGGATATTCACGCCGCCCAGTACTGCCATCGTCACCACGCTCAGCTCCCAGCCCACGGCGATGGTCGGCCGCGTGCTCCCCAGGCGGGAAGTCAGCAGCACCGCCGCCAGCCCGGCCATCACGCCTACCAGCACAAACAGGATCAGGTTATGGCGTTTGACGTTAATGCCGGAATACCACGCACCGGTGGGGTTATTGCCGATGGCGTACGTCCGGCGGCCAAAGTTGGTTTTGTGCAGCAGGAACGCGAACGCGACAGCCAGCACGATAAACAGTGCAAACTCAAAAGAGAGCGCTTCCCAGACGTAGCCCTGGCCGAACCAGGCAAACTCCGGCGGATAGGCATTCAGCGCCTGATCGCCCAGCAGGATATAGGCGATACCGCGGTAAAGGCTCATGGTGCCGATGGTGATCACGATAGACGAGAGGTTAAAGCGCGTCACCAGCAGGCCGTTCACCAGCCCGCACAGCAGCCCGACGCCCAGCCCGATGCCCACCAGCCCCGCCGTCCCTACCCCGGCCTGTGCGCAGAAGCCCATCACCGTGGAGCTCAGCGCAATGGTGGAGGCCACCGACAGATCAATTTCACGGGCGATAATCAGCATCGCCATCGGCAACACAATGATCGCTTTCTCCGTGAAGTTAAAGGTGGCATCCGACAGGTTCCAGATGTTCAGAAAGTAGGGGGAAGCCAGCGCGTTCGCCACAAAGACGGCCAGCGTCACGGCCAGCAGAAACGTTTCCCAGCACAGCAGCCGCCGGGCCCGTGACGGCGGCGGTGAAAGCGGCGCGGCGCGGTCAGAAATCAGCGTCTTACTCATGGTTTCACCCCTTCTTTTTGTCTCGACAGCGCCACGTCACGCAGGATAAGCCGCCCTTTGCGCTTGTTGCCGCGCTCATTCAGCAGCACCGCAATCACAATGACGCCCCCGGAAATCGCCATCTGCCAGAAGGGCGAAATGCCGATCACCGGCAGCGCGTTATTGATTACGCCCAGGAACAGCGCGCCCATCAGGCAACCCCACACGCGGCCGATGCCGCCCATGGTGCTGATGCCGCCAATCACACAAGCCGCGACGATTTGCAGTTCAAACCCGTTTGCCACATCGACGTAGGCCACGGCAAAGCGGGAAATCCACAGATAGCCGCAGAAACCGGCCAGCGCACCGGAGAGGCTGAAACTGATGAACTGCATTTTCCCGGCGTTGATGCCGGTGTAATACGCGGCCGTGGCGTTGCCGCCGGCGGTGTACATCGCCCGCCCGGTGCGGCTGTAGAGCAGGAAATACCCCACCAGCAGCAGCGCGGCGACGGCACACCAGCTCAGCACCGGCATACCCAGCACCTCAGTGCGCGGCAGGCCGAGGAAATCGCTGCTCATCTGGTGCGCGTTAATCCAGCCACCGTCCGACAGCAGGAAAATAATGCCGCGGTAGATACTCATGGTGCCGAGCGTGACCACAATCGCCGGGATGCCGAGTTTCCACACCAGCAACCCGTTGATCATCCCCATCACCAGCCCAAGCAATGTGGCAACCACCAGCAGCACCCCAACCGGGATCGCCGGATGGTGGAAGTTAAGCAGCGCCACAATCATGCCGGTCAGCGCCAGGTTGGCCGCCATCGACAAATCAATGCCTTTGGTCAGCAGCACCATCATCTGGCCCAGCGCCAGAATGATCAGGATCGACGTATCGTTAAAGATTTCCACCAGATTGCCCGGCCGCAGGAACGAGGGCGCGCGGCTGCCGATCGCCAGGACCATCAGCAGAATCACCCCGGCCAGCAGGGCCTCACGGTGTTTAAGCAGTGTTTGCCACATTTATGCAGCCTCCTCGCCGGCACCGCTGGCGGCGCTGACAATCATTTCGGCGCTGGCCTCACCGGCCCGGAATTCCGCCACCATCAGCCCTTCATGCATCACGATAATCCGGTCAGCCATGCCCATCACTTCCGGCAATTCCGACGACACCATAATCACTGCCAGCCCCTGCCCCACCAGTTCAGACATAAACTGGTGCACGGCGGCTTTGGAACCGATATCGATGCCTTTGGTCGGCTCATCCAGGATGATTACCGTGGGCTGGGTCGCCAGCCATTTGCCGATCACCACTTTTTGCTGGTTGCCGCCGGAGAGCGTTTCCACCGGCTGTTTCCAGCTGAACGCCTTGACCTGCAAGCGCCTGGCGTACTCATCCGCCAGTTGGGCTTCACGCGCCTCATTCAGGATGCCGTTGGGGTTGAGGCGGCTCAGTTGCGGCAGGCTGATGTTCTGGCTGATGGGCAGCTGGATAATTGCCCCCTGTTTCTGACGCTCCTCCGGCACACAGACAATCCCGGCGTTGATGGCGTCTGCGGGCTGGCGGAAATGCAGCGCCTGGCCGTTCAGCCGGATCTCACCGTGGGAAGGCTGCGTCACCCCGGAGAGTGCCTGCATCAGTTCAGTCCGCCCCGCGCCCACCAGCCCGTAGAAGCCGAGGATCTCCCCTTTGCGCAGGGAGAAATTGATATGCGCAAACTCGGTGGGGTGGCAGAGGTCGTTGACTTCCAGCACCGTGTCGCCGGGTTCGGTATGGATTTTCGGATAGGCGTGAGTGATTTCGCGCCCGACCATCATCGTCACCATGTGCTTTTCAGTGATGTCGCTGATCTGCCCGGAACTGATGTACACGCCGTCGCGCAGAATGGTGTAGTGGTCGGCAATCGCGAAGATTTCGTCGAACTTGTGTGAGATAAACAGAATGGCTTTCCCTTCGCGTTTCAGCCGTTCAACAATCTGGTAAAACTCGGTGATCTCATGCTGTGACAACGCCGCCGTCGGCTCATCCAGAATCACCACCTGGGCATCAAATGACAGTGCGCGCGCAATCGCCACCATATGCCGCTGGGCAATGCTCAGGGTTTTCAGCGTCACGCGTGGGTCAATCTGTACTTCCAGGCGGGTAAGGATGTCGCGTGCCTGCTGGTGCATGGCGGGCCAGTCGAGTTTTTTGAAAAAACCGCGATAGCGGTAGTGGCCGACAAAAATGTTTTCCGTCACCGTCAGCTCATCAAACAGCACGGTTTCCTGATGGATGGCGGTGATGCCGACTTTGTGCGCCGCCTCGGGCGTGGGCAGGGTAATCGGAATTGCCTTGTAGAGCAGTTCACCCTCATCGGGCTGATAGATGCCGGTCATCACTTTGACCAGCGTGGATTTTCCGGCACCGTTTTCACCGATTAATGCCGTGACTTTGCCGGGCCAGAGATCCAGTTGTACGTTTTCAAGTGCGCGCACGCCAGGGAAAGTTTTGGTGATTCCCTTGAGCGACAGCAGCGGAGTGGCGATGGTCATGGTGATATTCCCCAGCCAGGAAGCAAAAAGGGCGGTGGCGCGCCACCGCCGGTTTCGTCATCAGAAAATTTTGGAGAATTTATCGATATTGGCGGCGTCGTAGACGAACGGTTCCGCCATCGCGCCGCTGCCTTCGGCATCCAGCTTCACTTTGCCGAGTTTGCCCATGCTGGCTTCCGTTTTGGTGGCGGTGCCTTTGACCAGATCGTCAGCCAGATAGGTGGCGGCGTAGCCGAGGTCGATCGGGTTCCAGATGGCGAAACTTTTCGATGCCCCGGATTTCACCGCGCCCGCCATTTCAGACGGCAACCCCAGCCCGGTGACGTACACCTGGCCAATTTTTCCCTGATCTTTCACTGCCTGCGCGGCCGCCACGATCCCCACTGACGAGGGCGAAACGATCACTTTCAGGTCAGGGTAAGATTTCAGCAACCCGACGGTTTCACGGTAACTTTTATCTGACAGATCATCGCCATAGGCCACCGTCACCAGGTTTACCGACGGGTACTTCGGCAGCACCTTTTTCATCTCCTCAATCCAGATATTCTGGTTGGTGGAGGTCGGCGTGGCGCTCAGCACTGCCACATCCCCTTTTTCCACCTTCAGCGCTTTCAGCGCGTCAGCGGCCAGCTTCACGTTGGTTTCGCCAATCAGGGCGTTGTTGGAAGGGTTAAGGTGGATCTGGCGGCCCGCTTTCGCCACACCGGAATCCCAGGAGACCACTTTAATGCCGCGCTGCATCGCTTTTTTCAGCACCGGCACCACGGCGTCCGGGTCATTGGCGGAGATGGCGATGGCGTCCACACCCTGGGCGATCAGCCCATTGAGCACTTCAATCTGGGCTTCCGCGGTGGTGGTGGTGGGGCCGGTGTAAATGACTTTCACATCCCCGATCTCTTTGGCGGCCTGCTGGGCGCCGACGTTGGCCGCTTCAAAAAAACCATTGCCCAGGGATTTCGCCACCAGGGCAATTTTCACCTCAGCCAGGGCGGAACCGGACAGCGCCAGGGCGATAAGGGTGAGCGTACAACCTGCTCTTGTTTTCATTTTCATTGCTGGTACTCCACATGTAGGGTCTCGGATTGCAGGGGATTTTTTTAGGAATTTTTATAGGTGGTTAACGATCTACCGCTGTGGCAAGAGGATTCACGCCGAACGTTTACCGGGGACGATAAAACCGTAACACGTTGACGGCGGGTGATTACAGAACCCTTCTGAAAATAGTTATCTCCACTCTAGAAAGTAACGGCGCCCACGACCTTCACGCCAATGACAGCCCTTTTCTGCCACTGGCAAAGAAGTAAAGGTGGGCGTGAGAGAGGTCACAATTTGCTGTTTTAAGAAGGGGACGCGGGGAAAACCGGTGAAGGCTTTCTGATAAACGCGGCGGCATGGAAGGTGCGCCAGGGGCGGGGTCTGTCAGCCATAAAAAAGCCTGGCGCCGGGGCAGTCCGGCGTCAGGCGGGTTATTTGTGTCGTTCAGGTTGCGACAGGCTGCGTCATAAGAAAGCAGGCTTACAGTTTAAAGCTGTTCACCACGCTCTCCAGTTGCTGGGTCTGCTCCTGCATCGCCTGGGCAGCGGCAGACACCTGCTCTACCAGCGCGGCGTTCTGCTGGGTGGTGCCGTCGAGCTGGTTAATCGCCAGGTTCACCTGTTCAATGCCGAGGCTCTGCTCCTGGCTGGAGGAGAGGATCTCGTTCATCAGCGTCGCCACGTTGTTCACGCCCTGCCGCAAATCCTGCATGGTGTGCCCGGCGGTCGCCACCAGTTCAGTGCCGAGGGTGATGTCCGCCACTGAATCTTCAATCAGTTTCTTAATCTCCCGGGCTGAGGTGGCCGACCGTTGGGCCAGGCTGCGTACTTCCGCCGCCACCACGGCGAAGCCGCGCCCCTGTTCACCGGCGCGCGCCGCTTCGACTGCCGCATTCAGCGCCAGGATGTTGGTCTGGAACGCGATGCTGTCGATCACGCTGATGATATCCACAATCTTTTTCGACGAGCGGTTGATCGAGCCCATGGTATCCACCACCTGGCTGACCACATCGCTGCCTTTCTCCGCCACGCCGGAGGCGTTACGCGCCAGCTGGTTGGCGTGCTCGGCATTACCGGCGTTCTGCTTCACGGTGCTGGTGAGCTGCTCCATCGAGGCGGCGGTTTCTTCAATCGAACTGGCCTGATCTTCCGTACGCGCAGACAAATCCATGTTGCCGCCGGCAATCTCACGCGCGGCGGAGGCGATGGTCAGGCTGCTCTCGCCAACCTGCCGCAGGATCTGTTGCAGGTGCGCCAGGAAGCCATTAAAGCTCTGGTTGATGGCGTTAAATTCCGGGCTGGTGCTCTCCGGCAGCCGCTGGGTCAGGTCTGCACCCCCCGCCGAAAGCGCGGTGATGTTGTCGCGCAACGCTGCCAGGCGGCGCATAAACAGCCGCAGGGTGACAATCAGGAACGCCAGCAGGATCAGCATCACCGGCACCTGCACGGCGGCCAGGCTCAGCAGCACGCTGTTGCTCTGTTTCACCAGCAGGCGGGTCGGCAGATCGGTGGCGATAAACCACGGGCTGTGCTCGATATTGTGCAGGAACAGCGTATGTGATTCGCCGTCCGCCTCAAACTCCGTCTCTGCCTGGCGGCGATCGCCGATCGCGGCCAGCATCTCTGTCACCTGGCGGGCCATCGGGGTGTTGAGTTCGGCCAGATTTTTCAGGCTGCCGGCCTGCGCCGGGTCGCTGCTGCCGACAATTTTGCCGTCCTGTTCCACAATCAGGATGCGGCCGTTAATGACCTGCTCCTGCTCTTTTACCAGGCTGTTAAAGAAGCCAAGCGTGACATCAATGGTCGAGACGCCCCACGCTTTATCGCCTTTGTAGATCGCCATCGCACAGTTGGTGCGCGGCTGTGGGCTGGCGCTGTCCTGATAGGCTTTCGCCCAGGCGCAAACGCCGCGCGAGGCTTTCATGCCGTCACGGAACCAGGGCTGATCGTAATAATTAGGGGATTTCCCGGCGTTCCAGGTTTCGTTGAACACCAGTTTGCCGTCAGTTCCCCTGGCATAAAAGGTGCTGAACTTGTCACGCACCGCATCGCGCATATACGGCAACGGCCAGACCCCGCCGCCAAACACATTGGTATCGCCATACTGGTCAATCAGCCCCGGCAGCAGGGAATCAATAGAGACGCTGTCCATCAGCGTGGCGGTCTGGGTAATGCTGCGCGCCTGGGTTTCGACCCGGTTCATCCGGTCATTGACCACGGTGGCAATACGCTCGACATTGCCGGAAACCAGCACGCTTTCGCTGTGTTTGAGTTTGGGGGCAATAAAAATCTGGATAACGATTAGTGTAATGATCAGCAATGCGGCAAAAAGCACGCTGATTAACAGAGTAAACCGGGCCTGCGTTGTTTTTAACATGTTCGCGATACTCACCGATAAAAGAGCCAAATAGCTGTTCAACGGGTATCGGCGCTGATATAAACAACTTTATTTATGATAGTGAACACTTACTTTCCATGTAAGCTACTGTAATCAAGGGGATGAGAAGAAAGAGTCAGCAGTCTGGTGAGATTTAATTATAATTATGCGAACCCCGTCACCTTTGCCGTGATACATCCGGCAAGGTGGGGCCTGCGCAATGCCGTTATTTCCCCTTCCGCTAAAGCAGCCCTGGTGTTGCCGTGAAACGGTTGGTGATATTCTTGGTCAAATAAAAAATGTATGTGCTAACCATTATCAGGGAGTGAACAATGGCGTGCCATTATGCGAAATGGACTCTGTCCGATACCCAGCCGGATTTGCGGCGCCTGAACCCGGAACTGGCGACCGCCGCCGCGGCATTTTCAGTGAAACGGCGGCAGCGTTACCTGCATGGCCGGGTCTTGCTGGCCGAAATGATGGCCTATTTTTACGGTATCCCCCTTCTGCCGAAAATCATCACCCCGCCCAGTGGGCGCCCCTGCTTTGCCGACACCAACCTGCCCGATTTCAGCCTGGCTTATGCCGGGAATACCCTTGGGGTAATGCTGAGCAGCGAGGGCAAAGTCGGGCTGGATATGGAAGTGATCCGGGCGCGCAGCAGCCGCATTCTGCAACTGCATAATGCGCACCTCAGCTCGGCGGAGCAGGCCTGGGTGGCTGAACAAAACGAGCCGATGGAAGCCTCTACCCAGCTCTGGTGCATTCGCCAGAGCGTTCTGAAGCTCTCGGGGCTTGGCAACAGCGGGCTGAACACGGTGCGGCTGCATCCGGCTTCGGCACGGCTGCGCTCCAGTGTGCTGCCGGATGTGCAGGTCGCCAGTGACAGCGACTCCCTGTTTGCCTGGGCGTGCGCGCAATCCCCGACGCTGGGCCGCATGGTGCAGTGGCGCTACCACCCTGACACCGGCTTCAGCCAGATTCAGGAGAGCCTGACCGCCCAGCAGGCACTCTCCTCGCACTTTATGAAAATGCTCAGCCTGCCGCCCACCCGCTAATCCGGCTCGCTGCCGCCGGGCCATACCGGCTTTCTGCTACGCTTAATCAGGCTATTTCCCCGGCGGGCCGTGCCCGGCCTGCCCTTTTCATTGATAAGGAGTCCCGGATGTCTGCTCAACCCCTGCATATCGTTACCCTGCTTGGCAGCCTGCGCAAAGGTTCATATAACGCGATGGTGGCGCGCACCCTGCCGAAACTGGCCCCGGAAGGCATGACCATCAGCGCGCTGCCCTCGATTGCCGGCATCCCAATGTATGATGCCGATTTCCAGCAGGAAGAGGGCTTCCCGGAACGGGTTGAGGAGATTGCGGCGCAGATCCAGAAAGCCGACGGCGTCATTATCGTGACGCCGGAGTACAACTACTCCGTGCCGGGCGGCCTGAAGAATGCGATTGACTGGCTCTCGCGCCTGCCGCAACAGCCGCTGGCGAAAAAACCGGTGGCGATCCAGACCAGTTCGATGGGGGCGATTGGCGGGGCGCGCTGCCAGTACCATCTGCGCCAGATCCTGGTTTACCTGGATGCGCTGGTGATGAACAAACCGGAATTTATGGGCGGGGTGATTCAGAACAAAGTGGATGAGCAGATTGGTGAAGTCATTGACCAGAACACGCTCGATTTCCTCAGCGGCCAGCTCACCGCGTTCGGCCAGTACATCCAGAAAGTCAGCGGCTGAGTGCGCTTGGCTGCCCATAAAAAAGGCCGATCGTCAGATCGGCCTTTTTGCGTTTGAGGCAATTCAGCGCTTAGTGCGCATCAACAAACGCGATTTTCAGCACAAACAGCAGCGCGACCACGATCACGCATGGGTTGATCTCTTTCCAGCGCCCGGTGCCGAGTTTCATCACACAGTAAGAGATGAAGCCCAGCGCGATGCCTTCGGTGATCGAGAAGCTGAACGGCATCATCACCGCGGTGATAAAGGCCGGTACGGCTTCGGTGAGGTCATCCCAGGTGACGCGCGCCAGGCTGGAGGTCATCAATACCCCCACGTAGATCAACGCACCGGCAGCGGCATACGCCGGTACCATCCCGGCCAGCGGCGAGATAAACATCACCAGCAGGAACAGGATGCCGACCACCACCGCCGTCAGGCCGGTACGTCCGCCCACGGAGACGCCGGAGGAGCTTTCAATGTAGGCGGTCACGGAAGAGGTACCGACATAGGCGCCCACTACCGAGCTGATGCTGTCCACAAACAGCGCCTGCTTCATGCGCGGGAATTTGCCTTTGGCATCCGCCAGCCCGGCTTTGTCCGTCACGCCAATCAGCGTACCGGAGGAGTCAAACAGGTTAACCAGCATAAAGGAGAAGATCACGCCCGCCAGCCCGAGGTTAAACGCCCCGGCCAGATCGACCTGGCCCACCACGGAGGTGATGCTCGGCGGCAGCGCCACAATCCCACCGTATTTCACATCGCCAATCGCCCAGCCACACAGCGTGGTGACCACAATCGACACCAGCACCGCCGCATGGATGTTACGGGACGCCAGAATGGCAATAATGAAGAAGCCCAGAATACCCAGCAGCACGTTATGTGAGGAGAGGTTGCCGATGGTCACAATGGTGTCTGGGTTGGCCACAATGATGCCGGCGTTTTTCAGCCCCATCATGCCGATAAACAGCCCGATGCCGCTGGTGATGCCCACACGCAGGCTGACCGGGATGTTGGCAATCATCCAGTAACGGATGCGGAACAGGGTCAGCAGCAGGAAACCGATTGCGCCCCAGAAAATAGCACCCATCGCCACCTGCCATGAAATGCCCATCGCGCCGACCACCACAAAGGCGAAGAACGCATTCAGGCCCATCGCCGGTGCCAGCGCCACCGGCAGGTTAGCCAGCAAGCCCATAAAGATACTGCCGAACGCCGCAATCAGGCAGGTGGTCACGAAGACCGCCCGGACATCCATGCCCGCCACCCCGAGAATCTGCGGGTTTACAAAAACGATATACACCATCGTAAGGAAGGTGGTCAGCCCGGCAATCACTTCAGTACGTGCCGTGGTACCGTGCTGCTTCAGCTTGAATACGCGCTCAAGCAGGCCGTTATCATCAGCCGCGCTTGGTTGTGGTTTGCTCATTTATCTGATTTCCGAAGAGGGAAAAGGAGGGTCGGGGCTATCCTATAACAAAAAATAGGAATTTTGACGGGGCCTTCACACTTTTTTTCGCGGATTTTACCCGCAGGATAACGTTTTCGCCGGGCAAAAAAACGATAAGCGCGGCTGAACCCTTTTTTATTTTCATTGCGGCCCCTGGCGGAATGATGGTGTCATGCCGTACGCCAAACCGGCCGGAGAACAGGAGCACAAAATGCGCGATACCGGATGTGTGTTTTTTGATTGTGACGGGACACTGGTAGACAGTGAAGTGTTGTGCAGCCGCGGCTATGTGGCGATGTTCGCGCATTACGGCATCACCCTGACGCTGGAAGAGGTCTTTAAGAAATACAAAGGGGTAAAACTCTACGACATTATTGCGCAGGTCGGGCAGCAACACCGGTTGTCCGCACCGGTCGGGGAGATGGAGGCGCGTTACCGGCAGGAAGTGGCGCAGCTTTTTGAGCAAGAATTAGTGGCCATCGACGGCGCACGCGAGCTCCTGATGCAGATTCATGTGCCGGTGTGTGTGGTGTCCAACGGGCCGGTCAGTAAGATGCAGCACTCCCTTGGCCTGACCGGCCTGTTGCCCTTCTTTACCGACGGCGATCGCCACCGGCTGTTCAGCGGCTATGACATCCAGCGCTGGAAGCCGGACCCGGCCCTGCTGCACCATGCAGCCGCACAGATGGGCGTAGAGACCGGGCGCTGCATACTGGTGGAGGATTCGGTCGCCGGTGCCCAGGCCGGGATCGCCGCAGGCATCCCGGTGTTCTATTACTGTGCCGATCCGCATAACCCGGTGATTGACCACCCGCTGGTGACGCCTTTCCATGACATGCGCGCCCTGCCCGGCCTGTGGCGTGAGCAGGGCTATCGCCTGACGCGCTGAGCCGCGCGGTCAGGGCTGCTGTTGCATCGTCAGCCGTACCCCGGCGTTGGCTTCGCCATACTGCGCATAGCCGCCGCGCCGCTCCAGCAACTCGAAGAAGAAACGCCCGTCCGCCACCGGCCGGGTGTAAGCGTGCAACAGCTCGCCGCCCTGCTCATCGCGGTCGTAAAGCACATGGTGCGTCTCCAGTTGATGGAGGAATGCCTGATCCAGCCCGAAGCGGGCGGCCAGATCCTGATAGTAGTTTTCCGGCACCGGCAGCAGCGCCTGCCCCAGTTCACGGGCGGCACGCACGGCACTGAAAATATCGCCGGTGGCGAACGCGGCATGTTGCAGCCCCGCGCCCTGATAACGTTGCAGCGTGCGGGCGATCAGCGTCTCGCGGCTCTGGGAAATGTTCAGCGGCAGCCGTACGCGGTTTTCCGGGCTGTGGGCCAGTTGGCTGCGCACAATGCCGAACGGATCGTTCATCTCCTGGGTGCTTTCCAGTTCAAAGCCCAGCACGCTGCGCAGGAACATTACCCAGTTCTGGCGCATCGCTTCCGGGATCGCCATCGCCAGGTGGTCGATGCCCAGCCAGCCGGCGGACGGCGGCGCGGTGTCGTGCAGGTGGAAATCCTGCGTCCAGCTCGTTTGGGCGTCCTGTTCAATCAGGTAGATCAGGCTGCCGTCCGGCAGGCAAACCGCCGGGATCTGCCGCTCATTGGGGCCGGCCTGCGGCGCAAAGGTGGCGTAGCCGTAATCCTGCGCCCGTTGCAGCAGGCGTTGCGTACCTTCCACCTTCAGCGCCAGCGCGCACATCGAGAGGCCGTGGCGCTCGTGATAGGCCGCCGCAAAACTGTCCGGCTGGCGGTTGACGATCACATTAACCGGGCCGTTCTGAAACAAGGACACCGCTTTGGAACGGTGATCACCCCGGTGTACCAGCCCAAGCTGCTGTAACCCGGCCGCCAGTGGCGGTGCGTCGTCCGCGCCGGCGCTGAATTCAATAAACTCTACCCCGTGGTAACGCGGTAATGGTGCCGAGGCAAACAGCGCCTCAGGCAGCGCGGGCTGATTGGCCTGCGCCAGCGCCAGCCGGGTCTGTTCTTCGATATAGAGCAGCGAGCGGTAGCCGTCCTGGGCAGTCGGCGTGGCCGGTTCCGCGCGGAAGGTGTCGTTGAAAATCTCCAGCGACCACGGCCCGCGGTAGCCTTTTTGCGTCAATTGCGTGGCGAATTTGACCAGCGGCAATTCGCCCTGGCCGGGGAAGCAGCGGAAGTGGCGGCTCCACTCCAGCGTGTTCATCTGCAAAACCGGCGCGTCGGCCAGTTGCAGGAAGGTGATTTTCTCCAGCGGGATGTCATCCAGCTCATCCAGCGAGTCGCCCAGCGCCAGAATGTGGAAACTGTCGAGCACGATGCCCATCGCCGGGCTGTCGACCTCGCGCACGCGATCCCACGCCTGCCGGTAGCGGTTGACGTGCGCGCCCCAGGCCAGCGCCTCATACCCCACGCGGATGTCATGCTGCTCCGCCAGCGTGGCCAGCCGCGCCAGATCGGCGATCTGCTCATCACGCACGGCGCTGCTTTGTGGCGACACGTTGCTGCACACCAGCAGCGTATCGCAGCCGAGCTGGTGCATCAGGTCAAACTTCAGGCGCGCGCGCTCGAG
Source organism: Chimaeribacter arupi (assembly GCF_002858805.1). Classification (GTDB taxonomy): domain Bacteria; phylum Pseudomonadota; class Gammaproteobacteria; order Enterobacterales; family Enterobacteriaceae; genus Chimaeribacter; species Chimaeribacter arupi. The sequence goes on from NZ_PJZI01000001.1 coordinate 321,208, forward strand.
GTGGGTGTCGAGCTGGTCACGCGGGTTGCCCTCAAAGTTGCGGAACGGCTGGAACAGCGTGATCGCAAGCCCCAGATCGGCGCAGCGTTGGCGGATTTCCGCCGGTGAGCCCGGATAGTAGAGCAGATCGTTTTCAAACAGTTCGATGCCGTCAAACCCGGCATCGGCGATGGCCTGTAATTTTTCCGGCAACGATCCCGAAACCGAGACCGTGGCGATAGAACGTTGCATACTTTTCCCCTTTTCAGTCAGGCAGATCGGACAACAAAAACCGGCTTGCCGGCATCAGGGGAAAGGGCCGCAAAACATGCGGAAACCGGCAGCATATCTGTTAAGTTTTGAACCAGGAGGTTCATTTAGTCAAGGCAGGGAGGCGTAACAGGCCGTTTCAATTGTCTCGCGGAGGCGCAATTGTAACGCTCCGGCAGAATCGCTACTCTTTGCGCAGAGAGTTAATCCCTGCTTATTGTAAGGAGCCTGTTCTGAGCAGCCAAGAAACCCCATCCGCCGGGCGGAAGAACGATCCGGTCGGCCTGAAAAAGCGGATTTTTGCCAGCGCGCTGGCGGAGTTTGCTGAATCGGGCCTGAACGGCGCACGTCTGGAGAAGATTGCCGAACATGCCGACACCACTAAAAGAATGGTGGTGTATCACTTCAAGAATAAAGAAGCGCTCTATATCAGCGTGCTGGAGCATGTTTACGGCCAGATCCGCCGCCATGAGGTGAGCCTGAACCTGGCGGCACTGCCGCCCGCTGAGGCGCTGGTGAAGCTGGTGGAAGCCAGTTTTAACTTCCATGTGCAGAACGCTGATTTTATCCGGGTGATCTGCATGGAGAACATGATGCGCGGGCGCTATATCCGCCAGTCCACGCAGATCAAAACACTGAACCGCAGCGCGCTCACAGTCCTGGAAGATATTTTAAGCCGCGGCAAACAGGGTGGGCTGTTCCGGGCAGATGTGGCCGCGCGCGATGTGCACCGGTTGATCAGCAGTATGAGTTTCCATCAGGCCGCCAACCAGTACACCTTCGACACGCTGTTTGAAGGGAATTCCCAGGACGAGAGTTACATCGCCCACTTCCGCCAGATCGCGGTACAGGTGACGTTACGCTTCGTCACGCTGTAGTTATTGATGCTGACGTTATTGATGCTGACGTTAGTGATGCGGTAAGTTACCGATGCCGCGATCGCCGTTATGATCAGGACGGCGAGTTGTCCTTGTCGCCTGCCAGCAGCACATCCAGCGCATCACCGCCCAGGTGGCGGAAATCCTGCCCTTTCACGAAGTAGAAGATAAATTCACAGATGTTCTGGCAGCGGTCGCCGATCCGCTCAATCGAGCGGGCGCAGAACAGCGCGGTCAGCACGCTGGGAATGGTGCGGGAATCTTCCATCATGTAGGTCATCAGCTGGCGCACAATGCCTTCATACTCCTGGTCGACCTTTTTGTCTTCGCGGTAAATCCGTACCGCTTCATCCAGATCCATCCGGGCAAAGGCGTCCAGCACGTCATGCAGCATCTGCACTGTGTGGCGGCCCAGCGACTCCAGGCTGACCAGCAGCGGCTGGTGCTGGTGGGAGAATTTCTCCAGCGCCGTGCGGCAGATTTTATCCGCCACATCGCCGATGCGTTCCAGCTCAGAAATGGTTTTGATGATCGCCATCACCAGCCGCAAATCGCTGGCGGTGGGCTGGCGTTTGGCGATGATGCGCACACAGGCCTCGTCGATCGCCACTTCCATCATGTTGACCTTGCGGTCACCTTCAATCACCTGGGTGGCGAGGTCGCCATCCTGATTGTGCATGGCGGTGATGGCGTCAGTGAGTTGCTGTTCCACCAGCCCGCCCATGGTTAATACCTGGGTACGGATATGCTCCAGCTCGGCATTGAACTGACCGGAGATGTGTTTATTTAAATTCAGATTGTCCATGTGCTTATCCTGTTGGCGCTGTCAGGCGGATGCATGCCGTACCCACGACGGGATCAACCGTAACGGCCGGTAATGTAGTCTTCGGTCTGTTTCTGGGCCGGAGAGGTGAACAGGGTGTCCGTATCACTGAACTCAATGAGTTCGCCCAGATACATAAATGCCGTGTGATCTGAGCAGCGTGCAGCCTGCTGCATGTTGTGCGTCACGATCACCACAGTGTAATCCTGTTTCAGCTCAGTAATCAGTTCTTCAATTTTCCCGGTAGAGATCGGGTCAAGGGCTGAACAGGGCTCATCCAGCAACAGCACTTCCGGGCGGATAGCGATGCCGCGCGCAATGCAAAGGCGCTGCTGCTGGCCGCCGGAGAGGCTGTAGCCGCTCTGGTGCAGCTTGTCTTTGGACTCATTCCACAACGCGGCCTTGGTCAGCGCCCACTGTACGCGCTCGTCCATGTCCGCACGGGAAAGGTTCTCAAACAGCCTCACGCCAAAGGCGATATTGTCATAAATTGACATCGGGAACGGCGTCGGCTTCTGGAACACCATGCCGACCTTCGCCCGCAGCAGGGCGATGTCTTGTTTGTCGGTCAGGATATTTTCGCCATCCAGCAAAATATCCCCTTTCGCGACCTGCTCCGGGTAGAGCTGGTACATTTTGTTGAAGGTACGCAGCAGGGTTGATTTCCCGCAGCCCGACGGGCCAATGAAGGCGGTCACTTTATTTTTGGCGATATCCAGCGAGATATTTTTCAGCGCGTGGAATTTGCCGTAATAAAAGTTAAGGTCGCGGACCTGAATTTTGCTCGCAGCTACGTCAGTTGCCATACTCATCACTCTGTCTCTCGGTTTGCCGGCGTGGCCTGAGGCCCCGCCGGGCGATACGGTGGCCAATTAATGTTTCTTTTTGGCAAAAATGATGCGCGCCACGATGTTCAGCAGCAGAACGCACAGGGTAATCAACAAGACACCGGCCCAGGCCAGTTCTTGCCACTCCGCAAACGGGCTCATCGCAAATTTGAAAATGGTCACCGGCAGGTTGGCGATCGGCTGCATCAGGTCGGTGCTCCAGAACTGGTTGGAGAGCGACGTGAACAGCAGCGGGGCGGTTTCCCCGGCGATACGGGCAATCGCCAGCAGCACCCCGGTGATGATCCCGGAGACGGACGCCTTCACGGTGATCGCTGAGATCATTTTCCATTTCGGGGTACCCAGCGCATACGCGGCTTCGCGCAGGCTGTCCGGCACCAGTTTCAGCATGTTTTCAGTGGTGCGGATAACAATCGGGATCTGCAACAGGGCCAGCGCCATCACGCCTGCCCAGCCGGAGAAGTGGCCCATTTGCGCCACCACCAGCGTATAGACAAACAGCCCGACCACGATGGAAGGCGCAGAGAGCAGAATGTCGTTAATGAAGCGGATGGTTTCAGCCAGCCAGGATTTACGGCCATATTCCGCCAGGTAAATACCGGCCAGAATGCCGAGCGGCGTCCCGACCAGTGTCGCCCAGAGGATCAGCATCCCGCTGCCTAAAATGGCATTCAACAGGCCGCCGCCGGCGGTGTTCGGCGGCGGGGTCATTTCGGTGAACAGCGCCAGCGACATACCGTCGAACCCTTTGGTCACGGTGGTCAGCAGGATCCAGCAGAGCCAGAACAGCCCGAATGCCATGGTCGCCATCGACAAGAACAGCGCCAGGCGGTTCTTCTGACGCCGCCAGGCCTGTTTTTTGCGGCGCGATTCACGCAGCGCCGCAGTTTGTTGCATATCTATCGTCGTCATTTCAGCGGCCCTCGTTTTTCGCCAGGCGCATCACCATCAGTTTTGACAGTGCCAGGACGATAAAGGTAATCACAAACAGAATCAGGCCCAGCTCCATCAGTGCAGAGGTATGCACGCCGGATTCCGCTTCCGCAAATTCGTTGGCCAGTGCGGAGGTGATACTGTTACCCGGCATGTAAAGCGACGGGCTGTCGAGCTGGTAGGTGTTACCGATAATGAAGGTCACGGCCATTGTCTCGCCCAGCGCGCGCCCCAGCCCCAGCATGATGCCGCCAATCACCCCGTTTTTGGTGAAAGGCAGCACAATGCGCCAGATCACTTCCCAGGTGGTGCAGCCGATGCCGTAGGCGGACTCTTTCATCATGACCGGCGTCTGTTCAAACACATCACGCATGACCGCGGCGATATAAGGAATGATCATGATGGCGAGGATCACCCCGGCCGCCAGGATACCGATGCCGAATGCCGGGCCGGAGAACAGCTCGCCGACAATCGGAATACCGGAGAGCACGTCGCCGACCGGTTGCTGGAAGTAAGTGGCAAACAGCGGGGCGAACACAAACAGCCCCCACATGCCGTACACGATACTGGGGATCGCGGCCAGCAGCTCAATCGCCACACCTAACGGGCGTTTCAGCCAGTTCGGTGCCAGTTCAGTCAGGAACAGGGCAATCCCGAAGCTGACGGGGACCGCAATAATCAGGGCGATCAGGGAAGTCACAATCGTGCCGTAGATCGGCACCAGCGCGCCAAACTGTTCGGCGGGCGCATCCCACTCTTTCGTCCACAGGAAGGAGAACCCGAATTTCTGCATACTCGGCCAGGAGGCCACGATCAGGGAGACGATAATCCCGCCCAGCAGAAATAGGGTAATCAGCGCAGCCAGTCTGACCAGTGCGCTGAAAAGATAGTCACCGTGCTTGCCCGGTGGTTTCATAGCCGGCTTATACTCAGCCATACGACACTCTTCTCATTAACGATACTGCCCGGCCGGGGCCGGGCTTGATAACCCGGCAACGCCGGGTCGCGCTAGCGGGATCAGAACAGAGATTTTCCGCTGCTGTCTTTGATATTTTCTTTCCAGGACGCACGGATTTGCGTGACCACGGCGTCAGGCAGGGTGGCGTAATCCAGATCGTTGGCCACCTGATTGCCGTTTTTGTAGGCCCAGTCGAAGAATTTCAGCACTTCAGCCCCTTTCTCGGCGTTCGGCTGGTTCTTGTAGATCAGGATGAAGGTCGTGGAGGTAATCGGCCACGCGTCGCCGCCCTTCTGGTTGGTCAGGTCCTGCGCGAAGGATTTCGTCCAGTCTGCGCCTTTCGCGGCGGCACTGAAGGCTTCTTCCGTCGGGCTGACGGCCTGGCCGTCGGCGTTCACCAGTTTGGTGTACGCCAGGTTATTTTGTTTGGCGTAAGCGTATTCCACGTAGCCGATAGACCCCGGCAGACGCTGTACGAACGCGGCGACGCCGTCGTTGCCTTTACCGCCCAGACCGGCCGGCCAGTTCACGGTGTTGCCCGCGCCCACTTTCTCTTTCCAGGCCGCGTTGACTTTCGCCAGGTAGCTGGTGAAGACGAAGGAGGTGCCGGAACCGTCAGCACGGCGTACCACGGCGATGTTCTGATCCGGCAGTTTCACGCCTGGGTTCAGTTTAACGATGGCCGGGTCATTCCACTTTTTGATGTTCCCCAGGTAGATGTCACCCAGTGTCTGGCCGTCCAGCGTCAGCTCACCGGATTTCACACCCGGCAGGTTAACCGCCAGCACCACGCCGCCGATCACGGTCGGGAACTGGAACAGGCCGCTGCTGTTGAGTTTGTCTTCGGCCATTGGGGCATCAGAGGCGCCGAAGTCCACGGTTTTGGCGATGATCTGTTTCACGCCGCCGGAGGAGCCAATCCCCTGGTAGTTGACCTGATTACCGGTCTCTTTCTGATAACTGTCCGCCCATTTGGCATAAACCGGCGCCGGGAAGGTGCCGCCGGCACCGGTCAGGCTGGCTGCGGCAAACGCTGACATCGTGGTTAACGAGAAGGTGGCTGCCACAATACCGGCGACGGTGGTACGCATCAGTTTCATAATTTCTCCTGGGGGAAATGGCACTCCGGCTTAAGCCGTTTTATGAGTATGTGAATTGCTGCTGATGGCAAAATAGGACAGTTCGGTGACAGTAAAATGTATGTAATGTGACATTTTTATGACACCCCCTGCACGGCCCACATCGGCCCGCTTAATCGACGACTAAGGAGCTGGCGTTTCACATTCTTTACAAACCCTATAGAGAGCACAGGAATAACCCTACACAGTAGAGAATAGACTAGCCGGGCTACTTCATTTCTCTATTTTGCTAAGGAAGCACAAATGAAAAAGTCGCTTATTGGAATGGTATTGGGCATTGCGGCACTCTCATCAACCGGGGCGCTGGCGGAGGCGGTGGAATGGGGTGACACCTCAAATGGCGAAACATCGTATATGATGATGATGCAATCAGGTAAGGCTTTTTCCAGCGGTATCGACGTATCAACTCTTGAAAAAGTGATTAAAGACAGTAGTAGTCAAATAGATGAATTAAAAGAATTAAAAGAGCAACTTGATAAATCAGCCCAGCAAAACAGCGAATACAGCCGTTCCCTCAGCCAACAAAGCGATAAAATCTCCAGTCTGGAAAGTAAAATCAGTTCGTTGGAAAATGAGATCAGTACCAGAGAGCGTCAGACCAGTTCGCTGGAAAGTAAGATCAGTTCGTTAGAAAGTACAATAAGTGCGTTGGAGAGCAAAATAAAATAGCGCATTGCGGGCCAGCTATTCTTTCTCTGGCTGGCCCTGAAGAAAGCATTCATAATCTAAATATATAACCCCATAATATCACTGGAAAATATATTTCCCCCTCCCGCTCCCGCTTTATTTCCCGCTATCCCCCGCTTACCGTCATTATATTGACGTTCATCATAGTGAGCGCCCTGGCAGCTTTATAGGCTCTTTCCTTTTTTGGATAGAGCCTATGTCAACGCAAAAAAATCCCGGTTCCGATCCGGCCCCTCTGGGTGGCTTGCCGCTAAGCCGGCGGCAGTTTGTTCAGGCCGGCAGCGCCCTGATGGCGGTGCCTTTTCTTGCTGGGCGCAGCGTTTGTGCCCAGCCCCCTGAAACCGCCTCCCCCTCCCCTGCCGCACCGGCGGCACAGGTTGTGCCGACCTGCAGCACCTTTGACTGCGGCGGCAAATGTGACATCCGCGCCCATGTTGAACAAGGCATGGTGACGCGCATCTCTACCCGCCCGGACAGCGCGCTGGACCCGGAAATGCCGGTTATGCGCGCCTGCGTGCGGGGCCGCGGCTACCGGAAATTTATTTACCACCCTGACCGGCTGCAATACCCGATGAAACGGGTCGGCAAACGCGGCGAAGGTAAGTTCGAACGCATCAGCTGGGACGAAGCCACCACCCTGATTGCCGATAACCTGAAGCGCATTACCGCCCAGTATGGCCCGGCGTCGCGTTTCGCCCACACCAATACCGCCGTCAGCGGCGGCACCTTCTCCGGGGACAAAATGCTGCGCCGCCTGTTCAACCTGACCGGCGGTTACCTGGAGCACTACCACTCCGTCAGCATGGGCAACACCGCCGCGGCCACGCCCTACACCTACGGCACCGCCGCCAGCGGCAGCACCCTGGACACACTGGCCGATACCAGGCTGGTGATCCTCTGGGGCCATAACCCCAATGAAACCGTGTTCGGCCATACCAACCACTACTACCAGCAGATGAAAGCCAACGGCACCCGCTTTGTGGTGGTTGACCCGCGCTACTCCGACACCGCCGCCTCGCTGGCTGACCAGTGGATCCCGCTGCTGCCGACCACCGACAACGCCCTGATGGACGCGATGATGTACGTCATCATCAGCGAAAACCTGCACGACCGCGCCTTTATTGACCGCTACACCCTCGGCTTTGATGAGGCCTCCATGCCTGAGGGCGTGCCGCCGAATGAGTCACTGGTGGCTTACCTGTTTGGACTGAAAGATGGCATCGAAAAAACGCCGCAATGGGCGGAAAAAATTACACGCGTCCCAGCGGAGACAATTCTTCAACTGGCGCGCGATTACGCCACCACCAAACCCGCTGCCCTGATCCAGGGCTGGGGGCCGCAGCGCCATAACTGCGGCGAACGCACGGCGCGCGGCTCCACCCTGCTGGCCTCCATCACCGGCAATGTCGGCGTGCGCGGCGGCTGGGCAGCCGGTTACGGCGGCATCGGCAACCGTAAATTCATGACCGGCCCGGAGTGCCCGGACAACCCGGTGGCGGCCAAAATCTCCATCATGAACTGGGTGCAGGCGGCGGATGACGCTACCAAAATCACGCCGGAAATGGGGCTGAAAGGCGCAGAGCGGCTGGAGAGCAACATCCGCATCCTGTTCTCGCTCGGCAGTAACTACCTGGCGAACCAAAACCCGGATCTGTTGCAGGCGGTGAAGGTGCTGGAAGATGAATCACGCATTGAATTTATCGTCGCCAGCGATCTCTACCTGACCCCCAGCGCCCGCTATGCTGACCTGTTGCTGCCGGAAACCAGCTTTATGGATCGCTGGAACATCGGCGAAACCTGGGGCACCGGCAACTATGTCATCCTGTCTGAGAAGCTGATCGAGCCGGACTTCGAACGCCGCTCTGATTATGAGTGGCTGCGTGAGGTAGCGGCAAAACTCGGCGTTGAGCCGCAATTCAGTGAAGGCCGCTCGGAAAAAGAGTGGATCGCCCACATCGTCGAGACCACCCGGCAGGCAATGCCGGACGAGCATTGCCCGACCTTCGAAGAACTTTGCGTTAAGCGCCAACACCTGTTCAAAGGCGCGCCGCATGTCGCGTTTGAGAAAAACATCGAAGACCCGGCCAACAACCCGTTCCCGACGCCGTCCGGCAAAATTGAGCTGTTCTCTCAGCGGCTGTATGAGATGCAGCACCCGGAAATCCCGGCGCTTTCCCACTACGTGCCTGCCCATGAGGGGCCGGAAGATGCGTTGCGCCGGCGCTACCCGTTGCAGCTGATCACCTGGAAAGGGAAAAACCGCGCCAACTCCACCCAATACCCGAACCCGTGGATGCAGGAAGTGCAGGAGCAAGTGCTGTGGATCAACCCGCAGGACGCCGGGCAACGCGGCATCCGCCAGGGCGACACCCTCCGCATCTTTAACGATCGTGGGGTGATGGCAATTCCGGCCCACCTGACCGCGCGCATTATGCCCGGCGTGGTGGCGCTTCAGGCCGGGGCCTGGTGGCAACCGGATGAGCACGGGGTGGATCGCGGCGGCTGCCCGAACGTCCTGACCTCTGCCCGCATCACACCGCTGGCAAAAGGCAACTCCCACCAGACGTTGTTGGTTGAGGTAAGCAAAGCATGAGTACATTTCAGGAATTCCCGCCGGTCAGCGATCGGCAATTAGGCTTTTTTATCGACTCCTCCCGCTGCTCCGGCTGCAAAGCCTGCCAGGTCGCCTGCAAGGATAAAAATAACCTTGAGGTCGGGCGGCGTTTCCGCCGGGTGTATGAAGTGCAGGGCGGCAGCTTTATCCCGACCGGCAACGGCGGGCTGCGCAACAACGTGTTCGCCTACACGCTGTCGGTTTCCTGCAACCATTGCAGCGACCCGGTCTGTACCAAAAACTGCCCCACCACCGCGATGCACAAACGCCCCGGCGACGGCATTGTGCGGGTCAATACCGATAAGTGCGTGGGCTGCGGCTATTGCGCCTGGTCCTGCCCGTACGGCGCGCCCCAGCTCAATACCGAAACCGGGCAGATGTCCAAATGCGATTTCTGCATCGACCTGCAAGCCAACGGCGAGCAGCCGGTCTGTGTGGCGACTTGCCCGCTGGGTGCCATTAAATTCGGCCCGATCGAGGAACTGCGCGCTAAGTACGGCACGCTGAGCGACGTCAACGGCCTGCCTGATTCCACGCTGACCCGGCCCAACCTGGTGGTAAAAGCGCATCAGGGCGCACAACAAGAGGTAAATCACGATGAATGAGTGGCCGTTACTGGTATTTACCCTGCTGGTGCAGGCGTCGGTAGGGATGGTGCTGATCGGCGCGCTGGGCGGCTACTGGCTGCGCCGGGCCGTGACGGCTGAACAACGCTTTCTGGCGTTGCGCCCGCTGATGCTGCTCGCCCCTGTGCTGGCGGCAACCGGGCTGCTGACCTCCGTGGCACACCTGGGTTATCCGCTGAATGCGTTTCATGCGCTGCGCCATGTCGCCACCTCCTGGCTGAGCCGGGAAATTCTGTTGGCGAGCCTCTACCTCGGTATTGTGGGCCTGGCTGCGCTGCTGGCGCTGCTGACCCGCCGGGCTTACCCGACCCTGTTGCTGCTGGGCGGGCTGGTGGGGCTGGCAGATGTCGGCTGTATGGCAGGCATTTACATCAACAGCGCGGTAGTGACCTGGATGCACCCAAATACCGCCGTGGCGTTTTACGGCACGGTGTTTACGCTGGGCGTGATGCTGGGCGTGGTGGCGCTGTGCCGCCGGCCGGTCAGTTTACCGCTGATGCAGCGCCTGTTGCTGACGGCGCTGCTGAGCAGTATTGCGACCGCCGCGGCGCACTGGCTGGTGACGCCCGGTTACCTGCATTTTATGGCGCAGGCAGTTCAGCCGGTCACCCTGCCGTTTGATGCCGTGGCCGCGTTTCTGCGCAGTGCACCTTTGCGGATGATCAGCACCGCCCTGCTGATGGCAGCGATCGCGTTGCTGGTGCTGCTGCTCTACCCGGCCCGCCAGCGCGTGACCGTGCTGTACCGCGGCGGCATCGCGGCAGCGGCATTGCTGGTGCTGCTGGCTCACGTGGGCAGCCGTTACGCCTTCTTTATGCTGCACTGATATGCGTATCCTGCCTTTTACCTCTCCGCTGATGCCGCCCGGCATCAGCGGCCATTGTATCCGCACAAAAACCCAGCACGGCGGCTGCTCCGCCTGCGCGACAATTTGCCCGACCGGCGCGGTTTCGCTAAAGGCGCGCCAACCGGTTCTGGAGGCGGGGAAATGCCTGAGCTGTGGCGATTGTTTGTTCGTTTGCCCCACGGAGGCCATTGACTCCCTATCCCCAATAGAGAGGAATTATCACGGCAACACCTTGTCCGGCAAGGGGAACCGGTTTGTCCCGTCGGTGAATGAATTACTGTTGTGGCACGCGTTGCGTGGGATCCGGCAGGTGTCGATCGATCCCGGCAACCACGCCTGGCAGGCGGCCGTTGTGGCATTAAATTGCGTGCTCGCCCGTATTAATGAGCCAATCTGGCAGATCCTTTACCCCGATGGCGAGCCGATCGACCATGCGCGCCGCCGTTGGCTCAGCCGTCCTTTCATTCCCTCCCACGCCGCCGATCGTATGCCGGCAGGCCAACGGGCGGTACGGGCGGCGTTTCCGGCCATCAGCTGGTTTCAGGTGTCAATCGACACGGCCGCCTGTTCATTGTGTGGGGCCTGTAGCCGCCTCTGCCCGGAACAGGCGATCACACTGACCGGCACCGATCTTCAGATCGATCCCGCCCGCTGCACCGGCTGCCTGGCCTGCGAGGGCGTCTGTTTCCCTCAGGCGATCCATGTGAAACCCTGGGCAGCGCCTGCCCACCCACGCACGCTGCCGGTAACGGCTTGCCGGTGCCGCAATTGCCGCACCGCCTTTGTCAGCTTTTCCGCGGATGACACGCTCTGCCCACTCTGCCGACGCCATACCCACGGGATGCGCACGTTAACCTGATGACATAACACTGATAAGAAAAGCGATGATGATTGAATTACCAATACTTTCCCGGCAATTGAATTTGCTGGGATGCGGCTTCCGTTTGCCGCCCACCCACCCTGATATGGCCGGGGTGCTGGCGCTGTTTGCCTTACCTGACTGGGCAGGCCATTGGCCGGGCGTTGAAAAACCTCACCTCACCCGGCTGGCTGCGGCCTTTATGCCGCTGGATCTGCCGTCTGTTGCGCACGCCTGGCAGCGTTTGTTTGCCGGGCCGGGCACACGGCCTGCGCCGCCGTGGGGCTCGGTGTATCTCGATCCGGAACGGGTAGTGCGCGGCTGCTCCACCGTGGCTCTGAGCCATTTTCTGCAACGCGAACGGCTGCAACTGCATACGGAGTCGCCGGAGCCGCCCGATCATCTGGGGTTAATTCTGTTTCAGGCGGCGGTGCTGGCGGCAGAAGGGCGTGAGGCGGCGTTACTGGAGTTGCTGGAAGAACATCTGTTGAGCTGGTTGCCGTTGTTCGTCCACCAGCTCCGTCAGGCTGAACACCCCGGTTTTTATCCGGCGCTGGCAGAGCTGACGCTGCTGACCGTGCAGAGCGCGGTGGCCACCCTGAAAAACCGGTTGGAGCCGGTATAGAGGGCCGATCACCGTTATCCTTACAGGGCGTCAGGCTTTTGGGAGGGGAACACTGCCTGGCGAAGTACCATCGCTTACTCCTGCTTATAGAAAAAGGCATAAAAAATCCGCGATACCGGTCATGTGCATCGCGGATTTTTCGTTCACCCTTTGCAGGAGAAATTAAGCACGGATGAATGCCAGCAGATCCGCGTTGATCACCTCAGCGTGGGTCGTATGCATCCCGTGCGGATAACCGGGATAGAGCTTGAGCGTGCTGTCAGGCAGCAATTTATCCTGAAGTAATGACGCCACTTTGTAGGGCACCACCTGATCGTCATCACCCTGCATAACCAGCGTCGGCACCGTGATCGCCTGTAAATCTTCCGTCTGGTCGGTTTCAGAAAAGGCTTTGATCCCTTCGTAATGCGCTTTGGCACTGCCCATCATGCCTTGCCGCCACCAGTTTTGGATGGTGCCCTGGGAAACCTGCGATCCTTCCCGGTTGAAGCCATAAAACGGCCCGGACGCGACATCCAGATAGAACTGGGCACGGTTGGCGGCCAGGGCGGCACGAAAGCCATCAAACACGTCGCGCGGCGTGCCGTCAGGGTTGTTTTCCGTCTTCACCATCAGGGGCGGCACCGCGCTGATCAGCACGGCTTTCGCCACACGGCCCTGCGGCTCCCCATATCTGGCGACATAACGGGCCACCTGACCACCGCCGGTGGAATGGCCCACATGGATCGCGTTATAGAGATCCAGATGTTCAACCACCGCCGAGGCATCCGCCGCGTAATGATCCATGTCATGCCCATCACTGACCTGATCCGAGCGGCCATGCCCGCGCCGGTCAATCGCGATCACCCGGAAACCTTCTGCCAGGAAGAACAGCATCTGGTTGTCCCAGTCATCGGCACTTAACGGCCAGCCATGATGAAAAACAATAGGTTGCGCGTCCTGCGCGCCCCAGTCTTTGAAGAAAATGTTCACGCCATCTTTCGTCGTTACATATGCCATAGCACAAACTCCTCATGTAATAGAAAAACCACAGGGGTTGTTAATACGTGTAGAGCTTAAAGGGCGTAACAGCCGGAAAATCAACGTCAGTATCATTGACGCGGTTGAACATATTGGTAAACAGAATTGCCGTTACCGCACCGATAGTTTCAACCACTTGCTGGTCAGTGAATCCTGCTGACCTCAAGGCAGTCACATAGCCCGCTGCTACTGTGCCACGCGTAGTGACCAGAATCTGCACAAATTTTAACCCCGCATCGATTTTGGACTCTCCGTCAACGTATCCCTGGCGTGAAGGGTCTGGGCTTCCGGTTAACCGGCGTTAGGGCCAACACGCTGGCGCAAAGCATGAAAATGCGGCATTCCAGGGTAACAATGAAAAATGACAGGATGCAGAGCAGTGAGAAGCAGATCGGGGTAGCCCGGCATGACGGCCGGTTCAGCGAAGTAAGGGCAAGGGGTAAAAAGGATTGGGGTATTCGCGGCCATTGAAAACACCCTGCTCTCTTTCCGGTTCCGGCCTTATGCAAAGCCGGAACCGGGGTGATGATGTCAGGGTGCTGATCTTTTTCTGTCGCCGCTATCGCAGGCCGTTATTCGACGGTCACCGATTTGGCCAGGTTGCGCGGCTGGTCGACGTCGGTGCCTTTGATCAGCGCCACGTGGTATGCCAGCAGCTGCAACGGCACGGTGTAGAAGATTGGGGCAACAATCTCTTCAACGTGCGGCAGCGGGATGATCTTCATGCCTTCACTGTCACTGAAACCGGCATCCTGGTCGGCGAACACATAGAGCAGGCCGCCACGGGCGCGCACTTCCTCGATGTTGGATTTCAGCTTCTCCAGCAGTTCGTTGTTCGGGGCGACCACAATCACCGGCATATCGGCATCGATCAGCGCCAGCGGGCCATGTTTCAGCTCACCGGCGGCGTACGCCTCCGCGTGGATGTAAGAGATCTCTTTCAGCTTCAGCGCCCCTTCCATCGCGATCGGGTACTGATCGCCACGGCCGAGGAACAGCGCGTGATGTTTGTCTGAGAAACCTTCGGCCAGCGGTTCGATCGATTTGTCCAGCGAGAGCATCTGTTCAATACGCGCCGGCAATGCCTGCAACGCATGGACGATCTCATGCTCAACGCTTTCGCTCATCCCTTTCAGGTGGCCCAGGCGCGCCACCAGCATCAGCAGCACGGTCAGCTGCGTGGTAAAGGCTTTGGTGGATGCCACGCCGATTTCAGTGCCCGCTTTGGTCATCAACGCCAGATCAGACTCACGCACCAGCGACGAGCCGGCCACGTTGCACACCGCCAGCGAACCGAGATACCCCAGCTCTTTGGAGAGGCGCAGTGCGGCCAGCGTGTCGGCCGTTTCGCCCGACTGGGAGAGGGTGATGATCAGGCTGCCCGGCCGCACCGCAGATTTGCGGTAACGGAATTCGGAGGCGATCTCGACATCACAAGGCACGCCCGCCAGTGACTCAAACCAGTAACGCGCCACCATGCCGGAGTGGTAAGAGGTACCGCAAGCGATGATCTGCACATGCTGCACGCGCGCCAGAATATCGTCGGCCTGCGGGCCCAGCTCGCTCAGGTCAATCTGGCCGTGGCTGAAACGCCCGGCCAGGGTGTTTTTGATCGCCTGCGGCTGCTCGTAGATCTCTTTCTGCATGTAGTGGCGGTACGCGCCTTTGTCACCGGCGTCGTACTGCACCTGGGATTCAATCTCCGGGCGCACCGCCGGGTTACCCTGTTTGTCGAAAATGGTGACGCTGCGGCGGGTGACTTCCACCACGTCGCCCTCTTCCAGGAACTGGAAGCGGCGGGTCACCGGCAGCAGGGCCAGCTGGTCAGAGGCGATGAAGTTTTCGCCCATGCCGCGGCCTATCACCAGCGGACTGCCGGAACGGGCGGCCACCAGCACGCCGGGGTTACGGCTGTCCATGACAACGGTGCCGTACGCGCCGCGCAGCTGGGGGATCACGCGCTGGACGACGTCCAGCAGCGATCCGCCCTGTTGCAGCTCCCAGTGCACCAGATGCGCAATCACTTCAGTATCGGTTTCTGACACAAAGCGGTAGCCGCGTTCGATCAGGATTTCACGCAGTGGCTCATGGTTTTCAATAATGCCGTTGTGCACCACGCTGACGTACTCAGAAACGTGCGGGTGCGCATTCGCTTCAGACGGCTCGCCGTGCGTTGCCCAGCGGGTATGGGCGATGCCGGTGCCGCCGGTCAGCGGCTCCGCTTCAACCGCTTCCGCCAGTTTCTGCACTTTGCCGACCCGGCGCACACGCGCCATGTGGCCCTGGCTGTCCACCACCGCCAGGCCCGCGGAGTCATAACCGCGGTACTCAAGACGACGTAACCCTTCAATCAGGATTTCAGCAATATCACGTTGCGCTACTGCGCCAACAATTCCACACATGGATGTTAATTCCTATTAAGGCCACTTGATGGCCTACGATGTCTTCGACCTGATAGCCCGGTGTTTCCGGGGTCCCCGAGCCTTGTAGAGAGCGGGGTTATTATGTTTTGGCCTGCGCTCCGGCAGAACACAGGGCAAAACAGAGTCGGGGGCCACGCCCCCAACTCAGGCGGCTGCGCGCTTTTTATCCGCGCTTTTTCATCAACGTTTTTTCACCGGGCGCTGCCAGTCCGGTTTGTGCTGTTGCGGCACCCGGCTGATGAGCAGGCCGTTGTCCGGCACATCACGCGTGACGGTGGTACCGGCAGCGATAGTGACCTGGTTACCGACGCTGACCGGCGCCACCAGCTGGGTGTCAGAGCCGACAAACACGTCATTCCCAATCACCGTTTTATGCTTGTTTGCGCCGTCATAGTTGCAGGTGATGGTGCCCGCGCCGATATTAACGTTGCTGCCAATCTCCGCGTCGCCTAAATAGGAGAGGTGGCCGGCTTTGGTGCCTTTGCCCAGGCGGGCTTTTTTCACTTCCACAAAGTTGCCGACATGCACGCTGTCTGCCAGCTCGCTGCCTGGGCGCAACCGGGCAAAAGGCCCCACCGTGCAGCCGGTGGCCAACGTCGCATCTTCAATCACCGTGTAGGGGCTGATGTCACTGTCATCGCCGATTTCGCAGTTCTTCAGCACGCAACCGGCTGCAATCTTCACCCGGTTACCAAGTTTGACCCGGCCTTCAATAATCACATTCGCGTCGATCACCACATCACGGCCGTGCTCCAGCGTGCCGCGCAGGTCAAAACGCGCCGGGTCGAGCAGCATCACCCCGGCCAGCAACAGCTTTTCTGCCTGCTCGGCCTGATAAATACGCTCCAGGCGGGAAAGTTGCAGGCGGTTGTTTACGCCTTCCACTTCACTTAACCGCTCAGGGTGAACGGCGGCGATGGTATGGCCTTCTGCGTGCGCCATCGCGATGATGTCAGTGATGTAGTATTCGCCCTGGGCGTTGTTGTTCGACAGGCGGCCCAGCCAGCGTTTGAGATCGCCCCCGTTGGCCACCAGAATGCCGGTATTCACTTCCGTGATTGCCTGCTGTTCCGGTGTGGCATCTTTCTGCTCAACAATCCCGGCCACCTGGCCATGTTCACGCACGATGCGGCCATAGCCGGTCGGATCATCAAGGTTTACCGTAAGCAGGCCGATGCCGCCCGCCGGTTTGGCCTGGAGCAGGTGTTGCAGCGTGGTCACTGAGATCAGCGGCACATCGCCGTACAGCATCAGGATATCTTCGTCATCGGCAAAGTGCGGGGCAGCCTGCTGCATGGCGTGGCCGGTGCCGAGCTGCTCTGCCTGTAATACCCAGTTCAACGGGGTATGCGACAGGCGCTCTTTCAGCAAGTCACCGCCATGACCATAAACCAGATGCACCTGCGCGGCGCCCAGCTGTGTCGCGGCATCGATAACATGTTGAACCATAGGCTTGCCGGCCAGAGGGTGCAGGACTTTCGGAAGATCGGAATACATGCGCGTTCCCTTGCCGGCAGCAAGGATCACAACGCTCAATGAGCTGTTCGACATAAGCAATCTGATAGCCTTATTAAGAAGTGAAAAGTAAACCTGTTCGCTGAACCAAATACTACATATTTTTCAGTGAAAATGCTGCGTAAGCCGCACCAGACAAGGCTTACCGGCTTACTGCTCACCATAGCGAATTTTGGCGTCACGCGCCGGAAAAGCAGGGGGTTTTTTAGGGGATCTGGGGAATTTTTCGCCAGGGAAGAAAAGAACGCCCGGCTTTTTTAAAGGTAAAAAAAAAGCGACCCGCAGGCCGCTTTCTTATTGACGCAATAACGGTTTCTCCGCTCTCGCGGAGAACACGCGATTACATCGCTTTTCTGGTCAACTCGATGACGCGCAGTTTCGCGATCGCTTTGGCCAGTTCAGCCGACGCCTGAGCATAGTCGACGTCACCGTGAGAGCTATGGATATGTTCTTCCGCCTTGCGCTTAGCTTCCAGCGCGCGAGCTTCGTCAAGATCCTGCCCACGAATGGCGGTGTCAGCCAGAACGGTTACCGCACTCGGCTGCACCTCAAGGATGCCGCCGGAGAGGTAGATATACTCTTCTTCACCGTGCTGTTTAACAATACGCACCATGCCAGGCTTAATGGCAGTGAGCAGCGGCGCATGGCCAGGGAAAATACCCAGCTCACCTTCGCTACCCGTCACCTGGATTTTCTGCACCAGACCGGAAAACATCTGTTTTTCAGCACTGACGACATCCAGATGGTAAGTCATTGCAGCCATGTCACCCTCCTCTCAAAGCGTTACAGTTTCTTGGCTTTTTCCACTGCTTCATCAATGGAGCCAACCATGTAGAACGCCTGCTCCGGCAGGTGGTCGTAATCACCGTCCATAATGCCTTTGAAGCCGCTGATGGTGTCTTTCAGGGAGACGTATTTGCCCGGTGCACCGGTGAATACTTCTGCCACGAAGAACGGCTGGGACAGGAAGCGCTGAATCTTACGGGAACGGGCAACCACCAGCTTGTCTTCTTCAGACAGCTCGTCCATACCCAGAATCGCGATGATGTCTTTCAGCTCCTGGTAACGTTGCAGCAGAGACTGCACGCCACGTGCCACATCATAGTGTTCCTGACCAACAACCAGCGGGTCCAGCTGACGGCTGGTGGAGTCGAGCGGGTCAACCGCCGGGTAGATACCCAGAGAAGCGATTTGACGGCTCAGTACCACGGTAGCATCCAGGTGGGCGAAGGTGGTCGCCGGAGACGGGTCAGTCAAGTCATCCGCAGGGACGTAAACGGCCTGTACGGAGGTGATAGAACCGGTCTTGGTTGAGGTGATACGTTCCTGCAGAACGCCCATCTCTTCCGCCAGGGTCGGCTGGTAACCTACTGCGGACGGCATACGGCCGAGCAGTGCGGATACTTCAGTACCGGCCAGGGTGTAACGGTAGATGTTGTCAACGAACAGCAGAACGTCACGACCTTCGTCACGGAATTTCTCAGCCATGGTCAGGCCGGTCAGTGCAACGCGCAGACGGTTACCCGGCGGCTCGTTCATCTGGCCATACACCAGGGATACTTTGTCGATAACGTTGGAGTCGGTCATTTCGTGGTAGAAGTCGTTACCTTCACGGGTACGCTCGCCCACGCCTGCAAACACGGAGTAACCGGAGTGCTCGATCGCGATGTTACGGATCAGCTCCATCATGTTTACGGTTTTACCTACACCCGCACCACCGAACAGACCGACTTTACCGCCCTTAGCGAACGGACACATCAGGTCGATAACCTTGATGCCGGTTTCCAGCAGTTCCTGGGAGCTGGACAGCTCTTCGTAGCTTGGTGCCGCGCGGTGGATCGCCCAACGCTCTTCTTCACCAATGTCGCCTTTCATGTCGATTGGTTCACCCAATACGTTCATGATACGGCCCAGAGTTGCTTTACCCACCGGCACTTCGATCGGGTGTTGCAGGTTGATAACATTCAACCCACGACGCAGGCCGTCGGAGGTGCCCATTGCGATACAACGGACAACACCGCCACCCAGCTGTTGCTGAACTTCCAGCACCAGTTTGGACGCGCCGTTGTCAACCTCAAGTGCTTCGTACACGTTTGGTACGGCATCCTGAGGGAACTCGACGTCCACTACGGCGCCGATTACCTGGATAATCTTTCCAGTAGCCATCTTGAATCCTCTACGTAATTCGTAAACCTAGCTTAAACCGCAGCGGCCCCCGAGACGATCTCGGTAAGTTCTTGAGTGATGCTGGCCTGACGGGCTTTGTTGTATACCAACTGAAGCTCTTTGATCAGGCTACCGCCGTTATCGGTTGCGGCTTTCATCGCGACCATTCGTGCGGCCTGCTCGCTGGCCAGGTTTTCCACGACGCCCTGATAAACCTGTGATTCCACATAGCGACGCAGCAGGGTATCCAGCAGCGACTTCGGATCGGGTTCATACAGGTAATCCCAGGATTTCTTCTCCAGAACGCCATCTTCCGCAGGCGGAAGCGGCAGCAGTTGAAGAACCTGCGGAACCTGGGACATCGTATTGATAAACTTGTTACTGACGATGTAAAGCTTGTCCAGACGACCTTCGTCGTAGGCTTGCAGCATTACTTTCACCGGGCCAATCAGATCAGACAGGGAAGGTTTATCTCCCATGCCGGTGACCTGGGCAACCACGTTGCCGCCTACGGCGCCAAAGAAAGAAGCTGCTTTCGAACCAATCACAGCCAGATCGGCCTGAACGCCTTTATCGGACCAGCCTTTCATGTCTGCCAGCAGTTTCTTGAACAGGTTAATGTTCAAACCGCCACACAGACCACGGTCAGTAGACACCACCAGATACCCAACGCGCTTCACATCGCGGTCGTCCAGGTAGGGGTGTTTGTATTCCAGATTACCTAACGCAAGGTGACCAATCACATTGCGCATGGTTTCTGCATAAGGACGGCTGGCTGCCATGCGCTCCTGCGATTTACGCATTTTGGAGGCGGCGACCATCTCCATCGCTTTTGTGATCTTCTGCGTGTTTTGCACGCTTGCGATCTTACCACGTATCTCTTTTGCGCCGGCCATCTCTGCTTCTCCTCATTGCCAGACGGCCTGCTGTTCTTTCAAACAGCAGGACCGTTCAGCGTTACCAGGACTGGGTTGCTTTGAAGGTATCCAGCAGGCCTTTCAGCTTGCCTTCAATCTCATCGTTGTAACCGCCAGTTTGGTTGATTTGGTTCAGCAGATCACCGTGTTCGCGATCGGCGAAGGCCATCAGGGCAGCTTCGAAGCTCACCACTTTGGACACTTCGACGTCTTCCAGATAACCACGCTCCGCAGCAAACAGCACCAGGGCCTGTTGAGCAACGGACATCGGCGCGTATTGTTTCTGTTTCAGCAGCTCGGTCACTTTCTGACCGTGGCTCAGCTGTTTACGCGTCGCGTCATCCAGATCGGAAGCGAACTGAGAGAACGCTGCCAGTTCACGGTACTGTGCCAGTGCGGTACGGATACCACCGGACAGTTTTTTCATGATCTTGGTCTGTGCTGCACCACCCACACGGGATACGGAGATCCCTGGGTTAACCGCAGGACGGATACCGGAGTTGAACAGGTTGGATTCCAGGAAGATCTGACCGTCGGTAATCGAGATTACGTTGGTCGGAACGAACGCGGAAACGTCACCCGCCTGCGTTTCAATCAGCGGCAGCGCAGTCAGGGAGCCGGTTTTACCTTTCACTTCACCCTTGGTGAATGCTTCAACGTACTCGGCGTTAACACGCGCAGCACGCTCCAGCAAACGGGAGTGGAGGTAGAACACGTCGCCCGGATAGGCTTCACGGCCCGGCGGACGACGCAGCAGCAGGGAGATCTGACGGTAAGCAACAGCCTGTTTGGACAGGTCATCGTATACGATCAGCGCATCTTCACCGCGGTCACGGAAGTATTCGCCCATGGCGCAACCGGCATACGGTGCCAGGTATTGCAGTGCAGCGGATTCAGACGCCGTTGCCACAACCACGATGGTGTTGGCCAGTGCGCCGTGCTCTTCCAGTTTACGTACCACGTTAGACACGGTGGACGCTTTCTGGCCGATAGCCACGTAGATACATTTGATGCCGGAGTCGCGTTGGTTGATGATCGCATCGATCGCCAGCGCGGTTTTACCGGTCTGACGGTCGCCGATGATCAGCTCACGCTGGCCACGGCCGATTGGAATCATCGCATCCACAGATTTGTAACCGGTCTGAACCGGCTGATCAACGGATTGACGGGCGATAACGCCCGGTGCGATAGCTTCAACCGGGGAGAAGCCGTCGTTGTCGACCGGCCCTTTGCCATCGATAGGTGCACCCAGGGTGTTCACCACGCGGCCCAGCAGGCCACGGCCGACCGGCACTTCCAGGATACGGCCGGTGCATTTCACCTTCATGCCTTCAGCCAGGTCCGCATACGGACCCATCACTACAGCACCGACAGAGTCGCGTTCCAGGTTAAGTGCGATAGCGTAACGGTTGCCGGGCAGGGCGATCATCTCACCCTGCATTACATCGGCCAGGCCGTGTACGCGAATGATCCCGTCACTGACGGAAACGATAGTACCTTCATTGTGAGCTTCGCTCACTACATTGAACTGAGCAATGCGCTGCTTGATCAGTTCGCTGATTTCGGTGGAATTCAGTTGCATGCTCCAGTCCCCTTAAGACTGCAAGACGTCTGCCAGGCGATCCAAACGACCGCGTACGCTGCCGTCAATCACCATATCGCCCGCGCGGATTACGACGCCGGCCATGACAGACTTATCAATTTTGCAATTCAGCTTAACTTTGCGTGACAGACGTTTTTCCATCGCAGCGGTAATTTTTACCAGCTGGGCATCATTCAGTGTGGTGGCGGAAATCACTTCGACTTCGACCGTGGCCTCGAGGGAGGCGCGCAGTGCAATGAACTGCTCTAACACTTCAGGAAGGACGGATAAACGGTTGTTCTCAGCCATCACCTTAATCAGGTTCTGGCCGGCTTGGTCGAGTTGATCACCACATACGGCAATGAACGTTGCAGACATGGTTTCCGGTGCCACAGCACCGGAAAGCAAGGCTTTAATCTGTTCGTTGCGCGTCACTTCAGCGGTAAACGCCAGCATTTGCTGCCAGCGGTCGATGCATTGGTGCTCAACGGCAAAGTCAAATGCTGCTTTGGCGTAGGGGCGAGCTACCGTGACAAATTCAGACATCAGCCCCTCCCTCCTTACAGTTCAGCGACCAGTTTATCAACGATGTCGCTGTTAGCAGCTTCATCCACGGAACGTTCAATGATCTTCTCGGCGCCAGCAATTGCCAGTACAGCGACTTGCTTACGCAACTCTTCACGAGCGCGTTTACGTTCGGCTTCGATCTCAGCCTGTGCTTGCGCCACGATTTTGTTACGTTCCTGCTCTGCTTCGGCTTTTGCGTCCTCGACAATCTGAGAGCCACGCTTGTTAGCTTGCTCAATGATTACCTGGGCTTCGGCCTTGGCTTTTTTCAGCTGGTCGGTCGCATCGGCTTGCGCGAGGTCCAGATCTTTTTTGGCACGTTCTGCTGAAGCGAGACCGTCAGCAATTTCTTTCTGACGCTTCTCGATGGCTGCCATAATTGGCGGCCATACATACTTCATGCAGAACCAGACAAACAGGACGAACGCGATGGCCTGGCCGAGGATTGTTGCGTTAAGATTCACAGCACAATGCCTCTTTCAAAGTTAATAGTTTGATGTGGTCTACGGTAGAGAAAAATCTCTACTAGGCGACCGCAAACATCACGTACAGACCCAGACCAACAGCGATCATCGGGATGGCGTCAACCAGGCCCATAACGATGAAGAATTGTGTACGCAGCAGAGGAATCAGGTCAGGCTGACGTGCAGCGCCTTCCAAGAATTTACCACCCAGGATGCCGATACCGATCGCAGCACCGATTGCCGCCAGGCCCATCATCACAGCGGCAGCCATGTACAGCAGATCCATACTCAGGTTTTCCATGACAGTCTCCAGTTTGTTTCAGTTAAACGCAGTAGTGTTGAAAGAAAATCAGTGTTCTTCAGATGCCATCGACAGATAAACAATCGTCAGAACCATGAAAATAAAGGCTTGCAGCGTAATGATCAGGATGTGGAAAATGGCCCACGGCACACTCAGAACCCACTGTGACCACCACGGCAGCAAACCGGCAATCAGGATGAAGATCAACTCACCCGCATACATGTTGCCGAACAGTCGCAGACCCAGAGAAACAGGTTTGGACAGCAGGCTGACACCTTCCAAGATCAGGTTGATTGGAATGAATACCGGATGGTTGAACGGCTGCATCGTCAATTCTTTAACGAAGCCGCCAACCCCTTTCATTTTGATGCTGTAGAACAGAATCAGAATGAATACGCCCAATGCCATCGACAATGTGATGTTCACATCGGCGGTAGGCACCACACGCAGGGCAGGAAGCCCGAGGACATGTTCACCGAGATAAGGCAGCAGGTCGATAGGCAGCAGGTCCATCATGTTCATCAGGAAAACCCAGACGAAAACGGTGAGCGCGAGCGGTGCAATCACCTTGCTCTTGCCGTGATACATATCACGCACACTGCTGTCGACAAACCCGACAACCAGCTCAACGGCTGTTTGCAGTTTGCCAGGAACGCCACTGGTGGCGTTTTTTGCTACTTTACGGAAAATAACCAGAAAGAGCAGACCGAGGACCACGGAGAAAAACATCGAATCGATGTTTATCGACCAGAATCCCGTCCCCACCTGCAGCTGAGTCAGGTGGTGACCGATATACTCTTGAGGAGTAGAGATTTCTCCAGATGCAGACATGATGCCTCTTACCCTTTTGTAGTTAGATACAAAAACCGCTATGCGCGGTAACTGTTAATCACGGCTGGTGCCAGTATCTGCGTGAGCAACACCGATAGATAGGTTATGCCGAGCGGGATAAACACCGCCTTGAGCACGCCCAGGGCGATTATCACCAACGCAATGGTGATGACAACCTTCAACGCTTCTCCGATGGCGAACGACCAGGCGACTCGGCCAGAGAGCGGCGTATTTGCCTGGTGACGCCACGCAAACAGCATAAACAGTGCATTCGGTAACCAGGCGGCAAACCCGCCGGCTAAAGCAGAAACACTCCATTCCAGGCCTTTTAGCCCAAAGACGGCACTGAGCAGAACAAAGGTCAATAACTGCACTGACAGCAGTTTTCCGGCAACCTTCCCGCTGTAAAGGGATGCAGACATGACGTTTGTTCTCTCCGTAACTCAGTGGAGGTATGCTGAGTGTCGTATAAAACTGCCTTTGTACGACCGAGTCAAGCAGCAAAAACCGAGCAAATTATACGGTTCACTCAAGCGAATTCAATCGATAAGTAGCGAAAAGGTGAACAATTATTTAAATTTAATTCTGTAGGGCTATTTTCCTAAGGAAACTATCCCCAAAATGACAAGATAATAACTGTCTGATTATTCCACTACCATTCATATAAGTGTGCACAAGATCACACAAAATAGTTTTGCAGACCCGGACAAATCCATGCTGCGCGTTGCTCTGACAGCAGATTGATTTTTAAACCTTATAAAAATCAATCTGCTAAATTGTTTGCTGCGCAAAAGAAGATGAAAACTTAATTCAAACCTTTTTTTGACATTTCATCCCAAAAATAAGCAACAAAAAAATTACATTTAATAGATTCACTTGAGAATGAATCTCATTACCACGCAACGCATTTTCAGGATTTTACGCAGCCATTCAAATAACCATGCTGCAACTCTGTGAAATATTGGTAACCGTTGCGCACATCGTACCAATATAATTAGCAGGCTTATGTTAACGCCCGCAACGGCCAGATGATTTATCCTTTTTTGATAAAGCGCAAAAACAGCGCGCTTTTAAAATCATCGGGCTTTTAAGATAACCAGGTGCCGCTCACCCTCAAGTTCAGGCACTGACAGTTTTACCACCTGCTCCA
This sequence comes from Chimaeribacter arupi, assembly GCF_002858805.1. Lineage (GTDB taxonomy): Bacteria > Pseudomonadota > Gammaproteobacteria > Enterobacterales > Enterobacteriaceae > Chimaeribacter > Chimaeribacter arupi. The sequence continues at coordinate 346,230 of NZ_PJZI01000001.1, forward strand.
CCCCTACCCTCTCCGGCAACGTGGCAAGTTCTTCATCAGGACGCACCCCTTTCAGGGCATAGAACCGCCCCTGGGTCGGCTCCGGCAGATGGTGGCACCAGGAAACCATATCCTGCAATGAGGCAAAGGCACGGCTGATGACACCGTCAAACGGCGGCTCAGCAGGGAATTCCTCAACCCGGCTCTGCACCGGCGTAATGTTAGTAAGTCCTAACTCATGCTGTACCTGGCGTAAAAAGCGCACGCGTTTGCCCAGGCTGTCCAACAGCGTGAAATGCGCATCAGGGCGGACAATGGCCAGCGGAATGCCGGGCAGGCCCGGCCCGGTACCCACGTCAATAAAGCGGCTGCCCTGCAGATGAGGGTTAACCACGATGCTGTCGAGAATATGGCGTACCAGCATCTGGTAAGGGTCGCGCACTGAGGTCAGGTTATAGGCTTTGTTCCATTTATCCAGCATACCCACGTAAGCCAGCAACTGGTGCTTTTGCTGATCGGGCAACACAATGCCGGCCTGGTTAAGCAACGCGTCGAGTTTTTGCAGCACAGGGAATTCCTTTGGCGCAGCATCACTGCTGCGGTTAAACATGATTCAGGGAATGTAAAACAAGACCGGGGCCGCCTGAGCACAGACAGACGGCCCCGTTGATCAGGCTCAGGCGCTGCGGCGCAGCAGGCCTTGCTTTTTCAGCCAGATCAGCAGAATAGAGATTGCCGCCGGTGTAATGCCTGAAATACGTGATGCCTGGCCGATCGAGTTCGGTTTGTGATCGTTGAGCTTGGCAATCACTTCGTTCGACAGGCCGGATACCTGATGGTAGTCCAGATCCGCCGGCAACAGGGTATTTTCATTACGCTGCTGCTTGTTGATCTCATCCTGCTGGCGGGCGATATAGCCTTCGTACTTGACCTGGATCTCCACCTGCTCTGCAGATTGCGGATCGCTCAGGCCCGGTGCAAACATCGGCATCCCGATCATCTGCTGATACGTCATTTCCGGGCGGCGCAGCAGTTCTTCACCACTGGCTTCCCGGGAAAGCGGTGCTTTCAGCAGGGCATTGACCTGTTCCACCTGTTCGGAGTGCGGGTGGACCCACAGGCTGCGCAGACGCTGGCGCTCCTGCTCGATCTGTTCAACTTTCTCACTGTAACGGGCCCAGCGCGCATCATCCACCAGGCCAAGCTCACGCCCTTTTTCGGTCAGGCGCAGATCGGCGTTGTCTTCACGCAGCATCAGGCGGTACTCCGCCCGTGAGGTGAACATACGGTACGGCTCTTTGGTGCCGAGGGTGCTGAGGTCGTCAACCAGGACGCCGAGGTAAGCCTGATCGCGGCGTGGTGCCCAGCCCTCGTCCTCATTGGCGTAACGGCCGGCGTTCAGGCCTGCCAGCAGCCCCTGGGCCGCGGCTTCTTCGTAACCGGTGGTGCCGTTGATCTGGCCGGCAAAGAACAGGCCCTGGATGAATTTGCTTTCCAGGGTCGGTTTCAGATCGCGCGGATCGAAGAAATCGTACTCGATCGCATAACCGGGGCGCACAATGCGCGCGTTTTCCAGGCCGCGCATGGAACGGACAATCTGCATCTGAACATCAAACGGCAGGCTGGTGGAGATGCCGTTCGGATAAATTTCGTTGCTGGTCAGCCCTTCCGGTTCAAGGAAGATCTGATGCGCATTACGATCGGCAAAGCGCATGACTTTGTCTTCGATCGACGGGCAGTAACGCGGGCCGATCCCTTCGATGATCCCGGCATACATCGGGCTGCGATCCAGGTTCTGGCGGATCACCTCATGGGTCTGCTCATTGGTGTGCGTGATGTAGCACGGGATCTGCCGCGGGTGCTGTGAGGCATTGCCCATGAACGAGAACACCGGCGCGGGGTTATCACCATGCTGTTCATCCAGCACGCTGAAGTCGATGGTACGCGCATCGATCCTCGGGGGTGTCCCGGTTTTCAGGCGGTTCACACGCAGCGGCAGTTCACGCAGACGGCGTGACAGCGAGATCGCCGGAGGATCGCCTGCGCGGCCCCCACTGAAGTTTTCAAGGCCAATGTGGATCTTCCCATCAAGGAAGGTGCCCACGGTCAGCACCACCGCTTTGGCGCGGAATTTGAGGCCCATCTGGGTCACGGCACCCACCACCCGATCGTTTTCCACGATCAGATCGTCAACCGCCTGCTGGAAGATCATCAGGTTCGGCTGGTTCTCCAGCGCAGTACGGACGGCCTGGCGGTAAAGTACCCGGTCAGCCTGGGCACGGGTGGCACGCACGGCCGGCCCTTTGCTGGCGTTTAGTATCCTAAACTGAATACCCGCATGGTCGATAGCCGTGGCCATTAACCCGCCGAGGGCGTCCACTTCTTTAACCAGATGTCCTTTTCCGATGCCACCGATCGCCGGGTTACAGGACATTTGTCCAAGCGTATCAATGTTATGCGTTAATAATAGGGTTTGACGTCCCATCCGGGCAGCCGCCATGGCAGCCTCGGTACCGGCATGGCCGCCGCCGATAATGATGACGTCAAAATGGTCTGGATAAAACATGGTACTGCACCTCGCGGTTATGCGAATGATCGTGGTTTGCCCTTGGGGTGGGGGATTCTACTGAAGTTTAGCCGTGCAACCAAGCAGCTTAGGATCGCAGGTAATTAAAAGAAGATCTTTTTATTTAAAGATCTCTTTATTAGATCTCTTATTAGGATCGCGATCCTCTGTGTATAACCCTGAATTCTTTATTTGATCCAACGAATTACTACAGATCATTAGCTGTGAATGATCGGTGATCCTGCCACGTATAAGCTGGGATCAGATCGGTACTTTATACACAGGCCTCTGCGGGGAGCAAGGTTGTTATAGGGATAACTACCGGTTTTACCCAGCTTTAAACCGTAGTTATCCACAACTGATCGCGCGATCTTTGACCTTATTTGAGTAAATTAATCCAGTTTTTGACCCATTCTTCAGCCGGGTCTTCCGGGATCTCATGTTGGGTGACGTCGATCTCAAGGCGATCACCGATCTTTTTGGCACCCTGCGCGATCAATACGGACTCGATCGTTTTGATCGCGCCGCAGAAGGTGTCGTACTCGCTGCTGCCAAGCCCGATGGCCCCAAAACGCACCTGGGAGAGATCCGGCTGCTGCGCGTTGATCGCGTCCAGCAAGGGTTGCAGGTTATCAGGCAGTTCCCCGGCACCGTGTGTCGAGGTGACAAGCAGCCAGATCCCGTCTGGTGTCAGCTCATCAAGCTCTGCGCCGTGCAGGGTTTCCGTTGAAAAACCAGCCTCTTCCAGTTTCTCAGCGACATGTTCAGCCACATATTCGGCGCTGCCGAGCGTACTGCCGCTGATGAGGGTAATGTCAGCCATAATGATCCCACCTGATATAAAGAGCGCGTATTGTACGCTGTGAATCAGCTGGGATCTACCTGTGGACAATATGGGTATGGCTTTTTTACGATCAGGGCGAGATCGCCCGCATGATAGGGTTCTGTAACGAGATTAATGTCTCTGTGGACTGGATCTCGTCGATGGTCTGGATCTTGTTGATAAGTACCTGTTGCAGGGCATCGATCGACCGGCACATTACTTTAATAAAGATGCTGTAGTGCCCGGTGGTGTAATAGGCCTCGACCACCTCCTCGAGACTGTCGAGTTTTTTCAGGGCAGACGGGTAATCTTTGGCACTTTTCAGGATGATGCCGATAAAACAGCAGACATCGTAGCCCAGCTGTTTAGGGTTCACCTGCACACAGGCGCCGGTAATAATGCCGGCCTGCTTCATTTTCTCTACCCGCACATGGATCGTACCGGGGCTGACGTTAAACACTTTGGCCAGTTCTGCATAGGCGGTACGCGCGTTCTCCATCAGGGCGTTCAGGATGCCGCGATCGAGATCATCGATCTGATAAACTTCAGTCACTTTTTCCACCTCAGCGTCAGGATAGGTTAATGCCCAGACGATAGAGGATCTCCAGGGGCGGAACCAGAATTATCGCCTGGGGAAGGCGGCCGGGCGGGGGGTTAACGGCGCAGGCGGCGCAGCAGGCGGCTTTTCAGCCCGGTATCAAAACGCCAGATATAATCGAAGATGCGCATGATCCCCGGTTTGCCATAGGCTGACATTGCCACCGCATGGAAGCGTTGCTGATGGCGCTGCCGGTGTTGCTGGATCTGTTCTACCACCGGATCAGGCAGGCGCTGGGCTATAAAATCGGAAATGACCACCGCGTCGGCATCAAACCAGGCGCGATCCTCCATTTTTTTCAGCGTCGCCGACAGACAGGCCGCCAGATCGGTGCCGCCGCGGAAATGCTGGCTGAGGAAACGGATCGCCTGTTCGATCCCGCTGGCGGCAGTTAACTCATACTGCACGATCTCCGTGGCGAACAGCATAATGAAACAACGGCGTTTGTCTGCCAGCGCAATACGTAACAGGGCCAGGCAGAAGGCTTTCGCACACTGTTCATTGAAACCGCCCATCGAGCCGGATGTATCCACGCAGACAATAAAAGGCCCGCGCGGCTGTTCTTCCTGCTGATGGTGGGTGACCGGGCGCATCATGACGCGCTCTTGCCACGCGTCGCCTTGCAACCGGTAGGTCATCAGCTGCTTTTCCAGCAACCGCCGGTAAAACTCAAACTCCAGTTCGCTCAGCCCCAGCATCGCCAGTTCCGTGGGCAGCAGCCTTAAGATGTCATCACTTTGATGGATACCGCTGACCTGCTCAGGCACGGTGGCCGGTTCACGTACCAGCGTGCGGTAAGGTTCCATCGCGGCATTATCCTGCGGGATGCTTTTCGCTGCCTGGCTGCGCCCCAGCTGTTCCGCCAGCCGGTTCAGTTCCGGTTGCTGTTGCAGAAAAGCCCCGTAATCCAGCAGCTGCCGGTAATTGCCGGCATAGAGTTCACCCCGGCTCATATCCCAGAGACGCCCGGCCGCGCTGTCATTTTCCGCCAGCAGCGGGGCCAGCGCGCCGCTCATCGCCAGCCGCTGCTGGAGATCGGCCAGCAGTTGCTCGCGCTCCTGCTCCAGTAACTGATGATGCAGGGTGACTGCCTGTAACGTCAGGCTCAGGCGCCAGCGCTGGATAAACAGGGTCTGCAGGCTGTCACCGGGTGGGTGGCTGAGATCGGCACTCGCCACCAGCGTCTGTGCTTCCGGCGCGAAAGGGGAATCCATGGCGTTGAGGCTGCGCACGATGTCAGGCAGGTGCTGGTAAAAGGTGGCGGGGCTTTCGGTCATGCTGCGCTGGTAAAAGTAGAACTCCTTCGCCAGGGCGGGCGGCACCGTCGATTCATTGATGCGCCGCGATAACGTCTGTTTCCAGACGGGGAGATCCTTCAGCAGGGCGCGCTTCAGCCGGGGGAATTTCTCAAAGAACACCACCAGCTGCGGCGTCGCCAGTAAGCTGATGATGATCTCCTCAATCAGGTCGCCCTGATTGATCGCCAGCAACATATCCAGCGTATGCAGGCTCATCATGATCTATTTACCGCGGAAGGTCTGCTGCTGCTGTTTTATCTGCTCCGCGACCTGCATCAGGCTGGCTTCAATTTTTGCCAGCCAGGCCGCCGGCACAAACAGGCAGGGCTGGTGCGAAGAGAACAGCCGGCGCTGCTGGGCCAGCTTTTCAGCCAGCGTATCGAGCTGCGCCATGATTTCGGGCGGCACTGTGGTCTGCTGCTGCTCGCCCGGCAGGGAGAGCACCGATCGCTGGCGGCTGACGTCCAGCACTGACAGCTGGAGTTTTTCATCCACCTCCAGCTCCACCTGCTGGGCAAATCCGATGCCGTTGAGCTTCGCGCGTGCCTGGCCGCCTTTTTGCAGCCAGGTATCCAGCTCACTCCGCTCCATCAGCAGGTGGGTCACCTGGATCTCATGCAGGTGCAGCGGCGTATGCAGCAGCAGCGTCAGTGATGTGTCACTGTTTTCCAGCGTCAGTTCGTAATGGGGCACACGGCTGAACATAGAGGCCTTTTTGCTGACCTTGATCGCCTGGCTGTCGCTGAGCTTCTGCTGTTCACGCAACCATTGCTGGTGAAGCTGGTGGGTTTGCAGGATCAGGCTCTGCTGTTGATACGCCTGGGTTGTGAGCAGCTGTTCAAGCTGCTGCTGGAACAGGGTGTAAGTATTGAGATCGTGCCAGAGGCAGTCTTTGAGCAGAATCAGGTCCACCGGCGAGATGGCGGTGCGGCCGCTGAAAAAGGCGCTGGCCTGTAACAGGCGTAACGCCTTTTTCCAGCGACGGTCAGAGACGTAAGGGGCATTTTCCTGGGCATCCAGTTGCTCACGCAACTGGAATATCAGCTCGAAGCAGGCGTCCGGCAGGGTAACGGCATTGATGTCGCGCTGCCATTGATGGAACTCTTCATCCGTGATGCTGAGGTTCTCCGGCACCGGGTTCTCATGCTCACCGGCACGGTGGGTCAGCAGGGCACGGAAATTCTGCTTCTCCTGCACTTTATCCAGCCACAGGCGGATCAGCATCCGGTCATATAAGGCTTCGAGGCTGCTGTCCGCTTCCGGCAGTTCATTGGAGGCGGTGACCAGCAGCCGCAGCGGGATGGCGGCCTCATCATCGCCGTTACGGAAACGGCGCTCGTTGATGGCGGTTAACAAGGTGTTCAGGATCGCCGGACCGGCTTTCCAGATCTCATCCAGAAAAACGATTTCCGCTTCCGGCAGGTAGCCGCGTGTCAGGCGCTGGTAACGCCCCTCATCTTTCAGCGCCTGAATGGAGAGCGGCCCGAAGACCTCCTCTGGCGTGGAGAAGCGGGTCATCAGGTATTCAAACGCCCTGGCATGGCGGAACGCGTATTTCAGCCGGCGGGCGATCAGGCTTTTCGCAATGCCCGGCGGCCCGAGCAGAAAAACACTCTCGCCACACAGCGCCGCCAGCAGGCAGAGCCGGATGGCATCCTGACGTTCGTAAAGGCCACTCTCAAGCGCATTGCCAAGCCGCGCGATGCGGTCAGCCAACCCTGTTGCGTTCACCATGATTACTCTTCGTTTTCTTTCAGTTAACGCATTCTGGTTTGCGGTATAAGAATAATCCACACTTATTTTTTGCTGCGATAGCTTGTTGATTCACAGCAATTTTCTATCATCAATAAATCCCGGCTGAGAGGCAGGGGCCGGGCCTGAAAGGGCATATAAGGATAGGCAATCATGGTAAATCATGCATACTGTGCGGTTTTGGGTGGGCGTAACGACACCAGCGTACGCTTCGCTTATGGACGTTCCAGCAAAAGAAACGAGTTATGAGCACAGAGCATAAACAGTCATTGTCAGCCATGACCCTGGCCGCTATCGGGGTTGTCTACGGTGATATTGGTACCAGCCCTCTTTATACCTTGAGAGAGTGTTTTTCCGGCCATTATGGTTTCGACGTTCAGCCTGATGTGGTGTTCGGGTTTCTCTCCCTGATTTTCTGGATGCTGATCCTGATTGTCTCCCTGAAATATCTCTCCTATGTGATGCGGGCAGATAACGCTGGGGAAGGCGGGATTTTGACGCTGATGTCACTGGCGGGACGCAACACTTCTGCGCGTACCACCGCGGTGCTGGTTATCCTCGGGTTGATTGGCGGCAGCTTCTTTTATGGCGAGGTGGTGATTACACCGGCCGTGTCGGTGTTGTCCGCGATTGAGGGGCTGGAGATCGCCGCGCCGTCGCTTGACCCGTATATTGTCCCCTGCTCGATTGCCGTGCTGACCCTGCTGTTTATGATCCAGAAACACGGTACCGGCAGCGTCAGTAAACTCTTCGCCCCGGTGATGCTGGTCTGGTTCCTGGCGCTGGCCGTATTGGGCGTGCGCAGCATTATGGATAACCCGCAAGTGTTGCAGGCCCTGAACCCCGCCTGGGCCCTTGATTTCTTTGTGTCTCACAAAGCAGCCTCATTCTTCGCGCTGGGCGCGGTAGTGCTGTCGATTACCGGGGTAGAGGCGCTGTATGCTGATATGGGCCACTTCGGGAAATTCCCAATCCGCCTGGCATGGTTCAGTGTGGTATTGCCGTCACTGGTGCTGAATTACTTCGGCCAGGGGGCTCTGCTGCTGAAAAACCCGGAGGCGATCAAGAACCCGTTCTTCCTGCTGGCACCTGACTGGGCGCTGATTCCGTTGATGCTGCTGGCGACACTGGCTACCGTTATCGCCTCCCAGGCGGTGATCTCCGGCGTCTTCTCCCTGACGCGCCAGGCGGTGCGCCTGGGGTATCTGCCGCCGATGCGCATTATCCACACCTCAGAAATGGAATCAGGGCAGATCTATATCCCGGTGATTAACTGGACGCTCTACGCGGCCGTGGTGATCGTGATTATCAGCTTTGAGCACTCCAGTAATCTGGCTGCGGCGTACGGTATTGCCGTCACCGGCACCATGGTGCTGACCAGTATCCTCTCCTGTACCGTGGCGCTGAAAAACTGGAACTGGAATGTGGTGCTGGTGGGCGCATTGCTGGCGGTCTTGCTGATTATTGATGTGCCGATGTTTGCCGCCAACGCCACTAAACTCTTCTCCGGCGGCTGGCTGCCGCTGATGCTGGGGCTGGTGATGTTCGTCATCATGACGACCTGGAAAAGCGAGCGGTTCCGCCTGCTGCGCCGGATGCATGAACACGGCAATTCACTGGACGCGATGATCGCCTCGCTGGAGAAATCCCCGCCGGTGCGCGTGCCGGGCACGGCGGTTTATATGTCACGCGCCACCAATGTGATTCCGTTTGCCATGTTGCACAACCTTAAGCACAACAAGGTGTTGCATGAGCGTGTGGTATTGCTGACCCTGCGTACGGAAGATGCGCCTTTTGTGCATAACGTCCGCCGCGTGGCGATTGATCAGCTCTCGCCTACCTTCTGGCGTGTGGTAGCCAGTTACGGCTTTAAAGAGACGCCTAATGTAGAAGAGATTTTCCACCGCTGCGGCCTCGAAGGGCTGCCGTGCCGGATGATGGAAACCTCCTTCTTTATGTCCCATGAATCACTGATTGTGGGCAAACGCCCCTGGTATCTCCGGTTACGCGGCAAGCTGTTTGTCACGCTCAGCCGCAACGCCCTGCGGGCGCCGGACCAGTTTGAAATTCCGCCTAACCGGGTGATCGAACTCGGCACCCAGGTCGAAATCTGACAATAAAGGGCTTCTCCGGAAGCCCTTTTTCATGCGCTTCTCCTTCCGCCAGCGAAACGTTTCGATAACGATCACATTTCTCTCTCTTTCCTTTTGCCTTATCGCGCGGTTTTTTTACACTGCTGTCAGCGAAACGTTTCGCTGACGGAGCCTAGCCATGAAAAAAGCCGCGTTACTCAATGCTGAACTCTCTTATGTGATTGCCAAACTCGGGCATACCGATCAACTGGTGATTGCTGATGCCGGGTTACCGGTGCCCGCTACCACGCAGCGGATCGATCTGGCGCTGACCCACGGCATACCGGGGTTTATGCCGGTGCTGGACGTGGTCACGCAGGAGATGCAGGTAGAACGGGTGCTGCTGGCAGAGGAGCTGAAAACGCATAACCCGGCGATCCACCAGCAACTGTGCGGGCATCTGGCACAACTGGAGGCGCGGCAGGGCAATACGATTGAGGTGACCTACCTTCCTCATGCTGCATTCAAAACACAAAGCGCGCAGAGCCGGGCGATTGTGCGTACCGGTGAATGCTCGCCGTACGCCAATATCATCCTCTGTGCCGGTGTGACGTTCTGAGGCCCCCTATGCAAGCGTTGCTGGAACTCAAAGGTATTGAAAAATCCTTCCCCGGCGTCAAAGCCCTGTCCGGCGCGGCGCTGTCTGTTTACCCCGGCCGCGTAATGGCGCTGGTTGGGGAGAATGGGGCCGGTAAATCCACCATGATGAAAGTGCTGACCGGCATCTACCAGAAAGAAGCGGGCAGCCTGAAATTCCTGGGGAAAGAGACGGTGTTTGCCGGGCCAAAAGCCTCGCAGGAAGCCGGGATCGGCATCATTCACCAGGAACTGAACCTGATCCCCCAGCTCACCATTGCCGAAAACATCTTTTTGGGTCGCGAGTTTGTAAACCGGTTCGGCGGTATCGATTGGAAGAAGATGCACGCAGAAGCCGGCAAATTGCTGGCACGGCTTAATGTGCGCCACCGCAGCGACCGGCTGGTAGGCGACCTGTCGATTGGCGATCAGCAGATGGTGGAAATTGCCAAGGTGCTGAGCTTTGACTCCCGCGTCATCATCATGGATGAACCTACCGATGCCCTGACGGACACCGAAACGGCCTCCCTGTTCAGCGTGATCCGTGAACTGCGCGCGCAGGGGTGCGGCATTGTGTATATCTCCCACCGGATGAAAGAGATTTTCGACATCTGTGATGACGTGACGGTATTCCGTGACGGGCAGTTTATCGCGGAGCGCGCCGTGAGCGCGCTGGATGAGGATTCGCTGATTGAGATGATGGTCGGCCGCAAACTGGAAGACCAATACCCCCGGCTGGCGTTACCCCAGGGGGAGCGCCGCCTGTTAGTGCGTAACCTCAGTGGGCCGGGCGTGGAGCAGGTCAGCTTTACCCTGCACCGCGGCGAAATCCTCGGCATTTCCGGGTTGATGGGCGCAGGCCGTACCGAACTGATGAAAGTGCTCTATGGTGCCCTGCCCCGCCTTGGCGGTTCGGTGGAGATTGACGGGCGTGACGTCACGGCCCGCTCCCCGCAGGAAGGGCTGGCCAACGGCATCGTCTATATCTCGGAAGACCGCAAACACGATGGGCTGGTGCTCGGAATGTCCGTTAAAGAGAACATGTCGTTAACGGCACTGCGCTATTTCAGCAAAGAGGTCGGGCGGCTGCGCCATGCCGATGAACAGCAGGCGGTCAGCGACTTTATCCGCTTGTTCAACATCAAAACCCCGTCAATGGAACAGCCGATTGGCCTGCTCTCCGGCGGCAACCAGCAAAAAGTGGCCATTGCCCGCGGCCTGATGACCCGGCCAAAGGTACTGATTCTGGATGAGCCAACCCGCGGCGTCGATGTCGGTGCCAAAAAAGAGATCTATCAGCTTATCAACCAGTTTAAGCAGGATGGCCTCAGCATCATTCTTGTCTCTTCCGATATGCCGGAAGTGATGGGTATGAGCGACCGCATCCTGGTTATGCATGAAGGGCGCATCAGTGGCGAATTCACCCGCGAACAGGCGACCCAGGAAGTGCTGATGGCAGCCGCCGTCGGCAAGCTTTACGGCGCAACACAGGAATTATCCCATGAGTAGTCACGTATTGCCGGCCAAACGCTGGTTCAACAAAGCCTGGTGGCTGGAACAGAAATCACTGATTGCGCTGGCGGTGCTGATTGCCGTGGTGTCATCAATGAGCCCGAATTTCTTCAGCCTGAATAACCTGTTCAATATCCTGCAGCAGACCTCGGTCAACGCCATTATGGCCGTCGGCATGACGTTGGTGATCCTCACCTCCGGCATTGATTTGTCTGTCGGGTCTTTGCTGGCGCTGACCGGTGCGGTGGCAGCCTCGCTGGTGGGCATGGAAACCAACGCCTTTCTGGCCGGGGCCGCCGCGCTGGGGCTGGGGGCGCTGATTGGGGCCGGTACCGGCGCAATAGTGGCGAAAGGCAAGGTGCAGGCGTTTATCGCCACCCTGGTGATGATGTTGCTGCTGCGTGGCGTGACAATGGTCTACACCAACGGCAGCCCGGTCAATACCGGCTTCTCTGAGGTGGCTGACACCTTTGGCTGGCTTGGCATCGGCCGCCCGCTCGGCATCCCGACGCCGGTCTGGCTGATGGCGGTGGTCTTCCTTGCCGCCTGGTACATGCTGCACCACACCCGTCTGGGGCGTTACATCTATGCGCTGGGGGGCAATGAGGCAGCCACCCGCCTTTCCGGCATCAGCGTGAATAAAGTCAAAATCATCGTTTATGGACTGAGCGGCCTGCTTTCGGCCCTGGCCGGCCTGATTGAAGTGGCGCGCCTCTCCTCCGCACAGCCTACAGCCGGGACGGGTTATGAACTGGATGCGATCGCCGCCGTGGTTCTGGGCGGAACCAGCCTGGCAGGCGGCAAAGGGCGGATCGTCGGCACGCTGATTGGCGCGCTGATCCTCGGGTTCCTGAACAACGGGCTGAATCTGCTCGGCGTCTCTTCTTACTACCAGATGATCGTTAAAGCCGTGGTGATCCTGCTGGCGGTGCTGGTGGATAACAAAAGCAGCAAATAATTTTCCGATTACCTTTTTAAAGGACGCTTACCATGATGATGAAAAAATTGGCTACGCTGGTCTCTGCGGTTGCCCTCACCGCCACCTTCAGTACGAACGCCTTGGCAAAAGATACGCTGGCGCTGGTGGTCTCGACCCTCAATAACCCGTTCTTTGTTTCCATGAAAGAGGGCGCGCAAAAAGAGGCGGATAAACTGGGCTATACCCTGGTGGTGCTGGACTCACAAAACAACCCGGCGAAAGAGCTGGCCAACGTACAAGACCTGACAGTGCGCGGCACCAAACTGATGCTGATCAACCCGACTGACTCTGATGCGGTCGGCAATGCGGTGAAAATGGCGAACCAGGCGAATATTCCGGTCATCACCCTCGACCGTGTGGCGACCCACGGCACCGTCGTCAGCCATATCGCCTCTGACAACCGTGCCGGCGGCGCGATGGCAGGCGAGTTTATTGCCAAAAAGCTGGGCAACGGCGCAAAAGTGATTGAGCTGCAAGGCATCGCCGGGACATCAGTTGCGCGTGAGCGTGGGGAGGGGTTTAAGCAGGCGCAGGAAAAATATAAGTTTGCCCTGCTGGGTAGCCAGCCGGCAGACTTCGACCGCACCAAAGGGCTGAACGTGATGCAGAACCTGCTGACAGCCCATCCCGATGTGCAGGCGGTCTTCGCACAGAATGATGAAATGGCCCTTGGCGCCCTGCGCGCCCTGCAAACGGCCGGCAAAAGTGATGTGCTGATCGTCGGATTTGACGGAACGGCTGACGGCGTTAAGGCGGTTCAGGGCGGTAAGCTGGCGGCAACCGTGGCACAGCGCCCTGATCAAATCGGGGTCATCGGCGTGCAGACCGCAGATAAAGTCCTGAAGGGTGAAAAAGTGGCGGCGATAAATCCGGTTGATTTGTCGCTGGTGACGAAATAAACCTGAGGGTAACCGGGACAATGCGCCGCCGTAACCGAGGCGGCGTTCTTTTATCAGAGACGGGTTCAGGAAGGACAGCGATGAAGAGCGGCAAGTTAGTGGTTCTCGGCAGTATCAATGCCGATCATATTTTGAATACGGCACACTTCCCTCGCCCCGGCGAAACGGTGATCGGTTCACGGTATCAGGTTGCCTTCGGCGGCAAAGGCGCTAACCAGGCGGTGGCGGCCGGGCGCAGCGGTGCGGACATCACCTTTATTGCCTGTGTCGGGGCGGATGATATCGGCGAACGTGTCAGGCAGCAGCTGGCGACGGACAATATTGATATCGGGCCGGTTGAAGCCGTGCCTGATACCACCACCGGCGTGGCGCTGATTATGGTCAACGGCGAGGGCGAGAATGTGATCGGCATTCACGCCGGGGCCAATGCGGCCCTGACGCCCGGCTACCTCTCACGCTACCAACAAGCGGTAACCGACGCCTCAGCACTGCTGATGCAGCTGGAATCCCCGCTTGAGACGGTGATGGCGGCGGCTAAACTGGCAAAAGCGCACCAGACCCGTGTGGTGCTCAACCCTGCCCCGGCCTGTACCTTGCCGGATGCGTTGTTGGCCTGCGTCGATATGATTACGCCTAATGAGACCGAAGCCGAGGCGCTTACCGGTATCGCCGTCACGACAAATGAAGAAGCCGCCCGCGCAGCAGCCTGGCTGCATAATAAAGGTGTCGCAACGGTCCTGATTACGCTGGGCAGCCGCGGCGTCTGGTTAAGTGAACAAGGTGCCGGACAGCTTATTCCCGGTTTCCGTGTGAATGCCGTGGACACCATTGCCGCCGGTGATACCTTTAATGGGGCGCTGATAACGGCGCTGCTCGAGCAACAACCTATGGCTGAGGCGGTACGCTTTGCCCATGCCGCGGCGGCAATTGCCGTGACCCGGCCGGGAGCCCAGCCCTCTGTGCCATGGCGAAATGAGATTGATGACTTCTTACAACAACAGGGGTGATGTTTGGCCACAATGAAAGATGTCGCCCGGCTGGCGGGTGTTTCTACCTCAACCGTCTCTCACGTGATTAATAACAACCGCTTTGTCAGCGACAGCATTCGTGAAAAAGTGCTGGTGGCGATTGAAACACTGAATTATGCCCCTTCTGCACTGGCGCGCAGCCTGAAGATCAACCAGACCCACACCATCGGTATGCTGCTGACCGCCAGCAGCAACCCGTTTTATGCGGAACTGGTGCGCGGCGTGGAGCGCAGCTGCTATGAACGCGGCTATAGCCTGATTATCTGTAATACCGAAGGCGACGTAGAGCGTATGAACCGTAATCTGGAAATGCTGCTGCAAAAGCGCGTGGACGGATTACTGCTGATGTGCACAGAAACACACATTCCTTCACAGGATGCCCTGCGTCGCTACCCTTCCCTGCCGATTGTCATGATGGATTGGGCACCTTTTGGCGATGCCAATGACATCATCCAGGATAACTCGTTGCTGGGAGGGGAACTGGCGACGCGCTATTTACTCAGCCAGGGATACCAGCGTATCGCCTGCATCGCCGGGCCACAGGATAAAACCCCGGCCAGAGCGCGGCTGGCCGGTTTCCAGCGCGCCATGCAACAGGCGGGGTTGCCGGTACCGGAAGAGTACATCATTTATAGTGATTTCGAATTCCAGGGCGGTATGACTGCAATGTCGCAACTGCTGGCCCTGCCACACCCCCCGGAGGCGGTCTTTACCAGTAATGACGCGATGGCAGTGGGCGTGTATCAGGCGCTTTACCAGCATGGCCTGACGATCCCGGCAGACATGGCGGTGATAGGGTATGACGATATTGAACTGGCTCAATATATGACGCCGCCATTAACCACGGTGCATCAGCCCAAAGATGATTTGGGCGAGCTGGCGATTGATACGCTGTTACACCGGTTGAATAATCCAACGGCGGAGCCTCAGATGCTGGTGTTAACGCCGGAGTTGCGGGTACGTGATTCTGTCAGTGTCCGTTGATCAGTCTGCATCTGTCAGCAGTGCCAGACAGGCTGCATGAGCTGCGGCGCTGTCGGAGGCCAGAATCGCCGCGACAATCGCATGATGGTGGTGAAGTTTAATCACCTCATTCCCGGTTATGGTCTGGAAGTAGCGGTGATAGACCGAGCTGAACAGATTGGCGAATGACGTCAGGAACGGGTTGGCGCTGGCTTCATAAATCAGCTGGTGGAATTGGCCATCCACCGCAATCCATCGTTCACGATCGAACTCGTCGTCCAGTGCGCGCATTTCCCCCATATATAAAGAGAGCTGGTGCTTCTGTTCCGGCGTTGCCTGCGTCGCTGCCAGAAAACAGGCCTGGGGTTCCAGGGCGGTACGCATAATAAGGAAGTGCTGCATCACCTCCTGGCTGTTTTCCCGGTTCATCCACCATGTCAGCAAATCCTGATCAAGGAAGTTCCAGTTAGTCTGCTGCATCACCCGCGTACCGATACGCGGGCGCGGTAACACCATGCCTTTGGCCGCCAGCGTCTTGACCGCTTCCCTTACCGCCGTGCGGCTGACGCCATAAATACCGGCCAGTTCCATTTCACCCGGCAGGATGCTGCCTTCTTTATAATGGCCGGACAGCAGCTGCTGAGCGATTTTCTCTGCAAGGAGGTAAGAAAGATTGCGCTGAGCAGCCTGTTGCTGCGCATTGATCGGCATGATAGTTGTCCTGAATAGCGGTGTTGGTGCAGCCTGTACTTTACCGATTATGGGCAAAACCAGCGCTGGAAAGTAAGAAAAAGCGGGAAATTGCTGCTTTAAACTTCACTTTGTCTAAACATTCGCCGGTTGAATAATTTTTTGAATTTAGGGGTTGCAGGTTGTCAGGAACTCCCTATAATGCGCCTCCACTGACCGGGAACAACGACCAACACGTCGCCGGGTCAGGAAGAGATAAG
>NZ_PJZI01000020.1 GCF_002858805.1 Chimaeribacter arupi
CGGGCAAATTGACAAAATGGGCGTTGCCGTTGAGCGCCTGAATCAGGCAGGCATTCTGGTTTCGCTGTTTATTGATGCCGATCTGCGCCAGATTGACGCTGCCGTGGCCGTGGGCGCGCCGTATATCGAAATCCATACCGGGGCTTATGCCGAAGCGGCGTCACCGCAGGCGCAACTGGCCGAGCTGGAGCGCATCAAACGTGCTGCTGCTTATGCCGCGGGCAAAGGGCTTTACGTGAATGCCGGCCACGGCCTGACTTACCACAACGTACAGCCGGTTGCCGCCATTGCTGAGATGCACGAGCTGAATATCGGCCATGCCATTATTGGCCGGGCGGTAATAAGCGGTCTGGCAGACGCAGTGCGGGATATGAAAACCCTGATGCTGGATGCCCGCCGCTGATGGCTATTCTGGGGCTGGGTACCGATATCGTAGAAATATCACGCATTGAAGCCGTGGTGGAACGCAATGGTGACCGGCTGGCCAGGCGCATCCTCTGTGACAATGAGTGGGCGCTCTACCAGCAACACCAGCAACCGGTGCGGTTTCTGGCCAAACGCTTTGCAGTGAAAGAGGCGGCCGCCAAGGCGCTTGGCACCGGCATCCGTCAGGGGCTGGCGTTTGAGCAGTTTGAAGTGGTCAATAATGTGCTCGGCAAGCCGGGGCTGGTACTGCATGCACGTGCGGCCGAGATTGCTGCCGAAATGGGCGTCACGTCAATTCATGTCACCCTGGCGGATGAACGCCGCTACGCCTGTGCCACCGTGATTGTGGAAGGGTAACACCGGCCTTTGGCACAACACTGCATCGGGTGGGTCAGCTTACCAGATGCAGTTCAACATATTTGTCCCACAACTGCTCGCGGGTTTCGGTGTGCTGCGGATCGATCAGGATAGTTTTGTCGATCGGGCAGACCTGTTGGCAGGTGGGGGCGTCATAATGGCCGACGCACTCGGTGCAGCGCGCCGGGTCAATCTCGTAGATAGCCTTTCCCATTGAAATGGCCTGATTCGGGCATTCCGGCTCGCACATGTCGCAGTTGATGCATTTTTTGGTGATCAGCAGGGCCATGGTGGTCTCTTCATTAAAACGGGAGGCGGAGTATACCAGAATGCCTGAATCTTGCTGAGCTAAGCCACGCCGGCCTGATCCCGGTCAAATCAGCTTTTTCATTAGCGCTTCGCTGTGGCGGATATGGGACGACGCATGATCGGCATCGTGCTGGATCAGCGCCATAAACAGCAGATCGGTCAGCGCATATTGCGCGGTGCTGGCGGAGATGGCTGCGCCCCGGGTGGCCGGCCGTTCTGCGACGGTGTAGAGGCTATGGTCGGCGCGCTGTTGCAGCCCATTGGGGGAGAAACTGGTCAGCGCCAACACCTTCGCCCCGGCTTGCCGCGCCACCTCTGCCGCCAGATTAATTTCACGCCGCTCACCGCTGAATGAGATAGCCAGCAGCAGGTCATCTGCCGTCAATGCCTGGGCGGTCGCCAGTTGCACATGGGTGTCAGATTCTGCGCTGGCCAGCACCCCAATCTTCAGCAGTTTATAGGCCAGATCTTTCGCCGCCAGCCCCGATGCGCCGATGCCCACCAGTAACACCCGTCGCGCCGCAGCCAGCATGTTCAAGGCCTGCTGGAGCCGCTCCTCGCTGTTGATGTCCAGCGTGGCGCGCAAAGCCGCCTGCTTTTCTGCCAGTAATTTCTCGCCCACAATTTTCAGGCTGTCCGTGCTGAGGATCTGGTTATGCACCGTCACCGCCGCCTGATCCCCGGCGGAGGCCAGGCTTTCGCTCAGGGCCAGCTTCAGTGCCGGAAAACCCCGGTAACCGAGTTTCTGGGCGAATTTCACCACGCTCGACTGGCTGACCCCGGCCTGCTGCGCCAGTTGTTGGGAGCTGAGATGACGGGCGCTTTCCGTGTGTGACAATAGAAAATCAGCCAGTTTGCGGTCATTCTGCGCCAGCGAATGATAAATCTGACGAATACGTAAAAAGCTGCTCATAAATTTATTCCTGCAAAGGGGCAACAGAAGCACGGGCAAGCACGCCGCCGATCACGGTTTTGATCGCCTGACAAATAAAGTAGCAAATTCTGCTCGTGTTAAAGAATAAAATATTCAATGATAATTTATCTTTCATGAATTAAATATTCAAAGGCAACGTTATGAACCTAGGCTCACTGATTTCTGAAACCCGTAACCCCGACACCCTGCGGCTGGATGAGATGACCACGCTGGAGATGGTCACCGCCTTCAATCGTGAAGACCACAAAGTGCCGGACGCCATTGCCCAGGTGCTGCCGCAGGTGGCGGAGGCGGTTGATCTGGCCGCAGCGGCGCTGCGTGCCGGGGGGCGCATTATCTATCTCGGTGCCGGCACCAGCGGACGGCTGGGCGTGCTGGATGCGTCAGAGTGCCCGCCCACGTTTGGTGTGGATCATGGGGTGGTGGTGGGGCTTATCGCCGGGGGCCCGGGCGCATTGCTGAAAGCCGTGGAGGGCGCGGAAGACAGCCTGACGCTGGGCGCAGAGGATCTTCAGGCCATCGCGCTGGCCCCGCATGATCTGGTGGTGGGGCTGGCGGCGTCGGGCCGTACCCCGTATGTGATCGGCGCATTGCGCCATGCACGCGAAGCCGGTTGCGCCACGGTCGCGATCTCCTGTAACCCGGACTCGCCCATTGCCCATGAGGCGCAGGTGGCCATCAGCCCGGTGGTGGGCCCGGAGGCACTGACCGGGTCAACCCGGCTCAAGTCCGGCACGGCACAAAAGCTGGTGCTGAATATGATCTCCACCGGCGCCATGGTCAAAACCGGCAAGGTTTACCAGAACCTGATGGTGGACGTGAAAGCCACCAACGAAAAGCTGGTGGATCGCGCCTGCCGCATTGTGGTGGAGGCCACCGGTGCTGCACGTCACGAGGCGGAACAGGCGTTGCAGCAGACCGGTTTTGAGGTGAAGCCGGCCATCCTGATGATCCTGGCTGAGGTCAGCGCGGACGAAGCCTGCCGGCGGCTGGCACACCATAACGGCTATTTGCGCGCGGCGATCGCGGGCTGACACCAGATGAGGTGGAAAAATGGACAAAACCACAGCCTTAGCGACCGAACTCCTGGCGGGTATCGGCGGCGAAGCGAACATCAGCAAGCTGGAAAACTGCATGACGCGGGTGCGCGTTGAAGTCAAAGATGAACAGCAACTGATGCTGGCCGAGCTGCGCAACCTGGACGGGATAAAGGGTTACATCAAGCAGGGTGAACAGCATCAGTTCATCGTTGGCCCCGGCGCGGCGGCCAAAGTGGTGGATTGTATGCGCAGCCTGCTGTCAGACAGGCCGGCCACCGCGCAGGATGAGATAGCACGCAACAAGGCTGTCGCGAAAGCCAGATACGCGGCACCGATGAGTGAGGCGCTGAAAAAACTGGCGGCGGTGTTTATCCCGCTGATCCCGGCATTTATCGCCTCCGGCCTGATTACCGGCATCATCAACCTGCTGAAACGGCCGGACATTGCCGGTGAGTTTGCGGTGCATTACCCGAATGTGCTGGGGTTGCTGGGCATTTTCGGCAGTGCGGTGTTCGCCATCATGAATATCCTGGTGGGGGTGAACGCGGCGCGGGTCTTTGGCGGCTCGCTGGCGATGGGCGGGGTGATGGCCGGGATTTTAACCAGCCCGGCCCTGGCGCAAATTGTGCTGTTTGGCGAGCCGTTGCAACCAGGGCGCGGCGGGGTGATTGCCGTATTGCTGGTGGTGGCGCTGATGTGCTGGGTAGAACGCCGGTTACGCGCCTGGCTGCCGGAATCGGTGGAACTGATAGTCAATCCGCTGCTGACCACGTTGATCACCGCAAGCTTGGCTATCCTTATAGTGCAGCCGCTGGGCGGATATATCTCCGATGCCATTGTACTGGGCGTGAATGTGGCGCTGGAGCAGGGCGGGCTGCTGGTCGGTGCGCTGTTGTCCGGTTTTTTCCTGCCGCTGGTGCTCTCCGGGTTGCATCAGGGGCTGGTGCCGATCCATGTGGAGATGGTACAGGCGCACGGTAACAATCCCCTGTTGCCGATTCTGGCGATGGCCGGTGTCGGGCAGGTGGGGGCCGCCCTCGCGGTGTTGTTGAGGACACGCAACGCGCGGCTGAAGAAAGTGATTAAAGGCGCGCTGCCGGTGGGCATCCTGGGTATTGGCGAGCCGCTGATTTTTGGTGTGACCCTGCCGCTGGGCAAACCGTTTCTGGGTGCGTGCCTGGGCGGGGCAGTGGGCGGTGCCTTGATAAGTTACTGGAAAGTGGCTACGGTCATTACTTTCGGCATCTCAGGATTGCCGCTGGCCCTGACCATTATTGCCGGTAAAGTGATGTTTTATCTGATGGGTTGTTTGATCACGGTACTGGCAGGATTTATTTTCACCTGGATATTAGGATTCACCGATCCTGAGGAGTAACTTTTGAGCGCGGAACAAGCCCGGCGGGTAGTGTTTTTTGATTTGGATGGAACGCTGCATCAGCAGGACATGTTCGGCAGTTTTTTACGTTTCCTGCTGTGGCGGATGCCGCAAAATCTGGTGCTGGTGGTGCCGTTGTTACCGGTGATTGGGCTTGGCCTGCTGATCGGCGGCCGGGCGACCCGCTGGCCGATGAGCCTGCTGCTGTGGGCCATCACCTTTGGCCACAGCGAGGCGCACCTGCGCGACCTGGAATTGCGTTTTGTCACCTGGTTCCGCAGCATTGTGACCGCTTTCCCGGTGGTACAGATGCGCCTGAACGAGTATCTCGACAAGCACAATGCCGAAGTCTGGCTGATTACCGGATCGCCGCAACGGCTGGTGGAGCAGGTTTACAGCGGCTCCGAATTCCTGCCGCGTGTGCGGCTGGTCGGCAGCCGGATGGCGCGCCGTAATGGGGGCTGGGTATTGCCGTTGCGCTGCCTCGGGATGCAGAAAGTGGTGGAGCTTGAACAGCGCCTGGGCACCCCGCTGAAACTCTACAGCGGGTACAGTGACAGCAAGCAGGATAACCCGCTGCTGTTTTTCTGTGAGCACCGTTTCCGCGTCAGCAAAGAAGGGGAGCTGCAACAGCTCGAGTAACGGCAGCACACCGGCGTGGCAAACCGGCAGCAGAGACTCTCAGGGCGGAATTTCCGCCCTTTTTTATTGCGTGCGCCACAGAGCCGGGCCGGGGCCGATAGATAAGCTAGAATGCGATCGTCTGCCGTGTATAATGCGCGCGGCAAATGAATGAGAGGTCAAGGTGACGCAGGATATTAACCATGAATTTTGGATGCGGCACGCATTGACGCTGGCGCAACGCGCGCAGGATGAAGGGGAAGTGCCGGTCGGTGCCGTGCTGGTGCTGGATAACCAGCCGATTGGCGAGGGTTGGAACCGGCCGATTGGCCGCCACGATCCTACCGCCCATGCGGAGATCATGGCCCTGCGCCAGGGCGGGCAGGTGATGCAGAATTACCGCCTGCTGGAGGCCACGCTGTATGTCACCCTGGAGCCGTGTGTGATGTGCGCCGGGGCGATGGTGCACAGCCGGATCGGGCGGCTGGTGTACGGCGCAGACGATCGTAAAACCGGGGCGGCCGGCTCATTGCTGGATGTGTTGCGCCACCCCGGCATGAACCATCAGGTGGCGATTGAATCCGGCGTGCTGGCTGACGCCTGTTCAGCGATGCTGAGTGACTTCTTCCGCCTGCGCCGCGCGCAGCAGAAAGCACTGAAACAGGCCGCCAAAGCCGCAGGCGGCCACTGAGTCTCCCTGCGGTTAAGGGGCCAGCGCCACGGCGGCCGGCACGGCCGGGTACGCTGTCGCATATTCCGCATCAAGGGCCGCCTGTTGGGCGGCTTTTTTCTCGCGCTCTTCCAGGTAGCCGACCAGGCTGGCCTGATAGCGGCGGATATTCTCCACGTAGTTGTACGCTTCCTGGCCGCGCGCGTAGCCGTAGGTGGTCTGCGTGTAATAGCGGCGCTGGCTCAGCATCGGCAACCGCTGTTTTACATCCACCCAGCTGTCCGGGTTACCCTGTTGCGCTTTGGTGAGTTTGCGTGCATCCAGCATATGGCCGTAGCCCATATTGTACGCCGCCAGCGCAAACCAGATGCGCTCATCCGGCGGGATGGTGTCCGGCACTTTCGCCATCAGCCGCTCAAGGTAGAGCGCGCCTCCCTGAATGCTCTGCTCGGAGTCCAGCCGGTCATCCACGCCCAGCCCGGCGGCGGTGGCGCGGGTCAGCATCATCAGGCCGCGCACCCCGGTGGGGGAGGTGGCGGTGGGGTCCCAGTGCGACTCCTGATAGGCGATCACCGCCAGTAACCGCCAGTCAATCTGGCGCGCATACTTCTCAAACAGCGGTTTCAGGCTGGGCAGGGTGCTGTCAATGGCGGCCAGGAACGTCCGCGTATCCACATAATCAAAGCTGCCGACATGGCCGAGGTATTTCTCCTCCAGCCGCGCCAGCGAGCCGTCTTCCATCATCTGGCTGAAAAAATCGAGCATCGCCGCATAGAGGCTGTCATTGCCGCCGCGCGGGAAATACCAGGTGACCGGTTCCTCTTCGGTGATATCAAACGCCACCGCCAGCCGTGGGTGGATGCGTTGCAGCAACCCGATGGTTACCGAGTCGCCGATGCTGTATGCCAGTTTACCGTCCGCGACCTGTTCCAGCAGCTCGCGGGTGGAGAGATCGCTGGAGGATTCCCACGCCAGATCCGGGTGCTTGCCCTCTTTCAGCTGCTTCAGGGTGCTGATATAGGCCGAGCCGGAGGCCACCGCCAGCCGCCCTTTCAGCGCGTCGATATTTTTCGGCCGTACGCTGCCCTGCCGGTAAACCAGCTGCTGCGACACAGAGTAGTAAGCGGGGCCGGCGCGGAAGCGGGCGAGCCGCTCGGTGTTATAAATCAGGCCGGCGGCGATCAGGTCGGCCCGCTGGTCGTCCAGATCATCAAACAGTTCATCGATGCTGCGGCGCGGCGTCACCACCAGTTTCACCCCCAGGTAGGCAGCGAAACGCTGGGCCAGTTCGTAGTCCAGCCCACCGGCCCCGGTCTGGGAGGTGTAATAGGTCAGCGGCGAATTAAGCGTGCTGATGCGCAGTTCGCCACGCGACAGGATGCGGTCAAGCGGGTCGTTCTGGTTGCTGTGCCAGGGTATGGCGGGCCAAAGGGCCAGCGCCAGCAGCAGGGCGACCGCACCGACCAAAAGGTAATTTAATTGTATGCGCTTCAAATAGTTGTCTCGTCGCGGCGCGTGTTGATTGCGTGTGTAAAATGTTGCCAAAATAGAGCTGAAATCACTGTGCCGGGGCATTTTGCTCAACAAAAAGTCAGCGTGCAACTTTATTGGCATCCTATGCCAAAAGGCAGGGCGGTGCAGTTAATCGCAACAATCGCTACGCAAACGGTTTCGTATGCGGGTGGGATTCTCTATAATGGCCGGCGTTTTCCCCCTGTTGCGCCCAATGAAGCCCTTTTGCCTGCGGCTTCGAAGACGAGAGAACTGAAATGATGGAAATACTGCGTGGTTCGCCCGCTTTGTCGGCTTTTCGTATTAACAAACTGTTATCCCGTTGCCAGGAAGCCCGCCTGCCGGTCGATGCGGTTTACGCTGAATATGTACACTTCGCCGACGTCTCTGCGCCGCTCAGCGCTGACGAACAGACCAAGCTGCAACGCCTGCTGAAATATGGCCCCTCTCTCGCCGAACATGCGCCGCAAGGCCGCCTGCTGCTGGTGACC
Source organism: Chimaeribacter arupi (assembly GCF_002858805.1). Classification (GTDB taxonomy): domain Bacteria; phylum Pseudomonadota; class Gammaproteobacteria; order Enterobacterales; family Enterobacteriaceae; genus Chimaeribacter; species Chimaeribacter arupi. The sequence continues at coordinate 7,736 of NZ_PJZI01000020.1, forward strand.
CCACGCCCTGGTACGATTTCCCCCTGGTCTTCCAAAGCCACCGACATCGCCCACAACTGCGGCCTTATGCAGGTCACGCGCCTGGAGCGCGGCCTGGCCTTCTATATTGAAGCGCCCACGCTGACGGACGATCAGTGGCAGGCACTGGCCGCGTTGCTGCATGACCGCATGATGGAAACCGTGTTTACCGAACTGGAGCAGGCCCAGGCACTGTTTGCGCACCATCAGCCCGCCCCGGTTCAGCATGTGGATGTGCTGGGTGAAGGGCGCGGCGCGCTGGAGCAGGCAAACCTCCGCCTTGGGCTGGCGCTGGCGCAGGATGAGATCGACTACCTGCAACAGGCCTTTACCACGCTCGGGCGCAACCCGACCGATATCGAGCTGTACATGTTTGCCCAGGCAAACTCCGAGCACTGCCGCCATAAAATTTTCAACGCCGACTGGGTGATTGATGGCGAAACGCAGCCGAAATCGCTGTTCAAAATGATCAAAAACACCTTTGAGAAAACCCCGGATCACGTGCTGTCTGCTTATAAAGACAATGCCGCGGTGATGGAAGGCTCGAAGGTAGGGCGCTTCTTTGCTGACGCAGAGGGCGGGCGCTATGACTACCATCAGGAAGAGGCGCACATCCTGATGAAAGTGGAAACCCACAACCACCCGACCGCCATCTCCCCGTGGCCGGGCGCGGCCACCGGCTCCGGCGGTGAAATCCGTGACGAGGGTGCCACCGGGCGCGGCGCGAAACCCAAAGCCGGGTTGGTGGGCTTCTCGGTCTCCAACCTGCGCATTCCCGGCTTCGAACAGCCCTGGGAAGAGGATTTCGGCAAGCCGGAGCGCATCGTCACTGCGCTGGAGATCATGACCGATGGCCCGCTGGGCGGCGCGGCATTCAATAACGAATTCGGCCGCCCGGCGCTGCTGGGCTACTTCCGTACCTATGAAGAACAGGTCAACAGCCATAACGGCGTGGAGCTGCGCGGCTACCACAAGCCGATCATGCTGGCGGGCGGCATCGGTAACATCCGTGCCGACCATGTGCAGAAGGGCGAGATCACCGTCGGTGCCAAACTGATTGTGCTCGGCGGCCCGGCCATGAATATCGGCCTTGGCGGCGGCGCAGCCTCATCAATGGCCTCCGGCCAGTCTGATGCCGATCTCGATTTCGCATCAGTACAGCGTGACAACCCGGAGATGGAGCGCCGTTGCCAGGAGGTGATTGACCGCTGCTGGCAGCTGGGCGAAGCGAACCCGATCCTGTTTATCCATGACGTCGGCGCAGGCGGCCTCTCGAATGCCATGCCGGAGCTGGTCAGTGACGGCGGCCGCGGCGGCCGTTTTGAACTGCGTGACATCCTGAATGACGAGCCGGGCATGAGCCCGCTGGAAGTCTGGTGTAATGAGTCGCAGGAGCGCTATGTACTGGCGGTTGACCCGGCCCAGCTGGCGCAGTTTGACGCCATCTGCCGCCGTGAACGTGCACCCTATGCGGTGATTGGCGAAGCGACGGAGGAGCGCCACCTGACGCTGAATGACCGCCATTTCGACAACCAGCCGATCGACATGCCGCTGGATGTGCTGCTGGGCAAAACGCCGAAGATGCTGCGTGATGTGACGCGCCAGCAGGCGGCCGGTGCGCCGTTGCAGCGTGAGGGCATCACGCTGGCGGACGCCGTGAAGCGCGTACTGCACCTGCCGGCGGTGGCGGAAAAAACCTTCCTGATCACCATTGGCGACCGCACCGTGACCGGCATGGTCGCGCGTGACCAGATGGTCGGCCCGTGGCAGATCCCGGTGGCAGACTGCGCGGTGACCACCGCCAGCCTCGACAGCTACCACGGTGAGGCGATGTCACTGGGTGAGCGCGCGCCGGTGGCGCTGCTGAACTTTGCCGCCTCGGCACGCCTGGCGGTGGGCGAGGCGTTGACCAACCTGGCGGCCACGCAGATTGGCGGCCTGAAGCGGGTGAAACTCTCCGCCAACTGGATGTCCGCGGCCGGGCACCCTGGCGAAGACGCCGGTTTGTATGACGCGGTGCGCGCCGTGGGTGAAGAACTCTGCCCGGCGCTGGGCATCACCATCCCGGTCGGCAAAGATTCCATGTCGATGAAAACCCGCTGGCAGGCCGGTACCGAACAGCGTGAGATGACGTCCCCGCTGTCGCTGGTGATCACCGCTTTTGCCCGCGTGGAAGACGTGCGCCGCACCGTGACGCCGCAACTGCGTACCGATAAAGGCGACAGCGCGCTGCTGCTGGTTGACCTCGGCAACGGCCGGAACGCGTTGGGTGCGACCGCACTGGCGCAGGTTTACCGCCAATTGGGTGACCAGACCGCTGACGTGCATGATGCCCAGCAGCTCGCCGGTTTCTTCAACGCCATGCAGGCGCTGGTGGCCGACGAAAAACTGCTGGCCTACCACGACCGCGGTGACGGCGGCCTGCTGGTGACGCTGGCAGAAATGGCCTTCGCCGGCCATTGCGGGCTGGACGCGGATATCCGGGCGCTGGGTGATGATCACCTGGCGGCGCTGTTCAACGAAGAACTCGGCGCAGTGATTCAGGTGAGCGCTGACCAGCGTGAGGCCGTAGAAGCCGTGCTGGCGCAGCATGGCCTGCAAGCGTGTACTCACTATCTGGGTCGCGTGACGGAAGGCGATCGCGTTGTCATCCGCAGCGGTGACAAAACCGTTTACAGCGAGAGCCGCCGCACTCTGCGTACCTGGTGGGCAGAAACCACCTGGCAGATGCAGCGCCTGCGGGACAACCCGGCGTGCGCCGATCAGGAGCATCAGGCCAAGCAGCAGGAGAACGATCCGGGCCTGAACGTCAACCTGACTTTTGCCATCGATGAAGATGTGGCGGCCCCCTATATTATCAAGCAGGCGCGCCCGAAAGTGGCGGTACTGCGCGAGCAGGGCGTTAACTCCCATGTGGAGATGGCGGCCGCGTTCCACCGTGCCGGGTTCGACGCAGTGGATGTGCACATGAGCGACCTGCTGGAAGGCCGCCGGAATTTGCAGGACTTCCATACGCTGGTGGCCTGTGGCGGCTTCTCCTATGGTGATGTGCTGGGCGCCGGTGAAGGCTGGGCAAAATCGGTGCTGTTCAACAACCAGGTGCGCGATGAGTTTGAGGCCTTCTTCAACCGGCCACAGACGCTGGCGCTGGGCGTGTGCAACGGCTGCCAGATGATGTCCAACCTGAAAGAGCTGATCCCGGGGGCGGAACACTGGCCGCGCTTTGTGCGCAACCAGTCAGACCGCTTCGAGGCTCGCTTCAGCCTGGTGGAAGTCACCGCCAGCCCGTCCCTGATGATGCAGGGCATGGCCGGTTCCCGGATGCCGATCGCCGTTTCCCACGGGGAAGGGCGCGTGGAAGTGCGTGATGCGGCGCATCTGGCTGAGCTGGAGCACCGCGGGCTGGTGGCGCTGCGTTACGTGGACAACAACGGCAGCGTGACGGAAACCTACCCGGCGAACCCGAACGGCTCGCCTAACGGCATTACCGCAGTAACCAACGCCAGCGGCCGCGTCACGGTGATGATGCCGCACCCGGAGCGCGTGTTCCGTACCGTCAGCAACTCCTGGCACCCGGACAACTGGGGCGAAGACAGCCCGTGGATGCGGATGTTCCGTAACGCCCGCCGTCAGTTGGGCTGATTTAACGGCTGTTTTTACTGCCCATTCTCAGGCGGCCTCCGGGCCGCCTTTTTTATGGCAGGGCCGGGTGTCGGGAAATTGCGACATACCCGGTTTTGGGTGTCTCTGAATAGCGACACGCAACCTATTGATTTTAATAATCTATAAATCAATGTGATTAAAGCGTCGGGTTTTAACGACAGGGAGAGTAGGAAGTAACCAATGTTTATCCGTATAGAAAAATAAAATAATCACCGCGCAATATAAAATTATTCTTAAATTTAATGAGTTAACGAATTTTATAAAAAGTTGGCATACATTGTGCTTATTAACGCTCAGTTGCTCATTCACCTTACTTATGACAGCCCCGCTGATGCGGACTATGCGCTCCATAAGACCCGAATGACGCCAAAGCAAGGTGCCTATCGTCCACCGCACCGATACCGCTGAAAGGCGCTATCACCCGCAGGGCGACACGTTGAGTGAGGCACCAACCTGACCACCTCCGGCGATGAAGGATTCATCCGACGAGGTAAAAAAAGGATGCGCACGTCCCGCTTCTGATGAATGCCCGGCATCATCACACCGGGGACGTCACCAGGCATCCACCTTTTCCGGTTACGGGGCCTGCGCCGCGTAATGATAGGTCGAATTACTATCAGAGTCTGAGTTTTACCCCCTTGCCTGCGGACTCCGTAAGGCCGGGCAGGACGCCCACCGATTTGAGCACCGCATGATGGCGGTGCTTTTTTTTGCCTGTTTTTCAGCGCGGCGGCGGGGTGGGGTATACTGCCGGGCCGTGATGCGCACGGATTCAGCAAGGAGCCGGTTACCCCATGCGATTCACCAAACACCTTTTTGCCCGCAAAAGGCTGTCGATAAAAAGCGGGCGGCTGTTCCCGCGTTCGCTGCGCCAGCTGGTGCTGATGGCGTTCCTGCTGGTGCTGCTGCCGCTGCTGGTGCTGGCTTACCAGGCCTATGAGAGCCTGGACAACCTCAGCGCCCAGGCGGCGGACATCAACCGCACCACGCTGAGCGATGCCCGCCGCAGTGAGGCGATGACCAGCGTGGCGCTGGAGATGGAGCGCAGTTACCGCCAGTATTGTGTGCTGGATGACGCCACACTGGCTCGGCTCTACCAGAACCAGCGCAAACAGTACGCGCAGATGCTCGGCACCCACGCCACCATTTTACCTGACCCCCGCTACTACCAGACGCTGCGCACCCTGCTGAACCAGCTGGCGGTGATGACGTGCCGCGAGAGCAGCCCGGCCCCGCAGGCGGCTGACGGGCTGGCGCAATTCTCCCGCGCCAATGCGGAAATGGTGCAGGCCACGCGCAACATCATCTTCTCCCGCGGGCAGCAGCTCCAGCACGCGATAGCCGAACGCGGCCAGTACTTTGGCTGGCAGGCGCTGCTGCTGTTCCTGCTCAGCGTCGCGCTGGTGGTGCTGTTTACCCGCATGATCATCGGCCCGGTCAAGGGCGTGGAACGGATGATCAACCGGCTGGGCGAAGGGCGGGCGCTGGGCAACAGCGTCTCTTTCCGCGGCCCGCGTGAGATCCGTTCGCTGGCGCAGCGCATTATCTGGCTGAGTGAACGGCTGGCCTGGCTGGAGTCACAGCGGCATGAATTCCTGCGCCATATCTCCCATGAGCTGAAAACGCCGCTGGCCAGTATGCGCGAAGGCACGGAGCTGCTGGCAGATGAAGTCGCCGGGCCGCTGACCCGTGACCAGCAGGAGGTGGTGGCGATCCTTGACCACAGCAGCCGGCACCTGCAAAAGCTGATTGAACAACTGCTGGATTACAACCGCAAACTGGCGGATGGCCCGGCCGGGAAAGAGGGGGTGGCACTGGCGGCGCTGATCAACCGGATCATGGCCGATCACAGCCTGCCGGCCCGTGCCAAGCAGATCACCACCCGGCTTGAGCTGGATGTGGCGGAGTGCTGGGCCGAGCCGACGCTGCTGATGCGCGCGCTGGACAATCTCTACTCCAATGCGGTGCACTACGGGGCTGAATCCGGTACCATTTGGGTCCGCAGCCAGCAGGTGGGCAACAGGGTACAGATTGAGGTGGCCAACAGCGGCACACCGATAGCCGAGGCGGAAAAAGCGATGGTCTTTGAGCCGTTTTTCCAGGGCAGCCAGCAGCGGAAAGGCGCTGTCAAAGGCAGCGGGCTGGGGCTGAGCATCGCCCATGACTGTATCCGCCGTATGCAGGGTGATCTGCAGCTGGTGAATGTCGCCTATGCTGATGTCTGCTTTCGCATTGAATTGCCTCTAACCGCCGGGAATGAATAACCATGATAACGCTTTCACTGCACACCCTGTTACGACAGGGGGCCGGACTGGCACAGGCCATCCGCCACGGCTGGCGCGCCCGGCTGGCAGCGCTGGCCGGTATGCCGTTACTGCTGGTGGGCTGTATGCAGGGCGGCGGCCAGGGGGCCGCGCTCTCCACGCCGGAAAAAATCCCGGACAAGCAGGTGATCGATTTCCGCGTCGCCTCCTGTGACACCCTCTGGGATCTGGACGGGAAAGAGTACACCGAGAACCCGCTCTATTGGTTGCGTGCGATGGATTGCGCAGACCGGCTGGGTGCCGTCCAGGCGCGCCAGCTCGGCACCTCAATGGACGTGACCGGCTGGGAGAACGCCTTCCGGCAGGGGATCCTGCTCTCCAGCGCTGCGCCATCGCCCGGTGAGCGCCGCCTGCTGCTGGAAAAAGTGAACCAGCACCGCGCACAGATGCCCGGCTCGCTGCGGCCGCTGGTGCAACTGTGGCGCGAGCGCCAGAATCTGGAGATTGTGCTGAATGATGACCGGGCCAAAGCACAGCGCGCGCAGGAACTCGCCGCCAGCCAGTTGACGGCGCTGCACCAGACGCAGGCGCTGCTGCAAAACAAACTCAATGACACCCGGCAAAAGCTGGAAAACCTCACCGATATCGAACGCCAGCTCTCCTCGCGCAAGCAGTTGCAGGGGGAGTTGCCGGAAAGCGGCGAAAACCGCGGCAGCGCCCGCCCGGTTGAGCCGGATGACACCTACACGCCGCCCGCCGCGCAAGGCAGCCGGGCGTCCACCTCCGCCAACCCTTAAGGAGCGTCAGGGAGATGACCCAACGCAAACCCGCCAATCTGTTACTGGTCGATGATGACCCCAGCCTGCTGAAACTGCTGGGGATGCGCCTCACCAGTGAGGGCTTCAGCGTCACCACCGCCGGAAGCGGCCAGGAGGCGCTGCGGCTGCTGGCGCGTGACAAGATTGATCTGGTGATAAGCGACCTGCGGATGGATGAAATGGACGGCCTGGCGCTGTTCGCGGAGATCCAGAAACACCAGCCGGGGATGCCGGTGATTATCCTCACCGCCCACGGCTCGATCCCGGATGCGGTGGCCGCCACCCAGCAAGGCGTGTTCAGCTTCCTCACCAAACCGGTGGACCGCGATGCGCTCTACAAAGCGATTGATGAGGCGCTGGCGCTGACCACCGCTTCCGCCACCGATGAGCGCTGGCGGGAGGCGATCGTGACCCGCAGCCCGCTGATGCTGCGCCTGCTGGAGCAGGCGAGAATGGTGGCGCAATCGGATGTCAGCGTGCTGATTAACGGCCAGAGCGGCACCGGCAAAGAGGTGCTGGCACAGGCGATCCACGCGGCCAGCCCGCGCGCGAAAAACGCGTTTATCGCCATTAACTGTGGGGCGCTGCCGGAGCAATTGCTGGAGTCTGAACTGTTCGGCCACGCCAAAGGCGCCTTTACCGGCGCGGTCAGCCAGCGGGAAGGGCTGTTCCAGGCCGCCGAGGGCGGCACGCTGTTTCTCGACGAGATTGGCGACATGCCGCTGTCGCTTCAGGTCAAATTGCTGCGGGTATTGCAGGAGCGCAAAGTGCGCCCGCTCGGCAGCAACCGGGATCTGGACGTGAATGTGCGGATTATCTCCGCCACCCACCGTGACCTGCCGAAAGTGATGGCCAAGGGCGAGTTCCGCGAAGATCTCTTCTACCGGCTGAATGTGGTTAACCTTAAATTGCCTGCGCTGAATGAGCGGCCGGAGGATATCCCGCTGCTGGCCAATCACCTGCTGCGCGAGGCGGCAACCCGGCATAAACCCTTTGTGCGCAGCTTCTCCGCGGATGCGATGCGGCGGCTGATGGCCGCCGGCTGGCCGGGCAACGTGCGCCAGTTGGTCAACGTGATAGAGCAGTGTGTGGCGCTGACCACCGCCCCGGTGATCAGCGATGCGCTGGTGGAGCAGGCGCTGGAAGGGGAGAACACCGTGTTGCCGACCTTCGCGGAGGCGCGCAACCAGTTCGAGCTGCACTATCTGCGCAAGTTGCTGCAAATCGCCAAGGGCAATGTCACCCAGGCCGCACGGATGGCGGGGCGCAACCGCACCGAGTTCTACAAGCTGCTGTCGCGCCACGAGCTGGATGCCAATGACTTTAAAGAGTAAATGCACGTGCGGTGCAGGGCGTTGCGGCTAAACAAACTGGCCGGAATGCTTTACACTCGCAAGCCTGTTGCCCGTCACTGGGCACATGGCGGGGCAGGATACCGGGCAGATGCCATACTTGAAGCCCGGCAGCACCCCATAAGAGATGCCGCCATCAGGACGCCGGCTTTCACAGCCACAGGTCTTTGCTCTTCGCAGCCGGACATGTCCGGCCTGTCGCAACAGGGCGCGGCGCCAGACGACAACCTCCGGCTTTAGCCGCATATTATGTAAAAGAAAGGGTTCGCCATGAAAAAAATTGACGCGATTATTAAGCCATTCAAGCTGGATGATGTCCGTGAGGCGCTGGCTGAAGTCGGGATCACCGGCATGACGGTGACGGAAGTGAAAGGGTTTGGCCGCCAGAAAGGCCACACTGAACTCTACCGTGGCGCGGAATATATGGTGGATTTCCTGCCGAAGGTGAAAATTGAGATTGTGGTGGCTGACGACATCGTGGATACCTGTGTCGAAACCATCATGAAGACCGCGCAGACCGGTAAAATCGGTGACGGGAAAATCTTTGTGTTTGATGTGCTGCGTGTGGTGCGTATCCGTACCGGCGAAGAGGACGAAGAGGCGATCTGACGCCTCCCGTCACCGGGCGGGATGGCTCCCGCCCGCGCTTTATCAAACCACTTTATGCGGGCCGAACACCTCATAGTGCAGGCGATCGGTGCTGACGCCCATCTCCAGCAGCTGGCGTGCGGCAAACTGCATAAAGGCCACCGGGCCGCACAGGTAGATGTGCAACGCCGGATTGCGCAGGGTTCCGGCCAGCGGCGCCAGATCCATCACCCCTTCTGTGTCATACCCTTCACCCTGTACATCCCCCTCAGCCGGGACGCGATACCAGATATGGCGGTGTAAACCCGGCATGTTCGCGGCGATATCCGCCACTTCCTGCGCGAACGCATGGACACGGCCATTTTCCGCGGCATGGAGCCACCAGACCGGCGCGCGGTGCTGCGTCTCATGCAGCGTGTGCAGCATGGCCAGCATCGGGGTCTGGCCCACCCCGGCGGAGATCAGCGCCACCGGCGTTTCCGGCGTCACGTCCATAAAGAAATCGCCGTGCGGTGCCGCCAGGTTAACCACGGTGCCGACCTGCGCCACATCATGCAGGTAGTTGGAGGCTTTACCGCCACCCTCACGTTTGACTGCGATCCGGTAGCTGCGGCCATTCGGGCTTTGCGTCAGCGAGTACTGGCGGATCTGCTGGTATTCGTTAAAGGCTTCATCCCGGATATAAACCGAAATGTACTGCCCCGGCTGGTAATCGGCGACCGGTTGGCCATCTACCGGTGCCAGTTCAATGCTGCTTATCACCTCGCTCTGCGGCGTTTTTGCCACAATGCGGAACGCCCGCACCCCTTCCCAGCCGCCGCGTTTGGCCGCAGTCTGCTGGTAGATCTGGCTTTCACGCTGGATAAAGACGTCGGCCAGTACCCCATAGGCTTTACCCCAGGCATCCAGCACCTCCTGGCCGGGGCTGAGCAACTCATCCAGCGTCGCCAGCAGGTTCTCACCCACAATCGCGTACTGCTCCGGGCGGATGTTCAGGCTGGTATGTTTCTGCGCAATCTTCTCCACCGCCGGCAGGATAGCCGGCAGGTTTTCAATGTTGGCCGCATAGGCACAAATGGCATTAAACAGTGCCTCACGCTGATCACCTTTCATCTGGTGGCTCATGTTGAACACATGTTTCAGCTCAGGGTGGCGGCCCAGCATACGGTCATAAAAGTGGGCGGTGAGGGCGGGGCCGGTCGCCACCAGAGCAGGAATGGTCGATTTGATGGTGGCGATGGTGGTGGTATCAAGCATGAGGTGCTCCTGAAGACGCGCGGCGTCAGAATTATAAATGATGTATTTTAAATGCATCTTATAGCGCGGCCGATCGCTTGTAAATAGCCGTTGTTTTGTTAAGGTTTTGTAATAATGAGAGATGGCTTCCAAAGGTGAAAAATTTGCCTTATTACCGAGAGAACAGCCGGTGAGATTTAGTGAGAAGATAATGGGGAAAGCCTTGCCGGGCGGGAAGCCAACCGTTTGCGTAAAAAGCTGGCCGCAACCCTATGGCCGCAGGCAAAAACAGTTTACACTGTGCCGCATATCCCGTTGGGGGTCGTTTAATTGCGTGTGAGTCAGGAGAAGCAGATGTTAAAGCGTGAAATGAACATTGCCGATTATGATGCCGAGCTGTGGCAGGCAATGGAGCAGGAAGTCGTGCGTCAGGAAGAACATATTGAACTGATTGCCTCTGAAAACTACACCAGTCCGCGTGTGATGCAGGCACAAGGTTCTCAGCTGACCAACAAATACGCTGAAGGCTATCCGGGCAAACGCTACTATGGCGGCTGCGAGTATGTCGACATCGTTGAGCAACTGGCGATCGACCGTGCCAAAGCCCTGTTCGGCGCAGACTACGCCAACGTCCAGCCGCACTCCGGCTCCCAGGCTAACTTCGCGGTTTACACGGCGTTGCTGCAACCGGGTGACACCATCCTCGGGATGAACCTGGCGCACGGCGGCCACCTGACCCACGGCTCCCCGGTTAACCTGTCCGGCAAACTCTATAACGTGGTGCCTTACGGCATCGATGAGACCGGCAAAATCGACTATGACGATCTGGCCCGTCAGGCGCAGGCGCACCAGCCGAAAATGATCATCGGCGGTTTCTCAGCCTACTCCGGCACCGTTGACTGGGCAAAAATGCGTGAGATTGCCGACAGCATCGGCGCGTACCTGTTTGTGGACATGGCGCACGTGGCAGGCCTGGTGGCCGCCGGTGTCTACCCGAACCCGGTGCCTCATGCCCATATCGTGACCACCACCACCCATAAAACCCTGGCAGGCCCGCGCGGCGGCCTGATCCTGGCGAAAGGCGGTGATGAGGATCTGTACAAGAAGCTGAACTCCGCTGTGTTCCCCGGCGGCCAGGGCGGCCCGCTGATGCATGTGATTGCCGGTAAAGCGGTGGCACTGAAAGAAGCGATGGAGCCTGAGTTCAAAACTTACCAGCAGCAGGTCGCCAAAAACGCCAAAGCGATGGTGGAAGTGGTACTGGCGCGTGGCTACAAAGTGGTGTCCGGCGGCACGGAAAACCACCTGTTCCTGATGGATCTGGTGGACAAAAACCTGACCGGTAAAGAAGCGGATGCCGCCCTGGGCCGCGCCAACATTACCGTGAACAAAAACAGCGTGCCGAACGATCCGAAAAGCCCGTTCGTGACCTCCGGCATCCGCATCGGTACCCCGGCAGTGACCCGCCGCGGCTTCAATGAAGATGACGTGCGCGAACTGGCCGGCTGGATCTGTGATGTGCTGGACAACATCAATGATGAAGCCACCATTGAACGTGTGAAACAGAAAGTGCTGGCCATCTGCGCCCGCCTGCCGGTTTACGCATAACCGCCCGCTGACCGGAGCAGGCCCTGCCTGCACGCTCATGCACTGACAGAAAAGGTACTGCCCGGCAGTACCTTTTTTTCGCCCGGACTTTTTCACCCGGACATTTTTCGGACGGCCTTTTTTGCCTATACTCCGGTGCAGCCCATGCGCGGCTGACCACCGGGCAGGCCCGGAAACCGGGCGTGGCCGCTCACCAACAGGAACGGGTGCTGATGTGCCCGGCGCAAGGCAGCGCGGCGTTGACCGGCTCTGCCTGTTATCGGAGATACCATGGTTTTGCCATCCTCGTACTGGCTGGGGCTCAGCTACTTCACCTATTTCTTCGCTTACGGCATCTTTTTGCCGTTTTTTGCTACCTGGCTGAAAGGCGAGGGGCTGGATGCCCAGGCCATCGGGCTGTTGCTCGGCATCGGGATGGTAGCCCGCTTCTCCGGCACGCTGCTGCTGGCCCCGGCAGTGAAAGAGGCGTCCCAGCTGGTGGCGGCGTTGCGCCTGATTGCCCTGCTGGCGCTGGCCTGTTGTGTGGGGTTCTGGTTTGGCAGCAGCTGGGCCTGGCTGATGCTGGTGATGGCCGGTTTCAACCTCTTTTTCGGCCCGCTGGTGCCGATGAGTGACGCGCTGGCGGCCACCTGGCAGCGGCAAATCGCCCTGGACTACGGCAAAGTGCGGGTCTGGGGATCGCTGGCGTTTGTGATTGGCTCGGCATTTATCGGCAAAATGATTGCCGTGTTCGGGCATGGTGCCATTCTGTCAGCCCTGACGGCCGGGCTGGCGGCGATGCTGCTCGGGATGCTGCTGCGCCCGGCCGTGCCGCCGAAGGCTGACGCCCAGGCCGCAGAGCGTGGGGCAATCCCGTGGCGGGAGTTGCTGCGCCAGCCGCCGGTACGCCAATTCCTGCTGTGCGTGACGCTGTTACAGGCGGCGCACGCGGGCTATTACAGCTTCAGCGCGCTGTACTGGCAGGAGGCGGGGTACCCGGCCTCGGTAGTGGGCTATCTCTGGTCACTCGGGGTAGTGGCGGAGGTGCTGGTATTCACCTTCAGCCGCCAGTTGTTCTCCCGCTGGAGCGCCCGACACCTGTTGCTGCTTTCCGCCTGTTGCGGGGTGGTGCGCTGGGCGCTGATGGGCAGCTTTATTGGCCTGCCGTGGCTGGTGGTGATGCAGCTTCTGCACTGCGGCAGTTTTACGGTGTGCCACCTGGCGGCGATGCGCTTTATCTCTGCGCGTGACCCGCGTGAAGTGATCCGCCTGCAAGCCGCTTATTCAGCACTGGCGATGGGCGGCGGGATTGCGGTAATGACGGTGCTGGCCGGTTTCCTGTTCCAGCATATTCACCAGCAGGTGTTCTGGGTGATGGCGCTGGTGGCGCTGCCGGCCATCTTCTTGCGGCCGAAGGTGCAGCCCGCAGGCCGGTAAGCCGCGTCAGGGGCTTTCCAACAGGGCGCGGATCTGCATACGCTGCGCCTTTTCCAGCGGCAGTTCCACATGCAGGATCGGCATGGTGATCGCCGGTTCATCGGCCGGGTAGGGGGTGACCACCAGCGTCACCCCCTGCGGCGGCCCCTGGCGCAGGAAATGCGAAAGCGGCAGGTACTTCACGGAGAGCGGCAACAGGGTCGCGTCGCGGATGTGCTGTTCCACCGCCGTTTCCAGCTCCGGGTTGCCGTTGGTCAGCAACAGTACCTGCTTCTCCTGCAATGCACTGCCGTGCATCAGCCAGGCCCCGAAACAGATGGTAATTAACCCCACTTCCTCCGGCGAAAGACGCAGGTCATACGCGGCTTCAAATTCCTCCAGCGCTTCCAGTGTGGTGCGCATCAGCCGGGGGTACATGCGCGTGACCTCTTCAAGCAAGGTGTGATCGATGCCGATGTCAAACCGGCAACGCTCGATAGCCGCCCCCAGATGGGTAAACAACTGGCCGGCCAGCCCCTCGCGGCTGCTGAAGCTCATGCCGGCAATCTGCTGGAAACGGCCAATCAGCCGGTGAACCTGCTCCTGCAAGTGCTGGTCTTCCGGCGAGTCGCTGCTGTCATAGCTGTGGGTTTTCAGCAGGGTAAACAGCAGTGTCAGGAAATCGCGCTCCGCCTCACACGGGGGCAGGGCAAAGCGCTCAGCCAGCGCTGCGGCCAGGTAGCCCGCCGCATCACACTCACTTTTCTGCCGCAGCCATGTCAGCTGAGGGGGGGTAAAACCGGGGTGGCAGAGCTGGTGGTGGCAGTTCAGGCAATATTTGATAAACAGGCAGAGAAAGTGCCGGTCACGGTCATTTACCGGGCGTCGCAGCCGGACTTCCGCCTGCTCAATCAGGGTATGCAACACCCGGTCGGTCTCTTCGGCCCCGGCCTGATGAAACGCCGCCATCCCCTGATGCAGGGCGAGGGCGGCCTGTTGGGTGGTGAAATCGGGGGAAATACGCAGGGCGCGCCGTAACCAGTGGAAAAAGCATAAACGCTGGTTAAGTGAGGTGCCGGTAATGCGGCAGGTTCCGGCCTCATCAAGGATGAGATCCAGATGGTGGAAGCGCTGGATCTCCGCGGCAACCGCGGCTACATCCAGCCGGGTTGTTGAAAGGTCAACCCCATTGATTTGGCTGATCTTCTCCAGGCGCACCGCAGGGGAGAGCGCATACAACATCAGGACGATATGGCAGCGCCGTTGTTGACCGGAGAGCTCAGGCGCAGAGGACGTGGCCAGGCTCATGAACACCTTCTGACGATTGCTTTAGTGTGGAGGAGTAAGCATAGCAAAGGGGCCGTAAGGCCGCGCCGGAGGCGCTGTTTTTTGCTCCGGCTTTGAAGCGCCATCACATTTATTGACGGGCCGCCAGGCACCGCAGGCAAAAAAAATGCCGCCCCTGAGGGCGGCATCACAAAATTTGTCCAGATAAATTAACGTTTCAGCGCTTCGCTCAGCTCTTCACGCATGGTGCTCAGCAGCGATTTCACCACACGCGGGTTACCGGCCACGATATTGCCGGAGTTGAAATGGTTGTGGCCGCCCATGAAGTCAGTCACGATGCCGCCCGCTTCACGCACCAGCAGCTCACCGCCGGCGAAATCCCACGGCTTCAGGCCAATCTCAAAGAAACCGTCCACGCGGCCGGCAGCCACATAGGCCAGATCCAGCGCGGCGGAACCGGTGCGGCGGAAGTCTGCGCACTGGGTAAAGAGCTTGCCGACCACGTTGATGTACGGGGTGGCGTGCTGTTTCAGTTTGTACGGGAAGCCGGTGGCCAGAATGGTGCCGTCCAGATCGCGGGCGTTGCCGCCGCGCAGGCGGTAGCCGTTCAGCTGAGCACCCTGACCGCGGGTTGCCGTGAACAGTTCATTGCGCATTGGGTCATAAACCACCGCCACTTCAGTACGGCCTTTGATGCGTACGGCAATGGAGACCGCGAAGTGCGGCAGACGTTTGATGAAGTTGGTGGTGCCATCCAGTGGGTCGATAATCCATTGTACATCCTGGTCTTCGCCGGCCAGTTCACCGCACTCTTCAGAGATGATGGTGTGCTGGGGGTAAGAACGGCGGATCACGTCGATAATCAGGTGCTCAGCGTCACGATCAACGTTAGTAACAAAGTCATTGGTGCCTTTCTGGCTCGCTTCGACAGCGTCCGGGGTTTCGTAGTTTTTGGCAATCAGGTTACCGGCCTTACGCGCAGCGCGCACGGCGATGGTGAGCATCGGATGCATGGGTATCTTCCAACTAGGATGTTAAAGAACGGGAAACGGCGCGCAGTATAGCAGGGCTTCTGAAAAATACCTACGGTTGTGTTAGCATGGGCCGATTTTCCGCAACCTTCAGAGTTCGTATGCTGCACAATATCCGCATTGTCCTGGTTGAAACTTCTCATACCGGTAACATGGGCTCTACCGCCCGTGCCATGAAAACCATGGGCCTCACCAACCTCTACCTGGTGAACCCGCTGGTGAAGCCCGACTCGCAGGCCATCTCCCTGGCCGCCGGTGCCAGTGATGTCATCGGTAACGCGACCATTGTCGACACCCTGGACGAGGCGCTGGCCGGTTGCAGTCTGGTGGTCGGCACCAGCGCCCGCTCACGCACCCTGCCGTGGCCGATGCTGGAGCCGCGTGAATGTGGCGTGAAATGCGCTCAGACTGCCGAAAGCGCCCCGGTGGCGCTGGTGTTCGGCCGTGAGCGCGTGGGCCTCACCAATGAAGAACTTCAGAAATGTCACTACCACGTCTGTATCCCGGCCAACCCGGAATACAGCTCGCTGAACCTGGCGATGGCGGTACAGCTGATTGCTTATGAAGTCCGCGTGGCCTGGCTCGACCGGCAGGAAAACGGCCAGGACGCCGCCCCGGAAGAGGCCTACCCGCTGGTGGACGATCTGGAGCGTTTTTACGGCCATCTGGAGCAGGTGCTGTTGCAGACCGGCTTTATCCGCCCGCAGCATCCGGGTCAGATAATGAGCCGTTTGCGCCGCCTGTTTACCCGCGCGCGGCCGGAAACCCAGGAGCTGAACATCCTGCGCGGTATCCTGACGTCTATCGAGAAAAAGCAGTAATCCTTCCAGCCCGTTGAAAAGTAACGCATTCAACGGGCTTGCTGTTTCTGTCCCCGCCTGAAATGCTGTTTCGCCTTTAATACCTGACTGTTTCACTCAGGTAAATAGTTGACTGAAATACTCGGGAATGGCAGACTCTTGGCCATATTTCACCCCCCTTATTTACAGGTAATATTCGCCATGAGACTGACTTCAAAGGGTCGTTACGCAGTCACCGCTATGCTGGACGTAGCATTACACTCCCAGGACGGGCCGGTTCCGTTAGCCGATATTTCTGAACGTCAGGGCATTTCGCTCTCCTACCTGGAGCAGCTGTTCTCCCGCCTGCGTAAAAATGGCCTGGTGGCCAGTGTACGCGGTCCGGGCGGTGGTTACCTGCTGGGCAAAGACGTGGCAGAAATCGCCGTGGGCGCGGTGATCACCGCCGTAGACGAATCCATTGACGCGACCCGTTGCCAGGGCAAAGAGGGCTGCCAGGGCGGCGACCGCTGCCTGACCCACACCCTGTGGCGCGACCTGAGTGAGCGTATCAGCGGCTTCCTGAACAACATCACGCTGGCTGAACTGGTGAACAACCAGGAAGTGCTGGACGTGGCTGACCGTCAGAACCATGAAACCCGCCGTCTGACGCCTGCCGGGCGTCCGCAAGAAGCGATCAATGTAAATCTGCGTTCGTAAGCCGGACGCGTTACACTGACGTTTTATGTGATGTACGGAGTTGAAGAGTCATGAAATTACCGATTTATCTGGATTATGCGGCCACCACGCCGGTTGACCCGCGTGTGGCTGAAAAGATGATGCAGTGTCTGACCCTGGACGGTACTTTCGGTAACCCTGCCTCCCGCTCGCACCGTTTTGGCTGGCAGGCGGAAGAGGCAGTGGATGTCGCCCGGAATAACGTTGCCGAACTGATTGGTGCCGATCCGCGTGAGATCGTCTTTACCTCCGGTGCCACCGAATCCAATAACCTGGCGATCAAGGGCGCAGCCCATGCGAATCAGGAAAAAGGGCGGCACATCATCACCAGCGTGACCGAGCATAAAGCGGTGCTGGATACCTGCCGGCAACTGGAGCAGGAAGGGTTCGACGTCACCTACCTGACGCCGCAACGCAACGGCCTGATTGACCTGGCTGACCTGGCTGCCGCCCTGCGTGACGACACCCTGCTGGTATCCATCATGCACGTCAACAATGAGATTGGCGTGGTGCAGGATGTCGCGGCCATCGGGGAGCTGTGCCACAGCCGGGGCATCCTTTTCCATGTGGATGCCACCCAGAGCGTCGGCAAACTGCCGGTTGACCTGAATGAACTCAGGATTGACCTGATGTCGTTCTCTGGCCATAAAATTTACGGCCCGAAAGGCATCGGCGGCCTCTACGTGCGCCGCAAACCGCGCGTCCGTATTGAAGCCCAGATCCACGGCGGCGGCCATGAGCGCGGTATGCGTTCCGGCACCCTGCCGGTGCACCAGATTGTCGGCATGGGCGAAGCCTACCGCATCGCCAACATGGAGATGGCGGCTGAAAGTGAGCGCCTGCACCGCCTGCGCGACCGCCTGTGGCAGGGGTTGAGCGAGATTGACGGCGTCAGCCTGAACGGCTCGCTGGCGCATGGGGTGCCGAACATCCTGAACGTCAGTTTCAGCCATGTGGACGGGGAATCCCTGATCATGGCGCTGAAGGATCTGGCGCTCTCCTCCGGTTCCGCCTGTACCTCTGCCAGCCTGGAGCCCTCTTATGTACTGCGGGCGCTGGGGCTGAATGATGAACTGGCGCACAGCTCGCTGCGTTTCTCCGCCGGGCGTTTCACCACCGAGGATGAGATTGATTACGCCGTCGCGCTGGTGCGTAAATCGGTTGAACGCCTGCGCCGTCTCTCCGGCGCGGCCTGACACGGCACAGGTTGCCTGTCCTATCAGGTAAAAACTGCTGGCAGCGGCCCACCGGGTCTGGTTAGATAAAGCAGAATGAAGAGCATACGGGCTGCCATAAGGTGGCCCGATTTGTTTATGGCTCGCCGCTTCACGGCACAGGCCCCGGTTCGGGCCTACCCTGACAAAGAAAAAAACAATCGGGAGTTTCGTTATGACCGCAGACACGATGACAACAGACGCGATGCATATCTTCCTTTCATCCCAGCCCGCCGACGCCCGCTGGGGTGACAATGCCCTGCTGAGCACCCGCAACGAGGGCATGACGATTCATGCCGGTACGCTGGTCTCGATTCAACGCGCTGCACGCCGGATTGACGGGCAGGGGATCAAGAAGGTGAAACTGGCCGGTGAAGGCTGGGATCTGGAGAATAGCTGGGCCTTCTGGCAAGGTTTCCGTGGCCCGAAAGGCCAGCGCAGTGTCGAGTGGGCTGAGCTTGAGCAGGCCGATCGCGAGGAGCTGGAGAGCCGCCTGACCATCATTGACTGGGTACGCGACACCATCAATATGCCGGCAGAAGATCTGGGGCCGGAAACGCTGGCCCACCGCGCGGTTGACCTGCTGTGCCAGTACGGCGGCGAGCACGTGACCTACCGCATCACCAAAGGGGAAGACCTGCGCGAACAGAACTATGCCGGCCTGCATATTGTCGGCCGCGGCTCTGAGCGCCCGCCGGTGCTGCTGGTGCTCGACTACAACCCGACCGGGGATGAGAACGCGCCGGTCTACGCCTGCCTGGTGGGGAAAGGCATCACCTTTGACACCGGCGGCTACAGCCTGAAACAGAGTGCCTTTATGGACTCAATGAAATCTGACATGGGCGGCGCGGCCACCGTAACCGGCGCACTGGCCCTGGCAGCGGCGCGCGGCCTGGCACAGCGCGTGAAGCTTTATCTCTGCTGCGCAGACAACATGGTCAGCGGCAACGCCTTTAAACTCGGTGACATTATCCACTACCGTAACGGCAAGACGGTGGAAGTGATGAACACCGATGCGGAAGGGCGGCTGGTGCTGGCTGATGGCCTGATCGACGCCTCGGAGCAGCAGCCGCAACTGCTGATTGACTGCGCGACCCTGACCGGCGCGGCCAAAACCGCGCTGGGCAATGATTACCATGCGCTGTTCAGCTTTGATGATGCGTTGGCCGCTGACCTGCTGGCGAGTGCCGGGCAGGAGCAGGAGCCGTTCTGGCGCCTGCCGCTGGCAGAGTTCCACCGCAGCCAGTTGCCGTCCAACTTTGCTGACCTGAACAACGTGGCCGGCCCAAGCTACACTGCCGGGGCCAGCACCGCCGCCGCGTTCCTGTCGCACTTCGTGCAGAACTACCGCCAGGGCTGGCTGCATATCGACTGTTCTGCCACCTACCGCAAAGGCGCGGTGGATCAGTGGTCGGCCGGGGCGACCGGGCTGGGCGTCCGTACCCTGGCCAATTTGCTGCTGAGCAAGGCGCAGTAACCGGCAATACGTCAGCAGCATGACGTGACCGGGTATCACGGGGCGGCCTGGCTGCCCCGTTTTTTTATCCATCTTTTTGTGGTGTTATCTTGTGGCAAAGCCGTTCCGGCTTGTTGAGGGAGTAACGTATGAGCACATCGTCTTTTGACCCTGCGGACACGTCGCAGGGACGTGAACTGGAGCAGTTGCTGATGCAGGCCGTCAGTGACCCGGCACAACGCCCGGCGTTCTACCGCGCGCTGATGGAAGCCACCGTGCTGGTGCTGACCGACAACCAGGCCCCGGAGGGTGACGTGGTGCTGGAAGCCGGCAGCCCGCTGAGCCTGCAGGTCTGGGAAAAACAGGACGGCACGAACGTATTGCCGTTCTTCAGTTCACTCTCAGCCCTGCAACGGGCGGTGGAGCGCGAGCAGCCGTTTATGGCGTTGCCGGTGCGGGTGCTGTTTGAGATGACCGAAGGCGCGGAGCTGTTCCTGAACCCGAAAAATGAGTACGGCAAAGAGTTCACCCCGCACGAGGTGAGCCAGCTGTTACAGGAAGGCACGGCAGGCAAACCGCTGGAGCGGGTGCTGGAAGCCGGTACCGAGTTCCTGATCGGCCAGCCGGAACACTATCCGGCGGCGATGGTGGACGCGCTCACCACACTGTTCAGCCAGCGTAAACCGGTGCGCCGCGCCTTCCTGGCGCTCATCCATGATAAAAACAGCGATGAGCGGCCCAACCTGCTGGTGGGGCTGGAGATTGACGGCGCGTCGGAGCAGGAGATTGAACAGCTGATTCAGGAAGCCGGCAGCGTCGCCAGTGAAGCGCTGGCAGAGGATGAGCCAGTGGATTTCTGCCTGGTCAATGAAAAAGAGCGCGGCATCAGCCATTATCTGATTCAGCATACCCAGGCCTTTTACCAGCGCCGCTGGGGCAGTTGGTTACGCAATATCATTCCTTCTTCCGGCATCGCCTGAGGGCAGGCGCGCAGTCACGGCCGGCACATAGGGCAATAATTGCTAAATATGTGCATAAAGAGTAGGGAATTAGCTAAAGTTATTTTAATCAAATGTTGTGTTTCGGGTAGGCAAGCGCCGACTTGCCCCCTATAATCGGCGCCATTTCACGGCGGGCCCATTTATGCCTGCCTCCCAGGACGACGTCAGACAGAGGTTTACATGACTATCGAACGTACTTTTTCCATGATCAAACCGAACGCAGTGGCTAAAAACGCCATTGGTTCTATCTATGCCCGTTTCGAAGCCGCTGGTTTCAAAATCGTTGCCGCTAAAATGGTTCACCTGACCCGTGAGCAGGCTGAAGGCTTCTACGCTGAGCACAAAGGCCGCCCGTTCTTCGACGGCCTGGTTGAGTTCATGACCTCTGGCCCGATCATGATGCAGGTTCTGGAAGGCGAAAACGCCGTTCAGCGCAACCGTGACATCATGGGCGCAACCAACCCGGACAACGCCCTGGCCGGTACCCTGCGTGCTGACTACGCAGACAGCTTCACTGAGAACGCCGTTCACGGTTCCGATGCGGTTGAATCTGCACAGCGCGAAATCGCGTACTTCTTCACCGAAAACGAGCTGTGCCCGCGCACCCGTTAATTGGTGAATGATAGCGAGCTGAAAGATTCATTTGCTGAAACAATAAAACCGTGACAGCAGGCTTTCCGCGATAGCATCGCTATCCTAAAATTTGTACAATACTGCGCCCCGAAGGAGCCTGCTCTCTCGGGGCGCATGTTTTCGCATCACGCCACCGGGCGGGTGCACTTCCTTTGAGCCAAAAGTGTAACAACGAGGCCGCGACATCCATGTTAGAAACAACTCCTTCTGGGCAAACCGTGTCTGAAATTTCTCACTCCTCTGCGCCCGCCGTACAAACGGCAAAACCGGCTGTGGAAAAAATTAACCTCCTCGATCTGAACCGCCAGCAAATGCGCGAATTTTTCGCCAGGATGGGGGAGAAACCCTTCCGCGCCGACCAGGTCATGAAGTGGATGTACCACTACTGCTGCGATGATTTCGAGCAGATGACCGACATCAACAAAGTGCTGCGCGGCAAATTGCAGGCGATTGCAGAGATCCGTGCACCGGAAGTGGTGGATGAGCAACGCTCCGCCGACGGCACCATCAAATGGGCGATTCTGGTGGGCGACCAACGCGTTGAGACGGTCTATATCCCGGAAGAGGATCGCGCGACCCTCTGCGTCTCCTCTCAGGTAGGCTGCGCGCTCGAGTGCAAATTCTGCTCTACGGCACAGCAGGGCTTCAACCGTAACCTGCGCGTGTCAGAAATCATCGGCCAGGTCTGGCGAGCCGCCAAAATCATCGGCGCGGCGAAAGTCACCGGCCAGCGCCCGATCACCAACGTGGTCATGATGGGCATGGGCGAGCCGCTGCTCAACCTGACCAACGTCGTCCCGGCGATGGAAATCATGCTGGATGACTTCGGTTTCGGCCTCTCCAAACGCCGCGTGACGCTCTCCACGTCCGGTGTGGTACCGGCACTGGACAAACTGGGCGACATGATCGACGTGGCGCTGGCCATCTCCCTGCATGCGCCGAACGACACCATCCGTGACGAGATCGTGCCGATCAATAAAAAGTACAACATTGAGACCTTCCTGAGCGCGGTACGCCGCTACCTGGCGAAGTCCAATGCCAACCAGGGCCGCGTCACCATTGAGTACGTGATGCTGGACCACGTCAATGACGGCACCGAACATGCCCACGAGCTGGCCGCTGTGCTGAAAGACACGCCGTGCAAGATCAACCTGATCCCGTGGAACCCCTTCCCGGGCGCACCTTATGGACGCAGCTCGAATAGTCGCGTTGATCGCTTTGCCAAAGTGTTGATGGAATATGGATTTACGACTATTGTGCGTAAGACCCGCGGTGACGATATTGACGCCGCCTGCGGCCAGTTGGCGGGTGAGGTGATCGACCGGACCAAGCGTACCCTGAAGAAGAAAATGGCAGGGGAGCCGATTTCGGTAAAAGCACTCTGAACCTGACCTGAGGGCGTGACGCTGCGCTGTGCCGTTACGCCTCCCTCTCTCAGATCGGAACGGCACGGGCAGGGCAGCCTGCCGCCGCGTTCCAGGGAATGAAACGCATGATGCTGAAAATGTTGCGGAGCACGCCGCACTGGCTCTCTGCGGTTATCGCGGCGGCCGTGCTGGCAGGCTGCTCGGGTTCAGGGCCGGACGAGGCCGCACCGGCCACGTCGGCGTCGGTGGATACACGCCTGCAACTGGGGATGGGCTACCTGTCTCAGGGGAATTTGCCGGCCGCCCGGCAAAATCTTGAAAAAGCGGAGCAAACCGCGCCGCAGGACTACCGTACCCAACTGGGGATGGCGCTGTATGCGCAACGTGTCGGGGAAAATGAGGCTGCGCAGCAACGCTATCAGCGCGCCCTGCAACTTGCCCCGCAAAATGGCACGGTGTTGAATAATTACGGTGCGTTCTTGTGTAGTTTAGGGCAGTATGTACCGGCACAACAGCAGTTTAGCGCGGCCGCGCAGGTGCCCGATTATGGGCAGGTTGCAGACAGCCTGGAGAATGCCGGCTATTGTTTCCTTAAGGCAAATCAGGACGATGAGGCACGGGTATTGCTGGGCCGGGCACTGAAATATGACCCGGACAAGGGCGCGCCTCTGCTGGCAGAGGCCCAGCGGCAGTTCAGTGAAGGAAAACGCGCCCAGGCGCAGCTTTTACTGGATGTCTACCAGCATATTTTACCGGCCAGTGCCGACAGTTTATGGTTACAGATTCGTTTCGCCGCGCTGGATGACCGCCAGGACAAGATAGACCGTTATGGCAGGCAGCTGGCGCGAAGTTTTCCACACTCTAAACAGTACCAGCAGTTTCTCGCTAATGAATACTGAAGCCTCTCAAGAAAACATCTCCAAAACGACAGGCGAACGCCTGCGTCAAGCCCGTGAACAGCTGGGGCTGAGCCAGCAGGCCGTTGCAGAACGCCTGTGCCTGAAAGTCTCCACGGTACGTGATATCGAAGAAGATACCGCGCCGCCGGGGCTGGCCTCGACCTTCCTGCGCGGCTATATCCGTTCTTATGCCAAGCTGGTGCACATTCCTGAAGAAGAGTTGCTGCCGCTGATGGCCAAACAGGCCCCGATCCGCGCCGCGAAAGTGGCGCCGATGCAGAGCTTCTCGCTGGGGAAATCCCGTAAAAAACGCGATGGCTGGCTGATGGGGTTCACCTGGCTGGTGGTCTTTGTGGTCATCGGCCTGACCGGTGCCTGGTGGTGGCAGAACCATCAGGCCCAGCAGCAGGAGATCGCCACGATGGCGGATCAATCCTCTGCCCAGCTTTCTCAGGGCGATGCCCAATCCATCCCGCTGGGAAACAGTGACGATGCCGCCCCGGCTGATAACAGCAATGACGGCACCACCGGTACGCCGCCTGACAGCCAGGCGACGAACACCGCGGCACAACCGGCCCCGGTGACCCCGGCGGCCCCTGCTGCGCCGGTTGCCCAGGCTCCGGCCCCGACGGTGGTGTCACCGTCCCAGGCACCGGTTGCGGCACCCGTCACGACGCCGGCCGACGCACCGGCCGCTGCCCCGGCAGACGCAGGGGCTATCGTGATGAATTTTAATGCGGATTGCTGGCTGCAAGTGAATGACGCGACCGGGAAAACCCTGTTCAGCGGCATTCAGAAAAGCGGCGGTACGCTGAACCTGAACGGGACTGCGCCGTTCAAACTGAAAATTGGCGCACCGCGTGCCGTCCAGATTCAGTATCAGGGCAAGCCGGTTGATCTCAGCCAGTTCATTAAGTCAAACCGTGTTGCGCGTCTTACGCTGGCTGCTGAATAATAGGGCATCCGGCGCACTGCGCCCGCAGCAATGGAGAGCAAGACATGCATAACCAAGCACCCATAAACCGTCGCAAATCAACGCGGATTTACGTCGGAAAGGTGCCTATTGGTGATGGCGCGCCGATTGCCGTGCAATCGATGACCAACACCCGTACCACCGATGTAGAGGCTACGGTCAATCAGATTAAGTCGCTGGAACGTGTGGGCGCGGACATCGTCCGTGTTTCCGTGCCGACGATGGATGCTGCCGAAGCCTTTAAAGTGATCAAGCAACAAGTCAACGTGCCGCTGGTGGCGGACATTCACTTTGACTACCGCATTGCGCTGAAAGTGGCGGAATACGGCGTGGATTGCCTGCGCATTAACCCCGGCAACATCGGCAATGAATCCCGCATCCGCTCGGTGGTGGATTGCGCGCGTGACAAAAATATCCCTATCCGCATCGGCGTCAACGGCGGTTCGCTGGAACGGGATCTCCAGGAAAAATATGGTGAGCCGACCCCGGAAGCGTTGCTGGAGTCTGCGATGCGCCATGTGGACATCCTGGACCGCCTCAATTTCGACCAGTTCAAAGTCAGCGTAAAAGCCTCTGACGTCTTCCTGGCGGTGGAAGCCTACCGCCTGCTGGCGAAACAGATCGTGCAGCCGCTGCACCTCGGCATCACGGAAGCGGGCGGCGCCCGTGCCGGTGCGGTAAAATCCGCCATCGGCCTCGGCCTGCTGCTCTCTGAGGGCATCGGCGACACGCTGCGCATCTCGCTGGCGGCCGATCCGGTAGAAGAGATCAAAGTGGGCTTCGATATCCTGAAGTCCCTGCGCATCCGTTCCCGCGGCATCAACTTCATCGCCTGCCCGACCTGCTCACGCCAGGAGTTCGACGTGATCGGCACGGTCAACGCGCTGGAGCAGCGCCTGGAAGATATCATCACGCCAATGGATGTCTCGATCATCGGCTGTGTGGTGAACGGACCGGGCGAGGCGCTGGTGTCGACGCTGGGCGTGACCGGCGGCCACAACAAGAGCGGCTTCTATGAAGACGGCGTGCGCCAGCGTGACCGGTTTGATAACGACCTGATGATCGATCAGCTGGAAGCCAAAATCCGCGCGAAAGCCGCGATGATGGACGAAAGCAAACGTATCGTGATCAACACGCAGACAGAGTGACATCGGTAGCGGGCTGCAATAGCGGCCCGTTTTCTATTGAACCCGTTGAGGGCTGGCCCGGCATCCTCGTTGAACCGCCGGAGGCAACGCCCCTATAATCGGGTTCATTTTTTGTATTAAGACTATAGAGAACTGACGTGGCAAAGAACATTCAAGCCATTCGCGGCATGAACGACTACCTGCCGGAAGAAACGGCATTGTGGCAGCGGATTGAAGGCACCCTGAAGCAGGTGCTCAGCGGCTATGGGTACAGTGAAATCCGTCTACCGATTGTAGAGCAGACCCCGTTATTTAAACGCGCCATCGGTGAAGTCACTGATGTGGTCGAAAAAGAGATGTATACCTTTGATGACCGCAACGGCGAAAGCCTGACCCTGCGCCCGGAAGGCACCGCAGGCTGCGTGCGTGCCGGCATTGAGCATGGTCTGCTGTACAATCAGGAACAGCGCCTGTGGTATATCGGCCCGATGTTCCGCTATGAGCGTCCGCAGAAAGGGCGCTACCGCCAGTTCCACCAGCTGGGGGCGGAAGTGTTTGGCCTGCAGGGGCCGGACATCGATGCAGAGCTGATCCTGCTGACGGCGCGCTGGTGGAAAGCGCTCGGCATCGCTGACCATGTGGCGCTGGAGCTGAACTCCATCGGTTCGCAGGAGGCTCGTGCCAACTACCGCGAGGCGCTGGTCGCGTTCCTGGAGCAGCACAAAGATGCGCTGGACGAGGATTGCAAACGCCGCATGTACAGCAACCCGCTGCGCGTGCTCGACTCGAAAAACCCGGACGTGCAGCGCCTGCTGAATGATGCACCGGCCCTGGCTGACTATCTGGATGACGAGTCAAAACAACACTTTTCCGGTCTGTGTGAACTTTTGGACCAGGCCGGCATCCCATATACGGTTAATCAGCGGCTGGTTCGCGGCCTCGATTACTACAACCGCACCGTGTTTGAGTGGGTCACCACCAGCCTGGGCGCGCAGGGTACCGTGTGTGCCGGCGGCCGTTATGACGGCCTGGTGGAACAACTCGGCGGCCGTGCCACCCCGGCGGTAGGGTTCGCGATGGGGCTGGAGCGTCTGGTGCTGCTGGTGCAGGCCGTCAACCCTGACTTTAAGGCCCCGGCCACGGTAGACGTTTACGTCATTTCGTCCGGTGCCGGTACGCAGGGCGCGGCAATGGCGCTGGCGGAGCAGGTGCGTGATGCGGCACCGCAATTACGGCTGATGACCAACTACGGCGGCGGCAACTTCAAAAAACAATTTGCCCGTGCAGACAAGTGGGGCGCCCGCGTGGCCCTGGTGCTGGGTGAGAATGAAGTGGCGGCCCGGCAGGTAGTGGTGAAAAACCTGCAAAGTGGTGAACAAGAAACGCTGGCGCAAAGCGACGTTGCCGCGCGCCTGGCAACGATGTTGGGTTAAGGAGAGGGACACCGTGGAAGTCTATACCACTGAAAACGAACAGGTGAATGCTGTACGCCACTTCTTCTCGGAGAACGGCAAGGCATTGGCTGTTGGCGTGGTGCTGGGCATTGGTGCCCTGGTGGGGTGGCGTTACTGGCAGGGGCATCAGACAGAAGCCCTGACCGAAGCGTCAGTCTCCTACCAGAAAGCGACCGACGCGCTGATGGCGAAAAAACCGGAAGGCGTGGCGGCAACGGAACAGTTCATTCAGGCCAATGACAATAATTATGGGGCCTTTGCCGCGTTGCAACTGGCGCAGCATTTTGTTGATCTGAAAGAGTACGCCAACGCCGAGAAACAGCTGGCGAAGGCCGCCGGCCTCACCAAAGATGACAACCTGCTGCCGCTGATTTCGCTGCGGCAGGCCCGCCTCCAGCTTCAGCAAAACAAACTTGATGATGCGCTGAAAACCCTGGAGGGCGTCAAGGGTGAAAGCTGGGCGGCCATGTCACTGGATATCCGTGGCGATGTGCTGGTGCGCAAGGGAGACCTGAAAGGCGCACGTGACGCATACAGTAAAGGCATCGACGCTAAAGCCTCTCAGGCACAGCAGGCGCTGCTGCGCATGAAGTTAAATAATTTGGCCAGCTAAGGGGATGCCAATGCATTTGCGTAAAACACTCTTGGTAGGATGGGTTTCTGTTGCCCTGCTGAGTGGTTGTTCATTGTTCAACGGCGAAGAGGATGTGGTCACCATGTCCCCGCTGCCGAAAGTCGAAAACCAGTTCACCCCGACCGAAGTCTGGAACAGCTCAGTCGGTGATGGCGTGGGCGAGTTTTACTCCAACCTGCGCCCGGCCTGGCAAGGCACCACGGTGTTTGCCGCCGATCGCCACGGGGTGGTGAAAGCCCTGGATGCCGACAGCGGCAAAGAGATCTGGAAAGCGGACCTCTCTGAGAAAACCGGCTTCTTCTCCAGCAACCGCCCGGCGCTGCTCTCCGGCGGCGTGACGGCCTCCGGCAATCACGTCTATGTGGGCAGTGAGCGCGCGGTGGTGTATGCCCTGAACAGTGATGACGGTAAAATTGCCTGGCAGACCAATGTCGCCGGTGAAGCGGTATCACGCCCGGTGGTCAGTGACGGCCTGGTGCTGGTGCACACCAGCAACGGCATGTTGCAGGGCCTGAGCGAAAGCGACGGCACCGTGCAGTGGACGGTTAACCTGGATATGCCGTCCCTATCCCTGCGCGGTGAATCCGCCCCGGCGACCGCCTTTGGTGCCGCGATTGTCGGCGGTGACAATGGCCGCGTCAGCGCCGTGCTGATGAAAGAAGGGCAGATGATCTGGCAACAGCGCATCTCCCAGCCAAGCGGCGCAACCGAAATCGATCGCCTGAACGACGTGGACACCTCGCCGGTCGTGGTCGAAGGCGTGGTATACGCGCTGGGTTACAACGGCAACCTGACGGCGTTGGATCTGCGCTCCGGCCAGATCATCTGGAAACGCGAAGTCGGCTCAGTGAGCGATTTCATCGTCGATGCCGGCCGCATCTTTGTGGTCGACCAGAATGACCGTGTGATGGCCCTGAACACCCAGGGCGGCGTAAGCCTGTGGCGCCAGAGCGAGCTGCTGCACCGTAACCTGACGGCCCCGGTGTTGTATAATGGTTATCTGGTGGTAGGGGACAGCGAAGGCTACCTGCACTGGCTCAATACCGATGATGGCCGCTTCGTGGCTCAGCAGAAAGTGGACAGCTCCGGCTTCCTGAGCGCGCCGGTTGTGGCGAGCGATAAATTGCTGATCCAGGCGAAAAGCGGTGACGTTTACGCGTTCACCCGCTAACATCCGGTAACATATCCTGAGCCACCCCGGTGGCTCTTTAACGGCTCCTGATATTCAGGGGCCGTTTCGTCTTTTGAAACGCGGCACCTGATGGTATGGGCTGTCACGTAACATTTTGTTTTTTAAGTAATGAGGCTGCAACAATGATACCTGTCGTCGCGCTGGTCGGGCGCCCGAATGTGGGTAAATCCACCTTATTTAACCGTTTGACCAAAACGCGTGATGCGTTAGTGGCGGATTTCCCCGGGCTGACGCGTGACCGCAAGTATGGTCGTGCTGAAGTTGAGGGCCATGAGTTCATCATCGTCGATACCGGCGGGATTGACGGCACCGAAGACGGCGTTGAGACGCACATGGCCGGTCAGTCGCTGCGCGCCATTGAAGAAGCGGACATCGTGCTGTTTATGGTGGATGCGCGTGCCGGCCTGATGCCGGCGGATGAGGGCATTGCCAAACATCTGCGCAGCCGTGACAAAGCCACCTTCCTGGTCGCCAACAAAGTTGACGGGCTGGATGCGGATTCTGCCGCCGCCGATTTCTACTCGCTCGGCATGGGCGAAGTCCACGCGATCGCAGCATCCCACGGCCGCGGGATTACCCAGCTTATTGAGCACGTGCTGCTGCCGTTTGTCGATCATGAAGAACCCACTGAGCTGACCGAAGAGGAGGCGAACGCCGCCTACTGGGCTGAGCAACTGGGTGAGGAAGAAGCTGCGGTGGCCGCCGCCGAAGCCGAAGATGATTTCGACCCGGAATCGCTGCCGATCAAACTGGCTATTGTTGGCCGCCCTAACGTCGGTAAATCGACCCTGACCAACCGCATTCTGGGTGAAGAGCGCGTGGTGGTGTATGACATGCCGGGCACCACCCGTGACAGCATCTACATCCCGATGCAGCGTGATGAGCGCGAGTATGTGCTGATCGACACCGCCGGGGTGCGCAAGCGCGGGAAAGTCACCGACACGGTTGAGAAATTCTCAGTCATCAAAACCCTGCAGGCGATTGAAGACGCCAACGTGGTGATGCTGGTGATCGACGCGCGTGAAGGCATCTCCGATCAGGATCTGTCGCTGCTGGGCTTCATCCTCAACAGCGGCCGCTCGCTGGTGATTGTGGTCAACAAGTGGGATGGGTTGTCACAGGAAATCAAAGATGAAGTGAAAGATGCGCTGGATCTGCGCCTCGGTTTCATCGACTTTGCGCGTATCCACTTTATCTCCGCGCTGCACGGCAGCGGCGTCGGCAACCTGTTTGAGTCGGTCAACGAAGCGTACCGCTGCGCCACCCGCCGCGTCAGCACTTCCCTGCTGACCCGCATCATGCAGATGGCCGCCGACGACCACCAGCCGCCGCTGGTGCGCGGCCGCCGCGTGAAGCTGAAATATGCCCACGCCGGGGGCTATAACCCGCCGATTGTGGTGATCCACGGCAACCAGGTGCAGGACCTGCCGGACTCCTACAAACGCTACCTGATGAACTATTACCGTCGTTCGCTGGAAGTGATGGGCACGCCGATCCGCATCCAGTTCAAAGAGGGTGAGAACCCGTTCGCCGGGAAGCGCAACACCCTGACGCCAAACCAGATGCGTAAGCGTAAGCGCCTGATGAGCCACCTGAAGAAAAGCAAATAACCCCCGTGGGATGCACAATGAGTGCATCCCTTTTTTTTGGTATGACCGTAAGGAAGGGAGATGTTCTGGCAGACCTGGAGTTTTGCGTTGGGCGTTACCGTGCCCAATCTGTTGTTGCTGGTATTAGGTATCGTATTAAAGCGCGTCGGTATTATGGACGACCATTTCTGTGACAAAGCCAGCCGGGTGGTGTTTAACGTTGCGCTGCCCTGCTTGCTGTTCTTCAGCGTCTCCACCCACACCGGCAGTGAAGAGGGCATGAACCTGCCGCTGGCGACCTATGGCGGCGCGGCCACGCTGGTCACGTTCCTGTTACTGGAGCTGGCGGCGATAAAGCTGGTCAAAGACCCGCGTGAACGCGGCATCTTTGTGCAGGGCGGGTTCCGCGCCAATACCGGCATCGCCGGGCTGGCTTATGCCTCCCTGGCCTTCGGCAAAGAGGGCGTCGCCCTCGGCTCCATGTATATCGCGATTACCGTGATCCTGTTTAATGTGCTTTCAGTGATTACCCTGAGCCGCAGCCTGCAACGTGGGGCAGGGAAGGGGCTGGACGTCACGGCGATCCTGCGCGGCATTGTCACCAACCCGCTGATTATCGGGCTGGTGCTGGGGCTGCTGTTCAAGGAAACCCACTGGGCGATGCCGGATACGCTGTATAAGACCGGTGAATTTATCTCCGGCATGGCGCTGCCGCTGGCAATGCTGTGCGCCGGAGCCAGCCTGGACTGGCGCGCCATGTTCCGCAGCTCCAACGTGGCTGGTTACGCCACGCTGGCGCGGGTGCTGGTGGTGCCGGGGCTGATGACGCTGGGCGGCGCACTGCTGGGGTTCAACGGCGCAGCGCTGGGGGTGATTTTCCTGTTTTCCTGTACCCCGACGGCGGCGGGCAGCTATGTCATGACGCGGGCGATGGGCGGCAACGCCACGCTGGCCGCCAACATCATCGCCCTTACCACCCTCGGCTCATTCTTTACCACGGCGCTGGGGCTGGCGCTGCTGCGCGGCCTGCATCTGGTCTGATGCCTCAGGGCGCGGCCAGGCGCTCAAACTCTTTGGCGTCATGGCTGCAAAACATCGTGACCCCGGCAGCGGGGTCGCAGGAGAGCGCCCGCAGCCGTTGCTGGTTATGGCGGCGCGCCTGGCGATCGACCTCCATCATCCATTGGTAGAACCGCAGCCCCGGCGTACAGTGCCGGTTGGGCTGGCCCACTTCATCGCGGTAGAAGTAGGCATCCCCTGCGTGCAGCAACCAGCCGTCACCAGTCTGGAGCGCCACCCCGGCGTGGCCGTGGGTATGCCCCGCCAGCGGGATCATCAGCACCTCCGGCGGCAGCCCGGTCAGCCCGCGCACCGCATCAAACCCGTGCCAGCCTTCACCGCCCGGCTGGTAAAAGTGCCATTGCCGCACCTGCGCCCACTGCACGTCCCGGTAGCGCCCCCGGTTCAGCCAGTGGCGGCGGTTACGGGCGGCGTCCGCCTCCTGTTGCAACACATGCACCTGCGCCTGCGGGAAATCACTCAACCCACCGGCATGGTCAAAATCGAGATGGGTCAGCACAATGTGCTGCACATCCGAAGGCGAGAACCCCAGCCGGCGGATCTGGCTCAGCGCGGTGTCCTGCTGGCGGTAACGGATATTATTCAGCACGCGGAAAAAGGGGGCCAGCCGCTGTTGCGGTTGCGCCATATCTTCGCTGCCGAAGCCGGTATCCACCAGCACCAGCCCGTGCCGGGGTGTTTCCAGCAGCAGGCAGTGGCAGGTAAGGTGGGCGGTCAGACCTTTGCTGAAGCCATCATAAAAGGCGCCGCCAAACGGGCACATACAGCCGCAGTTCAGATGATGGATATGCATGGTGCTCCTTATCTGAGAGGGAAAAGGTTAAGTGTAAGCCAGTCACAGGAAGTTGCCCGCCGCCGCCGGGGCGCTACACTGGAATAAGGGGCGGCACCTGATCGTCAGGGCGCTGCGGCCCGCCAAAAAAGGAGAAAATAATGGACGCAGTGTGTCCTGTCTGTAAGCAGACAATGAGCCAACACGGGGATCACTACCATTGTGCCCAGGGGCACGGGGATTTCCGGCAGGAAGTGGTGTGCCCGCAGTGCCATCAGCCGCTGGAAGTGCTGAAAGCCTGTGGCGCGGTGGACTATTTTTGCCCACACGGCCACGGCCTGATTTCCAAACTCCGGGTTGAAGTCTGTTACGTTCACTGTTGACGGCGTGCGTCAGTGGCCGGGGGGAACATCCGGTTTGCCGTCACCGTCCAGATCGCCATATTTCCACAGCTTGATAAGCTCCTCCGGCGTGCGGGTTTCAGGGATGACCAGCACCCAATCCTGATAATCCGCGGAGGTGAAATGGATCTCCAGCCGGAAGTAACGCTGGTCGCCGCGCCCGGCCTGGCCGGGCTGCTGCTGGGCATAGGGCAGGATCTGGTTAATCAGGTGGCAGATGCGTTCGCGCGTTTCCGGGCTGACGTCATGCAGCGCGATGCGGCGCGGCCCGTTCAGCTTGGGGATAAAGGCGAACCCGCCTTCCCGCACCAGAATGATCACGGCATCCGGTTCCAGTTCCGAAAGCGGCTGCATTACTCCACTCCCACCTGCTGCCAGGCCGTTTGCACCGCCTGGGCGGTGGCGCTGTCAAAACGCGTTTGCGCATGACGCACGGTGAATTTGGCAAAGGTTGCGAAATCCGCATCCTGCGGCAGGGTTTTGTCACACAGCGTGTCATACCAGATATACCCGGCGCGCTCCCAGGCATAACCGCCCAGCGCGGTCGCCGCCAGGTAGAACGCGCGGTTGGGAATGCCGGAATTCAGGTGGACGCCGCCATTGTCATCACGTGTCTGGATATACTCGTTCATGTGCGCCGGTTGCGGGTCTTTGCCGAGCAGCGGGTCATCGTAGGCGGTGCCGGGGGCCGACATCGACCGCAGCCCGGTGCCGTTAATCCCTTCTGCCAGCAAGCCTTCGCCGATAATCCAGTCAGCCTGGTCGGCGGTCTGTTTGCGCTGGAACTGCTTGACCAGTGAGCCGAACACGTCCGACAGGGACTCATTCAGCGCCCCGGCCTGCTGGAAATAGATAAGCCCCGCTTCGCTCTCCGTGACGCCGTGCGCCAGCTCATGGCCGACCACATCGATGGCAATGGTGAAGCGGTTGAAGATTTCGCCGTCACCGTCGCCAAACACCATCTGCTCACCGTTCCAGAAGGCGTTCTGGTAATTCTTGTCGTAGTGCACGGTACCACTCAGCGCCAGCCCTTTGCCGTCAAGCGAGTTGCGCTTAAACGCCTGCCAGAAAAAGTCGTAAGTCACGCCAAGGTAGTCATAGGCCTCGGTGACCGCCACGTCATCGGTGGCCGGCTGGCCCTCACTGCGCGCAAGCTGGCCCGGCAGCGCGGTCTCATTCTGCGCATCATAGATCTTGCGCTGCACCTGGCCGGGCGCGGAGACATCCGGTGCCTGGGATTTGGCAAACGGCTCGGCCATCAGCGTGCGGACGTGGGTCAGCGTCTGTTGGGCGCGGGTGCGTTGCGGGTCGGAACCATGTTCGATAATGCGGCGCAGGATATAAGGGGGGATAACGCTGTACGGAACCTGGGAATGACGCGGGGTCTTGCCGTCGCTCATGCCGAATCTCCTTATCAGAAATGCCCGGAAGGCGGAGTACTGTCAGGACGGCAGAAGATAACCGTCTGATTAACAGTATAGTCCGATTGGGCAGGCTGGGGGATTTTTACCCAATTCTGACAAACAGCGGCAGAGGCGGTCAGCCTTTCGGCGTGCGTTTACGCGGCGTTTTCACCGGCGTAATCTGGGTTACTTCGCTCTCCACCCAGCCGTCGGCCAGCCGGGTGGTCAGGCGGTCGCCCGGCTGCGCCTGTGCGGTTTTTTTCAGCACGCCGCCCGCGGCGGTAGTGGTCACGCTGTAGCCGCGCGCCAGCGTCGCCAGCGGGCTGACGGCTTCAAGCTGGGTGCAGGCGGTGCCGAAGCGCTGTTTCTGTTGGGAAAGCTGGAGGGCCAGCGCCTGGTTCAGCCGGTAGCGCAACTGCTGCACCCGCTGCTGGGTGCGGTGGATGCGGTTCTGCGGCGGATGCTGCAACAGCCGCTGTTGCAGGCGATCGGCGCGGCGGAGCAACTGGCGCAACCGCTGCTGCATCGCCTCATCCAGCCGGCGGCGCAGGCGGAACAGCGCCGTCTGCTGGCGCGACAGGCGCAACTGCGGGTGCTGCTGTTGCAGGCGGTGATGCAGCCGGGTGAACTGCCGCGCCCGCTGGGCGAGGAAGTAATCCATCGCCATTTCCAGCCGCTGCTGTTGGGATTGCATCCGGCGCAGCAACTCCAGCTGGTTGCGGCTGACAAGCTCAGCGGCAGCCGACGGCGTCGGCGCACGCAGGTCCGCCACGAAGTCTGCAATTGTCACATCCGTCTCGTGGCCGACGGCGCTGACCACCGGGATGCGGCTGGCGAAAATCGCCCGCGCTACCCGCTCGTCATTGAAGCTCCACAAATCTTCCAGCGAGCCGCCGCCGCGCCCGACAATCAGCACGTCACACTCATTGCGCCGGTTGGCCGCCTCAATGGCGCGCACAATCATCATCGGCGCGTCAGCCCCCTGCACCAGCGTGGGGTAAATCACCACCGGCAGCGACGGGTCACGGCGTTTCAGCACCTGCAACACATCGTGCAGCGCTGCACCGCTGGCAGAGGTGATCACACCTACCTGTCTGGCGGGGGAGGGAAGCGGTTGTTTGAATTGGGCATCGAACAGCCCTTCGTCTGCCAGCGCCTGCTTGAGCAGCTCATATTTCTGCTGCAACAGCCCTTCACCGGCCGGTTGCATACTTTCCGCAATCAGCTGGTAGTCGCCGCGCGGCTCATACAGGGTGATGGTGGCGCGCATCAGAACCTGCTGGCCGTTTTGCGGGCGGAAAGTGCTGCGGCGGTTGGCATTCCGGAACATGGCGCAACGCACCTGTGCCCGGTCATCCTTCAGGGTGAAATACCAGTGGCCGGAGGCGGGTTGCGACAGGTTGGAGATTTCGCCGGAGAGCCAGATCTGGCCCATTTCACCTTCCAGCAGCTGTCGCACCGTCTGATTCAGGCGGCTGACGGTAAAAATTCCTGGGGAAGATAAATTCGGCATTGTGATCGTGATCAAATTTTAAAACAGGGACTTAATTAATCGATACTACATGGCTGCAACAGGTAATCAAGGGTTTTAGCAAAATAGTGCTGGAGGCAATCGATTACGCTCTGTATAATGCCGCGGCAATATTTTATCTTTTTCGCATCCACCCTGGTGAGATATTGCCCATGCTACGTATCATTAAAGAAGCCCTGACGTTCGATGACGTTCTGCTCGTTCCCGCCCACTCCACTGTCCTGCCGAACACGGCCGATCTCGGCACGCAACTCACGGCAAAAATCCGCCTGAACATCCCGATG
Organism: Chimaeribacter arupi; assembly: GCF_002858805.1. Taxonomy (GTDB): domain Bacteria; phylum Pseudomonadota; class Gammaproteobacteria; order Enterobacterales; family Enterobacteriaceae; genus Chimaeribacter; species Chimaeribacter arupi. The sequence goes on from NZ_PJZI01000020.1 coordinate 43,523, forward strand.
CTTTCTGCCGCCATGGATACCGTGACGGAATCCGGCCTGGCCATTGCGCTGGCACAGGAAGGCGGCCTGGGGTTCATCCACAAAAACATGTCCATTGAGCGCCAGGCCGAAGAGGTCAGCCGCGTGAAGAAACATGAGAGCGGCGTGGTGACTGACCCACAAACCGTGACGCCTGCCACTACCCTGCGCCAGGTGAAAGAGCTGACTGCCCGCAACGGTTTCGCCGGTTACCCGGTCGTGACGGAAGAGAATGAACTGGTCGGCATCATCACCGGCCGTGACGTGCGTTTCGTGACCGACCTCGACCAGCCGGTCACCGCGGTGATGACGCCGAAAGCGCGTCTGGTCACGGTGAAAGAGGGTGAAGCGCGTGACGTCGTGCTGCAAAAAATGCATGAAAAGCGTGTGGAAAAAGCGCTGGTGGTGGATGATCAGTTCCACCTGCTCGGCATGATCACCGTAAAAGATTTCCAGAAAGCGGAACGTAAACCTAACGCCTGTAAAGACGAGCGCGGCCGCCTGCGTGTCGGTGCTGCGGTAGGCGCAGGCGCAGGCAACGAAGCGCGTGTTGATGCACTGGTTGCCGCCGGGGTAGACGTGCTGCTGATCGACTCCTCGCACGGCCATTCAGAAGGCGTGTTGCAGCGCATCCGTGAAACCCGCGCCAAATACCCGGACCTGCAAATCGTCGGCGGCAACGTCGCCACCGCCGCAGGGGCGAAAGCGCTGGTTGAGGCGGGCGTCAGTGCCGTGAAAGTCGGCATTGGCCCAGGTTCCATCTGTACCACCCGTATTGTGACCGGTGTGGGCGTGCCGCAGATCACCGCGATTGCTGATGCAGTCGAAGCGCTGGAAGGCACCGGTATCCCGGTGATCGCCGACGGCGGTATCCGTTTCTCCGGCGACATCGCCAAAGCCCTGGCGGCAGGCGCGTCCTGCGTGATGGTCGGCTCCATGCTGGCCGGGACGGACGAATCCCCAGGTGAAATCGAGCTGTACCAGGGCCGTTCGTTCAAATCCTACCGCGGCATGGGCTCACTGGGCGCGATGTCCAAAGGCTCTTCTGACCGTTACTTCCAGACTGACAACGCCGCCGATAAACTGGTGCCGGAAGGGATCGAAGGCCGCGTGGCCTACAAAGGGATGCTGAAGGCGATTGTGCACCAGCAGATGGGCGGCCTGCGCTCCTGCATGGGCCTCACCGGCTGCCAGACCATCGATGACCTGCGCACCAAGGCGGAGTTCGTCCGCATCAGTGGTGCCGGCATCCAGGAAAGCCACGTGCACGACGTGACCATCACCAAAGAGTCACCGAACTACCGCATGGGCTGATAAGCGTGGCGGCGGCCCCGGCTGCCGCCCGTTCATTTTTCTCTTTTTTTCTCTGTTTCTGGAATTCGCCTCACATGTCAAAAAATATCCATAAGCATCGTATCCTGATCCTGGATTTCGGTTCTCAGTACACCCAATTGGTTGCGCGCCGCGTTCGTGAAATCGGCGTTTATTGTGAACTGTGGGCATGGGACGTTACCGAAGCGCAGATCCGCGACTTCAACCCGAGCGGCATCATTCTCTCCGGCGGCCCGGAGAGCACCACCGAGCTGAACAGCCCGCGCGCGCCGGAATACGTCTTCAATGCCGGGGTACCGGTATTCGGCGTCTGCTACGGGATGCAGACGATGGCGATGCAACTGGGCGGCCATGTGGAAGGCTCCAACGAGCGTGAATTCGGCTATGCACAGGTAGAAATTCAGGCTGAAAGCGCGCTGATCCGTGACATCCAGGACGCCCTCAGTCCGACCGGCCAGCCGCTGCTGGACGTCTGGATGAGCCACGGTGACAAAGTCACCGCGATCCCGTCCGATTTCGTGACCGTTGCCAGCACCGACAACTGCCCGTTTGCCATCATGGCGAACGAAGAAAAACGCTTCTACGGCGTGCAGTTCCACCCGGAAGTGACCCATACCCGTCAGGGCCAGCGGATGCTGGAGCGGTTTGTGCTGGACATCTGCGGCTGTGAAGCGCTCTGGACCCCGGCCACCATCATTGAAGATGCGGTTGAGCGCATCAGAGAGCAGGTGGGTAATGATCAGGTTATCCTCGGCCTCTCCGGTGGGGTGGACTCGTCCGTGACCGCCATGCTGTTGCACCGCGCCATCGGCAAACGCCTGACCTGCGTCTTTGTGGATAACGGCCTGCTGCGCCTGAACGAAGCGGATCAGGTGCTGGAGATGTTTGGTGACCACTTCGGCCTGAACATTGTGCATGTCCCGGCGGAAGACCGTTTCCTGTCTGCGCTGGCCGGCATTGATGATCCGGAAGCCAAACGCAAGACCATCGGCCGCGTGTTTGTCGAGGTATTCGACGAAGAGGCCAGCAAACATGAAGAGTTCAAATGGCTGGCGCAAGGCACCATCTACCCGGATGTGATTGAGTCTGCCGCCTCTGCCACCGGCAAAGCGCACGTGATCAAGTCCCACCACAACGTCGGCGGCCTGCCGAAAGAGATGAAGCTGGGGCTGGTGGAGCCGCTGAAAGAGCTGTTCAAAGACGAAGTGCGCAAAATCGGCCTGGAGCTTGGCCTGCCGTACGACATGCTCTACCGTCACCCGTTCCCGGGGCCGGGCCTGGGTGTGCGCGTGCTGGGCGAAGTGAAGAAAGAGTTCTGCGACCTGCTGCGCCGCGCGGACGCGATCTTCATTGAAGAACTGCACAAAGCCGATCTCTACCACAAAGTCAGCCAGGCCTTTACGGTGTTCCTGCCGGTGCGCTCCGTGGGTGTAATGGGCGACGGCCGTAAATATGACTGGGTTGTCTCGCTGCGTGCGGTAGAAACCATCGATTTCATGACCGCGCACTGGGCGCACCTGCCGTACGAGTTCCTCGGCCGCGTTTCCAACCGTATCATCAACGAAATCAACGGCATCTCCCGCGTGGTGTACGACATCTCCGGCAAACCGCCGGCGACGATTGAGTGGGAATAAGCCGGTCATCGCCGAGACTTCTTCCTGAACAGCAAGAAATGAAAGCAACCCTCTGTTTTTTACAGAGGGTTTTTTTATGTCTATTGCAAACCACTACAGTCTGTTTGCTTTTTGTATATCCCATTGACATATCCCACCATGGCCTTATGCTGACAGGAAGAACAAAACATCACCACAGGAGGCAATGATGGAAAAGACAACTGTCTTTAAAAGCAACCGGAGCCAGGCGGTGCGCCTGCCGAAAGCAGTCGCTTTACCGGAAGATGTCAAACATGTGGATATTATTGCGGTAGGGCGCACGCGCATTATTACCCCGGCGGGTGAAAGCTGGGACAGCTGGTTTAATGGCGAGAGCGTAACCTCTGATTTTATGGGCTCACGTGATCAGCCCGATGACCAGGACAGGGAAGGGTTCTGATGCTCAAATATATGCTGGATACCAATATCTGTATCTACACGATCAAAAATAAGCCTCAGTCAGTACGCGAAGTGTTTAACCAGCATTATGAACAGATGTGCATCAGTTCTGTCACCTTAATGGAGTTAATTTATGGCGCAGAAAAATCCGCCAGCCCGGAAAAAAATCTGCGCGTAGTGGAAGGATTCATTGCCCGGCTGGAAGTACTAAATTATGACATCAATGCCGCGATACAGACCGGGCAAATCCGGGCCGAACTGGCGAAGGCGGGCGCGCCTATCGGCCCCTATGACAGTATGATTGCAGCCCATGCCCGCGCACTTGGCTTGGTTCTGGTGACAAATAACACCCGTGAATTTTTACGGGTCAAAGGTTTACGTCTGGAAGACTGGAGCGTCAGCTAACTCTGTTCGTCAAACACCTGAAAAATCTGGATGCCAGCCTGAAACAGCCTGCCTATGCGGGCTTTTTTCGCCCGATATCCAGGATAAGGGGGGGGTATTGTGTGCCATAACATTCTGAACACGCGCATCCCGGTGGCCTGTCAGGCCTGGCGGGTTATCGGCCTGCTGCGATCTGGGTCTCCCATCCCCGTAACACCTCACAATTACGCATAAAAAATTACGCTTTATCTTAAAGCCGTGAGATGGCGCTATGCCTCGTGAAAAGGGAATGCTAGGGTCTACAGACGCGGATGAGAGAGGTGGCTTATGCAAAACTTGGTAGCAGACGTACTGATTAAAATGTCAAAAATCGAGGTGGAAGCCAAAGAATTGACCGCGCAGGTGGAGGCACAATCCCTGTTGCTGGCAGCCATCATCCTGACGCTGGATAAAACGCTGACCGAAAATGTCACCCAAACGATTAACCAGGCGATAGTGACCGCCGCAAAAGAATCCGACGAAATCATGACCTCTGATGTCGATCTTTTGCTGTCTCATGTGGGCCGGTTATTGGCATTACCGGAATTCGTCAAAGTAAAATCCGAATAATCTGAAGCATACTGGTTAACCGGCTGAATCGGCTAAAATTCAGGCATACTGCGGCCCTCAGCCCGGTTAACACGTTTCACAATGTGTTAAATCGCTGCTAGGCTTGTTAGTATTTGCTAACAAAATGCGGAGGGAATGTGAACGAAGATTTAAATGATGAAGACAGCACTAAAGTCTGTCCTGAGTGTCTGGCAAGTGGCGATGATTACATGACCCAGGTAAAAAGCATTAAGGATAGTCAAAGCGGACACACCATAATCAACGTCCGGTACTGTGTGCACTGCGGCAATATTATCAGTATGTCCAGTGAAGATACCCACGCAGAGCAACCCACCCCTGAGCCAATACGGCGCAAGGTGTCAGGATGAAACCCGGCCCGTGTTGAGACACCCATGTTGAGAAACATAAAAACCAAGGAAACAGCAGCACTTGTTTTACTTAAGATGCCCGGCGCTTGCCCCGCATCTGCTCATACACCGCAAGGGATACTGCTTTGGGGGAACCCCAGGCCATGAGGCGCAGTCTGCCCGCCACCCCCCGGCTTCTCATATCTGTCGCGGCAGCACAGCAGGTTAGCCCCGCCGGCTAAGTCCGGAAAACCTGTCTGTGTCTGCCCGTTTTACCTCTCTGTTTACCCACTGTGTCATTCGTTATTGTCCTGCGGCAGCCGGTAATGCAGCAGGTAGTAATCACCTTTTGGCGCAGTGCCGCGGCTGATCGTTTCCCAGCCATGCCGCTGGTAGAAGCGCAGGGCACGCTCATTTTTCACCAGGCACTTTAGCGCACCGGTGTGGGTAAAGGTCGCCTGTGCGGCTTCAAGCAGCGCCAGCCCGATGCCGCGCCCCTGCGCCTCCGGCGCGACAAACAGGTTATGCAGAAAATTTTCCGCTTCAAACAGAGAGGCAAAGCCTACCGGGCGACCCTCCTCTTCGGCGACCAGCACGGTTTCCCCCAGCACGGCACGGTCAAAATCTTCCAGTTGCCAGCCGCTGCTCTCAAGCCAGGGCCAGGCCTGCTTGCGGGCAGCGAGGTACAGGGTGCGCAGGAAGGGGCGATCGGCTTCCTGATAGGGGCGTACAATCATCGGCGTTCCTTTTATGGGGGCAGGGCACCGCCTGGCGGATATGCGTTAGCCTGGTGAGCGGGTCACTGAGACGGCACCGTGCGCCCTGGTGCATGATTTATCTAATTGATTGAAATTATAGCCCTCAATAACCAGATGTGATCATTGCGGCCTTGAGCCACCGTTCCGCCGTCACTAGGCTAAAGGCTCCAGCCCAGCGCGATGAGGTGATTATGGGAACCCGAAAAGTGGTGCGAGACACCGAAACCGGCCAGTTTGTGGAACCCGGCGAAGCCAAAAAACGGCCGAAATCGACCGTAACCGAAACCATCAACACGCCGTCGAAAAAGAAGAAAAAAGCGCCGTAGCGCGCCCCTGTACAAGCGCCCGCCGGGCGCTTTTTTCGTGCTTAACGCACCCCGTTGGCGGTGAGCGAAATCACCGGCATGATGGCTACACCTTCTGCATAAAACAGGTCTGAATTTGTGAACGTATAAACGCGCCCGGTCAGGGTGACGTTAATGTGATTGCCATAGCCTGATATGCCGGCATTTCCCACATCCGTGACCAGAAACGGTGTGCGTTCTTTCAGGTGCGGCATCGGGTCGCCCGGCAGCATGCCATCCAGATAATAGCGGTAGACCTCCGAAACGGTGGCCCCACCGCCCTGGTATTTAGTCACATAAAGAAACGTGCTCTCCGTGATGCGCCGCTGGGCGTAGAGGGCGTCCTCCGGCGCGCGGTTAACATAAAACCGGCAGAAGGCATAACCGGCGACCAGTAACAGCAGGGTGACGGTGAGGGTTGCATGTAAGCGGCGAAAAATTTTGTTGTTTTGCATACTTCCTCAGGGGGCGCTGCTTGCGAGGGGAGTAACGTAACCGGCAACAGGGGTATTTTCATTAACCCTTGTCATCTCTTAGGGTTGTCGCCTATGAAAAAGGCCACGATCCGATTTGCAACCTGCCCGCCCGGTGCTTATGCTGGTGCCGCGTTTGAACATCAAACCATGACTCGGGGTGCCCGTAAGGGCTGAGACTTTACCCGTATTACCTGACCTGGATAATGCCAGCGTAGGGAAGTCACGTTGCCTTACCGGCATCGCCTTCTTTCACGCCGGTAAGGAGAATCACCATGTTATTCCCTGCCGATCCCGCCGTTCCGGCGACCTTTCCTGTTGAGCGTGCTGTTGAGTCCTGGGCGCAGTTCCGCCGCCGAGCGCCGCTGGTGCACTGCCTGACCAATGAAGTAGTACAGTCTGTGACGGCCAACCTGCTGCTGGCCGCCGGGGCCTCGCCCGCGATGGTGGTGGAGCCGCAGGAAGCCGCCCAGTTCAGCGCGCTGGCCGATGCGTTGCTGATAAACCTCGGCACCCTGAACCAGGCCCGCGCAGAGAGTATGCTGGCCGCGATTGAGAGTGCCAATGCCGCCGGTACGCCCTGGACGCTCGACCCGGTGGGCGTTGGTGCGCTGACTTACCGCACAACGTTTGCCCACCAATTACTGGCCCTGCGCCCGGCGGCGATCCGCGCCAATGCCTCGGAAATTCTGGCGCTCTGCGGCCAACCGGCGCTGGGGCGCGGCGTTGACAGCGGGGATGACTCCTTACAGGCGCTGCCCGCCGCCCGTGAACTGGCGCAACAGACCGGCGCGGTGGTGGCGGTCACCGGCCGGGTGGACTACGTCACGGACGGGCAGGAAACCTGGGCGATCCCCGGCGGCCATCCGCTGATGACGCGGGTGGTCGGCACCGGCTGTGCGCTGTCGGCGCTGGTGGCCGGTTTTTGTGCGCTGGAGGGGCCGCGGCGGGATCGGGTGGCTGCCGCCTGCGCCCTGATGGCGCGCGCCGGGGAGCGGGCGACCGCGCAGGCCAACGGGCCGGGCAGTGTGTTGCCGCGGCTGCTGGATGAGGTGTATCAGCAGATGGAGGGCGGGGTATGACGCGCATTAACGCCCTGACCATCGCCGGTACTGACCCGAGCGGCGGCGCGGGCATCCAGGCGGACCTCAAAGCGTTCTCCGCCCTGGCTGCCTACGGCACCAGCGTGATTACTGCGCTGGTGGCGCAAAATACCCGGGGGGTGCAGTCGGTCTACCACATCGACCCCGGTTTCGTGGCCGCGCAACTCGACTCGGTGCTGAGTGATGTGCGCATCGACAGCGCCAAAATCGGCATGTTAGCCAACAGTGAAGTGGTGGCGGCGGTGGCGGAACGGCTGGCGCATTATCCGGTGCCGTATGTGGTGCTGGACACGGTGATGCTGGCGAAAAGCGGTGACCCGCTGCTGACCCCGGACGCGGTAGAGGCGATCCGCCGCCGGTTGTTGCCGCAGGTGTCGCTGATTACCCCGAACCTGCCGGAAGCCGCGGCGTTGCTGGCATGTACCCCGGCACGCAATGAAACCGAGATGCGCCAACAGGGGCGGGAACTGCTGGGCATGGGGTGTCAGGCGGTGCTGATGAAGGGCGGGCACCTCAGCGAAAGCGAAAGCCCGGACTGGCTGTTTACCCGCGACCACGAGCAGCGTTTTACCGCGCCGCGTGTGGCAACCCGCCACACCCACGGCACCGGCTGCACGCTCTCCGCCGCGCTGGCGGCGCTGCGGCCGCGCCATGAGAACTGGGCCGCAACGGTGCAGGCGGCGAAAGCCTATCTGCAACGGGCGCTGGAGCAGGCCGACACCCTGGAAGTGGGGCAGGGTATCGGCCCGGTGCACCATTTCCACGCCTGGTGGTAAGGCGCACCGTCAGCAAAAAAGGCGGTCAGCCAATCCCGGCCTGATGCAGGTCGTGCAGGTTGAGCGCGCCCACCAGCGTGCCGTTCACATCCACCACCGGGGCGGCACCGATATGGTTGGCGTGCAACGCTTCCAGCGCTTCCCCGGCGCGCCATTGGGCCGGCAGCAGGAAACCGGGGCGGGTCACGGCGGGCAGCAGCGGCTGTTGCAGCGTGTGGCCGCCCACCAGCCAGCGCCGCAGGTCGCCGTCGGTGAACACGCCGAGCACCCGTTGTTGTTCATCACATACTGCCACCAGCCCCAGGCCGGTGCGGCTCAGCTCCAGCATCGCCTCCATCACGGTGGCATCACTGCGTACCTGCGGAATACGTTCGCCGGTGCGCATCAGGTGGTGCACGCGGTTCAGCAGGCGGGCGCCCAGGCTGCCGCCGGGGTGGGAACGGGCGAAATCCTCCGCGCCGAACCCGCGCTGGCGCATCAACGCCATCGCCAGCGCATCGCCCATCATCAGGGTATTGACGGCGCTGGAGGTCGGTGCCAGCCCCATCGGGCAGGCTTCGCGCTCAACGCTGATGTCCAGCACGCAGGCCGCCTGCTGCGCCAGCGGCGAGGCCAGCCCGCCGGTGATGGCAATTACCGGTGTGCCGTTCTCCGCCAGCAGCGGCAGGATCAGGTCCAGCTCTTTGGCACGCCCGGAATAGGAGATAAAGATCATCACATCGCCTGCGCCGATCATGCCGAGATCGCCGTGCAGGGCTTCCGCCGGATGGACGAAAAAGGCCGGGGTGCCGGTACTGGCCAGCGACGCGGCGATCTTCTTGCCGATGTGGCCGGACTTGCCGATGCCGGAAACCACCGCCTTGCCGGTGCAGTCCAGCAGCAGCTCGCAGGCGCGCACAAACTGCCCGTCCAGCCGGGCCAGCAGGCGCTGCGCCTCGGTGAGTTCAATCTCCAGGGTTTCGCGGGCAAAGGCCAGCAGCGGGTGAGGTTCTTGCATTGCAGGGTTCCTGTGAACGTGGGGGGCATCACGTACACCATGACGCCCAGGGCAGTCCGGCCGCGTTACAGCGCGCCGAACCAGTCGCTGTTTTGTTCCGCAATCGGCGTTATCGAGTAGATCAACTCCTGAAGGTGCCGGCGGATCGCTGCTTCGGCGGTGTCGGCATCGCGCGCTTTAAGGGCGGAGACGATCTCCTGATGCTGGGCGATCAGGCTCTCCGGCGGCGACACCTTGCTGAGGCTGAGAAAACGCACCCGATCCATCGTCGCTTTGATCGACTCAATGGTTTCCCAGGCCAGCGCGCAGTCGGCGATCCGCGTCAGCAACTGGTGGAACTGGTCGTCGAGCGCCAGGAATTCGCGCGTCTGCCCACCGGCCGCGGCCAGCGCCTGACGGTTCAGGTTGTGTTCCAGTTGCTGGATCTGTGCGTCGGTGATCATCTCTGCGGCCCGGCGCACAATGGCGCACTCCAGCGCCTGCCGGATAAAGCGCGCATCGGCCACCTGTTTGGCCGAGATCTTACGTACAAAGGTGCCGCGCTGCGGCAAAATCTGCACCAGTCCGGCCTCTGCCAGCTTGATAAACGCCTCGCGCACCGGCTGGCGGGACACGCTGAAACGCAGCGAGATCTCCTTCTCCGACAGCAGGGTGCCGGGTGCGATGCTACAGTCGATAATATCCTGACGCAGCAGGCGATAAATCTGCTGGTTAACGGGAACGCTATTCAGAAGTTCAGACGGCATAAGGCAGAGCGGCTCAGCTAGGGACGATGCCCCGCAGTGTAACACGGGGCGATAGCAGGGATCATTGCGGGGGCATTACCCCAGCAGCGGGCAGTTGGGCGGCAGGCGGCAGGCGATCGCCTCCGGCAGCACGTCAATGCGGAAATGGGTGTCGCTCAGCGGCTCGCCGTCGAGGTTGAACGTCATTTCATGCGGCGCGTCGATCTCCAGCCACGGCAGCGCCGCGGAGACAACATTCTGGTTCTCTTCGCCGTTCAGCATACTGCGCAGGAAGGCCGGCACCAGCTCTTCCGAGGTAAACAGCCGCAGTTGCAGCAGGCGGTCATTGATCAGCGCTTCCGGGCAGAGCGCCTGGCCGCCGCCCGCCTGCTTGCCGTTGCCGATGCCGATCACCAGCGCGTCACCTTCCCAGCGAAAATCCGGCCCGGTTATCACACAGTGGTCCGCTTTCAGGGTATCCATGCGCATCAGGCCATGCAGCAGGTAGGAAACGCCGCCGAGCGCGGACTTCAGCCTCTCCGGGGTTTCCGTGGTGATGCGGGTGCCGAAGCCGCCGGTGGCCATGTTGATGAAGAAGCGATCCTGGTTCACCTTCACCAGGTCGATGGCGTAAGCGTGGCCTTTCACGGCCAGTTGCAGCGCGTTTTCCATCGTGTCCGGGATGGCGCAGGCGGTGGCGAAGTCATTGGCGGTGCCGAGCGGCACGATGCCGAGCGCCGGGCGCTGCGCCGGGGAGACCTGGTAGAGCGCGGTAGCGATTTCATTGATGGTGCCGTCACCGCCACCGGCAATCACCGTGTCTGCGCCGAGGGCTGCGGCCTCTGCCACAAACCGCCCGGCGTCGCCCTGTTCCCAGGTCACGCGGACATGCAGGGTCACGCCATCCTGACGCAGGGCATTGACCGCCTGGCGGAGATCGTCGTTCCCCGCCCCTTTTCCATTGAGGATCAGTACATTGACTGATGATTCTGACATCGCAAACTCCCGGCTGTAAAGCGGACCACGGGCACCATGCCCCAGACTGAGTATAAGATAAACCAGAACGGCCGCAGGCCGGTACTGGCGATCCGGCGGCCAAAATAAAGCAGATAAATCTTAGGGCTAAAGCAATAGCGGAAAAAAGCGGCGAATAAAAGAGAAAAAAAGAAGATAAATCATCCTTTTTTATTTCCCGATGTTTTTTATAACAGCAAAAAAGAGAAAACGGCCCGCCCATAATGAAAGAAATAGTCAATGAAAGGCAGAAATGAAATACGCCGCCCTTTTTACTGCGTTAATTTTAACCTGATGATAAAAAAGAAAAAGCCGGGCCAAGGGAGATTGGTCCGGCGAAGGAGGTGGTTCCTGAATATCAGTAAAGCTGTTTTTGATTCTTAATTAGCGCCCCAGATAGTACGCATCAATACAGCCTATTGATGTGATCGGATTCTAAAAACCATTAAAAAGCCGGATGCCTGTTACGGCTATTTGGCCGCGCTGTGCGGCAGGTTACGCAACAGCAGGGCAAACCGGGTATCGAGGCTGTCCGGCACCGGCACCCAGACGATATGCCCGTCACCCGGCGCGACGTCCACGTCCTCCCCTTTCTGGTTGCGGATCGTCTCCAGGGTAAACACCAGATTCCCGGCCGGGGTCATCAGCTCCACGCTGTCACCGCGCAGGAAACGGTTTTTGACCGCCACTTCGGCCCAGCCTTCCCGGCGCTCGCCGGTAAACTCACCGACAAACTGCTGGCGATCGGACATCGAATGCCCATAGGCGTAGTTCTGCTTCTCATCATGGGTATGGCGGCGCAGGAACCCTTCGGTGTAGCCGCGGTGCGCCAGCCCTTCCAGTGTGGTGAGCAGCGTTGGGTCGAACGGCTTGCCGGCCACGGCGTCATCAATCGCCCGGCGGTAAACCTGCGCGGTGCGGGCGCAGTAGTAGAAGGATTTGGTGCGCCCCTCAATTTTCAGCGAGTGCACGCCCAGTTTCGTCAGCTGGTCAACATGCTGGATGGCGCGCAGATCTTTGGAGTTCATGATGTAGGTGCCGTGCTCATCCTCAAACGCGGACATCGCCTCGTCCGGGCGCTGGCGCTCCGCCAGCATAAACACCCGGTCAGTCGGCGCGCCGATGCCGAGCGTCGGCTCCACCTGCTGCACGGCAATCGGTTCATGCTGGTGGACGATGTTGCCCACGTCATCCTCTTTGCCTTCCTGCACGTTATATTCCCAGCGGCAGGCGTTGGTGCAGGTGCCCTGGTTCGGGTCACGTTTGTTGATATAGCCCGACAGCAGGCAGCGCCCGGAATAGGCCATGCAGAGCGCGCCGTGCACGAAGACTTCCAGCTCCATCTCCGGCACCTGGCGGCGGATCTCCGCGATCTCTTCCAGCGCCAGCTCGCGTGACAGGATCACCCTGGTCAGCCCCATCTGCTGCCAGAATTTTACCGTGGCCCAGTTCACGGCGTTCGCCTGCACCGACAGGTGCACCGGCATCTGCGGGAACGCCTCGCGCACCAGCATGATCAACCCCGGATCGGACATGATCAACGCATCCGGCCCCATTTCCACCACCGGTTGCAGGTCTTGCAGGAAGGTTTTCAGCTTGGCGTTATGCGGGGCGATGTTCACCACCACATAAAACTTTTTGCCCAGCGCGTGCGCCTCGCGGATGCCGAGTGCCAGGTTCTCGTGGTTAAACTCATTGTTGCGCACCCGCAGGCTGTAGCGCGGCTGCCCGGCATACACCGCGTCGGCACCGTAGGCGAAGGCATAACGCATATTTTTCAGCGTGCCGGCAGGCGACAGCAGCTCGGGGGTAAAGGATGTTGATGACATGATACGGCTCTTCTGATGACAGGTCAGGCTGCGCCGCAGGGCGCAGGGAACATAAAACAGGAAACCACGGGGGAAATACCCGCAAAAAGACTAAGGCCGGAATTGTAGGCGGATGCGCGCGCCGGTGCAATGCCGGCAGCCGGCGCGCAGGGGGGCATAAGAGGGAAGGATCAGTGGGTCAGGTCCCGGATGTCGGTGCTGGTGCCGTGCCGCGTGGCGGATTTGATGCCGTTGCGCGCCGCGCTTTCGGAACTGTACAGCTCGCTTATGCCAATCACCTGATAGTTTTTGGCTTTAAGCACGAAATAGGGCTGATTGTTGTTGCTGTGTTTCACTTCATATTGCGCCTCATCCTGCGCATTGGTCTGCACGGAACTGATGCCGTTCTCTGCCGATGCTTTGCTGGCGTACATCTCGCTGTTAAGAATGATCTCGCCGTTGCCGGCTTTCAGTTCAAAATGGTAGCGTCCGTTTTTGGCTTTTTTAATCTCATAATGCCCGTCTGCCATGGTAGGGGTCTCCTCTTTCAGAATACTCCGACCAAGTGTAGCCAAGCGGAATTCGACCGGCATGATCAAAAAGTGACCAGTTACGCCTTTGATAAAAAGATGTGATCATGGTCAGAATTCTGTCATAGAGGGCGCGCAACCGGCCGGAAACAGCCGGTTACTCCCTGTTTTTAGCCGGTTCATCCAGGGGCGGCGGGCTATTCCAGATGGCAGGCGTCCGCTTCCCAGCGATAGCCCACGCCATACACCGCACGGATAAACGGCTTTTCACCGTCGATTGCCTCGAGTTTGCGGCGCAGGTTTTTGATATGGCTGTCGATAGTGCGGTCAGTCACCACCCGGTAATCATCATAGAGGTGGTTGAGCAGCTGCTCGCGGGAAAAGACGTGGCCGGGCTGCATCGCCAGCGTTTTCAGCAGGCGGAACTCCGCCGGGGTTAAATCGAGGACTTCACCCTGGTACACCGCCTGAAAACGCGCCTCGTCAATGCGCAGCGCGTAGGCGTCCGCCGGGGCTTCCTGCACCCGCAGGCAGCGGCGCAGAATGGTTTTCACCCGGGCCACCACTTCGCGCGGGCTGTAGGGTTTGCAGATGTAGTCATCCGCGCCGATCTCCAGCCCCAGCAGGCGGTCGATCTCCTCGATTTTGGCCGTCACCATCATGATCGGCACCTCGGAGAAGCGGCGGATCTCACGGCAGATGGTCAGGCCGTCAGTACCGGGCAGCATCAAATCCAGCAGGATCATCGCCGGGGGCTGGCTTTTCACCGCCGGGACGACCTCGTCGCCGTGTGTCAGCCAGCGGGTCTGGTACCCGGCGGCATCCAGGTAATCCACCAGCAACTGGCCCAGTTTCGGTTCATCTTCCACAATCATGATTTGCAGCGGGGTATCGCTGTGATGGTCGTTCATCGTAGTCCTTCAGCAGGGTTAATTAGCGGCAGGCGCACACAGAGTGAAATACCGCCCAGTGGGGAATGGGCCGCGCGGATACTGCCGCCGTGGGCATCCACAATATTCTGGCAGATCGCCAGCCCCAGCCCGGAGCCGCCGCTGGCGCGGTTGCGCGACCCTTCCGTGCGGTAAAAACGCTCAAATATCCGCCCCAGCTGATCGTCGCTCAGGCCGGGCGCGCTGTCTTCAAAATAGAGCAGCAGGCTTTTCTCCTGCTTTTCACCGCGGATCAGCAGCCTGCCACCCGGATCAGTGTAGCGCAGGCTGTTCTCCAGCAGGTTATTGAACAATTGGGTCAGCCGGTCGGGGTCGCCGAAGACGATCGCCTGCGGCGGCAGGCTGCTGGCGATGGTCAGCTGTTTGCCGTTGAAACGCTCGCGGAACGCCGCTTCCGCCAGCTGGGCCAGGTGCACCGCGTCCACCGGCTCTTTGCGGTAAGCCAGCGCCCCGGCATCCGACAGCGAGAGCTGGTGCAGGTCATCCACCAGTTTGGTGAGGATCGCGACTTCCGCCTGCAAAGAGAGCAGCGACTCCGGGCTGAGGCGGCGCACGCCGTCCTGCATCGCCTCCATCTCACCGCGCAGCACCGCCAGCGGGGTGCGCAGCTCATGGGAAATATCCGCCATAAAGGCGCGGCGCATCTGCTCGTTTTTCTCAAGCGTGGTGGCCAGCAGGTTGAAATCATGCGCCAGCTTGCCCAGCTCATCCTGCGAATCCACTTCCACCCGCGTGGAGAAATCCCCGGCGGCCAGCCGGTGGGTGCCGTTGACCAGCCGTTTTACCGGTGCCAGCATCCCGCGTGACAGCAGCCAGGTGGCCGCGGCCGCCAGCAGCGCCGAGAACGCGGCGATCATCCAGCTGGTGCGCCGTTGCTGGCGGTCAAAGCTGATGTCGGTGTTACGCGTCAGCCGCTCCACCGGTGAGGAGACCAGCATCCCGACCTGCCGCCCATCCACCCGGATCGGCCGCTGCATCCCCTCCGGCGGCACCGGCGAACGCGGCCCCACCAGCGGTTTTCCCTGCTCATCCAGCACCCAGAACTGGGTGCGCCAGCCGTGCGGCGGCAGGTTGGGGTTCTCCTCCTCATTCTGCTCGAAGGAGCGCAGCATCCGGTAAATCACTTTGTTGTCTTTGCGCAGGAACGTCCAGCTGCCGTGCTCCTGGTACTGATCCTCCAGCGACTCGCCAATCATCTCGATCCGCTGCTCGTTGCCGTGGCGGATGTAGTCAATAAAGCCGTGCTCAAAACTCAGGCGCACGCCCCAGTGCATGGTGATCAACACCAGCATACAGGCGGCAAAAATCGCCAGGAACAGCTTGCCGGTAATGCCGATTCTCATGAGGACTCCGTGTTGCGGGTATGACGGGGTTGCCCGGCGCTGACCGGGGCGGCGGTGTCCGGCACACGGTGGAAAATCAGCGCCGGCAGGGCGATGATCACCGCGAGGCAAAGGTAGGTGAAAATAAACGCCCGCTGCACTTCCGGTGAGCCGGTCAGCGCCGCGGCGCTGTCATGCTGCATAAATGCACCCAGCAGGATGCCCGCCGCGCTGACGCCGAGGCTCATCGACAATTGCATCACCATCGACAGCAAACTGTTGCCGCTGCTTGCCAGCCGGTTCGGCAGATCTTTCAGCGTCAGGGTGTTCATGCTGGAGAAGCGCAGCGAGTTGACCATACCGAGCAAAAACAGCGTCACCGGGATAAGCAAAGTCCACCCGGCCAGCCCCACCGCCGGGGTCAGCAGGCTGGCCACGGCCAGCAGCAGCGTGGACACCACCAGCGCGCGGCGGTAGCCAAAGCGGCTCACCACCCGCACCACGATGCGTTTCATGCTCATGCTGCCGAGCACCATCGGCACCATCATCAGCCCGGCGTGGAACGGGGAAAAGCCCAGCCCGACCTGTAAAAACACCGGCGTCATAAACGGCAACATGCCGCTGCCGAGCCGCCCGAGCAGGCTGCCGGTAAGGCCGATTTTATAGGTCGGGGTGCGGAACAGGCGCATCGGGAACAGCGCCGCCGGGTTGAGGTGCGCATACTGCCAATACGCCAGCAGCGCTGCCGCGCCGGCAAACACCAGCCAGCCGAGATCCGCGGCACTCAGCCCCAGCGCGCGCTGGCCGTCAAGCGCCAGCGTCAGGGTCGCCATCGCCACCGCCAGCAGCACAAAGCCGCGCAGGTCGAAACGGCGGGTCTTCAGCGTGTGGTTCGGCATCAGCATCAGCGTCGCCACCGCCCCGGCAATCCCCACCGGCAGGTTAATCAGGAAGATCCAGTGCCAGCTGGCATACTCCACCAGAAAGCCGCCGAGCGCCGGGCCGAGCAGCGGGCCAATCTGCCCCGGCAGGGTCACGAACGTCATCGCGGCCATATACTGCTCGCGCGGCACGATCTTCAGCACCGTCAGCCGCCCGACCGGCACCATCATCGCCCCGCCGATGCCCTGGACAACCCGCGCCAGCACCAGCTGGTTCAGGGTGCCGGAGGCGGCGCAGAACAGTGACCCGAGGGTGAACAGCACAATCGCCGCGAAAAACACCCACTTCACGCCGATGCGATCCGCCAGCCAACCGCTGGCGGGCAGCATCACCGCCACCGTCATCACATACGCCACAATCACCGTATGCATATGCAGCGGGCTTTCGCCCAGGCTGGTGGCCATCGAGGGCAGGGCGGTGATCACAATGGTGGTGTCGAGCGTCTGCATGAAAAAGCCAAAGGCGACAATCCACAGTTGCCAGCGGACAGCGGGGGAATAGGCGGGCATTGGGTCAGTTCTCCTCCTGAGGACGTGGGATCGCGGCGGCCGGGCGCAACCGGCTGCGCAGGCGATCAAAAAACAGGTAGACCACCGGCGTGGTGTAGAGGGTCAGCACCTGGCTGACCAGCAGGCCGCCGACGATGGTCATGCCCAGCGGCTGGCGCAGCTCTGCGCCGTCGCCCTGGGTCAGCGCCAGCGGCAGCGCGCCGAACAGCGCCGCCAGGGTGGTCATCAGAATCGGCCGGAAACGCAGCAGGCTGGCCTGGAAAATCGCCTCGCGCGCGGTGAGGTGGCCGCGCCGCTGCGCCTCCAGCGCGAAATCGACCATCATTATTGCATTCTTTTTCACGATGCCGATCAACAGCAACACCCCTATCAGTGCAATCAGGCTGAACGGCGTATCGAACGCCTCCAGCGCCAGCAGCGCCCCCAGCCCGGCGGAGGGCAGGGTGGAGAGGATGGTCAGCGGGTGGACGTAACTCTCATACAGCACTCCCAGCACAATGTAGATGGTGGCGATGGCCGCGAGGATAAGCAGCACCTGTGAGCGCTGCGTCTCCTGGAACACCTGCGCCGTGCCGGCGAACTGGCCGCGCACCGTGGGCGGCACCCGAAGTTCCGTCATGGTGCGCTGCACCGCGGCGGTGGCATCCGACAGGCTGACGCCGTCCGGCAGGTTAAACGAGATGGTCGAGGCGGCCGACAACCCCTGGTGGCTCACCGACAGCGGCGCGTTGGCCGGTTGCCAGCGGGCAAAGTAGGAGAGCGGCACCGGCTTGCCGTCGCTGTTGGTGACGAACATCTGGTCAAGCGCGCTGACGTCCTGGTTATAGGCGGCGGCCACTTCCATCACCACTTTGTACTGATTAAGGGGCTGATAAATGGTGGAAATCTGGCGCTGGCCGAAGGCGTTATTCAACAGCGCGTTGGCATCCGCCACGCTGATGCCGAGCCGTGCCATCGCGTCGCGGTCATAAATCAGCCCCAGCTCTGCGCCGCTGTCCTCCTGGTCGGAGTTCACATCCTCCAGCTCCGGCAGTTTCGCCAGCGCCGCCCGCACCTGCGGCTCCCAGGTGCGCAGGTCGTTCAGCTCGTCGGCCAGCAGGGTGAACTGGTACCCGGCGTTGGACTGCCGCGCGCCGACGCGGATGTCCTGCACCGGCACCAGGAACAGGCTGGCCCCCGGCTCTTTCGCCAGCTTGACGCGCAGCCGGGCAATCACCTGCTGCGCGCTCTCGCGGCGTTCGCCGAGCGGTTTGAGCGAAATGTACATCGAGCCGACGTTGATGCGGTTGCCGGTAAAGCCGGTGACACTCTCGACTGCCGGATCCGCGCCGACAATCGTCATAAAATCTTCCAGCTTATGGCGCATCGCGCGGAACGAGATGCTCTGGTCGCCCTGGATGTAACCGAGCAACCGGCCGGTGTCCTGCTCCGGGAAGAAGGTTTTCGGGATGCTGATATAGAGCCACACCGTCAGCCCGATGGTCGCCAGCAACAGCAGCCCCACCAGCCGCGCATGGTTCAGCACCCGGTTCAGCGAGCGGCCGTACGCCTGTTGCAGCCGGTTGAGCCAGCGGGTGACGCCGCGCGGTTCCGGGTGCGGCATCCCCGGCCAGGCCGGGGGCTGCGGCCGCAGGATGCGCGCGCACATCATCGGCGTCAGCGTCAGGGAGACCACCAGCGACAGCCCGATCGCCACCGACAGCGTCACGGCAAACTCATGGAACAGCCGCCCCGGCAGCCCCTCCATCAGCAGCAGCGGGATAAACACCGCCACCAGCGAAACGCTCATCGACAGCACGGTAAAGCCGACCTCTTTCACCCCCAGCAGCGCCGCGGGCAGCGGTTTCATGCCTGACTCAATGTGGCGGGCGATGTTCTCCAGCACCACGATGGCGTCATCCACCACAAAGCCGGTGGCGATGGTCAGCGCCATCAGCGACAGGTTATTCAGGCTGAAGCCGCACAGATACATGGCGGCAAAGGTACCGATCAGCGACACCGGCACCGCCACCGCCGGGATAAACGTGGCACGGCCCGAACGCAGGAACAGGAACACCACCAGGATCACCAGCGCCACCGCGATAATCAGCGACTGCTCCACCTCATGCAGCGAGGCACGGATGGTGGGCGATCTGTCCTGCGCCACCGCCAGCGTCATGGTGGCAGGCACCGCCTGGCGCAGCGCAGGCAGCGCCGCCCGCACCCGGTCTACGGTGGCGATGATGTTGGCGTCCGCCGTGCGCCGCACCAGGATGAGCACCGCCGGTTTGGCGTTGCTCATCCCGGCGTTGTGCACATCCTGCGAGCCGTCCTGCACCTGCGCCACGTCCTGCAACCGCACCGCCGCGCCGTTGTGGTAGTGCACAATCAGCGGCTGGTAGTCGCGCGCCTCGGTCAGGGCGTCATTGGCCTGCAACTGCCAGCGCCGGTCGCCGGACTCCACCGCGCCCTGCGGTTTGCGCACGTTGGCCTGGCTAATCGCCTCGCGCACCTCATCCAGCGACACGCCCTGGTTGAACAGCGCCTGCGGGTTGAGCGCCACCCGCACCGCAGGCAGCGAGCTGCCGCCCACCGTGACATCCCCGACCCCTTCAATCTGGGCGATTTTCTGCACCAGCCGGGTGCTGGCGACGTCATACATCTGCACCGGGCTGTAGGTGTCGGAGGTCAGCGTCAGGATCATCACCGGCGCATCGGAAGGGTTGGCCTTGCGGTAGGTCGGCCGGTTCGGCATCCCGCTCGGCAGCAGGCTCTGCGCGGCATTCAGCGCCGCCTGCACATCCCGCGCGGCGCCGTCGATGTTCCGGTCGAGGTCAAACTGCATCACGATGGTGGTGCTGCCGAGCGAACTGCGTGAGGTCATCTCATTGATGCCGGCAATGCGCCCCAGCGCCCGCTCCAGCGGCGTTGCCACCGACGACGCCATGGTCTCCGGCGAGGCACCGGGCAGCGAGGCGGTGACCTGGATCACCGGGTAGTCCACCGCCGGCAGCGGCGACACCGGCAGCCGGAGGAACCCCAGCAGCCCGGCCAGCACAATTGCCGCCGTCAGCAGGGTGGTCGCCACCGGGCGATGGATAAACAGGGCAAAAAATTTCACTGTGGGCGCGGCTCCTGCGGGTGCGGGCGGGCGCGGCGCGCCAGCCGGTCAAACAACAGGTAGATAACCGGTGTGGTAAACAGCGTCAGCACCTGGCTGACTATCAGCCCGCCCACCATGCAGATGCCGAGCGGGCGGCGCAACTCCGCGCCGACGCCGGTAGCCAGCATCAGCGGCAGCGCACCGAGCAGCGCCGCCAGCGTGGTCATCAGAATCGGCCGGAAGCGCAGCAGGCACGCCTGGTAGATCGCCTCGTAGGGCGTCATGCCCTGGTCGCGTTCCGCCGCCAGCGCGAAGTCGATCATCATGATGGCGTTCTTCTTCACAATGCCGATCAGCAGGATGATGCCGATAATCGCGATCACATCCAGCGCGCTGCCTGCCAGCATCAGCGCCAGCAACGCGCCGACCCCGGCAGTCGGCAGCGTGGAGAGGATGGTCACCGGGTGGATAAAGCTCTCATAGAGTACGCCGAGCACGATGTACATCGTCACCACCGCCGCCAGAATCAGCCACAGCGTGCTGCCGAGGGCCGCCTGGAACGCCAGCGTCGCCCC
The DNA here is from genome assembly GCF_002858805.1 of Chimaeribacter arupi. Lineage (GTDB taxonomy): Bacteria > Pseudomonadota > Gammaproteobacteria > Enterobacterales > Enterobacteriaceae > Chimaeribacter > Chimaeribacter arupi. The sequence continues at coordinate 64,172 of NZ_PJZI01000020.1, forward strand.
CTGGAAGCGGGTGGTGATGTCCTCGGGCAGGTTGAGCTGCTGCTCTGCCTGCGTCACCGCCTGCACCGCATCACCCAGCGCATAGCCGGGGCTGACGTTGAAGGAGATCATCGCCGACGGCAACTGGTCCTGATGGTTGACAGACAGCGGCCCGAAACGCTGCTCAACCCGTGCGATGCTGCTGAGCGGCACGCGGTTGCCGTCACTGCCGTTGAGCCAGATCTCACCCAGCGCCGCCAGCCCCGGCGTGTGGGTGGTGTCCTGCCCCAGCACCACCCGGTACTGGTTCGCCTGGGTGTAGATGGTGGAAACCAGCCGCTGGCCGAAGGCGTTGTAGAGCGCGTTGTCGATGTCCGCCATGCTGATGCCGAGGCGGCTGGCGCTGTCGCGGTCGATGTTGACGTACGCCACCGGCCCCTTGTCCTGCCAGTCGCTGCTCACTTCCTGGAGTTCGGGGGCCTGTTCCAGTTTTTCCAACAGTTGCGGCACCCATTCGCTCAGGGATTCCAGCGACATCGCCTGCAAGGTGAACTGGTACTGGGTACGGTTGACCTGCGTATCGATGGTGAGATCCTGCACCGGTTGCAGGTAGAGCCGCACACCCGGCACGCCCGCCACCGCCTGTTGCAGGCGCGGGATAATGGTGTCTACCCGGTCATCACGCGCCTCCAGCGGTTTCAGGGTGATCTGCAACCGGCCGGTGTTCAGCGTGGCGTTGGTGCCGTCCACGCCGACAAACGAGGTCAGCCCGGCGACGGCCGGGTCACGCAGCAGGATCGCCGCGACCTGTTGCTGGCGCGTGGCCATGTTGCTGAACGAGACCGACTGCGGCGCTTCCAGCGTGCCCTGGATCAGGCCGTTGTCCTGCACCGGGAAAAAGCCTTTGGGGATCAGCAGGTAGAGCAGGGCGGTCAGCAGCAGGGTAGAGATCGCCACGCCCAGCGTCAGCCACGGGTGGCCGAGCACCACCTTCAGCATCCGGCCGTAGCCTGCAATCACCCGGTCAAAAAAGCGTTCGCTGGCGCGTGAGAAACGGTTCTGCTTGCGCAGCGCCTCGTGGCTCAGCATCCGCGCGCACATCATCGGCGTCAGCGTCAGGGACACCACCGCCGAAATCAGGATCGCCACCGCCAGCGTTACCGCAAATTCGCGGAACAACCGCCCGACGATGTCGCCCATAAACAGCAGCGGGATCAGCACCGCAATCAGTGAGAAAGTCAGAGAGATAATGGTGAACCCGATCTCGCCCGCCCCTTTCAGCGCCGCCGTGAGCGGCGGGTCGCCGCGTTCGATGTAGCGCGAGATGTTCTCAATCACCACGATCGCGTCATCCACCACAAAGCCGGTGGCGATGGTCAGCGCCATCAGCGTCAGGTTGTTGATCGAAAAGCCGAGGAAATACATCGCGGCAAACGTGCCGATCAGTGACAGCGGCACCGCAATGCTGGGGATAAGCGTGGCGGCGGCGTTGCGCAGGAACAGGTAAATCACCATCACCACCAGCGCGATCGACAGCAGCAATTCAAACTGCACATCACTGACCGAGGCGCGGATCGCCGTGGTGCGGTCGGTGACCAGCGTCACCTCCACCGAGGCGGGCAGGCCGGCGCGCAGTGACGGCAGCAGCGCGCGGATGCTGTCCGCTGTGGTCAGCACGTTGGCCCCCGGCTGGCGCTGCACATTCAGCACAATCGCCGGTTTGGTGCCGGACCAGGCGGCCAGTTTGCTGTTTTCCGCGCCCTGGTGAATCGTCGCTACCTCGCCGAGCCGCACCGGCGCGCCGTTCTGGTAGGCGACGATCAGTTGGCGGTAATCCTCAGCGGATTTCATCTGGTCATTGGCGGCCAGCGTCACCGAGCGCGCCGGGCCGTCCAGGCTGCCTTTGGCGGAGTTGACGTTGGCGTTGCTGATGGCGGTGCGGATGACTTCGCTGTCCAGCCCGCGCGCTGCCACGGCAGCGGCATTCATCTCCACCCGCACGGCCGGGCGCTGGCCGCCGGAGAGGGTTACCAGCCCGACGCCGCTGACCTGCGACATCTTCTGCGCCACGCGGGTTTCGGCCATGTCCTCGACCTGCGTCATCGGCAGGGCATCGGACGTCAGCGCCAGCGTCATGATCGGCGGGTCAGCCGGGTTCACTTTGCTGTAGATCGGCGGATAGGGGAGATCGTCCGGCAGCAGGTTGGTGGCGGCGTTAATCGCGGCCTGCACCTCCTGTTCCGCCACGTCCAGCGGCAGCGTCAGTTGGAACTGGAGGGTAATCACCGACGCGCCGCCTGAGCTTTGCGATGACATGGTTTTCAGGCCGGACATCTGGCCGAACTGGTGCTCCAGCGGCGCAGTCACCGCCGAGGTGGTGACGTCCGGGCTGGCACCGGGGTAGAGCGTCACCACCTGCATGGTGGGGTAGTCCACCTGCGGCAGCGCCGACACCGGCAGGGCGCGGTAGCCGATAATCCCGGCCAGCAGGATCGCCACCATCAGCAAGGTGGTGGCGACCGGGCGCAGGATAAACTGGCGGGACGGGCCGCCGGTATGGTCCGGGGGCATCACCTGCATCAGGAATGCCCCCCGGCGGCCGCTGGGTCACGCGGGTGCCGGCGGCCCGTTGGTGCAGCGTCAGCCGGTGCCGCGGCGTGGGGCGCGGCCTCATCGTTGCTCAGCACCTCGACTTTCAGCCCCTCTTTCAGGCGGTCGAGGCCGTCTGTCACCACCCGCGCCCCGGCGCTCAACCCGGCGGCGATCACCACCTGGTGGCTGTCCTGGGTGCCCAGCGTGACGATGTGCTTGCTCACCTGGTTCTGGGCGTCCAGCACCCAGACGTAGTTGCCGTCATTGCCCATCTGGATGGCGGCGGCCGGCACCACCACGGCATCGGCCACGGTGTTCACCTTCACCCGCGCATTCACGAACTGGTTGGGGAACAGCATGCCGTCATCATTGCTGAAGCGCGCCTTGATTTTGATGGTGCCGGTGGTGGCATCAATCTGGTTATCGAGGCTCAGCAGCGCGCCTTCCGCCACTTTCACGGTATTGGTGCGATCCCACGCCTCGACCGGCACCGGGCGGCCCGATTGCTGCGCCCGCAGCAGGGTCGGGATGGTGTCTTCCGGCAGGGTGAACACCACATCAATCGGGCGGGTCTGGGTCAGGATCACCAGCCCGGTGGTGTCGCCGCTGGTAATATAGTTGCCGATGTCGACCTGTTTCAGCCCGACGCGGCCATCAATCGGCGCAGTGATGCGGCTGTAGTCCAGCTGGAGCCGGGCGCTGGCTACCGCGCCCTGGTCAGCTTTGACGCTGCCTTCGCTCTCCCGCACCAGCGACTGCTGGGCATCCAGCTCCTGCTGGGAGATCAGGTTGGTTTTGCCGAGTTTCTGGTAACGCGCCAGGTCTTGCCGGGCATTGGCCAGCGTCGCCTGATCTTTCGCCAGTTGCCCCTCGGCCTGCGTCAGCGCCACCTGATAGGGGCGCGGGTCAATTTCTGCCAGCAGTTGCCCGGCCTTGACCTGCTGCCCTTCGGTGAAGTGCAGCGCCATCAACTCGCCGTCCACCCGGCTTTTCACCGTCACGGTATTGGCGGCGGTCACGGTGCCCAGCCCGGTGAGGTAGTGCGGCACGCTCTGGGTGGTAGCGAGGGCGGCCTGCACCGGCGGCGGCGCGGCCTGATGGCGGCCGCCGCGGCCCTGCGGCCGGTTTGTCGCGTTCTGATCGGCAGGCGGTTCAGCGATAAAAAAATGCCAGGCAGCAAACGCCGCCAGTAACACCACCAGCCAGACCAGCAGGCGGCGCAGGGGAATACGTCGTTTTTGGGAAGCATTCATAGGAGTGAACATAATCTCCGTTGTTCAGAGTCCAGGCGAACCGATTCAGGGGATAGCAACGTCAGGCCAATTGCGCCAATAGGGTAGCAGTGTAGCGACTCCGGGCATCAGAAAAAATGAAGGAAATATGAAGTCCATGTCAGGGCGTGTCAGGGCGTATCAGGCGGTGGCGAAAGTGAAAGCGGTTATAACCTCAGGCGATATCGTTCCTGTGCTACTTCATTTCGTGTGCAATAATTTTGCTGTTAATCATAACCTCACTAAGGAGATCAGCATGACACAGCGCACACTGGGCCGTTCCGGGATTCAGGTTCCCTCTCTGACGTTTGGCGGCAATGTTTTTGGCTGGACGATTGATCAGAACGCCTCGTTCAGCATCCTGGATGCGTTACTCGACCATCAGCTGAATTTCATCGACACTGCGGATGTGTACTCCCACTGGGCGCCGGGCAACCACGGCGGCGAATCGGAAACCATCATCGGCAACTGGCTGAAGAAAAGCGGCAAACGTGAGCAGATCGTGCTGGCGACCAAAGTGGGGAAACCGATGGGTGAGGGCAAATCCGGCCTCTCCCCGCGCTACATCCGCGAGGCGATTGAGGCGTCACTGACACGCCTGCAAACCGATTATGTGGATCTTTACCAATCCCATGATGACGATCAGGACACGCCGCTTGCCGAGACGCTGGCGACGTTCGACGCGCTGATTAAAGAGGGCAAGGTACGGGCCATCGGCGCGTCCAACTACAGTGCAGAGCGGCTGGCCGAAGCGCTGAAGGTGAGTGAGCAGCAGGGCATCGCCCGCTATGAGACACTGCAACCGGAATACAACCTCTATGACCGCCAGGGTTACGAGAGCGGGCTGGAGCAGGTGGCGCAGGCGAACCAGCTTGGGGTCATCGGTTACTATTCGCTGGCCAGCGGCTTTTTGTCCGGGAAATACCGCCGCCCGGAGGATGCCGGGAAAAGTGCGCGCGGTGAGGGTGTGGTGAAAAGCTACCTCAACGAACGCGGCCGGAAGATTTTGACCGCGCTGGATCAGGTGGCGGAGAAGCACCGCGTCAGCCCGACGCAGGTATCGCTGGCGTGGCTGATTGCCCGGCCGAGCGTGACCGCGCCAATTGTCAGCGCGACATCGCTGGCGCAACTGGAGGATTTGGCCGGGGCAGCGAGGCTGGCGCTGGACGCAGAGGATATTCAGGCATTAGATCAGGCGAGTGCCTACTAGCGCCTGAATAGGCGCAGGCATTTATAGTGTGCTATATGCAGATCGGAGAAGGTTGCGTTGGCATACAGCCAGCATCTTTCTGCAGCCCCGCTGCCGCCACCGCGCAAGGGGCGCGTAGGCGCTCGCCCCTTGCATCCCCGCGCCTTGGGTGCCCCGGCTGAATCATTGGCCGCTCTCGCGGCTCCCCTCATTGCGCCTCCGGGCTGTTCGGGCCGCCGCAGACACGCTCCCGGCGTGGCTGCGACTTTCGCGGGCGTCCTGCCCGCTCACCCGGCCCTGCGGCTCCACTCGGCAATGATTTTTACGCCCCCACCAGACTGCAAATCTTTGAGTATGTAAGGAAAGAGTAGGGGCGGATTTTCTTTTACCGGTAAAGCACCTCTGCCCAGCGGGCGAGACCGGCGGTGACAGAGCCGAAATCGTTGCCGCCGACCAGCGGGATGCCGGGTAACTGCGCCTGCAACGCGGCGCGCAGCAGCGGGGAACGGGCGCTGCCGCCGGTGAGGTAGATGACGTCCGGCGTGACGGCGCTGCCTTCCAGCGCCACCGTCACCTGCTCCTGAATGCGCGCCAGCGGCTGGCTTATCGCCTCGCCTAACTGCTGCTGGGTGATGCGCTCGCTCAGGGAGGCTTCCACGAAGTCCAGCGCGGTGCGGATCTCAGCATCGTGGGAGAGGGCGATTTTGCTCTCTTCCGCCGCGCGCACCAGCCGGTAGCTCAGGCGCTGCTGGTACACCTTCAGTAAACGCTGCACGCGCGCCGGGTCGGCGGCGTCACGGATCAGGTCACGCAGCAGACGGCCGTTGGCCACGCTGTAAAAATCACTCTGCGCCGGGACATCGTTGGTCGCCACCGCGTTCCAGAACGGCAGCGCCGGGATGCCCAGCCCTTTGGTGGTTTCACTGCCGAGGCCGCACAGCGGCATCAACTGGCGGAAAGCCAGCATAATGTCCAGATCGTTCCCGCCTACGCGGCAGCCGCTGTGGCCCAGCAAACTCTGCTGGCGATCGGCCTGGTTGCGCCAGGCCGGCCCCATCAGCAGCACCGAACAGTCGGTGGTACCGCCGCCGATGTCCACCACCAGCACCGTCTTCTCTTGTGTCAGTGTTGCCTCGAAATCCAGCCCCGCCGCCACCGGCTCAAACTGGAATTCAATGTCCCGGAAACCGGCACGGGCCGCTGCCCGGTGCAGGATGCCCTGCGCCTGCTGGTTCGCCTCGTCACCGCCGGTGCCCTGGAAGTTGACCGGGCGGCCAATCACCGTCTGCGTAATCGGCTGTTGCAGGGTGTTCTCCGCCTGGCGCTTGATGTGGAACATCATGGCGCACACCAGATCCTCAAACAGCGCGATCTGCTGCGGCTTCAGCCCATTGGCACCCAAAAAGGATTTCGGCGATTTAACGAAGTAAACCTCTTCCGGGTCTTCCACGTAGTGCCCCAGCGCCGCCAGCCCGAACAGCACGCTGTCCGCGTTGACCGGGATGTCTTCTTCACGGTTGAGGTTGATGGCGCGGCGCAGCAATTGCTGGTTCTCATCACTGCCGGTCGGAACCTGCCAGTGACGATGTAAGCACTCACTGACTGCCTCGCGCGTCGGGGCGGCCAGCATGGAGGGCAGGTAGGGTGTCTCATTCTCCAGCGGCAGCAACACGGCGTCGCCCTCGCGCATTACCGCCACTGAACAGTTTGCCGTGCCATAGTCAAAACCGATAAACATCTCTTACCCCCATGCCAAATAAAAGGGCGCGACTTTACCGGAGAGCGGCGCATCGGGCAAGCCAAACCCGCCGCCCCGCGTTGATGGGGTGAAATTAACCGCGGTTATTTTACTCAGCTCCTATACTCCTGATACCGCCCCCGCCGGCTGTTTTATCAACCGCGTCTTAACGTTATGCCACAAGAAAGTCATGCGGTGCCTGGGATGGACTACGCTATGCGGCGGCTGTTCCTTTTGGTTCATTTCTCTTTTTCATTTTTGGCGCGATACCTTATGAAAACACCACGTACTGTACGTTCTGCCTGCTCACTGATGATCCCGGCGTTGCTGCCGTGGCTGCCCCCCACCGCCCAGGCGGCGGACACCGATGAACAAACGATGGTGGTCACCGCCACCCCGGCCCCGGCCGGACTGTCAGAACTCGATTCCCCGGCCGCCGTCAGCGTGGTGAACGGGGAGGAGTTCCGCCGGGCGAAACCGGAAATCAACCTCTCCGAGAGCCTGGGCGCGGTGCCCGGCCTGCAGGTGCAAAACCGGCAGAACTATGCGCAGGATTTGCAGCTCTCGGTGCGCGGTTTCGGCGCACGTTCGATGTACGGCGTGCGCGGCGTGCGCATCTACGTTGACGGCATCCCGGCCACCATGCCCGACGGGCAGGGCTACACCTCCAACATTGACCTCAACTCGGTTGACCGGGTAGAAGTGCTGCGCGGCCCCTATTCGGCACTCTACGGCAACGCGTCCGGCGGGGTGGTGAATGTGGATACCGTCACCGGCAGCCAGCCCACGACGCTGGAAGCGGGCATGTACTACGGCAGTTACGGCAGCTGGCGCTACGGCGTAAAAGCCACCGGGGCCACCGGCGACGGCACCCAGGCCGGGGACGTCAACTACGCCGTCTCCGCCACCCGGTTTACCACCCACGGCTACCGTGACCACAGCGGCGCGCAAAAAAACCTCGGCAACGCCAAACTCGGCGTGCGCATTGATGATGTCAGCACCCTGACGCTGATTTTCAACAGCGTGGACATCGACGCCGACGATCCCGGCGGCCTGACCAATGCCCAGTGGCATGACAACCCGCGCCAGGCGACGCGCGCAGAGCAGTTCAATACCCACAAAACCACCACCCAGACCCAGGCCGGGCTGCGCTACCAGCGCGAGCTGAGCGAGAAGGATGACCTGAGCATCATGGCTTATGCCGGGCAGCGGGAAACCACGCAGTACCAGTCGATCCCGGTCAGCACCCAGGCCAACCCGCAGCAGCCGGGCGGGGTGATCGGCCTGACGCGCCACTACCACGGCATCGACACCCGCTGGACGCACCGCGGCGAGCTGGGCGTGCCGGTCACGCTGACCACCGGGCTTGACTATGAAACCATGAGTGAGCAGCGCAAAGGGTATGAAAACTTCACGCTGAACAACGGGGTGGCCGAGCTGGGCAACATGGGCAACCTGCGCCGCAATGAGCGCAACCTGATGTGGAACCTCGACCCGTACCTGCAAACCTCCTGGCAACTGACGCCGAAATGGACGCTGGACGCCGGGGTGCGCTACACCACCGTTAACTTCGATTCCAATGATCACTACATCACGGCAGGCAACGGTGATGACAGCGGCGACGCCAACTACCACCGCTGGCTGCCGGTCGGCTCGCTGAAGTACGCGGTGAATGAGGGCTGGAACCTTTACGCCTCCGCCGGGCGCGGCGTGGAGACGCCGACCATCAATGAGCTCTCCTACCGCAGCAACGGGCTGGCAGGGCTGAACTTTGCGCTGCAACCGGCCACCAGCGACAGCGTGGAGCTGGGCAGCAAACTGCGCGTCGGCAACGGCCTGTTCACCACCGCGCTGTTTGAAACTAACACCAGCAACGAAATTGTGGTGGCCGAGAGCAGCAATGGCCGCACCAGCTACACCAACGCCGGGAAAACCCGCCGCCGCGGCGTGGAGCTGGCGCTGGACCAGCAATTCGGCGAGGCGTGGCGGCTCAACATGGCCTGGACGCTGCTGGACGCCACCTACCGCGATGACCAGTGCAGCGAAGGCGTCTGTAGCGGCACCGCCGGCCACCGCCTGCCGGGCATCGCGCGGAATATGGGTTATGCGTCGCTCGGCTGGGTACCGGACGAGGGCTGGTACGCGGGCGGTGAAATCCGCTACATGAGCGATATCCAGGTCAATGATGAAAACAGCGAACAGGCACCGTCCTACGCCGTGACCGCGCTGAACACCGGCTACAAATTCCGCCACGGCAACTGGTTGCTGGATGTGTTTGGCCGGGTGGATAACCTGTTCGACCGCCGGTATGTCGGCTCGGTGATCGTCAACGAGGGCAACGGCCGCTACTACGAACCGGCCCCCGGCCGTAACTGGGGCGGCGGCCTGACGCTGGCCTACAGTTTCGAGTAACCGCTGACCGCGTTGCAGGGCACCTCCGGGTGCCCTTTTTTGTGGGCGCCGCGCAATTGACAGGATCGGGGCCGGGCAGCTTAACTAGAGGTTTTGCGCTGAAAGGAGTTCACCCGTGACCGATTCTGCCCTGTGGCATCCCGACGTTAGCCTGTTACCCTACACGCCGCCTTACGACTGGGCGCTGGTGCACGGCTTCCTGCAAACGCGTGCCATTGCCGGGGTGGAAGCGGGGGACGCGCACCATTACCAGCGCACGCTGGTGGTCGGCGGCGTGCCCGGCTGTTACCGCATCGCCCCGGTGCCGGGTGAGGCGGCGCTGGCGCTGCACATTTCGCCGTCACTCCATCCGCAGCGGGCGGAGGTGGTGCGGCGCGTGCGGCGGCAGTGGGATCTGGATGCTGACCCTCAGGCGATCGCCGCCGTGCTGGGGCCGCTGGCGGCTGACCGGCCGGGGCTGCGGATCGCCGGGTCGGTGCACGGTTACGAGCAGACGGTGCGCGGCATCCTCGGCCAGCTGGTGAGCGTGAAGATGGCTGCCACGCTGACCGAGCGGCTGGCGGCGCGCTGGGGCACCCCACTGGCAATGCCGCACGACCGGCTCAGCGTGCTGTTTCCGCAACCGGCGGCGATCGCCCGCCTGACGGTAGATGACCTGCGGTCAATTGGCGTGCAGGCGCGGCGTTCGGCCTGTCTGATTGCGCTGTCGCGGGCGGTGGCCGACGGGGAACTCGACGTGGATGCGGTGCCGGATGCGGAACAGGGGATGCGGCAGTTGCTGGCGCAGCCGGGCATCGGCCCCTGGACGGCCAGCTATATCGGGATGCGCGCCTGGGCGGCGCGGGATGTGTTTTTGACCAGCGATTACCTGATCAAGCAGCGTTTCCCCGGCATGACACCGGGGCAGATTGCGCGTTATGCGGCGCGCTGGCAGCCGTTCCGCTCCTACGCCACGCTGCATTTGTGGCTCGCCTCCGACTGGGTGCCGGACGGCAGCGCCTGACGTGCGGACGGCGCAGGGCCGGGGGCCGCTAGCGCATGGCGAAATAACCGCTGCTGAGCAGCCCTTCCAGCGGCTGCGGCGCGGCAACCACGTCACCCTCGATCAGGTCGATGCCCATCTCCGTCAGTTTCTGGTGGGTGGCGGGCAGGTCTACCGGCCCGGCGATCGTCTGTGCCTGTAACCGGTGGGCGGTGCCGTGCACGATATTCACCAGGATCTCGTCCATCTGGTTGCAATGTACCTGGGTCACAAATTTCGGGTCGAGTTGCAGGTAGTCCGCCAGCCCGGACGGCAGATCGCTCAGCGCCGCCAGCTGGTGGCCCGCATGGCCGATGATGATGCCGCACCCTTGCTGTTTCAGGGTTTTCAGCAGGGTTTCCGCCGCCGGCAGGTGTTGCAGCAGCACGCTTTCGTCCAGCCGGAACAGCAGCAGGGCCGGTGGGATCACCGTCTGGCGCAGGGCGCTGAACAGCGCTGCGTGCAGGGCCGGGCTGGTCAGCCCGCTTTCGCTCAGCGTCAGTGACACCGCCAGCCCTTTGCGCGCAATCTCCGGCCCATAGGCCAGCAGCACCCGCCGCACCAGCCAGGCATCCACGTTGGCCTCCATGCCCAGCAGCGCCACGGTGGCGTGGAACGCCTCATTGGTGGCCCCGGTCTCCTCGGCTGTCGCCACCTCCACCGAGAGCTGGTAGAAACAGGTGGAGAGCGGCGTTTTGGGCGGGGCCGCGGCCCGCGCCGACAGCGTCAGCTGGTTATCTTCCAGGATGCGTGCAATCTGCGCCGGGCTAAGCAGCACGCTGTCTTTCTCCAGCAGCCGCGTCTGGCGCGCCTGATACACCACCACCTGCCCGCGCCCGCTGTGTTTGGCGGCGTAACAGGCCACGTCCGCCTGTGACATCAGCTCCCCGGCGGTCAGCTGTGGATCGGCAATCAGCGTCACCCCGGCGCTGGCCCCGATGCGGTAGATCTTCTGCTCCCAGTAGAAGCGGAAGCCGTTGATTTTCTGTACCAGCACCCGTACCCGCTCATGCGCCGGTTCCAGCGCGCAGTCAAACATCAGGATGGCGAACTCGTCGCCGCCCAGCCGCGCCAGCCGGTCACTGTTGCGCAGGCTCTCCTGCATCAGCTGGCTTATCTGGCGCAGCAGTTCATCACCGGCGGCATGGCCGGCGGTATCGTTCACCGCTTTGAAACGGTCGAGATCCAAAAACGCCAGCCCGTGCTGCTGCCCCTCGTTGGCCGTGAGCATCAGCGCCTGATGCAGATCGCGCTCAAAGCTGGTGCGGTTGGGCAGGCCGGTGAGCGCATCGTGGGAGGCGTTGTAGCTCAGCTTGCGCATCAGCTCGCGGGATTTGCTGACGTCCTGCAACACCAGCACCATGCCGAGCAGCTCCTGATCCAGCGTCCTCAAGGGCGACACCGCCCGCTGGATCTCAAACGATTCGCCTTTGTTGTTGCTGAGCACCAGCGCCTGTTCAATGGCGCTGTTCAGCCCCTCGTTGGCGTCAAACGGCAGCAGGTTGGCCACCCGCGGGCCCTCCAGGCCGCGCGTCAGGTGCACCACTTCGTCAATGTGCTGCCCCATCGCCTGTTCCGCCCGCCAGCCGGTCATCCGCTCCGCAACCGGGTTCATAAAGGTAATCGCCTTGGCGCGGTTGGTGCAGATCACCGCCTCGTTGATGGCGTCGAGGGTGATGTGCAGCCGCTCTTTCTCTTCGTGCAGTGCCTCGGTCAGCTGGTTATTGGCCTGTTCCGTCTGCTTCAGGCTGCTGATGTCCTCAATCTGCGAGATAAAATAGAGCGGGTGCTGCTGCTCATCCCGTACCAGCGACACTGCCAGCAAGGCCCACACCATCTCGCCGTCATGGCGGCGGTAGCGTTTCTCCATGCTGTAACTCTGGATTGTGCCGTCCAGCAGCGCCTGTAACTGCTGGAGATCGGAGCCGAGATCATCCGGGTGGGTGATGTCCTGGAACGTCATCTTTTTCAGGGCGTCCGCGCTGTAACCCAGCAGCGTGCACAGCGCCTGATTGACCTGCAACCAATGCCCCTGCGGTGACACCAGCGCCATGCCGATGGCGGAATACTCCATCGCATTGCGGAAGCGGTTTTCGCTTTCCACAATGTGCGCGCGTTCAACTTTCAGCCCGTGCATCACAATGGTCATGGCGTTGGCCGGCAGCAGGATCAGCAGCAGCGGCACATAGTTGAGCAGCGGCGAGTAGGCGGGATAACGGATGTGGCTCATCTGCCCCCCGGCAATCAGCAGCGACACCATCACCGTCAGCGCGAAGAAGATCAGCTGCGCTTCCAGCCGGTGCAGGCGGATGGAGGCGGTCAGCAGCAGCAGCGAGATAAAAGCGAACGGGTAGGGCAGCCAGAACAGCGCCAGGCAACTGCCCCCCAGCGTGCCGGCCAGCAGCAACAGCATCTCCGGCAGGCGCGGCGAATGCAGCAACCGCTGTAGCGACGCACGGTGGCAGAGCAGCCCGAGAGGCGTTACGGTCAGGATGCCGAGCGCCTCCGAAATGAACCAGATGCGAAAGCGGTTCGGCAGCAGATCGGGCGTGTTGAGGTGCGGGATCAGCATCACGAAGGCGCTGACCATCGGGGTAAACACCACGGCGGCCAGCACAAAGGTAATCCAGCTCTTGACGTTGGCCAGCGGGTCATCGGCCGGCAACAGGCGGCGCAACAGGGTGGCCGCCAGCACCGATTCTGCCATGTTGATCAACGTCAGCGGCAGGAAAAAGCCGGGCGGCACCCCGCAAAGCAGGTTGGCCCCGGCCATCGCAGCGGCAGACCCCAGCAGCAGTGCCGGCCAGGTACGGTGCGGGAAGCGGTAGAGCAGGGCAATCATCAGCGCAGTCGGCAGCCAGAGCGACACGATAAGCCCGTCGACCAGGGTAAAGCGCAGGCAAAACAGCGCCAGTAAAAAGACCAGCAGGATAACGCCGCCCAGGGTGCGCCAGCCGGGGCGTTGCTGTTGTATCGCTGCCATCTTCAGGTTGCTTTCCACATCAGGGCCTTTTTTATCGTCGCCGCCGGACGCAGCAGACCCGGAAGCCGCAGTGTGCGGGGCAGGCATCCACGCCCGGTGGGTGATGCCTTATACTGTGAAATAATTTATCAAAGTAATCATAGTGGTCACATTCTTTTTATGCAGAGACGCGCCCGGCACGCCGTATTCCGGCGGTAAAGGCGCGTTCTTTCCCTATTTTAGCGCAGAACTGCCGGGCCAATCGGTGTATCAGCCCGGCATAAGGGGGGTATTTCGCGGCGTGGGCCACCTGCGTGTTACAGCAGGAAAAGCGTGGCAAGCCCGAGGAAGATGAAAAAGCCGCCGGTGTCGGTGATGGCGGTAATCATCACGCTGGAGCCGACCGCCGGATCGCGGCCGAAGCGCACCATCGTGGTTGGGATAAGCACGCCCATCAACGCGGCCACCAGCAGGTTCAGCACCATCGCCAGCGTCATGACTGCGCCCATCTGCCAGTCATGGTAAAGCAGCCAGGTGACGATGCCCATCAGCCCGCCCCACACCAGCCCGTTGATCAGCGCAACCCCGAGTTCACGCAGCATCAGGAAGGAGACGCTGCCGCTCTGGAGCTGGTGCAGCGCCAGCGCGCGCACAATCATGGTGATGGTCTGGTTGCCGGTGTTGCCGCCGATCCCGGCGACGATCGGCATCAGCGCGGCCAGCGCCACCAGTTCGGAAATGGTGTGCTCAAACAGGCCGATGACCCTGGAGGCGACAAACGCCGTGCAGAGGTTGATCGCCAGCCACGCCCAGCGGTTACGCACGGCTTTGCCTACCGGTGAGAAGAGATCCTCCTCCTGGCTGAGGCCGCCCATCCGCCGCAGGTTGTTGTCACTCTCCTCGTTGACCACATCGAGGATCTCCTCCACCGTCAGGCGGCCCATCAGTTTGCCGCGCGCATCCACCACCGGGGCGGTGATCAGGTTATAGCGCTCAAACGCCCCGGCGGCATCTTCTGCTTTTTCGTCCGGTGTGAAGGTGGTCGGGTCACGGTCCATCAGCTCCGCCACGGTCATTTTCGGCGGGTGGAGCAGGATGGCGGTCAGCGGCAGTTCGCCGAGCAGGGTATTGCGCCGGTCCGTGACGAAGATTTTGTCGGTGGAGTCCGGCACACGCCCGCGTTTGCGCAGGTAACGCTGCACGGTGGCCAGCGTCACCCTGGGGCGCACGGTGACCAGTTCAAAATCCATGATGCGGCCCACGGTGTCGCGGTCAAACTTCATCACTTCGCGCACCTGGGCGCGCTGTTCCGGCTCCAGCGAGGTGAGCACCCGCCCGGTGAGGTTACGCGGCAGGTATTCAGCCAGGTAGACCTGTTCGTCAATATCCAGCGTGGCGATCGCCCGCAGCAGGTCGCGGTCGCTCATCTCTTCGATCAGGCTGTCCCAGACGGTTTCACTGGCCTCGACCAGCACCTGGCCGCGGACGGTATTGCCCACCAGCCCCCAGAGTGCCAGGCGTTCATCGCGCGGCAGCCCTTCCAGCAGATCCGCCAGGTCGGCGGCGTGCAGGCTGCGCAGCAGCAGCTGGAGTTCGGCCGTCTGGTCGAGCAGCTCGGGTGGGCTGGGCGGCGCATCGGGCGCGCGCTCCTCCAGCAAATCCTCGACCAGTTCATCATTATTTTGCAGCAGCGCCAGAATGCGGCTGCGGGTTTCCGCAAGTTTTTTGGTGTTGTGATTGGCGGCAGACATCGGGTTCCCTTTTATATGCAACAGTGCAATCAAGCGCTAACCGGCGCGGTATCCCCTTACCGGGCTGTGATCAAGGGTAGAACATGGCAGCGGGGTGCGCTGCGGCTCAGTGCGAAGCGGGTGGCGGGTCGCGCGGGGGGATCGTTTGGGTGGTGGTGTGATCCAGTGGGATCAGCCGCTTCTCCTGATGGTGGGTGACCGCGCCGATCCCGGCGTAGATCATGCGCCCCAGCAGGAAGATAAAGCTGATGGCCAGAACGATTTTAGTCATGCGGACGTTTGTGCGCCGGCGCATACGGTTCTCCAGAGCAGAAACCGCACCGTGTGCGGCGGGTTCCGGTAATGGGTTGATTTCATTTGAAAGTGTAAAAGCTTTTTAAAACGCCTGTCCAGTATAAAAAATAAACAGTCGCAGGCGGTACGCCCCTAAGATAGGCGATCCGCCTAAATCGCACCTCAACAGCGGGTGAAAACAGACGCCGAAGTGTGCCTGCCATGATCCCGGTCAACAGGCACAACGATAACAGCGGCCCGGCAACGGACGCCGGGCCTAAAGGCAGCGTGTACGGGCCTAAAGGCAGCGCGTGCCGGGCCTACGGGCAGCGCGTGCCGGGCCTACGGGCAGCGCGTGCCGGGCCTACGGGCAGCGCGTGCCGAGCCTACGGGCAGCGCGTGCCGAGCCTACGGGCAGCGCGTGCCGAGCCTACGGGCAGCGCGTGCCGAGCCAGGCGGCGCCGCGCACGCCGCTGCTGTCACCGTGGAGGGCAGGCAGGATGCGGGTGGTGAAGGTATCGGTGAAGGTGTAGCGGCCGGTCAGCGCCTCCAGGCCGGGGTAGATTTCCGGCACATTGGACAACCCGCCGCCCAGCACAATCGCACCGGGGTCCAGATGGTTGACCACCGAGGCCAGCGTGCGCGCCAGCTGGTCACGGTACAGGGCAAATTGCGCCACGGCCGCCGGATCGCCCTGGCGCATCCGCTCAATAATCGCCGCAGCGGGCAGGGTTTCGCCCTGTTGCACGGCAAACCGCTGTGACAGGCCGGTGCCGGAAACAAAGGACTCCACGCAGTTCTGCTGCCCGCAGTAACAGGTGACCGGCGGGCCATCCTGTTCCGGTGTATAACCGGGCAGCGGGTTATGGCCGCATTCGGCGGCATTGCCGTTGTTGCCGGTGATCATGCGCTTGCCGATGCTGAGGCCGCCGCCGCAGCCGGTGCCGAGGGTCACGCCGAAGACGATTTCATGGTCACGCCCGGCACCGTCCACCGCTTCGGAGAGCGCAAAACAGTTGCCGTCATTGGCGATCGCCACCGGCTGCTGCAACTGTTCCCTGAGATCGCGCTGCAACGGCTGCCCGTTCAGCACCAGGATATTGGAGTTTTTAACCAGCCCGGTGAGGGGCGACATGCTGCCGGGCAAACAGAGGCCGATGGAAAACGGTGCGTGGTGGCGCTGACGCAGCCCCAGGATCAGCCGGCTGAGCGTGGTAAGAAATTCTGCATAGGTGGCTTTTTGCGTGGCGTGGCGCTGTTTCTCCAGCACCTCGCCCTGTTCGGAAAACAGGACTGCTTCTGTTTTTGTGCCGCCGATATCCAGCCCTAATCGATGCATAAGGGTCTCTCCCTGATAAATGGTAGGGATGAGCCTACGCCGCTCATTTTGTTTAGTAAACAAAAAGCAGTGAAAAGGGTGATCGCTGCGCATAATGGGGAGTAATCAGGCAAAAAAGGGCAGGATGTCGCATTTTGTTTATTAAACAGTTACGATGGCCGCTTCGCCTGCGCGGGCAGGCAGCAGAACAAGGGAAAGTATGGCGGTCAGAATCCGGGATATTGCACAGCAGGCAGGGGTGTCCGTCGGGGCGGTGTCACGCGCGCTGAAAGGCCAGCCGGGGCTGAAAGAGGCCACGCGTACGCGCATTGTGGAGGTGGCGCGCCGGCTGGGGTATGACTTCAGCCGCCTGCAAAACAGCCCAATCAAACGTGTGCTGTTTGTGCTGCACCGCCAGCACAACATCGCGCTGGCCCTGCCGTTTTACTCGGCGGTGCTGCTGGGCGCAGAGAGTGCCTGCCGCGAACGCGGCATTGTGCTCAGCGTGCTGGCGACCAGCCCGGCGGATTCACTGGCCGCAGCGATCCGGCTGCATGAGCCGGACGCCTTTTTATGTGCCGGATACCTGGAGCCGGAACGGCTGGCGCTGCTGAAGGCGAGCGGCAAACCGGTGGTGCTGGCTGACCTGTGGCAGCCCGGCCTCGCCGCCATTAACCCGGACAACCAGCAGGGCGGCTATCTGGCGACCCGCCACCTGATCGATCTCGGCCGCCGCCGCATCGCGTTTCTGACCCGCTCGCTGGCCCATTTCAGTTTGCGCGAGCGGGAAAAGGGTTACCGGCAGGCGCTGTTTGAGGCGCAAATCCTCAACGATCCGGCACTCGAGGTGGTGGCCCCGCCGGGTGATGAGACGGAAGAGGGGCTGGCGCAGGCGGTGCGGCACTTGCTGGCGCTGCCGGTGCCCCCGGACGCGCTGTTTGCCTGTAATGATGCGGTGGCGCTGATTGCGCTGCGGGTGTGCCGTGAGGCGGGTATCCGGGTGCCGGAGCAACTGGCGATAGTGGGGTTTGATGATATTGAGGCGGCGGCGCAGGTGGTGCCGTCGCTGACCACGCTGGCGGTGGACAAAGCCGCGCTGGGGCGGCAGGCGGTAGAGATGTTGCTGGCCGGGCCGGAAGAACCGCCGCCGCAGCGGCAGTTACCGGTGACGCTGGTAGTGCGCGGCAGCAGCCAATCCACAACGTGAAAAGGCGCTGCCGTGGCGGTCAGGCGTCGGGCGCGTCTGCCTCGGGGCCGCCGTCAGCCGGCTCTTCTTCCGCAATGTGCAGCTTCCAGCCGGTCACGTCATGCCAGTATTCCTGCTCGCGCTCAATGTCGAGCTGCACCAGCATATTCTGCGAGAGATACCCGGCCGGGAAGGTCAGCGTCCAGTGGTTGTCGTCCGTCTCCAGCCGCAGGGTTTCCGGCGTGGTGGTGGACTGGCGCTGGTTGTTCAGCAACGCGCCCAGGCGCAGCAGCTGAATCATCGGCAGGTACTCTTTTTTGCGGAACAGGTTCAGGCGCGGCAACTCTTCCAGCTTGATCGCTTTGCGGTGCAGCCGCACCATCGCCGCCAGCAGTATCTGCTGCTCCTGGTTGAAGCCCGGCAGGTTGGTGTTTTGCAGGATATACGCGGAGTGGCGATGCATACCGGTATGGTTGATGCTCAGCCCCACCTCATGCAGCAACGCCGCCCACTTCAGCAGCGCTTCCAGTTGCGGATGCACCAGCTTCGGGTTCTGCGCCTGCCACTGGTTGTAAAGGTGGACGCTGGTGTCCAGCACGCGGCGCGCCTGTTCACGGTCAATGTTGTAGTGGTCGGCCAGGCTGCGGGCGGTGCGGCTGCGGATGTCCTGATGACGGAAGCGGCCTTCCATCTCATACAGCACCCCTTCACGCAATGCGCCGTCTGACAGGCGCAGCGATTTCAGCGCCAGCGCATCAAACACGCCGCACAGGATCGCCAGCCCCGGCACAAACACCGTTTTACGATCCTCAGAGAGGCCCGGCAGGCTCAGGGATTTGACGTTTTTGAACTTCAATACCTGCGCCACCAGCGACTCCAGCCGCTCCGGGGTGATCAGGCCATCTTTTTCGCCGCTCTCCACCAGCACTTCCACAATCGCTTTGATGGAGCCGGAGGCCCCCAGCGCATACTGCCAGCCCTGGATGCGGTACTGCCATGCCAGTGTCTCCAGCTTTTGCGCCGCCGCCAGGCGGGCGCGGCGGAAGTTAGCCGGGTTCACTTCCCCGTCCCGGAAGAAGATCTGGGCGAAGCTCACACAGCCCATCCGGCGGCTTTCTGCCAGCAACGGCTCAAAATCTTCACCGATCACCAGCTCCGTGGAGCCGCCGCCGATGTCCACCACCAGCTTGCGCCCTTTTTCCGGCTGGGTGTGCTCGACACCCATGAAAATCAGGCGCGCTTCCTCCTGCCCGGAGATGATCTCAATCGGGTAGGGGATCACCTCGGCGGCACGTTGCAGGAACTCTTCCGCATTGACCGCCTCACGCAGGGTGTGGGTGCCGACAATGGTGACATTGTCCGGCGAGAAGCCCTGGAGCCGTTCGGCAAACAGCGCCAGACAGGCCAGGCCGCGTTGCATGGCTTCTTCACTCAGTACGTTGCGGCTGTCCAGCCCGTCAGCCAGGTGCACCCGCTGTTTCAGGCGGCCGAGCACCTGCAGTGCCCCGTTGACCACCCTGGCGATCACCATATGGAAGCTGTTCGAGCCCAGATCGACGGCGGCAATCTCCTGGGGTTTGGCAGAAGGAATGTGTTGTAACGGCATAGTCTCAGGCCTGTTTGTCTGGTTGTTCCAGAGTCTTTAGATAATGGTAAATGGCAGTCTGCGCCCTTACCTTACGGCGGTTGCCGCGCGGAACATACCGGTTACTCAGCTCTTTATCAATATAACGTGCCTTGACGGTATCGTTCAGCAAGATGTCCAGAATATCCAGCACCCGCTGTTTCAACCGCGGATCGAGCAGCCCGACCGCCACTTCAATACGGAAATCGATGTTGCGCGTCATCCAGTCGGCAGAGGAGAGGAACACTTTTTGATCGCCATTATTTTCAAACACATAGACCCGGTCATGCTCCAGGAACCGGTCGACAATACTGGTGACCTGGATATTGTCGCTGATGCCCGGCAGGTTCGGCACCAGTGAACACATCCCGCGTACCAGCAGGCGGATTTTCACCCCGACACCGGAGGCGGCATAGAGCCGGTCAATCAGGCCTTTATCGACCAGGTTGTTCACTTTCAGAATAATGCCGCCTGTGCCGCCGGACTGGGCATTGACGATTTCCTGGTCAATCAGTGCATAAAGCATCCGGCGTGAGTTCTGCGGTGACACCATCAGGTGGTCGAAGGTCACCGGGCGGTACGGGTTCTCAATAAAGTTGAATACCCGGCGCACTTCGTTGGTGATGCGCGCGTCAGCGGTCAGCAACGAATAGTCCGTATAGAGGCGCGCGGTTTTTTCGTTGAAGTTACCGGTTCCAATGTGCGCATAACGCACGATTTCATCGTTTTCCAGCCGTGAGATCAAAAACAGCTTGGCGTGGATTTTCAGCCCCGGCGCCGAGAAAATCACATGCACACCGGCTTCGGTGAGCCGCTTGGCCCAGTGGATATTGGCTTCTTCATCGAAGCGCGCCTGCAACTCCACCACCACCGTGACTTTTTTACCATTGTGCGCGGCGTGGATCATCGATTCGATGATGCGCGAATCCTTGGCGACGCGGTAGATGTTGATCTTGATCGCCAGTACGCTCGGGTCAAACGACGCCTGGCGCAGCAGCTCCAGCACATGCTCGAAGGTGTGGTACGGGTAATAGAGCAGCACATCGCGTTCGCGGATGGCGTCAAAGCCGTTGCGGAAGCGGTCGAACCAGATGTGGCGAAGCTGCGGCATCGGCCGGTTGACCAGGTTGGCCTTGCCGACGTTCGGGAAACCGATGAAATCTTTGAAGTTATGGTAGCGGCCGCCGGGGATAACCGAGTCATAGTTGGAGATGCCGAGTTTTTCGCGCAGTAACTCCACCATCTCGTCCGGCATGTCGCGCTGGTAAACAAAGCGCACCGGTTCTGCCGTCAGGCGCTGCTTGAGGCTGGAGGACATCAGTTCCAGCAGGCTTGATTCCATCTCGGTGACCAGATCATATTCGGCGTCACGCGTCATTTTCATCGAGTAGGCGTTCAGCGCGTCATAATCAAAGAAGCCTTTGAAGATGTCATCCAGGCAGTTACGCAGGATATTGTCCAGCAGGATCATCGGCTTGCGGCGGCGCGGGGCTTCCGGCGGCAAATCGACAAAACGCGGTACCTTGTCGGACGGGATCTCCAGCAAGGCGTAGTTGATCTGCTCGCCACGGATAATTTCCACCGCCAGATAGGTGTAGTCGTCTTTCAGGAACTGCACCAGATTGGTGTCCTGATCGACCAGGATTGGCGTGATATACGGACGCAGCGAGTGCTTGAAGTAGTGGCGCAACCAGGCTTGCTGGTTCTCTGACAGCTGGCGTTCGTTAATCAGGAAGATCTGATTACGCGCCATCTCCAGCAGCAAATCATTATACAGGTTGTCAAATTCCTGCTCGGTTTTCAGCACCTTGGCCTGGATGCGTTTGAGCAGGTGTCGCGAGGCACCCATTGAACCTTGTTCTTCGCTGATCAGAATCCGTCGTTTCAGTTCAGCAAAACGGACTTTATAAAACTCATCAAGGTTATTTGAGTAAATGCCCAGAAAACGCATACGTTCAATGAGGGGATTTGACTTGTCAGCCGCTTCCTGCAATACCCTTTCATTGAAAGATAACCAACTTAGCTCTTTTTCTGTGTATAGCTTTTCTTGTCCCATTGTCACTCCATTCATTGAGCCTGAAGCTTTTTTCCCGTAGGCCACTGAACGGGCAATGCCTTTCCGGCATACAAATTCCAGGAGGGAGTCATCGTGCAGAACACAGCGCTCAACGACCCATCCCCTGTAATGGGTGGCGAGTCTCTCACAACATTATTGCGAAATAATGACAACAAAGTCCAACCATTCTCAGTGGTTAACATTGTCATGCATTGATCATTAATCTGGCATAAGATGCCCGGTCGGACGTACGGTTGGCGGGCAGGTTGCCCCGCCGCAATGTCAGGCTATTTTTACTTTTTTATGCAGGATGGGCAGTGCAGATACGTGACCTACCTCTTTCTTCAGATCGCCGCCGTGCCAGGACAGACCGCCTGATACGCTACGGCGTGACCGGCTGCGGTATGCTGGTGCTGTTAACGCTGATGCTGATTTTTGTCTGGCTGCTTTACAGCATCTGGCCGCTGTTCCGGCCGGCCTCTGTGAGTGAACCGGTCACGCTGCGCTTCAATACCGACCCGCCGGCGCTGGCGATGGGGATGCTGCCGGATCACCGGTGGGGCTACCGGCTGGATGCACAAGGGCAGGGGGCCTACATCCCGCTGGCTGCGACCTCACAGGCGGTGACGCCGCTCACCACGTCGCTGGCCCCGGCCGTCACGGCGCTGGCCCACACCGGCGGCGTGATGCCGGTGTATGGCCTCGGCGGCGCGGATGGCCGCGTCACGCTGGTGCAGCCGGTGCTGCCGCTGGCCGGCCAGCCCCCGCACTGGGCTTTCCCTTACGGCCGGACGCCGCTGGCCCTCGATGATGCCGGTGAGCCGCTGGTGCGGCTGGCATTGGTGATGGGGGAGGGCGTGCCGCTGCGGGCGGCTGCCGTGACGGCCGATCGCCGCCTGCGGGTGCGTGATCTGCCGTCCGGCCTCGATCTCACCCTGCCGCTGGCCGCGGTGCCTGACTCCCTCAACCTGACGCCCAACGGCCGCCTGCTGTTCCTGCAAACCGGCCCGCTGTTGCAGATCTACACCCTGCACAACGGCGGCATCCAGTTGCGCCAGAGCGTGGCGCTGGCGGATCGCGGCCCGGTCACGGTCACGCTGCTCAGCGGCGGCGGCTCGCTGCTGGTGAACGCCGGGGGCCGGCTCTCGCAATGGTTTGACGTCAACGGGCCACAGGGGCCGCGGCTGACGCGCATCCGTGATTTCCCCCCGCAACAGGTCAGACAACTGGCGGCAGAACCGATGCGGCGGGTGTTTGCCGCGCTGGATGCGCACAACACGCTGACGCTGAACGCCGTGGTGCGTACCGAACCGCTGCTGAGCCGCCCGCTGCCCGACGTGCGCCGGATGGCCTTCTCCCCGCAGGGGGACGGGCTGCTGGCCGAGACGCCGCAGGGCTGGCTGACGCTCTGCGTCACCAACCCCTACCCGGACATCAGCCTGCGCACGTTGTGGCAGAAAGTCTGGTATGAGGGCTACCCCGAACCGGCGTATGTCTGGCAGAGCACCTCCGCCGCAGAGGGTTACCAGCCGAAACTCAGCCTGATGCCGGTGATCACCGGGACGCTGAAAGCGGCACTCTGCGCGATGCTGTTTGCGGTGCCGCTGGCGCTGAGCGGCGCGGCCTACACCGCCTGGTTTATGACCCCACGCCTGCGGCGGCTGGTGAAACCGGCGCTGGAGGTGATGGGGGCACTGCCCACGGTGGTGATAGGCCTGATTGCCGGCATCTGGCTGGCCCCGCTGTTGCAACATATGCTGCTCGGTGTGCTGCTGCTGCCGTGGTTGCTGGCGCTGGTGGCGCTGGCGGCCAGTTTGCTGGCGGCGCGCCTGCGCTGGCGTACCGCCGGGCGCGAAGTGTTCTTCCTGCTGCCGCTGCTGGCCGGGATTGTCTGGCTGGTGTGCCGTGTCAGCCCCTGGCTGGAGCAGGCCCTGTTCACGATGCCGCTGGCACAGTGGTTGGGCGAGGGTTACCAGCCGCGCAATACGCTGGTGGTCGGGGTCGCGATGGGCTTTGCGCTGGTGCCGGTGATCTTCACCCTGGCGGAGGATGCGCTGTTCAGCGTGCCGCCGTTGCTGAGCCAGGGCTCGCTGGCGCTGGGGGCCACCCCGTGGCAGACCTTGCGCCGGGTGATTGTGCCTGCTGCCGGGGCCGGGATTTTCTCCGCCCTGATGATTGGTTTTGGCCGGGCAGTAGGGGAAACAATGATTGTGCTGATGGCGACCGGCAATACGCCGATCATGGATGGCAGCCTGTTCCAGGGGCTGCGCGCGCTGGCCGCCAATATCGCGATTGAGCTGCCGGAGGCAGTGGCAGACAGCGGGCACTACCGCGTGCTGATGCTGACGGCGCTGGTGCTGTTCCTCTTTACCTTTGTGCTGAACACGCTGGCGGAGCTTATCCGCCAGCGGCTGCGCACGCGCTACAGCCAGAATCAGGAGGGCGCATGATCGGCTGGCGGCGGACGGGCACCCCGTGGATCTGGCTGACGGCGGCCGCCGTGGCCGTGAGCGTGCTGGCGCTGGCCGGGATTATCCTGCTGCTGGCCGGGCAGGGGGTACGCAGTTTCTGGCCCGCGACCGTTTACCAGTTCACGCTGCGCGCACCGCTGGCCGGGCAGAGCCAGTTGCTGGGTGAACTGTATGCCCGCCCAACCGTGCCGCGGCAACAGCTGCGCGAGGCGGGGGTGCCGCTGCCGCCGGACGCGCCCGCCAACGTGACGCGGCTGTTGATTAAGGTCGCGAACCGCGACCTGAACGCCGGGCCGGACAGCGCGCGCGAATTTATGCTGGTAGCGGAAAACGATGTGCTGGCCCGCCGCGCACCGCCGGAGGTGCTGGTGATTGACCGGGAGGAGAGCGGGCTGGTGTACGGCACGCTGGCCGGGATGCTGGAAAACGGCCAGCCGCTGGTAGCGCGCAACCTGGCTGCCGAGCTGCTGCGCCGCATCCCGGAAAACCGGGCGCTGGCAGACCGCGCCCGGCATGTGCAGCACCATGCGCTGGCGCGGGTCAACCACCGGTTTGAGGTGCTGCGGCTGGAGGAGCGGCAACTGGCGATGACCGGGCGGCTTACCCCACAGGCGGTGTCACGCTTACACGCGGAGCGGATTGAGGTGGAGTACCAGTTCAACCGCCTGACCACCGAGCTTGAAAGCATCAACCAGGATCGTCAGCGTGACGCCCTGTTGCTGCGCGATGCGGCCGGGAAGATCCACACGCTGCCGCTGAATGAGGTGCATAACGCCTGGTATCCGAATGCCATGAGCCTGCCGCAGAAGCTGATGCACACGCTGCGCGCCGGGTGGGCTTTCCTGAGTGAGAACCCGCGCGCCTCGAATACCGCCGGCGGCATTTTCCCGGCGCTGTTCGGCACGGTGCTGATGGTGGTGCTGATGTCAGTGATGGTGATGCCGCTCGGGGTGATCGCCGCGGTTTACCTGCATGAATATGCCGGGCGGCACTGGCTGACGCGCCTGCTGCGGATTGCGGTGGTGAACCTGGCGGGGGTGCCGTCGATTGTGTACGGCGTGTTCGGGCTGGGCTTTTTTGTGTATGTCATCGGCGGAACGCTTGACCAGTTGCTGTTCCCGCAGGCGCTGCCTGACCCGACTTTCGGCACGCCCGGCGTGCTGTGGGCCGCGCTGACGCTGGCGCTGCTGACGCTGCCGGTGGTGATTGTCGCCACGGAGGAGGGGTTGTCGCGCATTCCGGTGGCCCTGCGGCAGGGGTCGCTGGCGCTGGGGGCGACACAGGCGCAGACGCTCTGGCGCATCGTGCTGCCGATGGCGGTGCCGGCGATGCTGACCGGCATGATTCTGGCGATCGCCCGTGCCGCGGGGGAAACCGCGCCGCTGATGCTGGTGGGGGTGGTGAAATCCGTCCCGGCGTTGCCGGTGGACAGCATTTTCCCGTACCTCCACCTTGACCGTAAATTTATGCATCTGGGCTTCCAGATCTATGACATGGCGCTGCAAAGCCCGAACGTGGAGGCAGCCCAGCCGCTGGTCTACGCCACGGCGCTGCTGCTGGTGGTGATGGTGGTGGGCCTGAACCTGGCGGCGATGGGGCTGCGCCATTCGTTGCGTGAAAAATTCCGTTCGCTGGGCGTCTGATGCCCGGCCTGTGTAGGAGAGAGTGATGAGATCATTACTGGGCGGCGAGCCCTTGCCGGATGTGTCGCGGCTCAGCGATGCCGACACCGCGCTGGAGGTGCAGGCGCTGAACCTGTGGTATGGCGGCAAGCAGGCGTTGCATGATATTTCGCTGCGCATTCCGCGCCACCGGGTCACGGCGCTGATCGGCCCGTCCGGCTGCGGCAAGTCCACCTTGTTGCGATGTTTTAACCGGATGAATGATCTGCTGGAAGCCTGCCGGATTGAGGGTGACATCCGTCTCGGCGGCAGCCCGGTGTATGGCGATCAGGTGGATGTGACGGCCCTGCGGCGGCGGGTCGGGATGGTGTTCCAGCGGCCGAACCCGTTTCCGAAATCGATTTATGAGAATGTGGTGTATGGCCTGCGGGTGCAGGGCATCAGCGACCGGCGGCTGCTGGACGAAGCCGTCGAGACCGCCCTGCGGGCGGCGGCGTTGTGGCATGAAGTCAAAGACCGGTTGAAGGAGAATGCCCTGCGCCTCTCCAGCGGCCAGCAGCAGCGGCTGGTGATTGCGCGGGCGATTGCGATTGAGCCGGAGGTCTTGTTGCTGGATGAGCCGACCTCGGCGCTTGACCCGATTTCCACGCTGACGATTGAGGAGCTGATCGGCGCGCTGAAGGAGCGGTTCACCGTGGTGCTGGTGACGCACAATATGCAGCAGGCCGCGCGCGTCTCGGATTACACGGCGTTTATCCACCAGGGGGCGTTGGTGGAGTATGGGGATACCGACCGGTTGTTTACGTCGCCGCGCCAGCGGAGGACGGAGGATTATATTACCGGGAGATTTGGATAGCAGGGCGTTGGCCCTGCACCCAGGGGGATTGATGTACGTGGTACAGCTTTTAATGAGTTAGGTGGCAGGTTTCAGTTGTTGGTTAAGTGGCATGTTTCGGTTGTTCATGTGCGCCTATGTGCTCCACTTTAAAAAAGATCGAGGTATGTTGCGTTGGCATACGCCCGGCGTCTTTCTGCGGCTCCGCTGCCGCCACCGCGCAAGGGGCGCGTAGGCGCGCGCCCCTTGCATCCCCGCGCCTTGGGTG
>NZ_PJZI01000021.1 GCF_002858805.1 Chimaeribacter arupi
GTTAGCTCAGTTGGTAGAGCAGTTGACTTTTAATCAATTGGTCGCAGGTTCGAATCCTGCACGACCCACCATCATTTCAAAGCATCTCGATTCTGTAATCTCCATCATCAAAAAAATCATTCAAAAAAATCTCCACCTCTGACAAATCGTTAGCTCAGTGGGTAGAGCAGTTGACTTTTAATCAATGGGTCGCAGGTTCGAGCCGAGCGAAGCGAGACGACAACGCGCAGCGTTGCCCGAAGGGCGAGGCCAGAGGCCGGGTCAATCCTGCACGACCCACCATCATCTCTCAGCACTTCAATCCTGTAAGAACAACCATCGAATTAGATTCACCATTAAATCCCTGGCAAATCGTTAGCTAGAGCAGTTGGCTTTTAATCATTGGGTCGCAGGTTCGAGCCGAGCGAAGCGAGACGACAACGCGCAGCGTTGCCCGAAGGGCGAGTCAAACCCGTATTTCCCCATTTTTACCCTTTCAAAATCACTCCCCTAAACAATTTCACCATCGTTGATGCGATTCCCAGCGACATCAGGCTTTTTATCCGCTATTTTGTTTAGCATATAAAACGCAAGCACGCAGGCGACGGTTCGCCATAGTGCGGCCTGACCTGAGAGAGTGACATGAGCGACGTGCTGGATTTACATGTGGATGTTTACCCGTTTCCGCCCAAGCCTGCCCCGTTGACCGCGGCGCAAAAGCAAGCGTATCGCGAAAAGATCAAGGCGCAGCTGAAACAGCAAAATGCCGTGCTGGTGGCGCACTATTACACCGACCCGGAAATCCAGGCCCTGGCGGAAGAGAGCGGCGGTTGCATTGCCGATTCGCTGGAGATGGCGCGTTTCGGCAGCCAGCATCCGGCCACGACGTTACTGGTTGCGGGTGTCCGGTTTATGGGGGAAACGGCTAAAATCCTTAACCCGGAAAAACGGGTGTTGATGCCGACGCTACAGGCAGAGTGCTCGCTGGACCTCGGCTGCCCCGATGACGCCTTTGCCGCCTTTTGCGATCAGCATCCCGACCGCACCGTGGTGGTCTACGCCAATACCTCTGCCGCCGTTAAAGCGCGGGCCGACTGGGTGGTGACGTCCAGCATCGCGGTAGAACTGATTGAGCACCTCGACAGCCTGGGGCAGAAGATCCTCTGGGCGCCTGACCGGCATCTGGGCAATTACGTCCGCAAGCAGACCGGGGCTGATGTGCTCTGCTGGCAGGGCGCCTGCATCGTGCATGATGAGTTTAAAACCCAGGCCCTGAGCCGGATGAAAGCGCTGCACCCTGATGCGGCGATTCTGGTGCACCCGGAATCCCCGCAGGCCGTGGTGGCAATGGCGGATGCCGTCGGCTCTACCAGCCAGCTGATTCAGGCCGCCCAGCGGCTGCCGCAGCAAAAGCTGATTGTCGCGACCGATCGCGGCATCTTCTACAAAATGCAGCAGGCCTGCCCGGAGAAAGAGTTGTTCGAAGCGCCGACCGCCGGGGAAGGCGCGAGCTGCCGCAGCTGTGCACATTGCCCATGGATGGCGATGAACGGCCTGCAGGCGCTCTCTGCCGCGCTGGAGCAGGGTGGGGCGCAGCATGAGATCCAGGTTGCCCCGGCGTTGCGTGAGCAGGCGCTGAAGCCGCTGAACCGGATGCTGGCTTTTGCCGCCGGGCTGAAAAAACCGCTGAAAAGCCCGGCGTAAGCGCCAAAAAAAGCCACCTTGCGGTGGCTTTTTTGTCAGTGATGGTGGTGATGCGCATGCGCCTGTGCGGCGGGTGCCTCGTTAATCAGGCAGTCCGGCGTGTCGCAATGCTGGTACTCCATCTGAATCGTGGCATGGCCAATGTTGTAGTGGTCCAGCAGGTAGTGCTGAATGCTGTGCAGCAGCGCATCATGGTGATGGGGCGGGATCACCTGCACATGCAGGGTCATCAGCCGTTGTTCACCAATCTGCCAGACGTGCACGTGGTGCACATTGCGCACTTCAGGAATATTGCCGCAGAGATCTTTTTGCAGTGCCGCGATATCGATCTCATGCGGCGTGCCTTCCAGCAGCTCATGGAAACTCTCTTTCAGCAGCCCCCAGGCGCTGCGCAACACCAGGCAGGAGACCAGCACCGACAGGATAGGGTCGATCGGCGTCCAGCCGGTGTAGAGAATGATCAGCGCCCCCACAATCGCCCCCACTGACCCCAGCAGATCCCCCAGCACATGCAGCGCCGCGGCCCGCACGTTGATATTGGCTTCCTCTTCGCCGCGGTGCAGCAGCCAGAATGACACCAGGTTGGCGATAAGCCCGGCCACCGCAATGACCATCATGGTGCCGCCCAGCACCGGCTGTGGCGTCAGAAAACGTTGGATCGCTTCCCAGAGGATCAGCAGCACAATCACCAGCAGGGCGGCAGCATTGACAAAGGCCGCCATCGTGGTGAGCCGCAGGTAACCGAAGGTGTGGCGCGCATTGGGTTTGCGCTGGGCGAAACGCACCGCCAGCAGCGCCATCAGCAGCGCCGCAGAGTCGGTCAGCATATGGCCGGCATCCGCCAGCAGGGCCAGTGAGCCGGAGAGCAGCCCGCCGATCACTTCCGCGACCATAAACCCGGCTGTCACCAGAAACGCCCACAGCAGGCGCTTGCTGTTGCCCGTCTCCGGGCCGGCATGAGAGTGATGATGAGAATGCGGCATACAGATTCCTATAATAAATGACGGGCTGACCTCACCGCCAACGAATGTCATGTTATAACAAAACAAAGAATATCAGAGGGTTACATAGGAAGTTAGCATAACCTAAGCGGGGCAGGTTGCAAGGGGGGAAAGAAGGGCGGTGGAAAAAAGAAAACAGGGGGCATGGCCCCCCGCAGGATACGTCACCGGCACGGTACAGCCGGTTATTTGGAGGTGGCGTCAGCCTCAGGGGACCCTGGGGTCTGGTCCGGGCAACGGCCATCTTTACAAATGGTGTCTTTATGCGCTTCATTGGCATCGGTGCTGCCGGTCGCGGTGCTGGTATCGCCGCTGCCCTGATCACCGCTGCTTTTATCGATGCTGGTATTGCCGCTGGTGTCAGTGGAGCCGGTATTAATCTGGCTGTTGTCCACGTTGGACGGCGGCAGGTTCTCTTTGGCACCTGGGCCGTCAGACTGGTTGGACATGCCGTTATTCGACGAGGAAGAGCCGCTGTCAGAAGAAGAACCAGCAGCCAGCGCTGCGCCACTACCGAAAGCCATGGTTGCGGTCAGAAAAATCACTGCGAGCTTTTTCATAACGTTTTCTCCATTTTATGATGCTGTGAGTCTGATTAAGTGAAACATCGAAGGCAGACCGCCGGGCCATCATTGGCCCTTGCACTGCGTTTTCACCATCCTGAAACACTACCGATCTGAAACACTGTGGACAGTGAGCTTTCGGCTAACGTCTTAGCCGGGCGCGCCGGGAAAACCGGGGTTGCAAGCCGGTGGCCTGCGGGGATTGCTTTGTTACATGCATACTTTAAGCCTAGATTATAATTTTCAGTTATCAATCAGACATTCGGAAAATGAGGGTGTTAAATTATGTTTACAGCCGCAGGCAGAGACGATAAATTTATCCGGATATGCCGCGTGCGCACCTCTTGAATACCGAATGGATCAGCTATGAATTATCAAAACGACGATTTACGCATTAAAGAAATTAATGAACTCCTGCCGCCGGTTGCCCTGTTAGAGAAATTTCCCGCCACTGACAAAGCGGCTGAAACGGTGTCACACGCACGCAGCGCTATCCATAAGATCCTGAAAGGTAATGACGATCGTCTGCTGGTGGTGATTGGCCCCTGCTCCATCCATGACCCGGAGGCGGCTAAAGAGTATGCCGGCCGTTTGCTGGCGTTGCGTGAAGAGTTAAAGGATTCGCTGGAAATCGTCATGCGCGTCTATTTTGAAAAACCGCGTACCACCGTGGGCTGGAAAGGGCTGATCAATGACCCGCAGATGGACGGCAGTTTTCAGATTAATGACGGCCTGCGTCTGGCACGTAAATTGTTGCTGGAGATTAACGACACCGGCCTGCCGGCAGCCGGTGAGTTCCTGGATATGATCACCCCGCAATACCTGGCAGACCTGATGAGCTGGGGGGCCATCGGCGCGCGCACCACGGAATCCCAGGTGCACCGCGAGCTGGCGTCCGGCCTCTCCTGCCCGGTGGGCTTCAAAAACGGTACCGACGGCACGATCAAAGTGGCGATTGATGCCATCAACGCCGCCGGGGCGCCGCACTGCTTCCTGTCGGTCACCAAATGGGGCCACTCCGCGATCGTTAACACCAGCGGTAATGCCGACTGCCACATCATCCTGCGCGGCGGCAAAGAGCCGAACTACAGCGCGGCACACGTCAGTGAGGTGAAAGCCGGGCTGGAGAAAGCGGGCCTGCCGCCACGCATCATGATCGACTTCAGCCACGCCAACAGCAGCAAGCAGTTCAAAAAGCAGCTGGACGTGGCGACCGATGTCAGCGGGCAGATTGCCGGGGGTGACGCAAGCATCATGGGCGTGATGATTGAGAGCCATCTGGTGGAAGGCAACCAGAGCCTGGAGAGCGGCGAACCGCTGGTCTATGGCCAGAGCGTGACGGATGCCTGCATTGGCTGGGACGACACCGACGCCGTGCTGCGCCAGTTGGCTGCCGCCGTTCAGGCGCGCCGCGGCTAAACCGCAGGCATAAAAAAACGGAGCCGAAAGGCTCCGTTTTTGTTTCTGCGTGACTGCTTTTATTTCTGCATGATTGCGGCAGAAAAATGCCTTTCGCGTCAGAAAATTATTTCGCTTTACCCTGGTTGGCCACGGCCGCGGCTTTTGCTGCGATCTCGTCAGCATTGCCCAGGTAGTAGTGTTTGATCGGCTTGAAGTTTTCGTCGAACTCATACACCAGCGGCACGCCGGTCGGGATGTTCAGCTCGAGGATTTCCTCTTCGCTCATGTTGTCCAGGTATTTCACCAGCGCACGCAGGGAGTTACCGTGGGCAGCGATGATCACACGCTCACCGCTTTCGAGGCGCGGTTTGATCTCGTCAGTCCAGTAAGGGATAACGCGATCGATGGTCAGCGCCAGGCTTTCGGTGGTCGGCAGTTCATCAGCACGCAGTTTCGCGTAGCGCGGGTCGTGGCCAGGGAAACGCTCGTCATCTTTGGTCAGTTCCGGCGGGGTCACGGCAAAGCCGCGGCGCCACTGTTTAACCTGCTCGTCGCCATATTTCTGCGCGGTTTCTGCTTTATCCAGGCCCTGCAACGCCCCATAGTGGCGCTCGTTTAGTTTCCAGGATTTCTCCACCGGCAGCCACGGCTGGTCCAGCTCATCCAGGATGTTCCACAGGGTGTGGATGGCACGTTTCAGTACCGAGGTGTAAGCAAAATCAAAATGGAAGCCTTCCTGTTTCAGCAACTGACCTGCCTGCTTGGCTTCGGTGCGGCCTTTTTCAGAAAGATCGACATCTTTCCAGCCTGTGAAGCGGTTCTCTTTGTTCCACTCACTTTCACCATGTCTCACCAGCACCAGCTTCGTTACAGCCATAGCTAAACTCCTTAATTTCCTGATTTTTAATGATAACAATTATCATTATATTGCCTGACCATCACGCCGACAATCGGATTGTGCCGCGGTCGCCCGCGTCTTTTTCCACCAACCCATTGGCGGGGACAATCTGTTGACCTACACCATAACGAAATTTAGGGCACAAAGAAAATGAAACGCGGGGTGGGGCGCGGCCGGCAGGGGCGCGTCCCGGCATTTTCAGCGGTTATCAATGCCTGGACAGGCACTGACTCATAAAGGTTTTGCGTGCATCGCCGGTGATATCCTGCTTGTCGGCGTCCTGGTTACAGGCCTGCATTTTTAACTGGTGCGGGGTGAGTTCTTTCGCTGGGTTGACCTGCGCAGGCAGGCATTGGCTCATGAATTTTTTCCGGTCTTCCCCTTTGAGCGATTGCATGGTGGCCTGCTGCTCGCAGTCGGTCATTTTTTGCTGCTCAGGGTCGCGCAGCACCGAAGAGGGCACGGCGGACGAGTGGCCGGCAGCCAGCGCATTGCCGGCAAACAGCAGGGCAAAGGCACAGCCATAGAACGCAATACGCATAAACACTCCTTGAGCGGTAAACGGGACACTGCTTTAAGCGTAGAGGGCAGAACGGGAGCAAGGCGGGATTTCAGCGGGGAGTGTGCCGGTTCTCACATTTTGTTGCTGAAAAGACACGAAAAAAAACGGGAGCAACGCTCCCGTCAGAACAGGCATTACTGCGCGAAGAACTGGTACACCGTGGTCGCGCGGTACGTTTTGCCGGGGGCGAGCCAGCAGTCAGGCTGCGGCCACTCCGGGTGGGCCGGGCTGTCAGGCAGGAATTCACTCTCCAGCGCCACACCGGCGTACGCGGCATAGCTGCCGCCGCTGCGGTTCGGCACGCCGCTCAGGTAGTTACCGCTGTAGAGCTGTAACGCCGGGGCGGTGGTGAAGACACTCAGCCTGACCTTGTCGTCCGACGACCAGAGGTGCGCGGCCGGGCAATCCAGCGCGCCGCTGGAACGGCGCAGCAGGTAGGCGTGGTCATACCCTTTCACCCGCTGCTGGTCACGGTCTTTCAGGAAATCCTGTGCCAGGGTTTTAGGCTGGCGGAAGTCCATACCGGTATTGTCCACGTCGGTCAGGCCGGCACTCGGGATGCCTTCGCTGTCGACCGGCAGGAAACGGTCAGCAAAGAGCTGCAACCGGTGGCGGCGCACATCCGTGCCTTCGCCGTCCAGGTTGAAGTAGGCGTGGTTGGTCAGGTTCACCGGGCAGGGCTGGTCCACGGTGGCGGCGTACTCAATCTCCAGCCGGTTATCGTCGGTCAGCCGGTACGTCACGGTGGCGGTGAGGTTGCCGGGGAAGCCCTGGTCGCCGTCCGGCGACTGGATCTGGTAACGCAGCTGTTTCTCATCCGCCTCCAGGCAGAGCCAGCGACGGGCATGGAAGCCTTCCGGGCCGCCGTGCAGCTGGTGTGCGCCCTGGTTGGCGGCAAGCGGGAAGGTTTTGCCGTCATGCTGCAACTGCGCATTGGCGATGCGGTTGGCGTAACGCCCCACGGTCGCGCCCAGATAGGCCTCCTGCACCGGGTAGCGATCGGTGGATGCACAGCCCAGCAGCAGTTCGCGTTCCGTACCGTCTGCCAGCGGCAGCACGGCGGAGAGCCAGGTCGCGCCCCAGTCCATAAAGGTCATGGTCATCCCCTGGGCATTGCGCAGGGTATGCAGGCGGAACGGCTGGCCGTCCGGTGCCGGGGTCTGGTTCAGCATACGCTTGCCCCCTGCATCGCACGGCAGACGTAGAAGGTCTCTTTCAGCCCGGTTTTGGCCTGATACTCACGTGCTACCGTGGCTTTGACGTCGTCCACCAGCTCGCTCGGCATCAGCGCCACCACACAGCCGCCGAAGCCGCCGCCGGTCATACGCACACCGCCGCGCTCGCCAATCACCCCTTTCACCATCTCGACCAGCGCGTCGATAGGCGGCACGGTGATCTCGAAATCGTCACGCATAGACGCATGGGATTCCGCCATCAGCTGGCCCATTTTCTTCAGGTCGCCGGCGGCCAGCGCATCTGCTGCGGCCAGCGTGCGGTTGTTCTCGGTGATCACGTGGCGTGCGCGCCGTGATACCACCGGGTCAAGCTCGTCGGCAATCGGGAAGAAGATGTCCGGGTTAACGTCACGCAGGGCTTTGACGCCGAAGAAGCGCGCGGCCACTTCGCACTGTTCGCGGCGGGTGTTGTATTCGCTGCCTACCAGCCCGCGTTTGACGTTGGAGTTGATGATCACCACCGAGACGTTGTCCGGCATCGGCACGGCGCGGGTCTCCAGCGAGCGGCAGTCGATCAGCAGCGCGTGATCCTGCTTGCCGAGCGCGGAGATCAGTTGGTCCATGATGCCGCAGTTGCAGCCGACGAACTGGTTTTCCGCCTCCTGGCCGTTCAGCGCCAGGGCCACGCCATCCAGCGGCAGGTTATACAGCGCCTGCATCGCCTGGCCGACCGCCACTTCCAGTGAGGCGGAGGAGCTCAGGCCCGCGCCCTGCGGCACATTGCCGCTGATCACCAGGTCAGCCCCGCCAAAACCGGGGCTGCGCTGATGCAGGTGTTTCACCACCCCGCGCACATAGTTGGCCCACGGCAGGTCGTCACTGCTGAGGATCGGTGCGTCGAGGGAGAACTGGTCCTGCTGGTTGTCATAATCCACCGCCACCACGCGGATCTGGTGATCGTCACGTTTGGCGCAGCTGATCACCGTTTCATAGTCGATGGCGCACGGCAGCACGAAGCCGTCGTTATAGTCGGTATGCTCACCGATCAGGTTGACGCGGCCGGGGGCCTTGACGGTCAGCGCCGCCGGGTAACCGAACGTCTGCTCGAAAATCTGTTGGGTTGTGGTGTTAAGGCTCATGGAATCACTCCGCGTCACGGTAATGGATGTCACTGACGGCACGCAGACGCTCAGCGGCCTGTTCAGCGGTCAGGTCACGCTGGGTTTCTGCCAGCATCTCGTACCCGACCATAAATTTGCGCACTGATGCAGAGCGCAACAGCGGCGGATAGAAGTGGGCGTGCAGCTGCCAGTGCGCGTGGTCGCCGTCGGTAAACGGCGCGCCGTGCCAGCCCATCGAGTAGGGGAAGGAGCACTGGAACAGGTTGTCATAACGGCTGGTGAGTTTTTTCAGCGCCAGCGCCAGATCGCGCCGCTGGTCGTCCGTGAGGTCAGTCAGGCGCAGCACGGCGGCTTTCGGCAACAGCAGGGTTTCGAACGGCCACGCCGCCCAGTAGGGCACCACCGCCAGCCAGTGTTGTGTCTCAACCACCGTGCGGCTGCCGTCGGCCAGCTCACGCTGCACATAATCCACCAGCATCGGGGAGCCGTACTGTTGCAGGTAATCACGCTGCAACCGGTCTTCGCGCTCCGCCTCATTCGGCAGGAAGCTGTTGGCCCACACCTGGCCGTGCGGGTGCGGGTTGGAACAGCCCATCGCCGCGCCTTTGTTCTCAAACACCTGCACCCACGGGTAGGTTTTGCCCAGCTCAGCACTCTGTTCCTGCCAGGTTTTCACCACCGCCTCCAGCGCCTCCAGCGAAAGCTGCGGCAGGGTTTTGCTGTGGTCAGGCGAGAAGCAGATCACCCGGCTGGTGCCGCGTGCGCCCTGGCAGCGCATCAGCGGGTCTTCACTCTCCGGCGCGGCCGGGGTGTCCGGCATCAGCGCGGCAAAGTCATTGGTGAACACATAGGTGTCCGGGTAATCCGGGTTCACATCGCCGGTGACGCGGGTGTTGCCGGGGCAGAGGAAACAATCGGGATCATGGCTCGGTAACGTTTCCAGCGCCGGGGATTCCTGCTGGCCTTGCCACGGGCGTTTGGCACGGTGTGGGGAGACCAGGATCCATTGATCGGTCAGCGGGTTGTAACGGCGATGCGGATGATCAACCGGGTTAAAAATCGACATAACGTAAACCTTCCTTAATCCGAACGGCCCTGAGGGTCGCCATCAGGGCATCTGGCCCAGGGGCATAACAGGGAACAGCAACAGGGAGCACCGCCTGCCGGCGCACGAGCTGTAATCGCTTCCACTTCCAGCCATCACGGCTCGCGCTTTTCTGTCGCAAAATCTGCTGAAAGATAGCATGGGCGCGCGCAGGAAAAGGTGATCCAGGCTTTAAAAATGGAATCGCTTACACCGGAAAGCCTAGCATAAGCCCCGGTGAAAAAGCAGCAGGTGTTTGGCTGAAAAAGCGTGGGGCGGGCATCAGGCGTTAAGCGACGTGATGGGCGGAACAGCATGGCTGCCGTGAAGTGTAATCGCTTCCACTTGGCGGGCAGCCTGAACAGGGCAACGGGGCAGGCATGCCCCTTATGCGTCAGAGTGGCTCAATCGGGTAGCGGTAGCTGCCGCCGTCCGGCACAAAACTGAGCCGGTGGGTAATGCACTGCGGCGCGTCTTCCGCGTGGTGTGACACAAACAGCAGTTGCGTATCCCCTTCGCCAATCAGCACATCGATCCAGCGGCGTACCAGCTGGCGGTTCAGCGGGTCCAGCCCCTGTAACGGCTCGTCGAGGATCAGCAGTGCCGGGTGTTTCACCAGCGCGCGGGCAATCAGCGCCAGCCGCTGTTGCCCCCAGGAGAGGCTGTGGAACGGCGCCTCGGCCGCTGCGCCGTCCAGGCCGAGCAGCGCCAGCCATTGCTGGGTCAGCTGTTGCTGGCGGTCGGACGCCGCCTGATAGATGCCGATGGAGTCAAAGAAGCCGGAGAGGATCACCGTACGCACGCTGGCGCTGACGCGATACTCCAGATGCAGGCTGCTGCTGACGTAGCCGATATGCTTTTTGATGTCCCAGATGGTTTCCCCGCTGCCGCGCCGGCGGCCGAACAGCGTTAAGTCGTTGCTGTAGCCCTGCGGGTGGTCGCCGGTGACGAGGCTCAGCAGCGTGGATTTGCCCGCCCCGTTCGGCCCGACAATCTGCCAGTGCTCGCCGGGGTTCACCTGCCAGTCGAGGCCGTTGAGGATCGGGCGGTCGTTATAGGACACCACGCCGTGGCGCAGCACAATCCGCGGCTGATCCGGCGGCAGGGTGGGGCGGCGCTGCGGCTCCTCGGTCTCCGGCAGGGCCAGCCCCGCCAGCTGCTCACTGTGCGCCAGTTGCGCCACCAGCGCCTGAGACATCACCTCTGCGCGGGGGCCGGTGGTGGTGAGGTGGCAGTCGGCCAATACCCCGACCTGCGCGATAAACGCCGGGATCTCATCAAAGCGGTTCAGCACCAGCACCAGCGTAATGCCCTGTTGCGACAGCGTACCGAGCAGCGCAGCCAGCTGGCCGCGTGACGTCACATCCAGCCCGTCAAACGGCTCGTCAAGGATCAGCAGGTCCGGGGCGGCCATCAGGGCCTGGCACAGCAACGTTTTGCGTGTTTCGCCGGTAGAGAGGTATTTGAAGCGGCGGCCCAGCAGCGGCGTAATGCCGAATTGTGCCGCCAGCGCCGCACAGCGCGCCGGGTCGCGGTGGTTTTCCTGAATGATGTCGGCGGTGGTGCGGCCGGTGTCATCCTCATCGGCGCTCAGCAGGTCAGTGTTGTTACGCTGCCACTCTTCGCTCACCAGCTTTTGCAGCTGTTCGAAGGAGAGGCGGGCAACCCGGGTGAAGTCGCTGTGGCGGGAGCCGGCCAGTTGCACCAGCTCCCCGGCCAGCGCGCGGGCCAGCGCCGATTTGCCGCTGCCGTTGGCCCCGACAAACGCCCAGCTCTCCCCGGCGTTCAGGCGCAGATCCGGCAGGTGAAGGGTGCGGGTATCGCTCAGGCGGAACAGGCCTTGCGTAATCTGCAATGACGACATGGTGGTATCCCTTTTTGTGCAACCAGTTTGGGTTAGGGATAAGCGGCTGTCCGGGTGAAGTCAATTGACAAATCTGCAAACTGTTAACGCTGAAAATGCAACTATCTGATAAATAAAAGCAATCAGCACAGCGTGGCAATAATCACCTGATCCGGTTGCACCTGCGCGGCCACCGCCAGGCCCGGTGCCAGCGCCAGCGCGGCAACCTGCACGTTCGGCACCGTGGCGCACAGCGTCTCCTCACCGGCAAAGGTCAGCAGCACTTCGCTGTTCTCCTGGCCGGGATTGAGGCTGCTGACCACGCACGCAAACTGGTTGCTGCCGGCCGGGGCGGGCGCCCCGGCTGCCGCCAGCGTTACCCACGGCGCTTTGATCAGCGCCAGCACCTCTTTGCCCGGCTGCAACTGCAACCGGTCGGCGCTCTGCTCCGTCAAGGCCGCCAGCAACCGGGTCTGCCCGTCCGCCAGCAGCAACTGCACCTGTTGCTGCACATGCTGGTGGCCGCGATCGACCACGGTGGCGAAAAACTGGTTACGGGCGCTGGTCTGCAACGAGACACGCGCCACCGCCGCCAGCAGGCTGTCGAGCGGCAGGGCGTCATCGTTGAGCACATCAAACGCTTTTTGCTGAATCTGGGTCAGCAGGTCATAGAGTTGGATCAGCCGCCGGCCGTAACGCGTCAGCGTGGCCCCGCCGCCGCCTTTGCCGCCGGTGGCGCGCTCCACCAGCGTTTGTTCGCCCAGCTGGTTCATCTCATTGATCGCATCCCAGGCGCTCTTGTAGCTGATGCCCGCCAGTTTCGCCCCCTGGCTGATGGAGCCGGTGGCCTGCACCTGCTTCAGCAGGGCGATGCGGCGCGGGTCGGCAAACAGGTGTTGGTCAAGTTTCAGGGTCAGCAAAATGTCAGCGTGCATGTCGTCATCCAGCAGCGGAAGAGGAAAAAAGGATTGTCGCTGATTGAAGGCAGTGAGGCAAACCGCGGCGGTTGGTGAATTGCTAACGCCCCGGCGCGCAATCATTGCTATTATCGGTGCATGACGCGCGCGGCATGTGCCGCATAACGCACAGCTAAGTGAGGCGAAAATGTTGGAATTGTTAGAGAGTCTGGTATTTGCCATCGTGATGGTGCCGGTGGTGATGGCGATTATCCTCGGCCTGATTTATGGCCTGGGGTCGGTGTTCAACGTCTTCTCGAAGATCGGGCATCCTAAAGAGAGCCGCAACGGCAACACACAGGCCGGCGCCCGCCACTAACGCCCCGTATGACCCCGCCCGGCCCTTGTGCCGGGCTTTTTTATGCCGCCCATCAAGTTCTGTTTTTTGCGGCCGATAAACCGAATGACAAGGTTTGTCACGACGTTATATCCTTTGCTATATAACGTAACCCGGAGACTGTCCTGATGCCCTTGCTGACCAAAAAAAGCCTGCTTACCCTGACACTGCTCTCTGCCCTGACTTCCCAGGCGCAGGCGGCGGAGAAAATCACCGTGTTTGCTGCCGCGTCGCTGACCAACGCGTTGCAGGATATCGCGCTGGATTACCAGAAAACCCACCCGGTGGAGATCGTCTCCTCGTACGCCTCCTCGTCAGTGCTGGCGCGGCAGATTGAGCAGGGCGCCCCGGCGGATCTCTTTATCTCAGCTGACCAGCAATGGATGGATTACGCGGCGGCGAAACAGCAGATCATCCCCTCAAGCCGTTACACCCTGCTGGGCAATGATCTGGTGCTGATTGCCCCGGCGAAAGCCGGTGCCGCGAAGGTCACGCTGAATAAGCAGACCAACTGGACATCACTGCTGGCGGGGGAACGGCTGGCCGTGGGTGACCCGGACCACGTCCCGGCGGGGATATATGCCAAAGAGGCGTTGCAGTCGCTCGGGGCCTGGGCGGCGCTGGAGCCGAAACTGGCGCGTGCCAATAATGTGCGCGCGGCGATGGCGCTGGTGGAGCGCGGCGAAGCGCCTTACGGCATCGTCTACGGTTCTGACGCGGTGGTCAGTGATAAAGTAAAGGTCGCGGGCACCTTCCCGGCCGACAGCCACAAGCCGGTGGAATACCCGATGGCAATGGTGAAAGATCACCAGACAGCCGCGGTCAGCGCCTTCTATGATTATCTGAAAGGGCCGCAGGCGGCGGCAGTCTTCACACATTATGGTTTCACCCCAACACAAGGCGGGCTTGCGCCCACCCAGAACGGATCGACTTCACACTGATGATCATAAGCGCGTATGAGTGGCAGGCGGTGCTGCTGAGTTTACAGGTGGCGGGCGTGGCGGTGCTGTGCAGCCTGCCGTTCGGCATCCTGATGGCCTGGGTGCTGGTGCGCTGCCGTTTTCCCGGCAAAGCCCTGCTCGACAGCCTGATCCACCTGCCGCTGGTACTGCCGCCGGTGGTCATCGGCTATTTGCTGCTGATTGGCCTGGGGCGACGCGGGCTGATTGGCGGCTGGCTGTATGACACCTTCGGCATCAGCTTCAGTTTCAGCTGGCGCGGCGCGGCGCTGGCCTCGGCGGTGGTCGCGTTCCCGCTGATGGTGCGCGCCATCCGGCTGGCGCTGGAAGCCATCGACCTGCGCCTGGAGCAGGCGGCGCGCACGCTGGGCGCGTCACCCTGGCGGGTCTTTTTCACCCTGACCTTGCCGCTGTCGCTGCCGGGCATCATTGTCGGCGCGGTGCTGGCCTTCGCCCGTTCGCTGGGTGAGTTCGGCGCGACCATCACCTTCGTCTCCAATATTCCGGGGGAGACCCGCACCCTGCCGCTGGCGATGTACACCCTGATTGAAACGCCGGGCGCAGAAGCGGCGGCGGCGCGGCTTTGTGTGATTGCGATTGTGCTGTCACTGGGCGCGCTGCTGCTCTCGGAGTGGCTGGCGCGCTGGAGCCAACGGCGGTTGGGGGCCTGATGCTGGAACTCGATATAACGCAACAGCTCGGCGATCTGGCGTTGTCGGTGCAGGCCACGCTGCCTGCGCAGGGGATCACCGCCATCTTTGGCCTTTCCGGCGCGGGCAAAACCTCGCTGATCAATGTGATTGGCGGCCTGACGCGGCCCGATAGCGGCCACATCCGGCTTAACGGCCGCGTGCTGGTGGACACCGCCGCCAACCAGTGGCTGCCGCCGGAAAAACGCCGCATCGGTTACGTGTTCCAGGATGCGCGGCTGTTCCCGCACTACCGGGTTCGCGGCAACCTGACCTACGGTATGCCGCCCGCCCAGCGCGGGCAGTTCGACACGGTGGTGGCGCTGCTCGGTATTGAGCCGCTGCTGGATCGGCACCCGAATACCCTGTCCGGCGGTGAAAAGCAGCGGGTGGCGATTGGCCGGGCGCTGCTGACCGGGCCGGAGATGCTGCTGATGGATGAGCCGCTGGCTTCCCTGGATCTGCCGCGAAAACGTGAGCTGATGCCCTATCTGGAGCGGCTGGTGCGGGACGTCAAATTGCCGGTGCTCTACGTCACCCACAGCATGGATGAACTGCTGCGGCTGGCGCAGAACGTGCTGATGCTCGATCAGGGGCAGGTGCGCGCCGTCGGGCCGCTGGAGGAGGTGTGGGCCAGCAGCGCGCTGCGGCCGTGGCTGCCGAAAGAGGAGCAGAGCAGCGTGCTGCCGGTCACGGTGCTGGAGCACCACCCGCGTTACGCGATGAGCGCCCTGAGCCTCGGCGACCAGCACCTGTGGGTCAACCGGGTTGAGGCGGCGGCAGAGTCGCCGCTGCGCATCCGCATCCAAGCCGCTGATGTCTCGCTGGCGCTGCAACCGCCCACCGGCAGCAGCATCCGCAATATCCTGCGCGCCAAAGTGCTGGAGTGCCTGGAGGTCAGCGATCAGGTTGAAGTCAAACTGGCGGTGGGCGATCAGGTGCTCTGGGCGCGCATCTCCCCCTGGGCGCGGGACGAGTTGCTGATTAAGCCCGGTATGTGGCTCTACGCGCAGATCAAAAGCGTGTCGATTTCTGGTTAGGGCATCGGCGGGGGGCTGACGTCGCCCACCGGCTGCCCCCGTTTCTTGCCGTGATTCCCCGCCTGTTGCCCTGTCGCGCAGCAGGGCAGGAATAGGGGGTTATTTTCTTTATTATCAAAAATAACGCCCCAATAAATAAAGCGCGTGAGGGTGATAAACCCTGGCGGTCAATTAATACCTGCCTATTATATATTTCCAATGACCAATAAAATACGTGAATGAATTAAAGATTATAATAATAATGTTTAGCGATATTAATTTTACACTATTAGGAATAGTGCTGTATGCTCAGCGCCCGATATGACCTGGGGTGCGCCGGGTTATTATTTCCGGCGGCGGCTGTCTGTTCAGGTTTATATTTATGGCTGTTTTACCGCGACAGCCAGCCCCATTAATTTTTATACGTTGTTGATACCCGCAGGGCCGGCGATGGCCGGGCCTGCTCCCGGATG
Organism: Chimaeribacter arupi; assembly: GCF_002858805.1. GTDB lineage: Bacteria > Pseudomonadota > Gammaproteobacteria > Enterobacterales > Enterobacteriaceae > Chimaeribacter > Chimaeribacter arupi. The sequence goes on from NZ_PJZI01000021.1 coordinate 15,765, forward strand.
AGAGTAAGCAATGATAAACAAAAAGAATATTCTTTATTTTCTGGCGTATACCCTGCTGGTGATCGGCATTTCTTCTTGGTGTACCACGATGTGGATTGAGAAATTCGTGCTGAGTGGCGGCCAACAGGAAATGCTGGTTGATAAGGGGGAAGAGGGGGCGGCTAACTCACCGGTACGTGACGAGAATGCCATTATTGAAGTCTTCTCTTATGCCTGCCACTTTTGCCAGCAGTCATCAAATGACGTGCAAGCCCTTGAAGCGAACATGCCTGCAGGTAAAAAAGTGGTCTATTTACATATTAATGATGGGTCAGGCAACTGGCTTTCCGGTTCAGCCCGTGTTTTCGCCACACTTAATGTCATGGGTATTGAAAAACAACACCGGGCGGCACTCTATGATGCGGTGATTAATCAGCAATTAAATACCTCTGATATACAGCAATTTAATGCATGGTTAACCAAAAACGGGATTAATGTTGAAACCTATCGCCAGGCCGAAGCCTCAGCGGAGGTGGCCGACGCGCTCGATTATATGAAAGCAGTCACCGCCTATTATAAAATCAATGGCACCCCCGCCTTTATTATCGGAAAACGGTGGGTGGCTTACCAGGACAGCGAATTTGGTGAGTTTTCTAAAAAAATGATTGGGCTGCTCGCCTCGCAAGATAAACCATAAGGCGGCCACAGGTGGAAATGCTCCCCGCCCATCAGGGCGGGGAAACGGTTACTGCAAAATCTCTTTGGTGATCACGTCCGCAATGCCCGGCTCCTCATTGGTGCCAATCACGCGGGCGGCGCGCTCTTTGATGTAGTCATCCGCGTTGCCCATCGCCACGCCCAGCCCGGCGGTTTCCAGCATCGAGAGATCGTTATAGTTATCACCAAACGCCAGCACATCCTTCATGGTCATGCCCTGCGCCTCCACCCACTCCTGCAGGCGTTTGCCTTTGCTGTTGCCGCCTTTGGCGACGTCCACCTGGTCGTGCCATGACCATTCACACGCCAGCCCCAGCCGCTCCTCAACCTCCACGGTAAAGGCTTTCAGCGCTTTCAGGTCAGGGTGGGTGGTGGCAAATTTCCAAATAGCCTCTGCTTCCTGTGCTGCCTCACGCAGGCTGTTGACCTGCAAAATGGTGGGGCGCTGCGCTTCCGGCAGGGTCTCCGCCCATGCCAGTGAACGCAGCACATGATCGGTCGGGCGCTCATACAGCATCGCATTGTCCACATACAACATGCCGTGAATCTTAGAGTGATCCAGCATGGTGATCACCTCCTGCGCCAGCTCTTCCTGTAGTGGGTCAGACGCCAGCACCTTTTTGTTCTGGTAGTCATACAGGTAGGTGCCGTTACAGCAGATGGCCGGGGTATCGAGCTTCAGCGCCTGGTAGAACGGGTGGATGGCGACATGGTGGCGGCCGGTCACTACCAGCACCTTCACGCCCTGTTCACGGGCGGCCTGAATGGCCTTCAAAGATTCCGGGAGGATACGTTTTTGACGGTCAAGCAGTGTGCCGTCGAGATCGAGCGCAATTACGCGATAGGTCATAGCGGGTCTCTTTATCGAAAGTGAATAAAAGTCAGCCTGTTCAGAAGATAGTACACGCGAACGCCGGATGGGGAAAACGCACACGGCACTTTGCGGCAGCGGGCTGAATGGTTATGGTAGAGGATTACCGACCCCGTACATTGACTTACGCCACCCATGCTGCTGTTTTCGGCAGCTGTAAAAGGAGAGACCATGAAGCAAGTCGTCTATGTCGCCAGCCCGGACAGCCAGCAGATCCACGCCTGGCAACTCGCCGGTGACGGCACGCTCACCCTGCTGCAAACCGTTGACGTACCCGGCCAGGTACAGCCGATGGTATTGCGCCCGGACAACCGTTTCCTGTACGTCGGCGTGCGCCCGGCGTTCGGCGTGGTGAGCTACCGTATCGCCGATGACGGTAAACTGGAGCAGGCCGGTATGGCCCCGCTGCCGGGCGGCCCCACCCATCTGGAGACGGATTTGCAGGGGCGCTTCCTGTTTGCTGCCTCCTACAGCGGCAACTGCGTCAGCATCAGCCCGATAGGCCATGACGGCGTGGTGCAGGCCGCCAGCCAGACGCTGGAAAACCTGCAGGCCCCGCACTCCGCCAACATCTCACCGGACAACCAGTTGCTGCTGATCCCTTGCCTGAAAGAGGACCGCATCCGCCTGTTCGATCTGGCGCAGGACGGCACCGCCACCCCGCACCAGCCGGAAGCGCTTTCCGCAGCGGAAGGGGCCGGGCCGCGCCACATGGCGTTCCACCCGAACCACCGCGTGGTGTACTGCGTAAACGAGCTGAACAGCAGCGTTGACGTCTACCAGCAGGACGGGCAGGGCGGTTACCGCCAGGTGCAGTCCCTCAACGCGATGCCGGACGATTTTGCCGACACCCGCTGGGCGGCGGACATCCACATCACGCCGGACGGCCGTTTCCTCTACACCACTGACCGCACCGCCAGCCTGCTGAGCGTGTTCCAGGTGTCGGAAGACGGCAGCGTGCTGACGCTGGCAGGCCACCACCCGACGGAAACCCAGCCGCGCGGCTTCAACATTGACCACAGCGGCCAGTACGTGATCACCGCCGGGCAGAAATCCGCCGGCATTGAAGTGGCGAAAATCGATCAGGCGACCGGCGCGCTGAGCACGCTGGCCCGTTACGACGTCGGCCAGGGCCCGATGTGGGTCACCATCCTGGATCTCGACAAACAATATTCGTCGATTGAGTAAGGCCTCTTTGCCGCATAAAAAAGCCGGCCCCCAGGGGCCGGCTTTTTACATGGGTGCAGGCACCTCAGTTAAACGTGACCGTTAAACTCGCCTTGCCGAGGCTGTGGTGGTGCAGGTTGAAGCCGAGCATCGCGCCGCTGGTGTTCTCGTCCACCTCCAGGTGGTCAACGTCCAGCGCGTGCACGGTGAACTGGTAGCGGTGGGTTTCGGTTTTCGGCGGCGCAGCGCCGCCGTAGCCGGCTTTGCCGAAGTCGGTGCGGGTCTGCGCCGCGCCTTCAGGCAGGCCGCCTTTGCCGGAACCGGCCCCGGTCGCCAGTTCACGCACGTCGGCCGGGATGTTGGCGACGCCCCAGTGCCACCAGCCGGAGCCGGTCGGGGCATCCGGATCGTAGACCGTAATGGCGAAACTTTTGGTGCCTTCCGGCACGCCGTCCCAGGCCAGGTGCGGGGAGAGGTTCTCACCGCTGTAGCCCATGCCGTTAAAGACCTGCTGCTGCGGCATTTTGTCGCCGTCTTTCAGATCGTTACTGCGTAATGTAAATGCCATATCGTCCCCTGAATCAAGGTGGTAAAAAGCGGCAACCGGTGCCGCCCCAGGCAGGGATCTCTACCCTATACGTCCAGCTTTTTCAATAACATCTGTGCAGTGGCCGCCGAGGAGCCGGGGTTCTGGCCGGTCACCAGATGGCCATCGTCGATCACGTAGCTTTTCCAGTCCGCCTCTTTGCTGTACTCACCGCCCATGCGTTTCAGCTCATCTTCCACCAGGTACGGCACGATTTTGGTCAGGCCCACCGCGTCCTCTTCACTGTTGCTGAAGCCGGTGACGCGCTTGTCCTGCACCAGCGGGGTGCCGTCCGGTTTTTCGGCGTTACGCAGCACAATCGGCGCATGGCAGACTGCCGCCACCGGTTTCCCGGCCGCGTAGAGGGTGTTGATGATCATGATCGATTTACGGTCATCCACCAGATCCCACAGCGGGCCGTGGCCGCCGGGGTAGAACACGGCGTCATACTCATTGGCATTGACAGCGTCCAGAGTCAGGGTATTCGCCAGCACCTGCTGCGCGCTGTCATCCTTGCGGAAGCGCTCAGTGTGTGCGGTCTGGGCGTCCGGCTCATCGCTTTTCGGGTCGAGCGGCGGCTGGCCGCCTTTGGGCGACGCCACGGTGACCTCTGCGCCCGCATCGATAAATTCATAATAGGGTGCGGCGAACTCCTCCAGCCAGAAGCCGGTTTTTTTGCCGGTATCACCCAACTGGTCGTGCGACGTCATAACCATCAGAATTTTCATTTTTCCTCCTCACGTAAGGTGGCGGCAGGTTTACGCATCATCCCCGACGCGCACCACCACTTTGCCGAAGTTTTTGCCTTCCAGCAGGCCAATCAGCGCCTGCGGGGCGTTCTCCAGCCCGTCCGTGATATCTTCACGGAAATTAATTTTGCCCGCGTTGAACCACTCGCCCATCTGCGCGGCGAACTCCGGGTAACGGTGGCCGTAATCATCAAAAATGATGAAGCCTTGCATCCGCAGGCGTTTGCGCAGGATAAGCCCCGTCAGTTGCGGCAGGCGGTCCGGGCCGTCCGGCAGGCCGGTGGCGTTATAGTGGGCTACCACGCCGCACACCGGGATGCGCGCCTTGCTGTTGAGCAGCGGCATCACCGCGTCAAAGACCTTGCCGCCGACATTCTCATAATAGACGTCAATGCCGTCCGGGCAGGCGGCCGCCAGTTGCGCCTCAAAATCGTCGGCCCGGTGGTCGATGCAGGCGTCAAAACCGAACTGTTCCAGGGCGTAACGGCACTTCTCTTCGCCGCCGGCGATGCCGATGGCACGGCAGCCTTTGAGTTTGGCGATCTGCCCGACCATTGAGCCGACCGGCCCGGTGGCCGCGGCCACCACCACGGTTTCGCCCGGCTGCGGGTTGCCGATGTCCAGCAGCCCCATGTAGGCGGTGAAGCCCGGCATCCCGAGCACGCCCAGCGCCAGCGACGGATGATCCGCGATGTGGTCAGCCAGCTTCTGCACCTTGTCGCCCGGCATTACGCTGTAATCCTGCCAGCCGGTGGTGCCGAGCACCCAGTCGCCCTCCTGGAAATCCGGGTGGCGCGACGTGACCACCTTCGAGACGGCGCCGCCGGTCATCACCTCACCGATTTCCACCGGCGCGGCGTAAGACGGGGCATCGCTCATGCGGCCGCGCATATACGGGTCAAGCGAGAGGTAGACCGTGCGCAGCAGCAGCTCACCCTCTGCCGCCTCGGGGATCGGGTGCTGTTCCAGACGGAAATTATCGGCGGTGGGCGCGCCATGCGGGCGTGATGCCAGTACCAGTTGACGGTTTACGCTGTTGCTTTGACTCATCACTCACTCCTGTTCACGGAAAAAGGAACACCATCCCTAAGTATAGGCATGAGTTCTTAGGATTTTATGCGGTGACCAGGGCACAGGGTGGGGAAACGCGCCGGAAGCAGCGCGGGGCGGGGTAGAACGCAGGGCAAAAAAAGGGGAAGCGCAGTGGCTTCCCTCAGGCCGTCAGGCCAGTGCGGAGGCGATGGCGCGGGTCAGGCGCGTCAGCTGTTCCGGGGTGATGATGTAAGGCGGCATCAGGTAAATCAGCTTGCCGAACGGCCGGATCCAGACGCCCTGTTCCACAAAGTGGCGTTGCAGCCGCGCCATGTCGACCGGCGTATGCAGCTCCACCACGCCGATTGCCCCCAGCACCCGCACCGCGGCGACCGCCGGGTGCCCGGCCAGCGGCGTCAGTTCCGCCCTGAGCTGGGTTTCAATCGCCGCGACCTGCGCCTGCCAGCGGTTCTCCGCCAGCAGTGCCAGGCTCGCCCCGGCCACCGCGCAGGCCAGTGGGTTGCCCATAAACGTCGGGCCATGCATAAAGCAGCCCGCCGCGCCGTTGCTGATGGTCTCCGCCACCTGGCGGGTGGTCAGTGTGGCCGAGAGCGTCATATAGCCGCCGGTCAGCGCCTTGCCGAGGCAGAGGATATCCGGCGTGATCCCGGCATGTTCGCAGGCAAACAGTTTGCCGGTGCGGCCAAAGCCGGTGGCGATCTCATCGGCAATCAGCAGGATGCCGTGCTGGTCACACAATGCCCGCACCGCCTTCAGGTAGTCAGGGTGGTAGATGCGCATCCCGCCTGCGCCTTGCACCACCGGCTCCAGGATCACGGCGGCGATCTCCGTGGCGTGCTGCGTCAGCAACTGCTCAAACGGCGCGATGTCCGCGGCGTCCCACGCCTCCTCAAACCCACACTGCGGCGCGTCGGCGAACAGGTGATGCGGCAGGTAGCCCTGATACAAACTGTGCATCGAGTTTTCCGGGTCGCACACCGCCATCGCGCCGAAGGTGTCACCGTGGTAACCGCGTTTCAGCGTCAGCACCCGCTGGCGCCGTTCGCCGCGTGCCTGCCAGTATTGCATCGCCATCTTCAGCGCCACTTCCACTGCCACGGAACCGGAGTCCGCCAGGAACACGCACTCCAGCGCCGCCGGCGTCATCGCCACCAGCTGGCGGCAGAGCGCCACGGCGGCCGGGTGGGTAATGCCGCCGAACATCACATGGGCCATCTGGCCTAGCTGCGCCGTGGCCGCCGCGTTCAGGGCCGGGTGGTTGTAGCCGTGGATGGCCGCCCACCAGGAGGACATGCCGTCCACCAGCGTCCGGCCATCGGCCAGCGTCAGTTCCACACCCTGCGCGGACACCACCGGGTAGCAGGGCAGCGGGGTCGTCATGGAGGTGTAAGGGTGCCAGATATGGCGTTGGTCAAAAGCAAGATCGTCGTGCGTCATCAAACAGTTCCGGCTGAAGCGGTAAACCACAAAGTCTACATAAGGTTTACCGTAAACTAAAGTGATCTGTTTTTGGTTGACAGCATGATGCCGTTATTTACACTGTGCCCACAACACCGATAAGGAGATGCCGCCGTGGCACAACGTATTCACTGGACGCCGGAAACCACCCAGGCGCTGTTTGAGAAGCCTTTTTTAGAGCTGATGTTTGAAGCGCAACAGATCCACCGCCAGCATTTTGACCCGCGTCAGGTGCAGGTCAGCACCTTGTTGTCGATCAAAACCGGTGCCTGCCCGGAAGACTGCAAATACTGCCCGCAAAGTTCGCGCTACAAAACCGGGCTGGAAGCAGAGCGGCTGATGCAGGTTGACCAGGTACTGGAGTCGGCACGCCAGGCGAAAGCGGCCGGCTCGACCCGCTTCTGCATGGGCGCGGCGTGGAAAAACCCGCATGACCGCGACATGCCCTACCTGGAGCAGATGGTGCAGGGCGTGAAGGCGATGGGCATGGAAACCTGCATGACCCTCGGCACCCTGAACAGCGAACAGGCGCAGCGGCTGGCGCACGCGGGGCTGGACTTCTACAACCATAACCTCGACACCTCGCCGGAGTTTTACGGCAGTATCATCACCACCCGCAGCTACCAGGAGCGGCTGGACACGCTGGAAGAAGTGCGCGGCGCGGGCATCAAAGTCTGTTCCGGCGGTATCGTCGGGCTGGGTGAAAGCGTGCGCGACCGCGCCGGGCTGCTGATGCAGCTGGCCAACCTGCCGACCCCGCCGGAGAGCGTGCCGATCAACATGCTGGTGAAGGTCAAGGGCACGCCGCTGGCGGACAATGACGATGTCGACCCGTTTGACTTTATCCGCACCATCGCGGTGGCGCGCATCATGATGCCGACCTCCTACGTGCGGCTGTCGGCCGGGCGTGAGCAGATGAGCGAACAGACGCAGGCGATGTGCTTTATGGCCGGGGCCAACTCCATCTTCTACGGCTGCAAACTGCTGACCACGCCGAACCCGGCGGAAGACAAAGATCTCATCCTGTTCCGCAAACTGGGGCTGAACCCGCAGGCCACCGGCGTGGAGCACGGCGACAACCAGCAGCAACAGGCGCTGGCGGCGCAACTGCTCACCGCTGACAACGACCAGTTCTACAATGCGGCAGCCCGCTGAGCATGATGGGCTGGCAACAACGCATCACGGCCGCGCTGGCTGAACAGCACGCGGCCGCAGCCTATCGCCGCCGTGTGCCGAACCGGGGCGGCAACGGCCGCTGCCTGGTGCAGGGCGGGCAGGCTTACCTCAACTTTTCCGGCAATGATTATTTGGGCCTCAGCCACCATCCGGCGGTGATCGCCGCCTGGCAACAGGGCGCGGCGGACTACGGCGTCGGTTCCGGCGGTTCCGGCCATGTCACCGGCTACAGCGAGGTGCACCAGCGCTTTGAGCAGCGGCTGGCTGAGTGGCAGGGCTACCCGCGTGCGCTGCTGTTTATCTCCGGCTTTGCTGCCAATCAGGCGGTGCTGGCGGCGCTGTTGCAGGCCGACGACCGGGTGCTGGCGGACAAACTCAGCCACGCCTCGTTGCTGGAGGCGTCGTTGCAGGCACCGTCCGGGCTGCGCCGTTTTGCCCATAATGACGCCGCCGCCCTGGCGCGCCTGCTGGAGAAGCCGGTCCCCGGCAACACGCTGGTGGTGACCGAAGGGGTCTTCAGCATGGACGGCGACGCCGCGCCGCTGAAGGCGCTGGCGGCAGAGGCAGCGGCGCACAATGCCTGGCTGCTGGTGGACGACGCCCACGGCATCGGCGTGGTCGGGGAGCAGGGCGCAGGCAGTTGCCGGCAGCAAAACGTGCGGCCGGAACTGCTGGTGCTGACGTTCGGCAAGGCGTTCGGCGTCAGCGGGGCGGCGGTATTGTGCGATGACGCCACCGCCGAATTCCTGCTGCAACGGGCGCGCCACCTGATCTACAGCACCGCGATGCCTGCGGCGCAGGTCTGCGCGCTGGATGCGGCGCTGACGGCGCTGATTGACGGCGATGCGCGGCGTGAGCAGTTGCATCAGCATATCCGCCGCTTCCGCGACGGCGTGGCGGGGCTGCCGTTACAGCTGGCTGATTCGGCGACCGCCATCCAGCCGCTGATCGTCGGTGACAACCAGGCGGCGCTGGATCTGGCGGCGCGGCTGCGTGAGCGCGGCATCTGGGTGAGCGCCATCCGCCCGCCCACCGTGCCGCCCGGCAGCGCCCGTTTACGCCTGACCCTGACCGCCGCTCACCGGCCGGATGATATCGAGACCCTTCTGGAGGCACTGCATGCTGTCTGTGGCTGACCACCCCACAACCGTGGATAAACGCGCCGTGGCGGCGGCCTTCAGCCGCGCGGCGCACCATTATGATGAGGCTGCCGCGTTGCAGCGCCGGGTCGGCGAACGGCTGATGGCGCTGGCGGCCGTGCCGGCCGGGGCCACGGTGCTGGATGCCGGGTGCGGCACCGGCCATTTCAGCCGCCGCTGGCGCGACGCCGGGCACCCGGTGGTGGCGCTGGATCTGGCGGAAGGCATGGTGCAGCAGGCGCAGGCACTGGCCTCGGCGGATCGCTACCTGACCGGTGACATCGAGGCGCTGCCGCTGCCGGACGCCGCCGTGGATGCGGTGTTCAGCAGCCTGGTGGTGCAGTGGTGCGACGCGCTGCCCCAGGTGCTGGCGGAGCTGACCCGTGTCACCCGCCCCGGCGGGGTGATCATGTTCTCCACACTGGCGGCCGGATCGCTGTCGGAGCTGTCGGAAGCCTGGCAGCAGATCGACGGGCACGGCCATGTAAACCGTTTCCTGACCAAAGAGCAGATCGCCGCGGCCTGTGCGCCCTACCGGCATGAGCTGGGCTTCGGCCATGAGCGGGAGCGGTTTGCCGATGTGCGGGCGCTGATGCGTTCGCTGAAAGGCATCGGCGCGACCCACCTGCATCAGGGGCGGGCGCCGGGGCTGACCGGCCGCCGCAGGCTGGACAGGCTGGAACAGGTGTTCCCGCGCCGGGATGGGCAATGCCCGCTGAGTTACCACGTGGCTTATGGAGTGATTTACCGTGATTAAACGCTATTTTGTCACCGGCACCGACACCGAGGTCGGCAAAACCGTGGCCAGCAGCGCCTTGTTGCAGGCTGCGGCGCGCGCCGGTTACCAGACCGCCGGTTACAAGCCGGTGGCGTCCGGCAGTGAGGAAACCGCCGACGGCCTGCGCAACAGTGACGCGCTGGCGTTGCAGCAGCACAGCACGCTGGCCCTGCGTTATGAGGAGGTGAACCCGTACACCTTTGCGGAACCGACCTCGCCGCACATCGTCAGCCGGGACGAAGGGCGGCCGATTGACCCCATCGTGCTCTCTGCCGGGTTACGCGCCCTCGGGGCGCGGGCGGACTGGGTGCTGGTGGAAGGGGCGGGCGGCTGGTTCACCCCGCTGGGGGAGGCGTTCAGCTTTGCCGACTGGGTGGTACAGGAGCAATTGCCGGTGATTCTGGTGGTGGGGGTGAAGCTCGGCTGCATCAACCATGCGCTGCTCACCGCCGCCGCGGTACAGGCGGCCGGGCTGCCGCTGGCGGGCTGGGTCGCCAATGATGTGCAACCGCCGGGGCGGCGGCACGGTGAGTACCTCGCCACGCTGCAACGGCTGCTGCCCGCGCCGATGCTGGGCGAAATCCCTTATCTGGACGATCTCAGCCAGCCGCTCGGCGCGTACCTCGATCTGGCCCGCATCACATCAGATAATGGCTGATTAGCCGGTCATCCAGCTGATCCAGCGTGCCTTCCGCCACGTTGCGCCCGCGGTCCAGCAGGCAGAAGCGGTCAGCAACGCGGCGGATAAACGCTAACTGGTGCTCCACCAGCAGCACCGTGATGCCGAGGTCGCGGTTCAGGCGGTGGATCAGGTTGCCCATCTCCGCCACCCTGTCCGGCGGGCTGCCGTCGGTCGGCTCATCCAGGATCAACAGTTCCGGCTCCGGCACCAGCGCCCGCGCAATCGCCAGCTGTTGTTGCTGGAACGGGCTTAACTCCCCGGCGCGGCGGCTGCCCATATCATGCAGCGCCGGGAACAGCTCAAACACCTGCGCCGGGATCCGGCGGTGCGGGTGCTGCGCCGCCATCATCGCCACATGCAGATTCTCCTCCACGCTCAACTGTGAAAAAATGGGCCGCCCTTGCGGCACATAGCTGATGCCGAGCGCCGCGCGGTTCTCCACCGGCTGTTGCAGCAGGTTTTGCGGCGGCCGGTCGCCGGTCTGCCAGGTCATTGAGCCGCTCCTGACCGGCAGGTGCCCCATGATGCAGTTCACCAGCGTTGTTTTGCCGACCCCCGCCCGCCCCAGCAAACAGGTGCATTCGCCGCGCGGCAACTCCAGATTAACGTCCCATAAGGTGTGGGTCGGTCCATAGAACTGGTTGACTGCTTTTACGCTTAACATCAGGCACTCTCCCGATACGCGATGGTTCATGGTGTGGTTGCCCCGGCCGACGAGCCGCCGGGGCAGTGCAGAGACAGCACCTGCGGCGTGCACGATGCCCGTTAACGCAGCGGGCGGGCGGGCCAGGCTGCGGCAGGACAAGGCCCGCTGATTGACGCCATCGCCAGCAGATTCTGCGGCCGGTATGCGGGATGGCACCCAGGCAAAAGCGCAGGTAAACGGTGTTACGGCAGTGATTAATCATGAAAAATGTTGGCCGGCCGGGACAAAACAAGTCGCCTGCGCACGCTTTCAGTGAAATCCCGCCGCGCCCTGAAACAGGGAAAAACTGCCCGCGCCGTTACCATTAAGCAATCCGCAGGCCAACTTATCATGGGCAGGGAAAAAGAATAACGTTACACGGTTGTTAACGGTTTGCGACTAAAAAAACATCCCCTGACCGGTAAGCGCAGTTAACCATTAGCATGCCGGGGGAGGCGGGTCTGCACCTTGCCGGTGCCTGCGGGGTGATGCTGGTGCACTCTTAACCGGTGCCGCAGTGCCTGGCCTCACCGCCTGAGCTAAAAACGGCGTTCTGCGGTTTGGCAAGAGGGCGCATTAGTCTTTATCAGCATAAATAGCCAGGCAAACCGGGATAAAATTAACTAAAAAAAGCCCATTAATCCTCATCGGGCCGGTAAAGCGCCTTTTTTGCCAACTCCCGCCGCACATGGCGCTGTGTGAGTTATCCACTATTCCTGTGGATAACCTTGTGCATGAGCGTGCGAAAAGTGGCTGTAAGCAAGGCGGGGCGCGGCTTGCGCCCAGATTGGCGCGAAAGCCCGCTTTTTACAAAAGTGCTTTTTTATCAGTAAATTAGTAAAAAACAAGTCAGAAAAAAAAGGGGGTGATGATTTTGTTGCGAGGTTGTCTCATTTTTCTCACCAGGTTAATTTGCGACGCGTTCTGGGGATAAAAGTCAACCTGTGATAAAAATATCATTTTTTGGTCATATAATGCCGGGCTGCCCAAAGGCAGAAAGGCGTTGCACAACCAACGTGCCGAAAAAGCGTACTTGAACCTGGAATTATATCCAGTAGAATAGGGCTGGCAAAAATCGCTCCGGCTTCCATACTTAGTAGCCGTGTAACCCCTTTCCGCGTCGCGGGCTGGGTCAGGTTTTCTCGCGGCGGCCAGCCGCGTCTCTCCAACAGGTAGCCTATCAATGAGTAAAGTGTTCAAACTGCGTTCCGATTTCAAGCCGTCCGGGGATCAGCCCGAGGCGATCCGCCGTCTGGAAGAGGGGCTGGAGAACGGGCTGGCGCACCAGACACTGCTGGGGGTGACCGGCTCCGGCAAAACCTTTACCGTGGCCAACGTCATCGCTGACCTCAACCGGCCGACCATGGTGCTGGCACCCAACAAGACGCTGGCGGCCCAGCTGTATGGCGAGATGAAGGAGTTCTTCCCGGAGAACGCCGTGGAGTATTTCGTCTCCTACTACGACTACTACCAGCCGGAAGCCTACGTGCCCAGCTCCGACACCTTCATCGAGAAAGATGCGGCGGTGAACGAGCACATCGAACAGATGCGCCTTTCCGCCACCAAGGCGCTGCTGGAGCGGCGTGATGTGGTGGTGGTGGCCTCCGTCTCCGCCATTTACGGCCTGGGTGACCCGGACGCTTACCTGAAAATGATGCTGCACCTGACGCGCGGCATGTTAATCGACCAGCGCTCGATCCTGCGCCGTCTGGCGGAGCTGCAATACGCCCGCAATGACCAGGCGTTCCAGCGCGGCACCTTCCGCGTGCGCGGCGAGGTGATCGACATCTTCCCGGCGGAGTCAGACGATCTGGCGCTGCGGGTGGAGCTGTTTGATGAGGAAGTGGAGCGGCTGTCGCTGTTTGACCCGCTCACCGGCCACCTGGAGCAGGATGTGCAGCGCTTCACCATCTACCCGAAAACCCACTACGTCACGCCGCGCGAGCGCATCCTTGAGGCGATGGAGGGCATCAAGCTGGAGCTGGCCGACCGCCGCAAATCGCTGCTGGAGAACAACAAGCTGCTCGAGGAGCAGCGCATTACCCAGCGTACCCAGTTTGACCTGGAGATGATGAACGAGCTGGGCTACTGCTCCGGCATCGAGAACTATTCGCGCTACCTCTCCGGCCGTGCGCCGGGCGAGGCCCCGCCGACGCTGTTTGACTATTTGCCGGCGGACGGCCTGCTGGTGATTGACGAATCCCACGTCACCATCCCGCAGATTGGCGGCATGTACCGCGGCGACCGCGCACGCAAAGAGACGCTGGTGGAGTACGGCTTCCGGTTGCCGTCCGCGCTGGACAACCGGCCGATGCGCTTTGAGGAGTTCGAGGCGCTGGCCCCGCAGACCATTTACGTCTCCGCCACGCCGGGCAACTATGAGCTGGAGAAATCGGGCGGCGAGGTGATTGACCAGGTGGTGCGGCCGACCGGCCTGCTTGACCCGCTGATCGAAGTGCGCCCGGTAGGCACCCAGGTGGATGACCTGCTGTCGGAAATCCGCAAACGCGTGGCGATCAACGAGCGGGTGCTGGTCACCACGCTGACCAAGCGTATGGCTGAGGATCTCACCGAATACCTGGAGGAGCACGGCGAGCGGGTGCGTTACCTGCACTCAGACATCGACACCGTGGAGCGCGTCGAGATTATCCGCGACCTGCGGCTGGGCGAGTTTGATGTGCTGGTGGGCATCAACCTGTTACGTGAGGGGCTGGACATGCCGGAGGTGTCGCTGGTGGCGATCCTGGACGCGGACAAAGAGGGCTTCCTGCGCTCTGAGCGCTCGCTGATCCAGACCATCGGCCGTGCTGCGCGTAACCTCAACGGCAAGGCGATCCTCTACGGGGACAAGATCACCAACTCGATGGCGCGCGCCATTGAAGAGACGGAGCGCCGCCGCGCCAAACAGCAGGCGTACAACGAGGAGCACGGCATCACGCCGCAGGGCCTCAACAAACGCATTGCCGACATCCTGCAACTTGGCCAGCCAACCTCGCGCACCAAGCAGAGCAAACGCGCGGCCGAAGCCAAAGCGACTTACGAGGCGCTGTCGCCGAAGGCGCTGGACAACAAAATCCGCGAGCTGGAAGCGAAAATGTATGTCCATGCGCAGAACCTGGAGTTCGAGGAAGCGGCCAGCGTACGTGATGAGATCCATCAGTTGCGCGAGCAGTTCATCGCTGCCTCCTGATGGTTTGCCGGGGCGCACAAACCTGTTAAGGTGTGCGCCCCCGATTTCAGAGGCGACACGGCGATGACGCAAAACAAGGCTTCCCACACCCCGAAAGATCCCCTGCACGGCATCACGCTGGAGCAATTGCTGACGGCGCTGGTGGCGCACTACGGCTGGCCGGGCCTCGCCCAACGCATCAGCATCAACTGCTTCAAAAGCGACCCCAGCATCAAATCCAGCCTGAAATTCCTGCGCCGTACCCCGTGGGCGCGGCAGAAAGTCGAAGAACTCTACATTGACACCCAGCACGGCAATCCCTGGAAGCAGCCCTGAAAAAAAACCGCCTGATGGCGGTTTTTTGTTGTCACTGACGGTGTAACGGATTATTTCATCCGTTGCAGCGCGCTTTCCAGCGCCAGCCGCAGTAATTCGCGGTCGTGGCGATAGGGAATGTCGCTGGCTTCCAGCGGCTGCTGGACGATCAGCCGGTCAGTGATGCCGCCGGTGTCCACCCGCGGCCCGGCAATGATTGCCTGGATCGCTTTGCGGCCGATGCGCTGCTCCATCAGCGCCAGTTTGTCCGGCAGCGAAAGCGACGCCGCCGCCACGCTCAGCTCACGCCCCAGGTTGCCGATGTAAATAATCGGCGCGGCGCTGCGGCGCAGGGCGGTGGCCAGCTCATCCAGCAGCAGCAGCGGCATCAGGCTGGTGAGGAAGCTGCCCGGCCCGATCAGGATGATGTCCGCGTGGGTGATGGCGTCGATCGCCTCCGCGGTGGCGCGCACCGGCGGCGACAGCATCAGCTGTTGCGGCATGTGCTGCAACTGGTCTACGTCCACTTCGCCGTACACAGGGTTGCCTTCGTGGTCGAGCGCCACCAGGTCCACCGGATGCTCTGACATCGGGATCAACTGTGCTTCCACCTTCAGCAGGCTGCGCACCAGGTTGATCGCCTCCAGCGGCCGCACGCTGAGGTTATCCAGCGCTTTCAGCATCAGGTTGCCGAGGTTATGCCCGGCCAGCTCCCCATTGCCGTTGAAGCGGTATTCGAACATCGCCGAGGCGACGCTGGGTTCGGTGATCAGCTGGTTCAGGCAGTTGCGCATATCCCCCCAGGCGATGCCGCCCTCAGAGCGGCGGATGCGGCCGGTGGAGCCGCCGTTGTCGGTGGTGGTGACGATGCCGGTCAGCCGGGAGCCGAGCGAGGAGAGGGCGGACATCACCCGGCCCAGGCCGTGGCCTCCGCCGAGGGCGACCACTCTGTCCAGATCGGCCAATGTTCTGTTGCGCATACTGCTCCTTACCAAGGGAAATCGTGGGCCGTGCAGAAAGGCCCGGCGTGACGGCGGCGATTTTACCTGATTTTTTTACCGGCTGTTACTCACGGATACAAAGCAAGCGGTTGCGCGCCAAAATACGTTATATATCAAGATATATAGCGAAAATGCGGATTGGCGCCGGCGCGGATTTAGCGCTAAGATTTCCCTCTCAACAGGGTCTTCACCGCCCGCCACAGGCGACCGGTGGATGATCAAACTCCTAGCCTTTGCGCCTAAGTCATTACCTTCACACAAATGATATGGCGCCCTGGCCGTGGCGTAAGCCACCAGGGTGCGAGGCAGAAATGCCTGCATCTCCCGTATTTGGAAAGGTGTTACTGGTGCCCCAACTTACCGATGCTTTTGCGCGCAAGTTCTATTACCTGCGCCTGTCAATTACTGACGTGTGCAACTTCCGTTGCACCTATTGCTTACCGGATGGCTATAAATCCACCGGTCATGCCAAAAAAAGTTTTCTCTCGCTGGATGAGATCCGCCGCGTGACCCGTGCCTTTGCTGAACTGGGCACGGAAAAAGTGCGCCTGACCGGCGGGGAGCCGAGCCTGCGCCGTGACTTCTGCGAGATCATCGCCGCCGTGCGCGAGAACCCGCAGATCCGCACGCTGGCGACCACCACCAACGGCTACCGCATGGCGCGTGACGTCGCGGCCTGGCGTGATGCCGGGCTGACGGCGATTAACGTCAGTGTGGACAGCCTCGACGCCCGCCAGTTCCACGCCATTACCGGGCAGGACAAATTCCGCCAGGTGATGGAAGGGATCGACGCCGCCTTTGAGGCCGGGTACGAGAAGGTGAAGGTCAACGCGGTGCTGATGCGCGACGTCAACCATAAGCAGTTGCCGGCCTTCCTTAACTGGATCAAAGACCGCCCGATCCAGCTGCGCTTTATTGAGCTGATGGAAACCGGCGACGGCAGCGACCTGTTCCGCAAACACCACGTCTCCGGCGAGGTGATCCAGCGCCAGCTGATGCAACAGGGCTGGCAGCTACAGCTGCGCGGCCGCAGTGACGGCCCGGCGCTGGTGTTCCGCCACCCCGATTATCAGGGCGAGATTGGCCTGATCATGCCGTACGCGAAAGACTTCTGCGCCAGCTGCAACCGCCTGCGCGTCTCCGCCATCGGCAACCTGCACCTCTGCCTGTTCGGCGAGCAGGGCGTGCCGCTGCGCGATTTGC
This sequence comes from Chimaeribacter arupi, assembly GCF_002858805.1. Lineage (GTDB taxonomy): Bacteria > Pseudomonadota > Gammaproteobacteria > Enterobacterales > Enterobacteriaceae > Chimaeribacter > Chimaeribacter arupi. Next base: position 32,493 of record NZ_PJZI01000021.1, read on the forward strand.
TGGCAGATGACCGCGACCACGAGGCGCTGCTGGACCGCATCCAGGGCGGGCTGCACCGTAAAAAGCAGACCCACTTCCTGCATGAAGGCAATACCGGCATCACGCAGAACCTTTCATTTATCGGCGGCTGATGCGCTGCCTGTTAAGGAGCTTCCATGAGCAAACCCCGTGGTGATTTCGTCTCTGCCCAGCTGGCGGTGCTGACCGTCTCCGATTCCCGCACCGAGGCGGATGACACCTCCGGCGACTACCTGCGCGAGGCGGCACACGAGGCCGGGCACAAGGTGGTGGTGAGCCGGATCGTCAAAGACAACCTTTACCAGATCCGCGCCATTGTCTCGGCGTGGATTGCTGACCCGGATGTGCAGGCCATCCTGATTAACGGCGGCACCGGCTTCTCGGCGCACAACACCACGCCGGAGGCGCTGCGGCCGCTGTTTGACCGCGAAATCGAAGGCTTTGGCGAGCTGTTCCGCATGGCCTCCTATGAGGAGATCGGCACCTCGACCATCCAGTCGCGCGCCATTGGCGGCATCGCCAACCAGACGGTGATTTTCGCCATGCCCGGCTCCACCCGCGCCTGCCGCACCGCCTGGGAGCGCATCATCGCCGAGCAACTCGATGCCCGCCACGGCCCCTGTAACTTTATCCCGCACCTCAAGCCGCTGCCGCAGCCTGACGCGCCGGATGCCACTGAGTAAGAGAACGTTATGTCCCAACTGACCCACATCAACGCCGCCGGGGAAGCCCACATGGTGGACGTCTCCGCCAAGGCTGATACCGTGCGTGAGGCGCGCGCCGAAGCCTTTGTTGAGATGCTGCCCGCTACGCTTGCGATGATTATCGACGGCAGCCACCACAAAGGTGACGTGTTCGCCACCGCCCGCCTCGCCGGGATCCAGGCCGCCAAAAAAACCTGGGATCTGATCCCGCTCTGCCACCCGCTGCTGCTGACCAAGGTCGAAGTGCAGCTTGAGGCGCAGCCGGAACATCACCGGGTGAGGATTGAGTCACGCTGCCGCCTGAGCGGCAAGACCGGCGTGGAGATGGAGGCGCTGACGGCCGCCTCCGTGGCCGCCTTGACCATCTATGACATGTGCAAGGCGGTACAGAAAGACATGGTGATTGGCCCGGTGCGCCTGCTGGAAAAAAGCGGCGGCAAATCCGGTGATTTCAGGGCGGACGTATGATTGAGATCCTGTTTTTCGCGCAGGTGCGCGAGCTGACCGGCACCGCGTCCCTGACGCTGCCGGCGGAGTTTAACGACGTTGACGCGCTGCGCCGGGCGCTGTGCGCACGCGGCGACCGCTGGGCGCTGGCGCTGGAAGCCGGCAACCTGCTGGCAGCGGTGAACCAGTCGCTGGTGGCGATGGACCACCCGTTACAGGCGGGGGATGAGGTCGCGTTCTTCCCGCCGGTCACCGGGGGCTGAGATGGACAATACCCGCATCCGCGTCGGCGCTGAGCATTTCAGCGTCGGCGATGAGTACCGCTGGCTGGCCGCGTGCGATGACGACGGCGCGGTCGTCACCTTCACCGGCAAAGTGCGCAACCATAACCTCGGCAACGATGTCAGCACCCTGACGCTGGAGCACTACCCCGGCATGACGGAGAAAGCGCTGGCGGAGATCGTCGCTGAGGCGCGCAGCCGCTGGGCGCTGCAACGCATTTCCGTTATCCACCGCATCGGCGCGATGTACCCCGGCGATGAGATCGTGTTTGTCGGCGTGACGGCGGCGCACCGCGGCATGGCGTTTGACGCGGCAGAATTCATCATGGATTACCTGAAAACCCGCGCGCCGTTCTGGAAGCGTGAAGCCACGCCGGAAGGCGACCGCTGGGTCGACGCGCGTGACAGCGACCATCAGGCCGCCCGCCGCTGGGACTGACGGGATCGGTTAACAGGCCGTTGCCCCGGCTGTGGTAGACTATACTTTTGAGGGGGCTGCCGGTTGCAGCCTGATTTTTCTGTCACTTACGCAAAAGGTTTCACATGGACAGATATCCGCGTTCCAATAATTCCGCTATTCAGGGTGTCGGCACCGGCATTCAAACCTACATGGCCCAGGTTTATGGCTGGATGACCTGCGGCCTGCTGCTGACGGCGTTTGTCTCCTGGTATGCCGCCAATACCCCGGCGGTGATGCAGGCGATTTTTTCCAGCCAGATCACCTTTTTTGGGCTGATCATTGCCCAGCTGGCCGTGGTGTTTGTGCTCTCCGGGCTGGTTAACCGCCTGAGCGGCGCGGCGGCCACGGCGCTGTTTATGCTCTATTCGGTGCTGACTGGCCTCACCATGTCGAGCATCTTTGTGCTCTACACCTACTCCTCGATTGCCAGCACCTTTGTGGTCACCGGCGGGATGTTCGGGGCGATGAGCCTGTTTGGTTACACCACCAAGCGTGACCTGAGCGGCATGGGCAGTATGCTGTTTATGGCGCTGATCGGCATCGTGCTGGCCTCCCTGGTCAACATCTGGCTGAAAAGCACCGCGTTGATGTGGGCGGTGACCTACATCGGCGTCATCGTGTTTGTCGGCCTGACCGCCTACGACACCCAGAAACTGAAAAACATCGGTGAACAGCTTGACCCGGCGGATCGCGACGGCTTCCGCAAGTATTCGATTGTCGGCGCGCTGACGCTCTACCTCGACTTCATCAACCTGTTCCTGATGCTGCTGCGCATCTTCGGCAACCGCCGCTAAGCGCACACCAGACAAAAAAACCGGGCCATGCCCGGTTTTTTTCTGCCTGCGGTTCAGCGCCGCTTAGGCACCCGTTTGACGTTCAGCCAGAGCTGCGCGGTATTGATGATGATGATCACGGCGGTGGCGATAAACACCCAGCGGAAACCGGCCAGCGCCGAGATGCCGGAGCCAATCAGCGGCCCGGCAACGTTGCCGAGGTACATAAACGACTGGTTATAGCCGAAGATGCGGCCGGTGACCTGCTCGCTGCTGTGCTTCATCAGCAGCGTCTGCACCGCGGGCAGCAACGCGCCGTCGGCGAAGCCGAGCAGGAAACGCAACACCGCCAACTGCACCGGCGTGGTGACCCAGGACATCATGAAAAACAGCAGCGTGGCGCACAGCAGCGCCGCCAGCAAAATCCGCTCGGTGCCGATGCGGTCACCCAGCCGCCCGAGCCGGGGCGCAGCCAGCAGCGCCGAGACGCCGGGCACTGCGGCGATCACCCCGCTGATAAAGGCGATGTTGTCACTGGCCGGGGTCAGCGCTTTGATAAACAGTGCCAGAATCGGGCCGATCGAGCCGTTCGCCAGCTGGATGGTCAGGGTGGTGCAGAACAGGCTGATGATAAGCGCCGGGTAGGGCAGGGACGCGAACACCGCTTTGCCGCTGAGTTTGTCCGCTTTGCTGACCACCACCACCCGCTCCTTGATCAGGAACAGCGTCACCAGGAAACTGAGGAACAGCATCCCGGCGGTCATGAAAAACACGATGCGCAGCCCGACGTGGTCAGCCATAAAACCGCCCAGCAGCGGGCCTAAAATCACCCCGGAGATCTGGCCGGTCGAGAGCGTGCCGAGCGCCCAGCCGCTTTTGTCTCGCGGCACCTGAGAAGCCACCAGCGCCATCGCATTCGGGATATAGCCGGAGGTCAGCCCCATTAAGGTGCGCAGAATAAACAGTTGCCAGACGTTGGTGGCAAACCCCTGCAACATCATCACAATCGCCATGCCGAGCGAGGCGCGCAGCAGCATCAGCTTGCGCCCTTTGCGGTCAGCCAGGCTGCCCCACATCGGTGCCACAATCGCCGACACCAGAAAGGTGCCGCTGAACACCAGCCCTGACCAGAGGCTCAGCGCCTCGTGGTCATGCACGCCAAGCTGCTCAATATAGAGCGGCAGAAACGGCAGGATCTGGCTCATCGCCAGCCCGGTAAAGAAGCAGCCTAACCAGACTGAAAATAAATTAACCTTCCAGGTTTCCATCGATCCTGAACCGCCTTCTTGCAGGGACACAGAGTTCAAGGGTAGCAGGCGGGTCAACGGCCGACACAGCAGAAAAGCGTAGGATTTTATGTCATTGACGGGAAAGGCCCATGCCAGCCTGTAAAAAAGCCGGGCCGTGACGCGATTTTTTTTACCATAATGTGACCGGCCGCATAATATTTCACGTATCGCAGGGGTTATCTGCTACACTTTGCGCAACTGGCGCACTCGCAGTTTGTGCCGAATCCTCGTGGTGATGCCCCATCTTGCCTCGTCTACTATCTCCCCGGAAACTGCACCAACCTTGTTGGTAACGGGAGATCTGGAGCTTTATTCTTTATGTCATTTGATTCTCTCGGTTTACATGCCGATATTCTGCGTGCGGTAGAAGAACAGGGTTACCGTGAGCCGACGCCTATCCAGCGTCAGGCGATCCCGGTAGTGCTTGAAGGCCGTGACCTGATGGCCAGCGCCCAGACCGGCACCGGCAAAACCGCCGGGTTTACCCTGCCGTTGCTGCACCTGCTGAACAGCACCCCGCACCAGAGCAAAGGCCGCCGTCCGGTCCGCGCCCTGATCCTGACGCCGACCCGTGAACTGGCGGCGCAGATTGGCGAGAACGTCGACGCCTACAGCAAACACCTGCGCCTGCGCTCGCTGGTGGTCTTCGGCGGGGTGAGCATCAACCCGCAGATGATGAAACTGCGCGGCGGCGTCGATGTGCTGATCGCCACCCCCGGCCGCCTGCTCGACCTGGAACACCAGAACGCGGTAGACCTGTCGCAGGTTGAAATCCTGGTGCTGGACGAAGCGGACCGGATGCTCGACATGGGCTTCATCCATGACATCCGCCGTGTGCTGGCCAAACTGCCGGCCAAACGCCAGAACCTGCTGTTCTCCGCGACCTTCTCTGATGAGATCAAAGCGCTGGCGAACAAGCTGCTGCACAACCCGGCGTCGGTGGAAGTGGCCCGCCGCAACACTGCTTCTGAGCAGGTGGCGCAGAGCGTCCACTTCGTGGACAAGAAGCGCAAACGGGAACTGCTGTCGCAGATGATCGGCACCGGTGACTGGCAGCAGGTGCTGGTGTTTAACCGCACCAAGCACGGCGCCAACCACCTGGCGGAACAGCTGAACAAAGACGGCATCACTGCCGCCGCCATCCACGGCAACAAGAGCCAGGGTGCGCGTACCCGTGCACTGGCGGACTTCAAAGACGGCCGCATCCGCGTGCTGGTGGCGACCGACATCGCGGCGCGCGGGCTGGACATCGACCAGTTGCCGCACGTGGTGAACTATGAGCTGCCGAACGTGCCGGAAGATTACGTGCACCGCATCGGCCGTACCGGCCGTGCCGAAGCCACCGGTGAGGCGATCTCGCTGGTCTGCATCGATGAGCACAAACTGCTGCGTGACATCGAGCGCCTGCTGAAGAAAGAGATCCCGCGCATTGCGCTGCCGGGCTATGACCCGGACCCGACCATCAAGGCGGAGCCGATCATCAACGGCCGCCAGGGTGGCGGACGCGGGCAGGGCGGCGGTCGCGGCAACGGCGGCAATGGCGGCGGCCAGCGCAGCGGTGCCCCGCGCACCGGCGAAAGCCGCAACGGCCAGCCGCGCCAGCGCCAGGAGCACAGCGACGGCCAGCGCCGTCCGAGCCGCCCAAGCCAGCCGCGCCGTTCACGCCCGGCCGGCAAAGCGGACTGACCGTTTGCTTGCTGAAAAAGCGCTCACCAGAAAAGCTGCCTGCGGGCAGCTTTTTTTTTGCCTGTGGCCTTTGCGGCCGCGAGACGATTGCCCCGGACAGGGCATCGCCCGTATCATGTCGCACTCTTTTTCTGAGGTATCCGGCAATGCGTGTATTACTCGCCCCGATGGAGGGCGTCCTCGACTCACTGGTGCGGCAACTGCTCAGCGAGGTCAACGATTACGATCTCTGCATCACCGAGTTCCTGCGGGTGGTGGACCAGCTGCTGCCGGCCAAATCCTTCCTGCGCCTCTGCCCGGAGCTGGAGCACAACAGCCGCACGCCTTCCGGCACCCTGGTGCGGGTGCAGCTTTTGGGCCAGCACCCGCAATGGCTGGCGGAGAACGCCGCGCGCGCGGTGGAGCTGGGGTCGTATGGCGTGGATCTCAACTGCGGCTGCCCGTCGAAGCTGGTGAACGGCAGCGGCGGCGGGGCGACGCTGCTGAAAGACCCGGAGCTTATCTACCGCGGTGCCAAAGCGATGCGGGAGGCGGTACCGGCGGCGCTGCCGGTCACGGTGAAAATCCGGCTGGGCTGGGATTCCGGCAGCCGCAGCCTGGAGATTGCCGACGCGGTGCAGCAGGCCGGGGCCACTGAGCTGGCGGTGCATGGCCGCACCAAAGAGGATGGCTACAAAGCAGAGCGCATCAACTGGGCGGCGATTGGCGAGATCCGGCAGCGCCTCACCATCCCGGTGATCGCCAACGGTGAAATCTGGGATTATGAAAGCGCGCAGGCGTGCATGACGGCCACCGGCTGTGACGCGGTGATGCTGGGGCGCGGCGCGCTCAACGTGCCGAACCTCAGCCGGGTAGTGAAGTACAATGAACCGCGCATGGCGTGGCCGGACGTGGTCACCTTGCTGCAAAAATATGTGCGGCTGGAGAAGCAGGGCGACACCGGCCTCTACCATGTGGCGCGCATCAAACAGTGGCTCGGCTACCTGCGCAAAGAGTATGACGAGGCCACGGCGCTGTTTACGGAAATCCGTACCCTGACGTCGTCTGCCGCTATTGCACAGGTAATTGACCGCCAGTAACCGGCGGCTCGTCCCAGTAACGGTACTGGTAAGCCGTGCCGAGGTTGCGCGTCAGGCGCATTGACGGCAGCAACTCCGTTTCAAAGGTGTCACTCAGCGTACAGTTGCCGGCCTCGTCCCAGGACTGGCAGCGTTCCACACGGCTGGTCTGGCTGAACGGCGACGAGGAGAACGTCACCGAGCCGCTTTCGCGCCCCTGCGGGTCATAGCGGTAGGTGCTGCGGTCGCCGTCGGTGGCGGTGGCGCTGAGCAGCCAGCCCTGCGGCGTGTAGCGGTAGCGCGTCTCCTGGTTGCTGAGCGCATCGGTGCCGCGCGTGACGCTGCGCACCACCCGCAACTGGGCATCATAATCGTAGGTACCGGTGGTAAAGCCGCGCCGGTCATTGATGGTGAACAGATCGGTGGAGGCGGTGATGTTGCCGCGCTTGCCGGTGGTGTAGTAGAGGGTGCCGCGCTTGCGGTTGACCAGCGTCTGGTTTGCCTCTTTCAGCACCGAAATCCTGACCTCATAATCGGTTATCCAGCCTGCCTCCACCCGCAGGGTGCGGCTGACCATCTCCAGCCGGAGGTTATTCTCGGTTTTCTGGTATTTGAACACGGCTTCGCTGAGGCGGCCGCAACGGTCGATATTGCCGCTGAGGTGCACCTGCTGGTTGACGTCTTTGCCGAGTGAGCCGGAAACAAACTGCCGGATGTCGCCGCGGGCGCTGCCGCCGAGTAAAATCTGGATATTGCTCTCATTGACCTGGCGGTTCTTCACCGCGCAGGGAAGGGGAGCGGCCGTTGCGCTGCCAATGGCCCCGGCCGCCAGAACGATCCCTGTTAATGCTTTCAGCACTGTGCCCATTGTCTTTCCGTTGTTGAGAGAGGACGTCCTTCTATCGTAGCGGATAGGCCGGGCAGCGTCAGCCGCCTTTCACGCCTTACAGCGCCATATCAATCACGATACGCCCTTCGATCTTCCCGGCGTGCATCCTGGCAAAAATGTCATTGATATTCTCAAGCGGCTCGGTGGCAATGGTGGCCTGCACCTTGCCTTCACCGGCAAAGTTGAGCGCCTCCTGGAGATCGAGCCGCGTGCCGACGATCGAGCCGCGCACCGTGGTGCCGTCCAGCACCATGTCAAAAATCGACAGCTCGAAGTTGCCCGGCGGCAGCCCGTTCAGCGCAATGGTGCCGCCGCGGCGCGTCATGCCGATCGCCTGCTGGAACGCGATCGGCGAAACGGCCGTCACCAGCGCCCCGTGCGCACCGCCGATCTCTTTTTTCAGGAAAGCGGCCGGGTCCTGCTGGCGGGCGTTCACCGTCACGGTGGCACCGAGGCGCGTCGCCAGCGCCAGCTTGCCGTCATCCACGTCCACCGCCGCCACGTTCATGCCCATCGCTTTGGCATACTGCACCGCCAGGTGGCCCAGCCCGCCGATGCCGGAAATCACCACCCATTGGCCGGGCTTGGTTTCGGTCATCTTCAGCCCTTTATACACCGTGACCCCGGCGCAAAGGATCGGCGCAATCTCGTTGAAGCTGACGTTATCCGGCAGGATGCCGACGTAATTGGCATCGGCCAGCGTGTATTCGGCAAAGCTGCCGTTGACCGAGTACCCGGCATTCTGCTGCTTCTCACACAGGGTTTCCCAGCCGCCGAGGCAGTGCTCGCAGTGGCCGCAGGCGGAGTAGAGCCACGGCACGCCGACGCGGTCGCCCTCTTTCAGGTGGGTGACGCCCGCCCCAACGCGGACCACATGGCCGACGCCCTCATGGCCGGGAATAAACGGCGGGTTGGGCTTCACCGGCCAGTCACCCTGCACCGCATGGAGGTCAGTGTGGCAGACGCCGGTGGCGGCGATTTTCACCAGGATCTGGCCGGGGCCGACGTCAGGGACCGGCACATCTTCTATCTGGAGGGGTTGGTTGAATTCGTGTAACACAGCGGCTTTCATTGTCATCGCCATAAAAACTCCTTGGAAGGCATGCAGCCACCGGAACGGGCTGCACTCTGCCTGTTAAGCGTAGGCGATGGGGCGGGCTGCCGGGAAAATGCACCGGGTGCGCACTGTCACACCTGCGTGACAGACGTGCCACACGCCGCGCCGGACGGGGCGCAGCGTCTGGCAGGCCGGGCAGGGAATTCAGATTAACCTGACACAGTACAGGGATTAGGCCGCGTTAACGGGCCTGCGGCAGCCGGGCATTAAAGTGCGTGGCGTAGTCGCGCTCACGGAAAGCCTCTACCAGATAATCGACAAACACCCGGGTTTTGGCGGGCAGCAGGGTGCGGTTGGCGTAATACACCGAGATGGGGCCGAGGTCGGCATACCAGTCCGGCAGCAGCCGCACCAGCGCGCCGGACGCCAGCCAGGGCAGGGCGTCCGGCAGGGTGATCAGCGCCACGCCCAGCCCCTGCAGCGCGGCCTGCCGCATCGCCAGCGGATCGTTGACCACCAGCGATTCCCGCAGCATCGCGGCCTGCTCCTCACCCGCCGCATTGCGCAACACCCAGCGGCGCAAACGGCCGGTATTGGCGGAACGCAGCAGGATGCCGTCAAACGCCGCCAGATCGTCCGGCGTGGCGGGCAGGGAACGCCCGGCCAGCACTGCCGGGGCCGCCACCGCGATACAGTGCGCCGGGGCCAGTGACCGTGCCACCAGCCCCGGCGTCAGGGCGAAACCGCCGCCGATCGCCACATCAATCCCTTCGGCGATCAGGTCTGAGGCGCGGTTTTCAAAATGGCACTCGGGGCGCACCGCCGGATAGCGCGCGATAAATGCCGGCAGCAGCGGAAGCAGGTAGTCGGTGCCGAACACCAGCGACATGCTGATTTTCAGCACGCCGGCCGGTTCGCCCTGTTGCGTGGTCTGGGCTGCAATCGCGGCCTGCAACCCCTCCAGATGGCTGCCAACGGCTTGCCGGAAACGTTCGCCCGCCTCGGTCAGCGTCAGCTTGCGGGTGCTGCGCAGGAACAGCCGCTGCCCCAGGTTGCGCTCCAGCATCGCCACATTGCGGCTGACCGCCGCCGGGGTCAGCCCCAGCCGCCGCGCCGCCGCAGAAAAACTGCCGCCCTCGGCACTGCGCATAAAAGACTCAATGTTGGCCAGCGTTTCCATCCCGTCACCTTCAAGCAATCGTTGAAAATAATAGCCATCACTATGGGCTAATCATCAGGGAATCGGAAGCGTAGTCTTAAGCCATACCGACATCCCACGTAACGTGTTAACCCATAAGGAACAGATCATGACAATCGGCATTATTGGTGCAGGTGCTATCGGCAGTGCAATCGCCCGCGCATTGGCGCGCCACCACATCCCGGCGATGATCGCCAACAGCCGCGGCCCGGAAACGCTGGCCGCGCTGGTGGAAGAGATTGGCCCGACGCTGACGGCCGCTACCCGTGAACAGGCGGCGCAGGCGGACATGGTATTTCTGGCGGTGAACTGGGCGACGCTGCCGCAGGCGCTGGCCGGGCTGCCGGCCTGGCAGAACCGCATCGTGATTGATGCCAACAACGCGGTGGAGGTGCCGTCATTCCGCGCCGTGCCGCTGGGCGGGCGGACATCCAGCGAGGTGGTGAGCGATCACCTGCCGGGCGCGCGGCTGGTTAAAGCCTTTAACCACCTCAGCGCCCCGTTACTGAGTGAGCCGCCGGAGAGCCACGGCGGGCAGCGGGTGCTGTTTTACGCCGGGGATGATGCCGATGCGAAACAGCAGGTGGCGGCACTGATGGCGCAACTGGGGTTCGCGGGGCTGGACCTCGGGGCGCTGGCCGCAGGCGGGGCGCTGTTCCAGTTCCCCGGCGGCCCGCTGGCGGTACACCATCTGGTGAAACAGGGCTGACAGGGCGGGGCCAGGCAACCGGCCCCTTTTCACCTCGGCGCGCTTTCACGGCAGGCTGCCACTTGCACTTTGTCACAAATAGTCCTGCATTATCCAAGTGCTAACGGTATTCACGTCACTTATAATTCGCCGGCAATCTGGCGGGCAGTGTCCGATAATCCTGGCAAGTGACAGAGTATTTCATGTGAAAATCCCTTTTTTGGTTTTAAGCCTGCTCGCGGTCAGCGTGGGCGCAGTGGCAGCACCGGCCTCCACGGCCGGCAGCAATGCGGCAATCGCCGGTAAACTCACGCCGCTGGAGATCGCCTCCGGCAGTGCGATGGTGGTGGATATGCAGTCCCATCAGGTGATCTACTCCCGCAACCCGGATGAGGTCGTCCCGATTGCGTCCATCACCAAACTGATGACCGCGATGGTCACGCTGGACGCCCACCTGCCGCTGGATGAGGTGATCGCGGTGGACATCCACAATACGCCGGAGATGCGCGGCGTGTTCTCACGGGTGAAAATCGGCAGTGAAACCAGCCGCCGGCTGATGTTGCAGATGGCGCTGATGTCGTCGGAAAACCGGGCCGCCGCGACGCTGGCGCACCACTATCCGGGCGGCTATGACGCGTTTATCCGCGCGATGAACGCCAAGGCGCGCGCGCTGGGCATGACCCACACCCACTATGTGGAGCCGACCGGGCTGTCGGTGAAAAACGTCTCCACCGCCCGTGACCTGACCAAACTGTTGCAGGCGACCCGGCTCTACCCGCTGATAAGCCAGCTCAGCACGCAGGAACAGGCGCAGGTCAGCTTTACCCACCCGCGTTACAGCCTGCCGTTCCGCAACACCAACCACCTGCTGAGCAACGGCAGCTGGAACATCCAGCTGACCAAAACCGGCTTTACCAATCAGGCCGGGCATTGCCTGGCGATGCGCACCACCATTAACCACCGGCCGGTGACGTTAGTGGTGCTGGATGCGTTCGGGAAGTATACCCACTTTGCGGATGCCAACCGGCTGCGCAGCTGGATGGAAACCGGGCGCGCCGCGCCGGTGCCGCAGGTGGCGAAAAATTACAGAAGGGAAAAAGATCAACGGCTTGACCACCCAACGGTGGCACAGGCGATCGAGTAACCGCCCGGAAGGGGTACCCTGTCCGGCCAGGCAGCCGGACAGGGCAACGCGGGGCCGGTCAGAACAACATCTTAAAGACGCCGGTCAGGGTCAGCAGGCCAACAATAAAGATAATCGCAATAATCCATAAAATAATTTTCATAGGTTTCTCCTGACTTCATATGCACCTTACAACGCCGTGACGTTGTTTTCCCAAAACGGCCGCGCGCTCTCCCTCGCATCCCGTCCCGCCCGGTAAACCGGTGCGGTATCAGTAAGTATAGACACTTTCCCCTTTTCTGCCGGAAAACGCCTGCATACCCGACTGAAAAGCATGACGTTTATCGCAACCCGAAGTTTTAGTCCGCCTGTGGGCGGCCGGTGTCTTGTATTCACTCCCGCCTGGGTTATGGTTGGGTAACGAATCTGAATGGACACACCAAGGAGTGACTGATGAAAAAGATCGTGCTGTGTTGTGCCGCCGGAATGTCGACCAGTATGCTGGTCCAGCGGATGCGTCAGGAAGCGGAGAAGCGTCAGATTGAGGTGGATATTGAGGCGGTGCCGGTGTCGGATTTCGAGCTGGTGGTCAAAGACGCGGATGTCATCCTGCTCGGGCCGCAGGTGAAGTTCCAGCTGAAACGGTTGCAGGAAGCGGCCGCGCCGCTGGGCAAACCGGTGGATGTGATTGATATGATGGATTACGGCACCATGCGCGGTGACAAGGTGCTGGACAAAGCGCTTTCGTTGATTGCATAAAGCCTGCCGCGCAGCCCGCTGCGCGGTCTTTCCTCCTTTCCCCTGCCTTTCTGTTGCGCTGCCCGCCTTTCTGCATAAGAGGACCTGTATAAAATCTGACCGGCACTATACTTGAGCTGAAGAGGGTCGTGCACACTCAGGTCAGCCTGGGCGCGCCTCAGCCGGTTCGTCTGTTGCGGCCACAGGCGGACACTGGAGGTAGCTATGATCAATCACGTCTGGGGGCTGTTCGCCCATCCCGAACCGGAAATGCAACAGATTAAGCGTGAGCATGAGTCGGTTCCCCATCTCTATATGCACCATGTCATGTTGATGGCCGCCATCCCGGTGGTCTGTTCGTTTATTGGTACGACGCAGATTGGCTGGAGCTTCGGCGGCGACGAATACCTGCGGGTACAGCCCGCAACGGCGCTGGGCATCGCGGTGGCGTTCTACCTGCTGATGCTGGGTGCGGTGGCGGTGATGGGGCGGGTGATCCACCTGCTGGCCAGCCGCTACCCCGGACGCCCGTCGCGCAATGACTGCATTGTGTTTGCCGGCTACGTGGCCACGCCGATGTTTTTAAGCGGGGTGGTGGCGCTCTACCCGATGGTCTGGCTCTGCTTGTTTGTCGGCGCGCTGGCACTGGCCTACAGCGGCTATCTGCTGGCGGTCGGGATGCCCGCCTTCCTCGGCATTAACCGGCAGGAGGGGATGCTGGTGTTCGGCTCCACGCTCGGCATCGGTGTGCTGGTGCTGGAATTGCTGCTGGCGCTGGCGGTAATGATGTGGGGGTACGGCGCGCATTTCTTCTGACATTTCCGGCTTAGTTGGCAGCGGCATCCGGCCACAAAAACCCCGCTGCGCCCTGAGGTAACTTCAGGCGCAGCGGGGTTTTTTTCTTTTTTTTCCTGTCTGTTCCACATTGAACGCACGCTTTAGCGCGCACCCCGCCGCCGCATTTGTTACAGTGACTTTCCCGAGAGAAAAAGAGGAACGGGCCGAAGCCCGTCAGAGTATGCAGCTGAAAGTGTTATTTACCGTGGTGTCGTGGATGGTCACCCTGATTGGTGTGTTACTGGCAGCGGATGCCGTCTGGTTTGCCCCACACGGGGCCTTTGAGCATTTTAACGGCTATGTGGCGTTGGGCATCCTGGCCGTCACCAATTTCACCACGCTGCTGCTGCACCTGGCGATGCTGACGATGGCCCCGGCGCGGCGCGGGTTCAAACTGCTGGTGGGCGTGCAGTGCGCCGGCCTGGTGCTGACGGCCGGGGTGGCCGGGGCGTTTTTCCTCTGACCTTCACGCCCGCCAGTATTTCTGCTTCGGCGTCTTGCCGATGCCGGGGTTAAAGCTGTTGGTCGGGTCAATCTCCCGGTAAAACGCCTTCAGCGCCGGCTTGGCCGGGTAGAGGTGGCCGACATTGTGTTCCGCCGGGTATTCCGCCCCTTTGGCATTCAGCCCGGCCAGCATCTGCGCTTTAAGGGCGTGCGTATCCACGCCTTTTTTCACGATGTAATCCTGGTGGAACACATGGCACATAAAGTGGCCGTAATAGAGTTTCGCCACCAGTTGTTGCTCAATCTCCGGCGGCAGGGTTTCAAACCAGTCCGTCTCGTTGCGGCGCAGGGCAATATCCAGCGCCAGAATATCCTCGACCTCCTCCTGGTGCACCGCATGGTAACGCACCGCCGCCCCGGCGGCGGCGAAACGGTGCAGGAACGCCTTGCGCCCTTCCTCTTCGGTGCAGGCAAAAAAATCGCCTTCCGCCTGCTGGAAGAAGTGGGTCAAAAACGCCTGCGCTTCGGCCACGCCGTCACCGGACATCTTCAGCAGCAGGTGGTGCGCATAACGGTCGCGGTAATCGGTGAGGCGGGCCGGCAGGTGGCCCGGCAGCAAACGGCTCATGCACTGCATTACCCGGTCACTCATATTGCGCGGCAGCAGCGGCACCTTGTTCAGCCGCGCATCCAGCTTGCCTTTGGTCAGGAACAGGTCAGGGATACGGTCGGTGCCGAGCCGGTCAATCATCAGGAAGGTGTCTTTGCCGTAGATCTCGGCGATGTTGAAACAGTCGCGGTGCAGATACTCCCCGGCCACCGGCAGCGCCGTAAAGTGGCGCAGGATATGGCGGCGGATCGCCGTCAGCACGCCGGTGTCATTGGTGCCGATGTAGAACACCTGCTGCTGCGGCTCCTGCGGGAAGGTGTCGAGACGTACCGCGAACACCGCCAGCTTACCGGCGCAACCGCTGGCCTCATGCAGGCGGCGTGGGTCGGCGTTGAAGCGTGACGGGGTGTCGGCGTCCACGTCCCGCACCCGGTCAACGTACTCGTGGTCAGAGGCGGCGCGCGGCGTCTGTTCAATCTCATACGGGCTGTAACTGCCTTTTTCCAGCCGCGTCAGAATCTCTTCCGGCATCTCGCCGAGATCGATGCCGAGATGGTTCACCAGCTGCAACTGGCCGTCGGCATCCACCTGCGCATAGAGCGCCAGTTCGGTGTAGGCCGGGCCGCGTTTAATCAGCGACCCGCCGGAATTGTTGCAGATGCCGCCCATCACCGACGCCCCGATGCAGGAGGAGCCGATCACCGAATGCGGCTCGCGGCCATGCGGTTTCAGGATTTTTTCCAGCTGGTGCAGGGTACTGCCGGGGAACGCAATCACCTGCTCGGCGTTGTTGATCAGTTGCAGCTTGTCGAGCTTGCGGGTGCTGATGATCACCACCTCGCGGTCATAATCGTGGCCGCTGGGCGTTGATCCTTCCGTCAGGCCGGTGTTGGCTGCCTGCATAATCACAATCTTGTTGGCGGCCACGCAGGCCTGAAGCACGCGCCACTGCTGCAACAGCGTCTGCGGCAACACCACCGCCAGGGCATGGCCGCCGCCGGAGCGGTAGCCGTGGCGGTAACGTTCGGTGCTGCGCGCATCGGTCAGCAGGTTGTGGCTGCCGACAATCTCCTGAAGGCGCGTCAGGAACACGCGGTTGACGCTGGCGGGCTGGGTCATACTCTCTCCCTGTGCTTATGAATTATTCACTTGATGAATAAACCTAATCCTAACCTGGGGTGTGGTCAATAAAACGGCGGCGGGAATCATGCGGTAAATACCGGCCGCCAGGGCGGCGGCCGGCAGGGCAGGGGGCTGGCGCGTTATTTCGCGACCACCACCAGCTTCTGGTTCACAAACTCTTTGATGCCGAGGTCAGACAGCTCACGGCCATAACCGGAACGCTTGACGCCGCCGAACGGCAGCTCCGGCGCGGTATCGGTCAGGGAGTTGATATAGACCATGCCGGTTTCAATGCGTGACGCCAGCTTTTTGCCGCGCGCGATGTCCTGCGTGAACAGTGCGCCGCCGAGGCCGTAGTTGGAGTCGTTGGCCAGTTTCACCAGCTCGTCGTCATCTTTTACCACGTACACCTGCGCCACCGGGCCGAAGAACTCCTGGAAGTAGGCCGGGTTATCCCGTTTGACGTTGGTCAGGATGGTCGGCAGGTAGAAGTTGCCGGGGTTGTTTTCCAGTTTCTTGCCGCCCAGGTGCAGCGTTGCGCCGGCTTTCACCGCGTCATCCACCTGTTTTTCCAGGTCTTTCAGCGCCTGCGCGGAAGAGAGCGGGCCGAGGGTGGTTTCCGGGTCAAGCGGGTCGCCCAGTTTTGCCGCTTTCATCTGCTCGGTGAAGCCTTGCAGGAAGCGGTCAGCCACTTTCTCATGCACAATAAAACGTTTGGCCCCGGTACAGACCTGCCCGCAGTTATTCAGGCGCGCATAGGTGGCGGCTTTGATCGCTTTGTCGAGGTCGCAGTCATCCAGCACCGCAAAGATGTCGTTGCCGCCCAGCTCCAGCGTGGATTTCTTCAGCTTACCGGCGGCGCGCGCCGCCACGATGCTGCCCGCTTTTTCCGAGCCGGTCAGCGCCACGCCCTGCACCCGGTCATCATCAATCAGGTTGCCGACCTGGTCGGTGGAGATAAACAGGTTGGTGTACGCCCCTTCCGGCGCGCCCGCTTCGTGAACTAATTGTTCGAACACTTCCGCACAGTGCGGCACGATGCTGGCATGTTTCATCAGGATGCTGTTCCCGGCGGCCAGGTTGGGCGCCAGCACGCGCATCAGCTGGTAGTAAGGGAAGTTCCACGGCTCCACGGCCACCAGCACGCCAATCGGGGCGTTTTCAACCCAGGCTTCGCCCAGGTCGGTCGGGTAGCGCGTCGGTTTCAGGAATTCTTCGGCGTGCTCAGCATAGTATTTGGCAATGGCGGCACAGAGCTTCACTTCGCCCCGGCTCTGCTCAATCAGCTTGCCCATCTCTTCACTGGCGATCTTCGCCAGCTCGTCCACCCGCGCAGAGATAAGCTCTGACAGCTTATGCAGCACCTGCAGGCGCGGCTGGATGTCGCCCTGCGCCCAGTCCGATTTATAGAGTTCATGGGCAGTGGCCAGCGCCTGCTGCACCTGGCTGTCGTCGTGGGTCGGGTACTCTTTGATGAGTTTATTATTGAAAGGATTAACGGTTTGATAAGGCATATCGTGCTCCTTGGTGACGGCGAATTGTCGTGTTAAACCAATAACACGCCGTGAAAAGGGGCCGCCGGTGACAGCGGCAAACGTCTTTAAGCATAGTTGAAAAAATCGCGTTTCTGCCGTACAGACATGTTTTGCAACAGAGCAGCAGGTTATCCGGCGCAGCAGGGCCGTGACCGCCTGACCTGCCGCGTTTTTTTTTTTGCCTGATTTACTTAACTTTTCACTTTTCGCCGCTGTTCAAGGCCACCGCCGGTTCCGTATGCTGGAACGCCTGACACTGGCACAAGGCACCCGCATGAAACTCTCTGCCATTCCTTTCGGCATTACTGACTGGTCAACTCTTGAGGCCACCGAACACCCCGGCGAACAGGGCATGGCCTGGTGGCGCACCCGGCATTTCGGCGACGAGGCGAACCCCGTCCGCGTGCGGATGGTGGAGTACTCCCCCGGTTACCTGGCCGACCACTGGTGTAAAAAAGGCCATATCCTGCTCTGCCTGGCCGGGAAACTCGAGAGCCGCCTCGACGACGGCCGCACCTTTGTGCTGACGCCCGGCGTCAGTTATCAGGTGGCGGACGACCATGAGGCGCACCAGTCCTTTACTGCCGAAGGCGCGACCCTGTTTATTGTCGATTGATCGTGATTGTCGACTGACGGTTATTATCAGCTGGCGGCAGTTTTACGCACGCCGCGTCTTTACAGCCGCCCCCCGGCCGCGCCATTATTTCGCGTCAATTCTTCCCTGACCTCATTAAGGAACCGGCGTGGCGAAAATTCGGGTAGGCGTTATTTTTGGCGGCAAATCAGCAGAGCATGAAGTGTCGCTGCAATCGGCAAAAAACATCGTGGACGCGATGGACAAAGAGCGGTTTGAGGTCACGCTGCTCGGCATCGACAAACAGGGGCAGTGGCACGTCAGCGACGCCGCCCATTACCTGCAACACGCCGACGACCCGGCGCGCATCGCCCTTAACCCGTCGCAGCGCAATGTGGCGTTGATCCCCGGCCAACAGCAGCATCAGCTGATCGAGAGCCGGGATGCCAGTGCGCTGGCGCAGCTCGATGTGATCTTCCCGATTGTGCACGGCACGCTGGGCGAAGATGGTTCGCTGCAAGGGCTGTTGCGGATGGCGAACATCCCGTTTGTCGGCGCCGGGGTGCTGGGTTCGGCGCTGAGCATGGACAAAGACGTCACCAAACGGCTGCTGCGTGACGCCGGGCTGGCGGTGGCACCCTTTGTCACGCTGACGCGGCGCAATGCCGCGCAGCACGATTTTGCCCGCGTCAGTGAGAAACTGGGGCTGCCGCTGTTTATCAAACCCGCCAACCAGGGCTCGTCGGTGGGCGTCAGCAAGGTACGCAGCGCGCAGGAGTATGACACGGCGCTGGCGCTGGCCTTCCGCTATGACCATAAAGTGCTGGTGGAGTCCGCCATCGCCGGCCGGGAGATTGAGTGCGCGGTGCTGGGCAACGACCACCCGCAGGCCAGCGTGTGCGGCGAAGTGATTTTGCAGGATGAGTTCTACGCCTATGACACCAAATACATCAATGCCCAGGGGGCGACGGTGGCGATCCCGGCCGATCTGCCGCCGGACGTCAACGATCGTATCCGCGCCATCGCGGTGCGGGCGTTTCAGGTGCTGGAGTGCAGCGGCATGGCGCGGGTGGATGTGTTCCTGACCAACGACGGTGAGGTGATTATCAACGAGATCAACACGCTGCCCGGCTTCACCAACATCAGCATGTACCCGAAACTCTGGGAAGCCAGCGGCCTGGCCTACCGTGACCTCATCACCCAACTGATTGAGCTGGCGCTGGAACGCCACCAGGCAGACAACCGGCTGCAAAGCTCGGTACGCTAATCGGAGTTGATGTGCTCTTTGCAGTAGAGCCGCCGGTAGGCCAGCGGCGACATCCCTTTCAGTTTGCGGAATACCCGCCGGAAATAGCCGGGGTCATCAAACCCGGCGCGGCGGGCCACGGTGGCGATCTGGTGCTGCTCCTCCCGTAATAACGCCTCCGCACAACGGATGCGCTGCTGGTGGATCGCCTCCGTCAACGTCTGGTGAAAGGTGGCGCGGAACACCCGGCCGAGGTAGTCCGGGTTGCAGTGCAACTGCTGCGCCAGGGCAGAGGCCGCCAGCGGCCGGTGGAACTGGGTTTTGATGATCTGCCGCGCCTGCCAGGCCAGCGCGGCGCTGCCTGCGGTGGCCTCCGGCGGGCTGGCGGCTGCGGCGGCGACCTGCTGTAACAGCAATAATAAAATCAGCGGCAGGGCCGCGGTATTTTCCCGCGCCTGTTCGCTGAGAAATAACCGGAACAGGGCTGCCACCTCGTCACGTTGCTGAATTTTTACCTGCTGCGGCACCGGGAATAATTGGCTGTTTACCGGTGGCGTTTCTGTTGGAAATACCTCAAAGTGCAGCCAGTAAAATATCAGGTCGGGCGGGAAGGGGCCTATTCCGCTGTGCTGACGCCCCGGCCATAATAAAAGGCTGCTCCCTGCCGGAATATAAAACGCCTGCGTCTCTTCCCGCAATGCCAATTGCCCGCGCTCAACATAGATTAATTCAAAGGAATCAAGCCTGCGGGTGGGATGTGTCCCGATACCGCGCGAGATAAAGCGCCCGGCATTCTGCACCCGCACCGGCAGGGTAAACATCAGGTTCAGCATTTTTATCAGCCTATTCAAGAAGATTACTGCTCAGTCTGGCAGCCGGTGAGCGCGCCTGCCGGAGAAAGATCGCGCAGTTTGACCCTCTTCACACTTTTCCCTTACAGGTCGGGATCCTCCCGTTTTTATACGGCTGCCGCACCTTGTTGGCTTATTTCGGCTGTGCGAGATTATTCCGGTCGCGGTAAATAACGCCAAACGCCGTGATAAACCGATAATAAAAAAGAACTGCTGTCCCTACAAAAAACCTCTGCTAACGAGGGTACCCTGATGTCAACAACACTTCATGATGTGGAATTGACCGGCCAGCCCGTGGCTGCCGGAGCGAAACTCAGCGTGCGGGAGAAAATAGGTTACGGGCTGGGGGATGCCGGCGGCACGATAATTACCGCGCTGATCGGCAATTTCCTGACTTTTTTCTATACCGATATTTTTGGCCTGACACCGGCCGTGGTCGGCACGGTGTTTGTGCTGCTGCGGGTGGTGGATGCCGTCAGCGACCCGCTGATGGGCATTTTTGTTGACCGCACCCGCAGCCGCTGGGGGCGCTTCCGCCCGTGGCAGCTGTGGGTTGCGCTGCCGATCGGCATCGCCGGCATGTTGACCTTCACCGTGCCGGAGCTGGGCGAATCCGGCAAAATCGCCTGGGCGTTCGGCACTTACCTGCTGCTGTCGCTCTGTTACACCGCCATTAACGTCCCCTATTGCGCGCTGATCAACACCATGACCACCGACCACCGCGAGGTGATGGCCTGCCAGAGCTGGCGCTTTGTGCTGTGCGGCGTGGCGGGCTTTATGGTGTCGGTGGGGCTGCCGTGGCTGGTCACCGCCACCGGGCAGGGCGTGGCGGCACAAGGCTACCAGCGCGGCGTGGCGCTGCTGTGCGTCTGCGCGGTGGTGATGTTCCTCTGGTGCTTCTTCACGGTGCGTGAGCGCATCCCGCTGAATGTGATGGGGCAATTTACCCTGCGCGAACACCTGCGCGGCCTGCGCCGCAATGACCAGTTGCTGCTGATGCTGGCGATGTCCTTCCTGCTGATGACGGTGTTCAACACCCGCGGCGGCGGCTATATGTATTTCATCACTTATGTGCTGCACGGCAGCGCCGCCTACACCTCGCTGTTTTTCGCGGTGGTGACCTTCTCGCTGATCCTCGGCGCCCTGCTGGTGAACCCGGTGACGAAACGCGTTTCGGCGTCCGCGGCCTACACCTGGAGCAACCTGCTGCTCGGCGTTTACTCCCTGGGCCTGTGGTTTGTGCCTTCCGTCAACCAGGAATTGTGGCTGGCGCTGATCCTGATGAACTGCACGGTGCTCGGTTTTACCCTGCCGCTGCACTTCTCGCTGATGGCCTACGCTGATGACTACGGCTACTGGAAGAACGGCATCCGCTCATCCGGCATGAATTTCGCCTTCAACCTGTTCTTTATCAAGCTGGCGTGGGCCGCCGGGGCCGGGATTGTCAGCCTGGTGTTTGTGCTGGTGGCCTATAAATCCGGCGCGGCCAACCAGACACCCGCCTCGCTGGCCGGGATCACCGCGTTGCAGACGCTGGCCCCCGGCATCACCCACCTGCTGCTGGCCGCAGTGAGCTGCCGCTACAAGATTGACAACGCATTGCTGGCCACCATGGCGCAGGATTTCTCGCGCCACCCGTCACCGGCCGCGATAACGAAGACCTGAGGGAGAGACGATGCAGAAAATCACTGAACCCACTTATGAATTACCGCTGGCGAATGTCGATATTCATGACGACTTCTGGCTGGCCTACCAGCAGCTGATCCGCGACGTCGTGATCCCTTACCAGTGGGCGGCGCTGAACGATCAGGTGGAGGAGGCGGAACCGAGCCATGCCATTGAAAATTTCCGCATCGCCGCCGGGCAGCGTGACGGCGAATTTTACGGCATGGTGTTCCAGGACAGCGACGTCGCCAAGTGGCTTGAGGCGGTAGGCTATTTGCTCAACAAACAGCCGGATGCCGCGCTGGAACAGACCGCCGATGAGGTCATTGAGTTAGTGGCAGCAGTGCAGCAACCGGACGGCTACCTCAACACCTATTTCACGGTGAAAGACCCGGCCGGGCGCTGGACCAATCTGGCGGAGTGCCACGAACTTTACTGCGCCGGGCACCTGATTGAGGCGGCGGTGGCCTATTACCACGGCACCGGCAAACGCCGGTTGCTCGATGTGGCCTGCAAACTGGCCGATCACATCGACAGCGTTTTCGGCACGGCGGCGGGCCAGCTGCCCGGCTACCCCGGCCACCCGGAGATTGAGCTGGCGCTGGCCCGGCTGTACGAGGTCACCCAGGCGCCGCGCTATCTGGCGCTGGCCGGGTACTTTGTGGCCCAGCGCGGCACCCGGCCGCACTTCTATGATGAGGAGTATGCCCGGCGCGGCTTTACCTCCTACTGGCAGACGCACGGCCCGGCGTGGATGGTGAAAGACAAAGCCTACAGCCAGGCGCACCAGCCGCTGGCAGAGCAGCAGGTGGCGGTGGGCCACGCGGTACGCTTCGTCTACCTGATGACCGGCGTCGCCCACCTGGCGCAGCTCAGCAACGACGCAGGCCAGCGGGTGATCTGCCGCCGCCTGTGGGACAACATGGCGCAAAAGCAGCTCTACATCACCGGGGCGATCGGCGCGCAGAGCAGCGGCGAGGCGTTCAGTTCTGATTACGATCTGCCGCCGGACACTGCCTACAACGAAACCTGCGCCTCGATTGGCCTGATGATGTTTGCCCGCCGGATGCTGCACCTGGAGGCGGACCGGCGCTACGCCGACGTGATGGAGCGGGCGCTCTACAACACCGTGCTGGCGGGCATGGCGCTGGACGGCAAACACTTTTTCTACGTCAACCCGCTGGAGGTGCAGCCGCAGAGCTGCCGCCACAACCATATCTATGACCATGTCAAACCGGTGCGCCAGCGCTGGTTCGGCTGCGCCTGCTGCCCGCCAAACATTGCGCGGCTGCTGGCGTCGCTGGGGCAGTACATCTACACCCAGACCCCTGAGGCGCTGCTGGTGAACCTCTATATCGGCAGTGAGGCGCGGGTGGAGTTAGGCGGGCAGGGGGTGACGCTGCGCCAGCAGGGGGACTACCTGCACCAGGGCGAAATGCGCCTGTCACTGGCGATGGAAGCGCCGGTCAGCGGGACGCTGGCCTTGCGGCTGCCCGGCTGGTGCGCCGCGCCGCAGGTCACGGTGAACGGCGAGGCGCAGGATGTCACACCGGCGCGGCAGGGCTATCTCTGGCTGACGCGCTGCTGGCAACCGGGGGATGAGATCGCGTTGACGCTGCCGATGGCGGTACGGCGGGTGAAAGCCGCCTCACCGCTGCGCCATGCCGCCGGTCAGGTGGCATTGCAGCGCGGGCCGCTGGTCTACTGCCTGGAAGAGGCGGATAACGGCCGCGAACTGCATAACCTGCTGTTGCCGCCGGAGGCGACGTTCAGCCTGCGGGAGGGCGAGGGGGTGCTGGCCGGTAAAACGCTGATTTGTGCACCCGGCCAGCGGGTAACGCCTGCCGCGCCGGACGCCGCGCTCTACCAGTTTGACCCGGCCCCGGCGGCCCGTACGGCGCAAACCCTGACCTTCATTCCCTATTTCGCCTGGGCCAACCGCGGCGAAGGGGAGATGCGCGTCTGGGTGCGGGAGGGCTGAGACGTGCTCAGTAGCCCGCCAGCCGCGCCGCCAGCAGCGCCAGCAGGCGTGGGTTATCGACCTGCGTCATGATGCGGGTATTGGGCGTGCGCCCGGCCAGATGGCGCGGTTTCACGGCGGCCAGCGTCTGCCCGGCGGCCGCGCCTTCGGTGACGACGCTGACATGGCCGTCGACGCCGCTGAACAGCGTCGGGTCAATCAGCCAGGCGATCACGCACGGGTCATGCAGGCAGGGGTCAGCCGCCCCGTAACTGCGCATCATCGCGGCCAGCGTCGCGCCGGTAGCGTTGCGCTGGTGCAGCGCGTCGAGCCAGGCAGCGCTCATCTGCGCCTGCGACGTCACATCCAGCCCAAACATCACCTGTGGAATACCGGCACTCAGCACCACATGGGCAGCCCATGGGTCAACGTAAAGGTTAAATTCCGCGGCCGGGGAGACATTGCCGGGGCAGAACGCCGCGCCGCCCATCAGCACCAGTTGTTTGATCTTCGGGGCAATGCCGGGGTCTTTAATCAGCGCCAGCGCGATGTTGGTCAGCGGGCCGATGGCGCACAGGGTGATTTCACCGGGTTCGGCGTTAATTGTCTCGATAATAAAATCCACCGCGTGCGGGCGTTGCAGCGCGAAACCCGGCTCCGGCAGCGGCACGCCGCCCAGCCCGTCATGGCCGTGCACCTGCGTGTGGTAACCGTGCAGGTCGCGCATCGGGCGCGGGCAGCCGGAAAACACCGGGATGTCGTGGCGGTTGGCGAGGGTACAGATGCGCCGCGCGTTGTACTCCGTCAAGGTTGCCGAGACATTGCCGGCCACGGTGGTGATACCGGCGAGCGTGATCTCCTGCGGGGAGGCGAGGGCCAGCAGGATGGCGACGGCGTCATCCACGCCGGGGTCGCAGTCAAGAATAATGCGGTGTACAGCCATAAAGAGACCTGATTGTCAGGGGAATCGGGAGCTCTACAGTAAAGGGAGGCGGGGCAGAGGGCAATGCGCGGAACGGCAGGCAAGAAAAAGGCGGCCAATGCCGCCTCTTCGACCGTACTGCCTGGGCTTATTTATACAGCTCAGCATTCCCATAAAGATGGTTATTGCCGGACGCTGAAATGATGCGGTATGAGGTTGCACCCTGTTCGTCGGCTTTCTGCGCCAGACGGCTTTCCAGGTCGCTCAGGTTCAGCGAACGGGCGCTGACAACGCCAATGGCCTGTTCGCCGGCCGGGGCGTGGTCAACCTGCTGGGCAGCAAAGGCACCGAACGAGGCGGTGGTTAACGCAAGGGCAGCGATGGCAATTTTCAGGTTTTTCATGATCTTATTCCTATCCGAAGTTGATGTTTTTATACGTTATTTTTCAGTCTGACATCAGTTGTAAAGTTCAGCGGTACCGTACACCAGGTTGGTGCTGCCGGACGCGGAGGTAATGCGGTAAGCACTCGCACCCTGTTCCTGCGCTTTCTGCGCGATCTGGCGTTCCAGGCCGGAGAGGTCAGTTGAACGGGCACTGACGGTGCCGATCTGCTGGGCATCAGCCGGGGCCTGGGTCACTTCCTGGGCGGCAAACGCACCAAAGGAGGCGGTGGTCAGGGCGAGGGCGGCAAGGGCAATTTTCAAGTTTTTCATGGTATTCATTCCTGTCAGTAAGGGGCACAACGGGCGTTAGCTCAGGTAACGGCCGGGCTTATTTATAAAGTTCAGCGGTGCCGTACACCAGGTTGGTGCTGCCGGACGCAGAGGTAATGCGGTAAGCACTCGCACCCTGTTCCTGCGCTTTCTGCGCGATCTGGCGTTCCAGGCCGGAGAGGTCAGTTGAACGGGCACTGACGGTGCCGATCTGCTGGGCATCAGCCGGGGCCTGGGTCACTTCCTGGGCGGCAAACGCACCAAAGGAGGCGGTGGTCAGGGCAAGGGCGGCAAGGGCAATTTTCAAGTTTTTCATGATCTGGTTTCCTTAACGAAGACGGTGTTGTCAGGTGACCGTTATTTAATTAACGATCGATAATTAAATGTTAGACCGATCTTTCCGACCCTGCAACTATTTTTTTAACGTTCGTTAATTAATCTTTGGCAATGCGTGCGGCAGGCGGGCGAACTGCGGAGGGCGGCGCGTGCCGCCCTGTCAGCGAAGGGAATTAATTGTAGAGCGTGCTGTCATCAAACAGGTGGTTATTGCCGGAGCTGGCAATAATCTGCCGCGCCACCGGGTCGCGCAGGGTTGTGCGTTGCGCCACGGCCGGTTTCAGGCCGGAGAGGTCCTGGCGGGTGTGGGTGGAAAAGCCAATTTTCTGGCTATCAACCTGCATCGTGATAACCTGTTGGTTCGCCAGCACCGGTAGCGGGCTGGCGGCCGAAAGCAGGGCCGCAATAAGCAGCGTGGTGGTTTTCATGGTGAGATGTCCCAGTAGGGCGAATCCCGTGATGACCGGTCTGGTGCCGTCAGGGGCGCCGGTATCGCCGGCGGGGTGGCGGTCTTGCTGCCCGGCAGGGCGGGAGTCGTCATTTGTTTAACGATCGATAACAAAATTATAAACACTCCTCGACACACCTGCCACTGTTTTTTATAATGATCATTAATAAATATTTTCTGACCTAATCACAGCAGTGATAAGAGAGGGTGTATGAGCACTGAAAATATGGCACTGGCCAAAAAATGCCGCGGACGCCCGAAGCAGTTTGACCGTGATGACGCCTTAAACAAAGCCCTGAAACTCTTCTGGAAATACGGTTACGAAGCGACCTCACTGGCCGATCTGGTGGAAGCCACCGGCGCCAAAGCCCCGACGCTGTACGCCGAGTTCGGGAATAAAGAGGGGCTGTTCCGGGCGGCGGTTGAGCACTACCTCACCCTGTTTGTGGAAACCAGCAACCGGGCGCTGATGCAGTCTGACGTGCCGTTGCGCCAGGCGATTGAAGAGTACCTGCGGGCGGCGGCGGCACTGTTTACGGACTGTGACAACCCGTCCGGCTGTTTTATGGTCTGTACATCGGCCACGCTGTCGGCGGCATCGGAGGAGATCGCCTCGATGCTGCGGTCGCGCCACCATTTGCAGGAAGAGACGCTGAGCGAGTTCCTCGACAGCCGCAAAGAGAGCGGTGAGCTTTCGCCGCAGGTGTCCAGCCGGATCCTGGCGAAATACCTGAACTGTACGGTGCAGGGGATGTCCGTGCAGGCGCGTGACGGTGCCAGCCGTGCCGAGCTGAACCAGCTGGTGGATGTGGTAATGGCCATCTGGCCGCAGTTGATCGCCTTTGAGGCGCAGCCCACCGCCTCTGCCTGAGGCCGTGATGCGCGACGCGTTACGCCTTCGTATTGAGCGGCAGGTGCTGAGCATTTCCGGCCTGTCGCTGGGTGGTATTGACCTGGAACAGCCGCGTGGTGACCCAGGGCTGTTTGGCCCGGACGCCGTGACCTGGCGCATCCACGGTGATTTTACTTCCATGCTGTGCGGCGGCGTGTGCGCGCTGCTGTTACAGATGCTGCACCCGCTGGCGCTGGCCGGGGTGTGGGACCACTCCAATTTCCGCGCCGACATGCTCGGCCGCCTGCGCCGCACCAGCCAGTTTATCTCCGGTACCACCTTCGGCGCGACCGCCGACGCTGAGCGCCTGCTCCAGCGGGTGCGCATGATCCATGACCGGGTCAGCGGCCGGGATGCGCTCGGTACCCCCTATGCCGCCAATGACCCGGCGCTGCTGGTCTGGGTGCATGTGGCCGAAACCTACAGTTTTCTGCAATCCCACCTGCGTTACCGCAACCCCCACCTTTCGCCTGCCGATCAGGACACCTATTACCGGGAAGCGGCGCGCATCGCCTATGCGCTGGGTGCCGGGCCGGTGCCGGAGAGCGTGGCGGCGGTAGAGGCCTATCTGCACCAGATGCGCCCGCAGTTACGCTATGACGCGCGCACCGCGGAGGTCGTGCAGGTGTTGCTCAACGCCCCGGCCCCCAGCCGGATCGCCGCGCCGTTCGGCGCCCTCATGATGCAGGCGGGGATTGACCTGCTGCCGCCGTGGGCCGCCGGGCAGCTCCAGCTCCCGATGACCCCGGCGCGGCGCTATGCCGTACGGTTCGGCACCCGCCGCCTGGCGCGGTTGTTGCGCTGGGCAGTGAGGAATGGCTCGTGGCACCGGGCGATGCGGAGGATGGAGCGGGGGTAACGGAAGGCCTCCAGCCCCCCAGGCCAGGGCAGGTGTTTCAGCCGTTTATGTGTGGCTGCCCATTCAGGCTTTCGCGCCTTAACCGGAGGCACTGCCGCGCCAACGCGTGACCGGCACGACTTTTCTGGCCGTAAGGACAATTTTTGGGAGTTTTGCCCGTGCGCAGCGCGGGGAAGGCGTTCTACACTTCGTTTAATGCGAGGAACATACGATTTTATTGAGGTGTCATGCGCCAGTCAGAATTGATCGCCGAAGTCAGCAACCATAAACAGACACTTATTGCCGTGGTCGAACAGGATGACCGGGTGGTCTATTTCTACCTCTATGCCCAGGGCGACCTGCGCGAACGTTTCCCCGGTATGCGCGCCTGCTGGGTGCGTAACCTGCAACCAGCCCCGGTCGCGGAGGATCAGGCCGCGATGGAGCAGGGGCTGGCACCGATGATGCCCGCCGCCTACTGCCGCAGCCTGGACGGCGAACCGCCGCTGCACCCGGACGGCATCCAGGTTATCTGGAATGAAAGCGATGACGGCGCGGCGCTCTGGTATCACGGCCAGTTGCTGGCGGTGGTGCCGGGCTGGAGCCTCTATATCGACCATCAGGTCAGCTACGCCGCCAGTTGCCTGAAAGACAACGGCAGCACCTTCCCGCTCGGCTCCGCGTCCACCAACCAGCAATATGCGCGGGCGGAAGAGACACGCCACTTCTGGCGCACCTGGCAGCACCAGCATGAGCACCACCCGTGGCAAAAACTCCAGCAGCAGTTTATGGAGCGTTACGAGGCGCGCTTCGGCCCGTCGGTGAAGTATTACGCCATCGATCAGGGCAGCTGGCCGCCGATGGCGATCTCGCAGCATGAGCATAACGGCGTCTATTACTTCCTGACGCTGGGCGTCAGCATCCGGCCGATGCCGTACGTGGAGATCCTGTTCAATGATGACGCCGGTGATTACCGCCGCATGGAGATGGCGTTTGCGGTGGAAGCACAGTACGTGACCGAACAGAGTGCGGTGCAGATGGCGAGCGCGCTGTCGGGGTTTGCACAACTGCCGTGGACCACCATCAACTGGCTGGGCGAAGGGCACACCGTGGAGTCACCGATGGCCCCGCAGGGCTACGAGGGCTTTGTGCTGTCTGATGCGCTCTGCTCCCCGGCCGGCAAAGTCTCCATGCCGACCGTTTATGGCGACAAAGTTAACCTCTACTGGGCCAGCCCGATCTTTACCCCGGAACGTGAATTCGCCCACAGCCAGCCAAACGGCGGCTTTGAGCTGGTGAAAAAACTGATTGAAGCGGGCGTCGGCCACGTCTTTGTGCCGCGCAGCCCGGTGCTGTAACCCCGCCTGGGGGGCCGCCGCGCCCCTCGTGGGTAAAATCTTTACCCACTGCCTCCCCGGCTATTTCTATACGAATGAATTAATTTCTGAGCGAAACAATGAGCTGTGAAAGGATATAGCGCCGCCTTCTCAAAATCCTGCCGGTTATGCTTTTTCAATCCTATCCAATGGGTAAAAGCAGGTGTACATCAGAAACGTTAATATCAGCAGTATTAACCTGACCGCCTCCTGTTGCGGGGGGAATACACGCCTTTCCGGTATGTTCCGGAGGAAACATGTTTCAGTACATCCACACCCATCATGAGCAGCTGATTATTTTTTTATTCTCTGTGGTGTTAGGCGGTGCATTACCGGTCGGCATTTATATTGGCCGGAAAAATATCCGCGCCATCCGTTCAGCGCTGCTGCTGGAATTGGTGAAAGTCTTTGAGCTGACCGGGCATAAAACCATCCCCTCTATGGAAGTGATGAAATATAAATACCATGTTGATGAGGGCAGCGGCGTCAGCCAGGCCGATGATGGCGGGGGCGTCTTTGGCTATTATATTGTGCCGGTGATGTTATATGTCTGCCTGACAATCTTCTGTTTTTATATCTCTCTCGATACGCTTTATCATATTTATCTGCTTAAAATTGAAAAGTTGAAAGAGAGTGATTACCTCTCCCGGCTGGTCTTTACCTTTACTTTTTTGGGCGCCTATCTCTGGACGCTGCAATACCTGCTGCGGCGGGTCGCTAATTTTGACTTGTCGCCTATCTCCTATTTCCGCGCCTTCTTCCGCATTTTATTGCCGCTGGTAATTGTCGGGGCGATCTATTACAGCGGCGTCATGAATGAAAGCAGTGAAACGGTCATCAGTACCGGCCAGGCCGCCGTCAATAAAGCCGGCAGCGCCACCCTGATGATTGTGGCCATTGCGCTGCTGGTGGGCCTGTTCCCGCTGGCGTTTATTGATGTGCTGGTGGCGCGTTTCCCGAAGCTGGTGGGGCGGCGGGTGGATCAGGACGATAAACGGCTGATGAAAGAGTATCCGCTGGATATGATCATCGGTATCGATCCGTTTATGAAATTCCGGCTTGGGGAGTTTGAAATCGAGGATGTGCAGAATCTGGCGACCGCCAACCCGATCCAGCTGTTTGTGGAAACCCCCTACGGGCTGTATGAGGTGATTGACTGGGTGGCGCAGGCGCAGTTGATCATCGCTGTCGGCTCGAAAAAAACGTTCCAGTTACGTGAGCTGAATATCCGCACGGTGTTTGACCTCGAGCGCATCGGCCCGGACCGGGATCTGCGTAACCGGCTGTACCGGATCCTGCTGGGGGACCCGGCGGTCTCGCTGGCCGATCCCGGCGGCAACCGCGGCGACGCGCTGGACACCCTGATCGACATCATCCGTGACGATCTGTACGTCGCCCGCTTGCGGCAGATCTGGGAGATTATCCTCGCCAAGATCAGTGATTCCACCGGGCCGCGTTAGGGGGCAGGCCCCCATTTTCACTCCCACAATGAAACTGTTACCCGGTAACCCGGCTGTATCCGGTCGTTCAGGGCGGCTATGCTTGTGGCCTGAGGTGCGCTGCGGCGCACTGCCACCTACTCTGAAGGAGCTGAAGATGAAAGCCATCGCCTATGAGCAACCCGGCCTGCCGATTAATGACCCGCAGTCGCTGTTTGATACCGACCTGCCTGAGCCGCAACCCGGCGCGCGTGACCTGCGGGTGCAGGTGAAAGCGATTGCCGTGAACCCGGTGGACACCAAAGTGCGTGCCGGCGGCGACACCAACGGGCCGCGCGTGCTGGGCTGGGACGTCGCCGGGGTGGTGGAGTCGGTCGGGCCGGAGGTGACGCTGTTCAAACCGGGTGATGAGGTGTTCTATGCCGGATCGCTTATCCGCCCCGGCTGCTACAGCGAATTGCATCTGGTGGATGAGCGCATCGTCGGCCGTAAACCGGCCTCGCTTAACTTTGCCGACAGCGCCGCGCTGCCGCTGACGGCCATCACCGCCTGGGAGCTGCTGTTTGACCGGCTCGGCGTGGCGGAGCAGGGCGGCGAAGGCGATACGCTGCTGATTGTCGGCGCAGCGGGCGGCGTTGGGTCGATCCTGACCCAGCTGGCCCGCCAACTGACCCGCATGACGGTCATCGGCACCGCCTCACGCGGCGAAACGCAGGCGTGGGTAACGCAACAGGGCGCACACCATGTGATTGACCACCATCAGCCGCTGGCCCCGCAACTCAACGCGCTCGGCATTGAGCAGGTGACGCACGTCGCCAGCCTGACCCACACCGACAGCCACTATGCGCAGCTCATCGAGGTGCTGGCACCGCAGGGCAAACTGGGGCTGATTGATGACCCGGCCTCGCTGGATGCCATGCCGCTCAAGCGCAAGGCGATTTCCCTGCACTGGGAACTGATGTTCACCCGTTCAATGTTCGAAACGCCGGACATGATCAAACAGCATGAACTGCTGAACCGCGTGGCTGACCTGCTGGACAGCGGGGTGCTCCGCACCACCGTCGGCCAGCATTTCGGTACCATCAACGCAGAAAACCTGCGGCGCGCCCATGCGCTGCTGGAGTCCGGCGCGTCACGCGGCAAAACGGTGCTGGAAGGCTTCTGATCCCCCGTGTTTCCCGCCCGGCAGGCTCCCGCCTGCCGGGTTTTCCCCTGTGCGGTACTTCTCCGAAAAGCGGCGTTTTGTCGCACCGTTCACCCTCACGGCTGGTCAGCCGGGAAATCGCGGCTATCCTTTTGACAGCAAGCATGTTTATCCAGGGCAGCACGATCTGATTATCAGGAGGAGTTCCATGTCCCGTTCCACCCTTATCGGGCGCTGGCTGGCGGTGGCGCTGGTCGCCGTGTCCGGTCTGGCGCAGGCGGCTGACGCCGTACGCGTCGGCTCGAAAATTGATACCGAAGGCTCACTGCTCGGCAACCTGATCATCCAGGTGCTGGAGGCCAACGGCATTAAAACCACCAACCGCCTGCAACTCGGCAACACCAAAGTGGTGCGCGGGGCGATTACCGCCGGTGAAATTGATATTTACCCGGAGTACACCGGCAACGGCGCGTTCTTCTTCTCACAAGACAGCGACCCGGCCTGGAAAAATGCCCAGGCAGGTTATGACAAGGTAAAACAGCTGGACTACGACCAGAACAAGATTGTCTGGCTTGACCCGGCCCCGGCCAATAACACCTGGACGATTGCGGTACGCCAGGATCTGGCGCAGCAGAACCACCTGACCAGCCTGGATGACCTCGGCAAATACATCAGCGGCGGCGGCACCTTTAAACTGGCGGCCTCGGCGGAATTTATCGAGCGGCCGGACGCGCTGCCCGCCTTCCAGCAGGCGTACCATTTCACCCTGAAGCAGGACCAGTTGCTGTCGCTGGCGGGCGGTGACACCGCCGTGACCATCAAAGCCGCCGCGGAGCAGACCTCCGGCGTCAACGCCGCGATGGCCTACGGCACCGACGGCCCGGTGGCGGCGCTCGGCCTGCAAACCCTGAGCGACCCGCAGGGCGTGCAGCCGATTTATGCCCCGGCACCGATCATCCGCGAGGCGGTGCTCAACCAGCATAAAAACATCCCGGCGCTGCTGAAACCGGTGTTTGCCTCACTCGACGGCCCGACGCTGCAAAAACTCAATGCGCAGATTGCCGTCGGCGGGCGTGACGCGAAAAAAGTGGCGCAGAAATACCTGAAAGATAAAGGCTTCGTGAAATCCTGATGCCGGACGCGCACCCAACGCCCCGGCTGAACCCGGTGCTGCTGTTGTTGACGGTGCTGCTGGCGCTGTCCCTTGCCGGGCTGGGGTTTGTCAGCCATGCGCCGAACCGGCTGGTGTCGGGCGAGGCGATGCCGCTGGCCGGGCTGCTGCACGCCACCGGCTGGCTGCGGTTGCTGCCGCTGGCGGGGCTGGCGGGGCTGGCCTGTTTGCCGCCCCGGCGCGCCGCCTCGCTGGCGGCGTTGCTGCTGGCGGAAGTCTTGCTGTTTACCCTGACGCAACAGGCCGGGCTGACGGCGCAGGCGCTCTCCGGCGGCGAGGAGAGCATTGCGCGCACCTCGCTCGGGGGCGGCTACTGGGCGGCGGCGGCGCTCTGCCTGCTGATTGGCGCGGACGCCGTGACCCACATCACGGCACAGCGCGGCCTGCGGCTGCTGCTCGGCGCGCAGATGGTGCTGCCGGTGGCGGCACTGCTGGTCAGCGGTCGGCTGGACGCGCTGTCGCTGATGCAGGAGTACGCCAACCGCGAAGAGGTGTTCAATGATGCGCTGTGGCAACACCTCGGCCTGCTCGGCGGTACGCTGTTGCCGTCGCTGCTGATCGGGCTGCCGCTCGGCGTGCTCTGTTACCGCTCCGCCCGCTGGCGCGCCCCGCTGTTCCCGCTGCTTAACATCATCCAGACCATTCCGTCGATTGCGCTGTTCGGCCTGCTGCTCGCCCCGCTGGCGGGGCTGGCCGCCGCCTGGCCGTGGCTCGCGCACCTCGGCATCAGCGGCATCGGCACGGCACCGGCGATTATTGCGCTGGTGCTCTATTCGTTGCTGCCGCTGGTGCGCAGCGTGGTGGCGGGGCTGGCGTCCGTCCCGGCTCATGTGCAGGAGGCGGCGCGCGGCATGGGCATGACGCGCGGCCAGCTGTTCCGGCAGGTGCAACTGCCGCTGGCGCTGCCGGTGATCCTCTCCGGCGTGCGCGTGGTGGCGGTACAGACCGTGGGGCTGGCGATGGTGGCGGCATTGATTGGCGCAGGCGGCTTCGGGGCCATTATGTTCCAGGGGCTGCTGAGCAGCGCGCTGGATCTGGTGCTGCTGGGGGTGATCCCGGTGGTGCTGATGGCCGTGGTCATCGATGGCCTGTTTACGTTTCTTGTCTCGGTATTGGAACCCCCCCGCAGATGATTCAGTTTTCGCAGGTAAGTAAATTCTACGCCGGCAAACCGGTGGTGGATGACCTGACGCTCACCATCGCCGACGGCGAATTCACGGTGCTTATCGGCACCTCCGGCTCCGGCAAATCCACCACGCTGAAGATGATTAACCGGCTGGTGGAGCATGACCAGGGCAAAATCCTGTTCGCCGGTGAGGAGATCCACGCCTTTAAGCCGCAGGATTTGCGGCGGCGCATGGGCTACGCCATCCAGTCGATTGGCCTGTTCCCGCACTGGACGGTGGAGCAGAACATCGCCACCGTGCCGCAACTGCTGAAATGGCCGAAGGCGAAAATCCGCGACCGCGTCACCGAACTGCTGGCGCTGCTGCACCTTGAGCCTGAATTGTTCCGCCACCGCTACCCGCACCAGCTTTCCGGCGGCCAGCAGCAGCGGGTCGGGGTGGCGCGGGCGCTGGCGGCTGACCCGGAAGTGCTGTTGATGGATGAGCCGTTCGGCGCGCTCGACCCGGTCACGCGCAGTGCGTTGCAGGAGGAGGTGGCGCGCATCCACCAGATCTCCGGGCGTACCGTGGTGCTGGTGACCCATGACATCGACGAGGCGCTGGCATTGGCTGACCGCATTGTGCTGCTCGATCAGGGCCGCGTGGTGCAGCAGGGCACGCCGCTGGCGCTGTTGCAGCAGCCCGCCAGCGCCTTTGTGCGGGACTTCTTTGGCCGCAGCGATCTCGGCATCAAGCTGCTGGCGCAGGCCCAGGTGGCGCAACGGGTGCGGCCGGGCCGTGCCGCCGGGGAGCCGGTGGCCGCCAGCCTGACGCTGCGTGATGCGCTGTCGCTGTTTGTGGCGCGCGGCACCCGCTGCCTGCCGGTGGCGGACGATCAGGGGCGGCCGCTCGGCGTGCTGCATCTGGAAGATTTAGTCGAGGAGGGCGGCGATGGGCGCTGAACGGCGCGGCTGGCGGCGGTTGCGGTCGCCGCTGCTCTGGGCATTGATCCTGCTGGTGGCGTTTACGTTCGGCATGGGCGAGCTGGGCGGCCTGTTCCACTGGCTGTTCCCCACGCTGCAACGCCCGCTCTACCTGCAACAGGGCTTTCCGTCGCTGGTGTTGTCGCACCTGCTGCTGGTGGGCATCTCCAGCTTGATTGCGGTGGTGATTGGCGTGACCGCCGGGATTGCGGTGACGCGTGACGCCGGGCGGGCGTTCCGGCCGTTGCTGGAGACACTGGTGGCGGTGGGGCAGACCTTCCCGCCGGTGGCGGTGCTGGCGGTGGCGGTGCCGGTGATGGGCTTCAGCGAGAAACCGGCGATTCTGGCGCTGGTGCTGTATGGCCTGCTGCCGGTGGTGCAGGGCACGCTGGCCGGGCTGGGGTCAGTACCGGCGGCCAGCCGCGAGGTGGCGCTCGGCGTCGGCATGAGCCGCCGGCAGATGCTGATGCGCGTCGAGCTGCCGCTGGCCGCGCCGGTGATCATTACCGGCATCCGCACGTCGGTGATCATCAACATCGGCACGGCGGCCATCGCCTCCAGCGTCGGCACCCAGAGCCTCGGCTCGCCGATTGTGATTGGCCTGAGCGGCTTCAACACCGCCTATGTGTTACAGGGGGCGATTCTGGTGGCGCTGCTGGCGATCGTCACCGATATGCTGTTTGAACGCTGGGCTGCGGTGCTGCAACAGCGGCGCGGCGGCTGAGATCAGGCCGGTGGGCCAATCAGCACGGCGTAACCGGCCAGCATCACCCCGCCAATGGCACCGAGTGCCATCAATGAGACCAGGCCAATCACGATTTTTTTTGCAACATTGTTCATTTGGTTATCCTTTGGTTAGCAGCAGGATTATAGAGCCTTTCCTCCCGCTGGCAACCGGCACGGCCTCAGCCTTTCGCCGGGGGGGTGGTGGCCGGGCGGAACAGCAGCTTGCCGAGCGTCACCAGCAGCACCGCCGCCAGGATCACCGCCAGCGCCAGCCACTCAACCGCCGTAAGCCGCTCCCCGCCTAATCCGATGCCAATCAGCACCGCCACCATGGGGTTGACGTAGGCGTAGCTGGTGGCCAGCGCCGGGCGCACATTCTTCAGCAGATACATATAGGCGCTGACGGCGATCACCGAGCCGAACAGAATCAGGTAGCCCAGCGCCAGCAGGCTTTGGGTGGAGGGCGTGCCCGTGAGCTGCTCGCCGTGCAGTTGGCTGGTGAGCAGCAGTACCGCGCCTGCGATCAGCATCTCCGCGGCCCCGGCCATCGCCCCGGTGGGCAGCGGCAGGCGCGCGCTCCACACCGAGCCGAACGCCCAACTCAGCGAGGCGATCAGGATAAGCCCGGCGCCCCACGGGTTCCCGGCCAGGTTATGCCCGGTGTTGAGCAGCACAATGCCCACCAGCCCAATCGCCACGCCGCTCCACTCCACGCGGCTGTGCGTGATGCCCCACAACCGGCTGAAGCAGAGCGTGAACAGCGGCACCGTCGCCACCATCACCGCCGCAATGCCGGACGGCACCTGCATATGTTCCGCTACCGTCACCAGCCCGTTGCCCACCGCCAGCAACAGCACGCCAATCACCGCGGCCGCCAGCCACTGTTTGCCGGTCGGCAGCGCATGGCCGCGCAGCAGCAGGAACGAAAACAGCAGTACCCCGCCGCAAAGGTAGCGGATACCGGCCAGCATCAGCGGCGGGAAGCTCTCCACCCCAATGCGGATGGCGAAATAGGTGGAGCCCCAGATAATGTAGAGGGCAAACAGGGCGGCCGCCAGCAGCCAGAACGCGCGCCGGGAAGTGTCAGTCATGGTGGGTGTGTCATCCGTGGAGGGAAAAAAAGAGGCCACCAGATAACAACATCGCGGCCGCTTCTGCAACCCAAAACCGCGCCTTGTCGCCGGGGCTTTCCGGCCTGATGGCCGGCCATGTGTCAATTTACGTCAGAATTGCCGCCGGTCAGCCGGGGTTTTGTCAACTTAAGTCAAATTTTCTGCCCGAGGGTTCATGCCTTTGTCACAATCCGCCGGTAACACTCAGGGTAAGTCCCACACATCCCGGAACGAGGCAGCCCATGAGCGAGAAAACGATTTTCCCCCCGGCCGCAGTGGATTCGCGCCCGGATTTGACCGGCAAGAACCACCGGTTCACGCCGTTGTTTATCATCCTGGCGGCCCTGTGCGGGCTGGCGTTTGCCGGTGCCAACCTGTTCAGCGATGTCGCCGACGCCGGGCAGAACGTCAGCAGCACCAGCTATGTGCCGTTTTTGCTGCTCGGGCTGGCGCTGGTGATCGCGCTCGGCTTCGAGTTTGTCAACGGCTTCCATGACACGGCCAACGCCGTGGCCACGGTGATCTACACCCACTCGCTGACGCCGGGCGTGGCGATCCTCTGGTCGGGGCTGTGCAATTTCAGCGGCGTGATGCTCTCCAGCGGCGTGGTGGCGTTCGGCATCATCTCGCTGCTGCCGGTAGACCTGATTTTGCAGGCCAGCTCCGGCCACGGCTTCGCGATGATCTACGCGCTGCTGTTTTCGGCAATTATCTGGAACCTCGGCACCTGGTACCTTGGGCTGCCGTCGTCGTCGTCCCATACGCTGATTGGCTCGATTATCGGCGTCGGGGTGGCGAATGCCATTGACCACGGCCGCAGCGGGCTGGATGGCGTGAACTGGGATCAGGCGCTGAATGTCGCGTACGCCCTGCTGCTGTCGCCGGTGGTGGGCTTCGTCTGCGCCGCCGGGCTGCTGCTGCTGATGAAGAAAGTGATCCGCAACCGCCAGCTCTACGTCTCACCGGAAGGCAAACGGCCGCCGCCGCCGTGGATCCGTGGCTTACTGATCCTGACCTGTACCGGCGTCTCGTTTGCCCACGGCTCGAATGACGGCCAGAAGGGCATGGGGCTGATTATGCTGATCCTGGTGGGCACCATGCCTATCGTCTACGCGCTGAACCGCTCCATCCCGCCGGAGCAAATCCCGCGGGTGGCGGCGCTGTCACAGGTCACGGAGCAGCAGTTGCTGAACGGGCAGCCTGCCGCGCTGAGCACACCGCCGCGCGATGTGCTGATCCAGTTTGTCAGCAGCGGTGACAATACTCCGCAGGTGCTGCCCGCGCTGAGCATGACGCTGCACAACATCGCCACGCAGATCAAACAGTACGGCTCAATGGACCGCATCCCGGCGCAACTGGTGGCGAACACCCGTAATGATATGTACCTGGCCTCAGAGAGCATCAAGGCGCTGAAAACCCACGAGGTCAGCTTACCGGCAGAGACGCAGAACAACCTCGATGCCATGAAGCGGGAGCTGGACAACGCCACGCGCTTTATCCCGCTGTGGGTGAAAGTGGTGGTCGCGCTGGCGCTGGGGCTGGGCACGATGGTCGGCTGGCGGCGTATTGTGATCACCGTGGGCGAGCGGATCGGGAAAAACCACCTGAGTTATGCGCAGGGCGCGAGTGCGGAGCTGGTGGCGATGGTCACCATCGGCGCGGCAGACGGCTTCGGGCTGCCGGTGTCGACCACCCACGTGCTCTCCTCCGGCGTGGCCGGGACGATGGCCGCCAACCGCTCCGGCCTGCAAATGGCGACGCTGCGCAACCTGCTGATCGCCTGGGTATTGACCCTGCCGGTTTCGATTCTGATCTCCGCACTGCTCTATATGCTGTTTATCCGGCTGTAGGGCAGGGGGCGGGAAGGGGGCGCACGAACCGGGATAATCCCGGTTATCCTCAGGTGGGGGTGTTTTCAAGCAGGGCAGCGCTGCCCATCAGTTCAATGTCCAGTTTCTGCGCCTGCCAGTCCGCCAGTTGCTGCTGTTGCTGGCGGCTGAGCCGCCCCTCGGCCCACAGCACCACATGGTGCGTATTCAGCGCATCAAGTTGCGGGGCGGTCAGCAGGTCAGCCAGCACATCCACCCGCGCACCGGCTTCGCTGCGCTTGATCCCCTCCAGCCAAAGCTCCGCCCGGTCAGCGCGCCCCCAGCCGATGATCATCAGCGGCTCGCCCGGCGTTTTGCGGCCGGCAGCCAGGCAAAAGGCCGCGTACTCAATCACGATGCCGTCCAGCAGGCTGCGCAGGGTCAGCAGCGGCGCGCCGTGGCTCGCCAGCCGGGCGCGCAACGGCCGCAGGACGTTGTCCACCAACTGGGACGCCGGGTACTCGCGGCCATACTCTTTCAATAACTGGCGGACGCGGTTGAGGTTCACCCGCTGCAACGCGGCCAGCAGGGCATCGGTGAGTTTTGCCCAACTGTCTGTGGCCTCTTCCGGCTTGCCATCCCCCTCCAGCAACGCCCGCACCTGGCCGACCGGCACGCCGCGTTCAATCCAGCTCAGAATGGTATGGATACGGGCCAGGTCGTCATCATCGAACAGCCGGTGCCCGCCTTCGGTGCGTTTGGGTTTGAGCAAACCATATCTTCGCTGCCAGGCACGTAACGTGACGGGATTGATCCCGCAAAGGGCGGCAACTTCGCCGATGCTGTAACGTCTCATCTCTGCCCTCTGGTGTCTAAAATTGCAATAATGTTCGTAATAATAATGAAGGATGTTATCAAATATGCACGGCTAAGACAGTGGCTGAGTTGTTTTGTTTGGTAAAAAAACCGCAAAATACAGGCGGTCAAATTTTGGTGAAGAGATGATCTGGCCCGTCCAGTCCAGCACGCTTGCCTATTTCTCATTTACGGGATAGATTCTCATAATTGAGAAAAAGAGAGCGTTTTATGGACGATAACCAGGATCGCCTGCTGGCACAACGGCTGGTGCAATTACGTACCGCCCGGCAATGGTCGCTTGACCAGCTTGCCCAGCAGACCGGCATCAGCCGGGCAACCTTGTCACGTATTGAACGGGCGGAAACCAGCCCGACCGCCGCCTTGCTCGGCAAGCTGGCGCAGGTGTTCGGCATGACCATGTCACAGCTGCTGCGTGAGATTGAGGAGTCCCCGCCGGAGCTGCTGTCACGGGCCAACCAGCCGGTGTGGCATGACCTGGAAACCGGCTTCGAGCGCCGCTCCGTTTCCCCGCCGACCCAGGGGTTCCGCGCTGAACTGATAGAAGGGCGGCTGCGCGCCGGGGCGTCGATTCATTACGATAACGCGCCGGTGGCCGGGATGCAGCAGCAGATCTGGCTGCTCTCCGGTGCACTGGAATACAGCCTGAGCGACCGCACCTGGCGCCTGACGCCGGGCGATTGCCTGCGCTTTTTGCTCAACGGCCCCTCCCATTTCTACGCGCCCGGCCCTGCCGACGCGCATTATGCCATCGTGATTTGCCGAACCTGACCGGAGCCACCATGACCGATTACCTTCACTATACTGTTACCCCGGAACTGAATGCCGATGACCTGCAAGGCCTGGCACAGGTGTTGCACGCTTGTGTGGCGCACAATGCCAGCGTCGGGTTTGTGCAGCCTTTCAGCCTGGAGGCGGCTGCCGCGTTCTGGCAGGGGCAGGCTGCGTCGGT
Organism: Chimaeribacter arupi; assembly: GCF_002858805.1. Taxonomy (GTDB): domain Bacteria; phylum Pseudomonadota; class Gammaproteobacteria; order Enterobacterales; family Enterobacteriaceae; genus Chimaeribacter; species Chimaeribacter arupi. The sequence goes on from NZ_PJZI01000021.1 coordinate 72,590, forward strand.
GGCCGCCGGGGAGCGCATCCTGCTGCTGGCACGCGCCCAGGGGCGGGTGGTCGGCACGGTACAGCTGATCCCGGCGGGTATGCCGAACGGCCGGCACCGCGCTGAAGTCGCCAAATTGCTGGTGCACCCGGATGCCCGGCGGCAGGGCATTGCCCGGTCACTGATGGAGCAGGTAGAGCAGGAAGCCCGCGCGCGCGGCAAACGCCTGCTGGTGCTCGACACTCGCAGCGGCGATGTGGCCGAACAGCTTTACCTGTCGCTCGGCTACCAGATCAGCGGGCAGATCCCGGATTATGTCTTATCCCCCAGCAGCCACGGGTCAGCGCCGGTCTGGGAACCCACTACCGTGATGTTCAAAGCGATAGCGGCGTGATGTTCAAAGCGTTAGCGGCGTGACGGGCGGGCGGGGGTAAGCCAGGTAAAAATGCGGACTTAATGCGTGCCGATAAATAACCGCACTGATGCCGGTGGAATAACGTCGCCGGCCTGAATACGGAGACGCACCATGCATGAACACGCCATCACCGTACGCCGCGCCGCAGCCGGGGGGGCCGATGCACAAATGCTGATGGAGGAGTTGTCAGACGCGCTGCTCACCATCACCGGCAGCAGCGGGCGCGCCTCCTTTGATGCCGGACAGATGCAGCAGCCCGGCTGCTGTTTTGTGCTGGCGTATGACCCCCACGGCAACCCGGTGGGCTGCGGCGCGTTCCGGCCGCTGGACCAGGGGATTGCGGAGGTCAAGCGGGTCTATGCCCGGCGCAGCGCCCGCGGCGTCGGCTCGGCGGTGCTGCGTTATCTGGAAACGGAAGCCGCCCGGCTCGGCTACCGGCAAATCTGGCTCGAAACCCGGCTGGTGAACCTGACGGCGGTGCGTTTTTACCTGGCCCACGGCTACCGGGAGATCGCCGCCTATGGCGATTACATCGGCAAAGCGGATGCGGTCTGCCTGGGGAAAAAGCTCGGCGGGATGCCGGAAGGGTGAGCGCGCACGGCCTGACGCCGGGCATTTTGGTCTACAGTTAGCCTAGGACCAAGCCCGTGACACAGGAGTTATACCATGAGCGGAACCTATACGCTGTATGGCCGTAAAGGCTGCGGATCGGCCATTGTCGCCGCTGCGCTGAAGCTGACCCGGCTTCCTTACCACTATCAGGAGGTGGATGACCAGACGGACTGCCCGGAGTATGAGCGGCTGCTGGCGCTCAACCCGCTGGGGCAGGTGCCGGTACTGCGGCTGCCGGACGGCACCGTGATGACGGAAACCGCGGCGATTCTGGTGCTGCTGCACCTGCGCTGGCCGCTGGCGGGGCTGATCCCGTCGAGTGAGGGCGGCCACCTGCCGGTGTTCCTGCGCTGGATTATGGTGATCAACGCCCAGATTTACCCCTCCTTTACCTACGGCGACCAGCCGGAAAAATGGCTGCCGGGCGTCGATAACCCCAAAGTGCTGACCGACACCACCGATGGCCTGCGCAAAAAACTCTGGTTGCAGATTGAAGCCGCCGCTGACGCCAACGGCCCGTGGTTTTTCGGCGCGACCTTCTGCGCGCTCGACATTTATATTGCGGTGATGCACCACTGGCGGCCGGGGCCGGTATGGTTTGCCGAATACGCGCCGCGCCTGGAGGCGATTGCCAAAAACGTGGCCCGCCACCCCCGGCTTGAGACGCTGTTCCGCGAGCAATTTAGCTGACAACCCTTACCCACGGGCTGACGTGCGCGCCGGTCTGTGGGAGAATAGCGCCAAACCCTGTATAGATAACCAGATGCTATGGCGCTCACCCCCGCACTAAAAAACCAGATAGGCCAGTGGTATAAGGCCCTGCAAAACCAGATCCCCGATTTTATTCCCCGCGCGCCGCAGCGCCAGATGATCGCTGATGTCGCCAAAACCCTTTCCGGCGATGAGAGCCGCCATCTGGTGATCGAAGCGCCCACCGGCGTCGGCAAAACCCTCTCTTACCTGATCCCCGGCATCGCGGTCAGCCGGGCCGAGGGCAAGCCGCTGGTGGTCAGCACCGCCAATGTGGCGTTACAGGACCAGATCTACAGCAAGGATCTGCCGCTGCTGAAGAAGATCATCCCTGACCTTAAATTCACCGGGGCGTTTGGCCGCCGCCGCTACGTCTGCCCACGCAATCTGGCGGCACTCAGCAGTGACGAGGCAGCGCAGGGCGATCTCGGCCTGTTTCTGGATGATGAACTCGCCCCGGCCAGCGGCGAGGAGCACGCCTTGTGCGTCAAACTCGGCAAGGCGCTGAGCAACCATACCTGGGACGGCCTGCGCGACCATTACCCCCAGACCATCCAGGACCCGCTGTGGGCGAAGCTCAGCACCGACAAGGTCAACTGCCTGGGGCGCAACTGCCACTATGTGCGTGACTGCCCCTACTTCATCGCCCGCAAGGAGATTGAGAGCGCCGATGTGGTGGTCGCCAACCATGCGCTGGTGATGGCGGCGCTGGAGTCGGAATCGGTATTGCCGCCGGCCAAGGATCTGCTGCTGGTGCTGGACGAAGGGCACCACCTGCCGGAGGTGGCGCGCGATGCGCTGGAGATGGCGGGCGAAATCGGCGCGGTGTCGGCCAACCTTCAGCTCGAGAACCTGTTCCGCCAGATGGAAGTCTGCATCAGCCATTTCCCGCCGAAAAGCCCGCCGCCGCTGGCGAACCTTGAGCGGCTGAAAACCCACTGCGAGGAGCTGCGCGAACTTCAGGCGCAGGTGGAGCGCGAGCTCGCCGCGTACCTGCCGCCGGATGTGGTGGAGGCGGAGCACCGCTTTGAGATGGGCGAACTGCCGGCGGCGCTGCCGGAAACCTGCACCCGGCTGTTCAAGCTCACCGATGCCTTGCGGGGGCTGACGGAATATATGCAGAACGATCTCAGCGAAAAGACCGGCAAACATGATGTGGTGCGGCTGCACCGTACCCTGTTGCAGATGAACCGCGCGTTCGGCTATTTCGAGGCGATGAGCAAGCTGTGGCGGCTGGCGGCGCTGGCGCAGTCCTCCAATGCGCCGATCAGCAAATGGGTGACGCGCAGCCAGCGCGACAACGTGGCGCATCTGACGCTGCACTGCGTCGGCATCCGCGTCAGCGATCAGCTGGAAAAGATGCTGTGGCGCAAGGTGCCGCATGTGGTGGTGACCTCTGCCACGCTGCGCTCGCTCAACAGCTTCGCCCGTTTGCAGGAGCTGAGCGGGCTGAGCGAAAAGGCCGGTGACCGCTTTGTGACGCTGGATTCGCCGTTCAACCATATCGACCAGGGCCGGCTGGTGATCCCCCAGATGCGCTATGAGCCGCTGATGACGCACGAGGCGGAGCACCTGGCGGAGATGGCGCACTTTTTCCGCGCCCAGGTGGCGGAGAAAAAGCACAAGGGGATGCTGGTGCTGTTTGCCAGCAACCGGGCGATGCAGACCTTTTTAAGCCATGTGCAGGATCTCCGGCTGATGCTGCTGGTGCAGGGTGACCAGCCGCGTTACCGGCTGGTGGAGACGCACCGCAAAAAAGTCGAGGCAGGGAGCCAGAGCGTGCTGGTGGGGCTGCAATCTTTTGCCGAAGGGCTGGATCTCAAGGGCGAGCTGCTGACGCAGGTGCACATCCATAAAATCGCCTTCCCGCCGGTGGACAGCCCGGTGATCGTCACCGAGGGCGAGTGGCTGAAATCCCTGAAGCGTTACCCGTTCGAGGTGCAGAGCCTGCCGAGCGCCTCGTTTAACCTGATCCAGCAGGTCGGGCGGTTGATCCGCAGCCACCAGTGCACCGGTGACATCGTGATCTATGACCGCCGCCTGCTGAGCAAAAGCTACGGCGCACGGTTGCTGGCGGCGCTGCCGGTGTTCCCGATCCACCAGCCGCCGATGCCGGAGGGCGCACCGCCTGCACCGGTGGTGGCCGCCGCCAAAAAAACCGCGAAACCCGTCCGCCGCCGCACCCGCCGCTGAGGTTACTGGATCTCCACCTCCATCAGCGCAGAGGCGCTGAAAGTGCCGGTGGCCGGGGCGGCACCGGTGGTATTGACCGGCCAGGCGTAGAGAAATTGCCGCCCGGACTGGTTCTGCACATCCAGCGGCAGCGGCAGGCGGCCGCTGTTGAGCGGAAGCGGCACCAGGTTTTCGTCCGCCACCCGCACGCCGATGTCCGGGTTGGAGGTCTGCAATACGCCGGGCAGCGCCGCACTCTCCTCCCCCAGCAACACCAGCTCAAGGTGCATGGTGTCGTTGATATTTCTGCAGGCATACTCCAGCGTAATCTGCTGTGGGACATACCCGGCGGGCATCGCGCCGGGGGTCAGCAGGGCGGCGCTGCGGATCTGGCCGAGGTTGACGTTAATCACCCGGCCGTCATCGATGGCGCAGGTCTGCGGCACGAGCAGGGTACCGAAGACGGAAATCCGGCTGACCGGCTGGGTGCCGTAACTGCCCTGCGCGCCCCAGCGGGCATAGATTTCCATCAGCCGGGTGAGGGGAATGGTCAGCTGGCCGGTAAAGCCGGCAGCCAGGTACAGCGACAGGGTGCCGTGGTTGGCCACCTCCTCTGACGGGCTGTAGTGGGTGCCGTCACTGCCGCACGGGTAACTTCCCCCATCCGACAGGTCATCGAACGGGGCCGGCACCGGGATGCCGCCTTTCACCCCCAGTTTGGCGCCGATGTGCAGCGAGTCATTCACAATAAAGTAGGTCTGGTCGCCGTCCCGGTAGCCGGGCGGCAGCAGGATTTCGCTGCGGAAATAGAGCGCCGCATTGCCCCCTTCACAGCGGCACTCCATCGGAAACTGATTCGACAACTGGAACACGACCGCGTCCGGCAATACCTGCCCGCCCTGGTTGTGCGCGCTGTCGATCTCGCTTCTGTCCAGTTGCAACAGATAAGGGGTGGTGTAATGCAGGGTTTCACAGCCGCCCGCCCACGCCGCCCGGCCGCCCAGCAGCGCGGCCAGCATCAGGCCGGTGATCCCCAGGCCGGCCCGCCACCGCCGGGGCATCATACGCTGCCCCGGTTGCCGCAGGGTAAAAGGTAACCGGCAGGTGCGGGGATCATTGGATCTGCACCTCCATCAGCGCCGAGGCACTGAAGGGGCCGGCGGCCGGGGCATTGCCGGTGGTATTGACCGGCCAGGCGTATAAATACTGCCGGCCGGAGCGGTTCGAGTTGCCGGTGGTCAGCGGCAGCGGCAGACGGCTGTGGTTGATCAGCAGCGGGGCCATGTTGCTGTCAGTGAGCTGCACGCCGATGTCCGGGTTAGAGCTTTGTAACACGCCGGGCAGCGCCGCGCTCTCTTCGCCAAGCAGCGTCAGCTCAAGGCGCATCTCCTCGGTAATGTTATTACAGAGATAGTCCAGCGTAATGTGCTGAGGGGTGTAACCAACAGGCATGGCACCGGGGATGCGGATGTCAGTGCTGCGGATCGGGCCGAGATCGACATTCACCACCTGTGCATCGCCAATGATGCAGGCCTGCGGCACGACCAGGGTGCCGTACACCGCAAACCGGCTGACCGGCGTGGTACCGTAGCCGCCCTGGGTGCCCCAGCGGGCATAGATTTCCATTATCCGGGTGTAGGGGATTTCCAGCTCGCCGGTAAAGCCTTCGGCCACATACAGCGACAGGGTGCCGCTGTAGGCCGTTTCATTGACCGGGTGATGGTAAATCCCGTCGCTGCCGCAGGGGTAACTTCCGCCGTCAGAGAGATCCTCGAACGGCATCGGGCGCAGCGAGCCATCGTTCATCCGCAGTTTAAGCCCGGCATGCAGCGACGGCTTCACGATGTAATAGGTCAGGCTGCCGTCCTGGTAGCCGGGCGGCAACAGGCTTACGCTGCGAAAATAGAGCGCCGCGCTACCCCCTTCGCACCGGCAATCGATGGCGCCCCCCCTGCGCACATAAAAGGTGTGCATATCCGGTAACACCTGCCCGGCCATATTATGGGCGGTATTAATATCGTCACTGTCCAGCTTGATGGAATAGGGGGCCGGCCTCGAGAGAGGGGTGCAGCTTCCGGCCCACGCCGCCGGGCTGCCGGTCAGGCCCAGCCCTGTCAGGCTGACCAGTATCAGGCCGGCCAATATCAGAACAGCCAACAACCGCAGAGATCTAACGTGTCTCATGTGTGGCTCCCGGGCGATGGGTTGCCCTGTCAGGTAACGGTGACCGGCAGGCGGGCCTCCCGGCGCAGAACTTAATGGAATTCGACCTCCAGCAGTGCCGAGGCGTTGAAGGGGCCGGTGGCCGGGGGCTTGCCGGTGGTATTGACCGGCCAGGCGTACAACACCTGTTGGCCGGTTTCATACTGGATATCCCCATAGTTAAGGGTGAGCGGCACCTCGCCGCCATTGACGTCAAAGGGCTTCATGTTCTGATCCGCCACCTGCACGCCGATATCCGGGTTGGAGGTTTGTAAGGTGCCGGGCAGGTCAGCGCTCTCCTGGCCATACAGGGTCAGTTCGATCTGCATGGTTTCGGTGATGTTGGCGCACATATACTCCAGCCTCACCGCCTGGGGGGTGTAGTTGGCGGGCAGCGCGCCGGGGACCAGGATATCGGCACTGCGGAGGGTGCCGAGGTCGATATTAATGACGGTGCCGTCATTAATCCGGCAGGTTTGCGGCGCGATCAGCTGGCCGGCGATAAGCAACTCGTTGATGTGTGTGGCGCTGTAGCCGCCCTGGGTGCCCCAGCGGGCATACACCCGCGCTAACAGGATGGGCGGAATGACCAGCTTTCCGGTAAAACCTTTGACCAGGTAAAGCGACAGCGTCCCCTTACTCCCGGTTTCCGCAATAGGGCTGTGGTAAAACCCGTCACTGCCGCAGGGATGGCTTAACCCGTCGGAAACATCCTCAAAGGGGGCAGGGATAAGCGGCCCATCATTGATCCGGTATTTAAGGCCAATCTGCGCCGAGGGATGCACGATATAATACGTCATGGAGCCGTCGTTGTAGCCGGGCGGTAAGGTGATCACACTTTTGAAATAGAGCGCGGCGCTGCCCCCTTCGCACCGGCAATCCATCGGATGGGTGTCCCCCCCATATACGGTGATCATATCCGGTATCACCATGCCGGAGTCATCGAGTACATACCGCCCCTGATCCAATTCTGTAAAATAGCGCCCCGGTTGCTCGACCATCAGGCACTCCCCGGCCCACACCGCCGGGCTGCCCAGCAGCATCCCCGCGAACATGACGCTTTCCCACCGCAGGCTGTTCAACATGACGCCCTCCTGTTTTCCGGGCGATGGCCGCCCCTCAAGATAAACCCTGGCCTGCCGACGCCCGCAGGCTAACGGCAGGCCGCCTGCACACTGCGCACCGGCTCGCCCTGATCCGCGTCCGGCAGGGTGAGATACGCGCGGCACGTTTGCTGCGCGCCATTGCCCCATTTCACGATGACCTCCGCCTGGGGCGGCACACCGCTCAGGTAGAGCTCGCCGCCGTCGCCGACAATGCCGGACACCGACGGGTCACTGGCCAGCGTCGCCACAGCACCGAACGGCAACGGGCGGCCGTCACGCGTCAGGGTTACCACTACCCGGTAACCGAGGTGGGTGGCAAAGTGCGCCAGCACCACCGCGCCTTTGGTCGGCACCACGCTTTGCGTCGCCATCGGCAGGTCGGTGTTCTCCGGCAGGGTGGTGGTGTCCAGCACCAGCCGGTTCTCCCGGTAAGGGGAGAGGTAAGGCACCAGCAGGTAGCCGCGCGGGTCGGTATGCACCCCGACGTTATTCCTGATTTTCACCCCGCCCGCGCCGGGCGCATGCACCAGCGCCAGCGTCTCACCCACCGGCTGGCCGAGCGCCGCGCCGTAAGGGGTAGCGACCGCGCTGCCCTGTAGCCGGTAGTTCACCCGGCTGCCGCTGCTGTCGCTGTTGTAGCCCAGCCCGGCCTCCCCATATGCGCCGCGGTAATCCACCGTCGCCAGCCCGGAACCGCCGCCGTACTGGTTGTCATAGCCCGCTTGCAGGGTGTAGCTCAGGTTGCCGTCCTCCAGCGCGCTGCCGTTCAGCCCCACCTGCTGGCTGTGGTGGCGGGCGGCGTCGGTGGTGGCGGAGTAGGTGGCATAGGTGCGCGGCAGCCAGCCGTCGAGCGGCACCTGCACCGTCAGCGAGAGTTGCCGGTCATCGCTCAGGCGGTTGTCGTGGTCATCGTCGTCGTCCAGCGAGGAGACGCTCTGCACCCAGGCATAGGAGAGGCTCAGCGAGATGCGCCCGAGGGTGGTGCTGTAGCCGACATTCAGGTTGCGCTCATTATTGCCGGTGCCCCAGTACTGTTGCTGGTAGGCGGAGAGATAGAGGCTGCCGCCGTCACGGCCCAGCGGCTGGCTCAGGTTCACCTGCAGGCGGCTGCGCCGGTTGTGGCTGCTCAGCCAGTCGCCGTCATCGTTCTGGCGATCGTGGACATCCGCCGCGTCGGCAAACGAGAAGTAGCCCTGCGAGGCGTAGCGGGTCGCGGCCAGCGTCAGCGACGTGTTAGTGCTTTCGAACACTTTGTTGTATTGCAGGCGGAACGCCGCGCCGCGCTGAGGCTCATCGGTGAAGCGGGCGGGCAGGATGGCGCGTGCCTGCGCGGCATCCACGGAAACGGACCCGGCATAGCCCAGCCCGAGGCCGACGCCCAGCAGCGCCGACTGGTAATCCTCCGCCACCAGCAGGCCGCCGTAGCCGGTCACTGCATGGGGGAAGCCGTAACGCAGCGTCACCTGGCCGAAGCCCGGCCGGTAGTTGCCGTAATTGGCGTGGTACGCCCCGGCCACCCCTTCATAGTCCAGGTGCCCCTCGCGCTGCATCATCGGCACCGCCGCGAATGCCTGGGTAAAGGTCTGCTCGCTGCCGTCCGCTTCGGTCACCGTCACCGCCAGCGTGCCGCCGCTGCTGGTGGGGTAGAGGTCATCAATCACAAACGCGCCGGGCGGCACGTAACGCTGGTCAATCACATTGCTGTTCTGCCGGATGGTCACCCGCGCATTGCTGCGGGCGATGCCGCGCACCACCGGCGCAAAACCGCGGCGGCTGTCGGGCAGCATGTCATCGGCCGAGGCGAGTTGCAGGCCGCGAAACGGCACGCTGTCGAAAATATCGGACGTGGTGGAGCCGTCGCCGATGACCAGTTCCCCCTGCAACGATGGAATGCCCCGTTGCAGCCAGGTGCGCAGCGTGTCCCAGCGGCGGCGGTAGCTGCCGTCCTCGCCGCCTTCGCTGTCCGTCATGTAGGTGGAATAGTTGCGCAGCCGCCACGCCCCCCAGTTCGCCCCGGAGAGCAGGTTCAGGTAGTAGCTGTTGGCCGGTGGCGCGTCGCTGTCACGGGAAAGGGCTTTCTGGCCGGTGGCGTTGTAGTTGGCGAGCAGCGCCGGCACGCCGTTGTCCCAGCGTTCCGGCGGCACCGTGCCGCGGGCGGTATTGCGCAGCGCAATCTGCGGCACCGACAGGGTAAGCCGCTGCCGGGCGAAATCAAACTGGGTGGACGCATCAGGGATATAGTCTGCCAGCGGGGCGACCGGCGCATCGGGCGGCAGGTCACGCAGCCGCGGCAGCGCAGCCACATTGACCCCGAGCGCCGCCAGCGCCGCCGGGGTGAATTGCGGCTCCAGCCGGTTGCCGAGGCGCACAAAGGTGACGTCCCGCGTGACCTGATGGGTCAGGTTCAGCACGATATCCACATGGTAACTGCCCGGCAACTGCCCGCCCGGCGTGTCAAACTGGCTGAGATCCACCGGCTGCCGGGCCGGATTATCGATGTCAAACGCCCGCGGGTCAAAGTAGCCCTCGGTGCGGCCCTCCGCCGTCAGCAGGGAAAGGGCGAACAGCCATAAAACAGGTGCGGGCCGGGGCATCCGGCCGGTAAGTGATGATGGCATGCCGCTGTCCCTAGCCGGAAACCCGGCAATGCGATGGGCGCCCTATAAAGGGCGGTTGTCTCTTTTCTAGTGGTGTAACGGTGAGTGTTGTACCGGCGTGCTGCTGCCGTAATCGGTGATCACGCTCCAGCTGACCTGCCCGGCCGGCCCGGCAGGCAAGGGGTAATCGCTCCGGCCGAACGGGGCGAGGGTCAGCGCCGCCAGCGAGGCCGTGACCGGTTTGCCGTCGGCGCTGATCTGCTTCAGGTTCACGTAATAAGGGGTCGGGTTTTGGGCCGTCAGCGTGCTGCCGCGCATACTGAAGGTTATCTGCCGCCACGCCTCCTCCGCCCCTTTAGCCAGCGCCGCCGGGCGGTAAAAGAGTTTCAGCCGGGTTTTCACCGTGAGGTGCAACATATTGGTGGTGGTGCTTTTCTCCAGTTGCGGCACGGATTTGATGTTCAGCCAGTAGAGGGTTTCCCTGTCCTGCGGCAGGCCACTGCGGGTCAGCACAATGCGCAGCACATTCTCCTGGCCGGGATCGAGGCGGAACAGCGGCGGCGTCACCAGAAACGGCGCTTTCCCGCTGTTTTCACCCTCCACCCAGCTCTGAATGAGATAGGGGCGATCCTGCTCGGGGTTGCTTACCGACAGCGCGGTCTCCTTATTATTTCCGGGAAACACCACCCGGGTGCCGCCAATGATTACCCCAGCCTGAAGCGGCAGGGAAATAACCCATAGCAGGGCAGCCAGGGCGGGAAATAATGGCTTCATGCAACGCGGCCTATACAGTGTGTAATAGCTTGAGTGTAGTCAGAGAATAGCGCGACGCCATTCACCTGAAAACACATTAAAAAGATTGGTCAGTACAGGGTGGCTAATAAGGGCAGGGGGAATAACCGGGTAGGAAATAAATAGAAAAAGGGCGGCGCACCCTTGTTGGCTGCGCCGGAATGATAACAGGCGTTAATGTCCTGAATAAAATTAACCACAGGAAAAAGAAAAAACGGCATGTCCTTCGCAATACCCTTCCTTATTTAAAATGAAATAATCGCGGTTTTGTGATCCTGACCGCGCTTTTATCACGGGTAAACCATCGTGAATTGCGCGGTACTGTTGGCGGCACCCGGTGTCACGGCATCGGCGGTGGACATGTAGCTGGCGTAGAAGGTCAGCGTATTGGCACCGGCCTGGATCGGGTATTGCGCGGAGTTCTGGCCCAGCTTGATGTGCTGTTCTTCGCGGTCGGAGAACTCAATCGCCACGCCGGTTGCAGCCAGCGCACCGGATTCAATCTCCAGCAGCTCTGTATTGGCGGCATTGGCCGGGCCGTCGAATTTCACTTCAACGTTACCCGCATCCGGGCATTCGGAGAGCGCGATATTGAACTGGGTGGCCGCCGCTTTTTTACCGGCTGCCCCGCTCAGGGACGAGGCAGACACTGCACCCATATCGACATTCTGAGTTGCGGTATCCACGGTGCAGGCGGTATCAGTAATACTGCCGGTGAAATTAATGGTGCCGTCAGCGGCCTGGCTGTAATGGGAAATAAACAGCGCGCTCGCGATAAGCGTAATTGCCGTGACGTGCGATTTAATATTTTTCATGATAAATTCTCGTTGAGGTAGTGGGTGAATGATATTCCGGTGAAGAATCCGGTGAATGATGAAATAACAGGGGTGCCTGATGGCGTTATATTCCGGTAATGCCTGTGCGTTTCGCCTTCATTGCCCCTGTGTCATATCATTTCTGGTGCGTATATAATCACCCCATGAATGATTGATCGAGTTATCTATATTAAATCTTTATTTAACTGCGTATAAAACGATCTAAAAGAGTGGTTATTCAATTAATTAGCGTGCGACTAATAATCGCGCTGGCCTATTTTTTTCATTCTGTTAACCTTCCATTTACCGCTGGGGACCGGGGAAAACACGGCAGCGGAGTCAGGCGATGTGCCGGAGGCGGCAGCGGCGTTATGCTGGCCGCCAGTCACGCAGTGAGGACAGGGCGATGGATTACACCAAAATTATTAAAGAAGTGGGGCGCGGCAAAAACCATGCGCGCGACCTGGACCGGGAGACCGCCCAGGCGCTCTACCGGCAGATGCTGGCGGGCGAGGTGCCTGAGCTGGAGCTGGGCGCGGTGCTGATTGCGTTGCGCATCAAGGGCGAAGCGGAAGAGGAGATGCTGGGCTTCTACCAGGCGATGGATGAACGGGTGATGCGGCTGGACGCCCCGGCCGGGAAACCGCTGCCGGTGGTGATCCCGAGTTACAACGGCGCGCGCAAACAGGCCAACCTGACGCCGTTGCTGGCGCTGCTGCTCAGCCGCCTCGGCCTGCCGGTGGTGGTGCATGGTGTGAGTGAAGACCGTTCCCGCGTTACCAGCGCAGAGATTTTCAGCGCGCTGGGCATCACCCCGGCGGCGTCACAGGCACAGGCGCAACAGCAACTGGACGAGGGCGGGCAGCCGCTGTTTATCCCGGTGTCGCTGCTCTGCCCGCCGCTGGAAACGCAGCTCAATCTGCGCTGGCGGATGGGGGTGCGCAACAGCGCCCACACGCTGGCAAAACTGGCAACGCCGTTTGCCGGGGACGCGCTGCGGCTCTCGAGCGTCTCCCACCCGGAGTATATTGAGCGGGTCGGGGGCTTTTTCCGGCAGATCAACGGCCGGGCGCTGCTGATGCAGGGCACGGAGGGGGAGGCGTACGCCAACCCGCAGCGCGCCACGCCGCTCTACCTGATCCATCAGGGCACCATGCAGGCACTGACTGAACGGCAGGAGTACAGCGAAGCCGATTTACCGGCAGACAAAAGCGTTGAGGTCACGGCGCGCTGGACAGCGCGCTGTCTGGCGGGGGAGGCGGCGGTGCCGCAGGCGCTGCGCACCCAACTGGCGGCCTGCCTGCTGGCGACCGGCGAAGCGGCGGATCTGGCGGCGGCCACCGCGCGGGTGGACGCCCTGCTCAGCTGAGCCTGCCTCTCCGGTGCCGGCCGGGGAGGGTCAGACTTTCTTCAGGAAACAGGTTTTCAGCACCAGCCCTTTTATCTTGTCTGACCGGCACTCGATCTCATCAGGATTGTTGGTCAGGCGGATATTCTTCACCACCGTGCCGCGCTTGAGCGTGGCAGAGGTGCCTTTTACCTTCAGGTCTTTAATCAGCTGCACCGAGTCACCCTCGGCCAGCAGCGCGCCGTTGCTGTCTTTCACATCCATTACACATCTCTCTTTGCCATGATTGCGGGGCGCGGAGTATACCCACTTTTCCCCGCTAACCCCTGATGCCAGATCAATTTTTACGTTGCATTCAACCCGGCCGCCGTGGGTGGTAGACTGAAACGTGAATGTTATTACGACCAGGAAGGCAGGCATGCAACAGGCATCCGAGTATTTCAATGCATTGAATCATGAGTATCTCGCCGTGCATCAGGCGAAAGAGGAGTTGTTCTGGCAGAACTACATGGGCACCGGCGCAGAGGATGTGGCGGAGAAATTTGCTGCGGCGGAGAGCGCCTATAAGCGCTTCATCGCCAACCCGGCGCGGCTGGGTGAACTGCGCGCGCTGATTACCCAGGCAGAGCAGCAACCGGCAGGTGACGATCGGGCTGCCTTGCTGCACGGCCTGCGCGGCTGGCAGCGTTTTTTCGAGAGTAACGCGATTGAAGACCCGGCCGCCCAGGCGTTGATGGATGAGATTATCCAGGCGGAAAGCGCGCTCTACAGCCGCCGCAAAACCCTGCGGCTGACCCACCAGACCGCGCCGGGCCAGGAGGCCGAGGCGTCGCTTGGCGAGTTGCTGACCAACCAGGCCACCCATGATGATGAAACCTGCCGCCGCAGTTCGCAGCAGGCGCTGCGCGGGCTGGAGCAGTGGTTGCTGGTGAACGGCCTGCCGGAGCTGGTGACGCTGCGTAACCGCTTCGCCCGCCGGATGGGTTTCCGCAACTATTTCGATTACAAAGTAAACCTGACCGAGCGCATGACGCCGGAGGCGCTGTTCGCCATTCTTGACCGTTTCGAGCAGGAGACGCGCGAGGCCAACGCCCGCAGCCTGCAACAGCTCGCTGCCAATAAAGGGCCGGACGCGCTGGAAGCCTGGAACATCCGCTACGCCAGCGCCGGTGACGTGACCCGCCAGCTCGACCCCTATTTCCCGTTCTCGCAGTCATTGCAGCGCTGGGTGGAGAGTTTTAAACGGCTGCATATTGGGTTCCGCGGGGCGCAGATGCAGCTCGACCTGCTGGTGCGGCGCGGCAAGTATGAGAACGGCTTTATGCACGGCCCGGTGCCGGCGTTTTACGACCGGGGCACCTGGGTACCGGCCAGGCTGAACTTTACCAGCCTGGCGCAGCCCGATCAGGTCGGCAGCGGGGCATCCGGTTTGAACACGCTGTTCCATGAAGGCGGCCATGCGGCGCATTTCGCCAATATCACCCAGAACGCGCCCTGTTTTTCGCAGGAGTTCGCGCCGACCTCCATGGCCTACGCCGAAACCCAGTCAATGTTCTGCGACAGCCTGCTGGATGACGCCGACTGGCTGAAGCGTTATGCGCTGGACAACAACGGCGAGCCGGTGCCGGACGCGCTGATCCGCGCGGGCATTGAGGCACGCCAGCCGATGCGCGCCTTCAACGAGCGCCATATCCTGCTGGTGCCGTACTTTGAGTGGTCGCTTTACCAGATGGCGGAAGCGGATCTGACGCCTGCAGCTATCACGCAGCTGGCGCGTGAGACCGAGCAGCGGATCCTGGGCGTAGACAGCCCGCGCCCGACGCTGGCGATCCCGCATTTGCTGTCGATGGAGTCCGCCTGTTCCTACCAGGGTTACCTGCTGGCGATGATGGCGGTGGAGCAGACGCGCCACTTCTTCCTGCAACGTGACGGTTACCTGACGGATAACCCGGCCATCGGCCCTGATCTGGCGGCGCACTACTGGCAGCCGGGCAACAGCGTCAGCCACAACGACACGCTGCTGAGCCTGACCGGCGAGGGGTTCAACCCGGACTATCTGGCGCAGGCCTGTAACCAGACCGCCGAGCAGGCGTGGCAACAGGCGCAGGTGACGATTGTGTCGGCCGCGACCCGCCCGCAGCCTGCCGCGGATTTCGACCTGGAGGCGGCGATCAGGATCGTCGATGGTGAGCGGGTGATTGCGGATAACCGTGAGGGGGATGAGGGGATGTGTGGGGATTTTGCGGCGTATATTCGTTCACACTATTGAGTTTTGAGTTTTGAGTTTTAATTGGTGAGGTGGGATGTTTCGGTTGGGCGGTGGCATGTTTCGGTTGTTTATATGTATTTATGCAGCCGATGCTAATCGGGAACGGAGGTTGTTGCGTTGGCAAACGCCTGCATTCCTTCTGCGGCTTCGCTGCCGCCACCGCGCAAGGGGCGCGTAAGCGCGCGCCCCTTGCATCCCCGCGCTTTTGGGTGCCCCGGCAGAATTATTGGCCGCTCCCGCGGGTGTATTCGCCCCATCCCTGGGGCTCACCCCTTCGGGGCAACGCTCCGCGTTGTACAAATTGGCTCCTGGCCAATTTGTCCCTCCAGCGTCCTCCGGGCTTTTCGGGCCGGGACAGACACGCTCCCAGCGTGGCTGTCCCTTTCGCACACATCCCTGTGTGCTCACCCGGCCCTGCGTCCTCGTCGGCAATAATTTTAATGCCCCCACCTAACTGCAAATTCTTCGCTATGTAAGGAAAGAGT
>NZ_PJZI01000022.1 GCF_002858805.1 Chimaeribacter arupi
ATGGTGCATCCAGGAGGATTCGAACCTCCGACCGCTCGGTTCGTAGCCGAGTACTCTATCCAGCTGAGCTATGGATGCATTTAAATGGCGGTGAGGGAGGGATTCGAACCCTCGATGCAGCTTTTGACCGCATACTCCCTTAGCAGGGGAGCGCCTTCAGCCTCTCGGCCACCTCACCTTACGCCTCTTGCGAGTGCTCTGATTAACTTTCTGAAAGCTCATCGTCGCTGCGTGGCGCACATATTACTTTCCCGCGTTTATAAGTCAAACCCTTTTTTTTCATCTCATGCACGTTTGAACAATTCACGCGCAATATGGGTAGTTTGACGCCAAAATGGTTTTTTTATCAACGCAAAAAGCCGGATGACGCAGAAATATCATGTAGGGGGCGATAAGAAAAAGCGTGAAGAAAAGCGTGCGAAGAGAGGGAAAGAGAACAAAAAGATGATTGGCGCCTCGCTTCCCGCGAGACGCCGGTCAATTTAGTAGGTCGTTTGCTGGGACTTTTCAGCTTGAATGCGTTGGTAGATTTCTTCGCGATGGACAGAAACCTCTTTCGGGGCGTTGACACCAATACGTACCTGGTTACCTTTCACCCCTAATACAGTGACAGTCACCTCATCGCCAATCATGAGGGTTTCACCAACTCGACGAGTCAGAATAAGCATTCTTTGCTCCTTGAAAGATTGTAAGAGTCGGGTCTCTCAGTTTCCCCGCCATTATCCATCATATACTGTGAAAACGTAAACTATGCCACTTACATTAACTGTAAGGTAATCATAGGATCAACGTTAACTCTTTTCAGTTTAGCCGAATTCGGCAGTCTTGTGGCATCTGCCGCGCCGCGCCGCCGCGGCCTGAAACAAAAAACGCCATAGCGCACAAGGCGTTATGGCGTATCAATACGTTTGAATTATTTCAAACTTATAATTTATCTTCGACCCACGCTGTGACGCTTTCCAGCGCCCCCGGCAGAGCGGAAACATCACTGCCGCCCGCCTGCGCCATATCAGGGCGGCCGCCGCCTTTGCCCCCTACCTGCTGGGCAATATGGCCGATCAGCTCACCGGCTTTGACGCGGTCAGTCAGGTCTTTGGTCACCCCGGCAATCAGGCTGACTTTCCCTTCCGCCGTGGTCGCCAATACGATAATGGCAGAACCCAGCTGGTTTTTGAGATCATCGACCATCGTGCGGAGCATTTTCGGCTCGACGTTATCCAACTGACTGACCAGCAACGGCGTGCCTTTTACCTGCTTCGCCCGTGAAGAGAGCGATGCGCTTTCCTGAGCAGCCTGCTGGTCTTTCAGTTGCTGCAACTCTTTCTCCAGCTGGCGTGAACGCTCGATCAGGCCACGGATCTTGTCAGAGACGCTGTTGGCATCCCCTTTCACCAGATGGGAAATACTTTGCAGCAGGTCAGTTTCCTGGTGGAGTGTGGCAATCGCCCCCTCCCCTGTCACCGCCTCAATACGACGGATACCCGCTGCCGTGCCGGATTCGCTCTGAATGCGGAACAGGCCGATGTCACCGGTGCGGCTGGCGTGTGTGCCACCACAAAGCTCTGTGGAGAAGTCACCCATACGCAATACGCGCACATTGTCTTCATACTTCTCACCAAACAGTGCCATGGCCCCTGCTGCTTTCGCTTCTTCCAACGCCATAATGTTGGTTTCAACCGGCAGGTTACGACGAATCTGGGCGTTAACGATATCTTCTACCGCACGGATCTCGGCAGGCTTCATCGCTTCAAAATGGGAGAAGTCAAAGCGCAGGTATTTATCATTAACCAGCGAGCCTTTCTGCGCCACATGGTCACCCAGTACCTGACGCAACGCTGCGTGCAGCAGGTGGGTCGCGGAGTGGTTCAGACGAATACGGTTACGGCGCGCGACATCAACCTGCGCATCGACGGCGTCATTAACCCGCAGGGTACCCTGGCTGAGCACGCCCTGATGGCCGGTAGCCTGGCCATACTTCTGGGTATCAATCACATCGAACTGGGCCGCTGCCGTGCGCAACTGGCCTTTGTCACCGACCTGGCCGCCGGACTCGGCGTAGAATGGCGTCTCATCCAGCACCACAACGGCGTTGTCACCGGCGTTAATGCTGTCTACCGGCTGACCGTCACGATACAGTGCGATCACTTTCGCCGACAGGTCGAGCTGGTCATAGCCCAGGAACTGCGTGCTGCCATCCACACGGATCAGGCTGTTATAGTCAGCACCAAAGCCGCTCGACTCACGCGCACGGCGGCGCTGCTGTTCCATCGCCTGGTTGAAGCCCTCTTCATCCACCTTCAGGTTACGTTCGCGGCAGACATCGGCGGTCAGATCCAGCGGGAAGCCATAGGTGTCATAGAGGCGGAATGCGGTTTCACCGTCAAGCGTGTCGCCTTTCAGGTTAGCCAGCACATCATCCAGCAGTGCCAGGCCACGCTCCAGCGTGCGGGCGAACTGCTCTTCTTCAGTTTTCAGCACCTGTTCAACCAGTGCCTGCTGGCGTTGCAACTCTTCCGCAGCCGGGCCCATCACCTCAATCAGAGGGGCCACCAGCTTATAGAAGAAGGTCTCTTTCGCGCCCAGCATATTGCCGTGACGGATCGCCCGGCGAATGATACGGCGCAGCACATAGCCGCGGTTCTCATTAGACGGGATCACACCATCAGAGATCAGGAAGGCACAAGAGCGGATGTGGTCAGCAATAACGCGCAGGGATTTGTTGTCCAGATCGGTCGCGCCGGTGACGTTAGCCACGGCACCAATCAGTTTTTTGAACAGATCGATCTCGTAGTTGGAGTTCACATGCTGCAGAACGGCGGCAATACGCTCCAGACCCATGCCGGTGTCCACAGACGGCTTCGGCAGCGGTTGCATGGTGCCGTCAGCCTGACGGTTGAACTGCATAAACACCACGTTCCAGATCTCGATATAGCGATCGCCATCTTCGTCCGGGCTGCCCGGCGGGCCACCGGCGATGTGATCGCCGTGATCGAAGAAGATCTCGGTGCACGGGCCGCACGGGCCGGTATCGCCCATCTGCCAGAAGTTGTCAGAGGCGTAAGGTTTGCCTTTATTGTCACCGATGCGGATAATGCGCTCCTGCGGCACCCCAATCTCTTTCAGCCAGATGTCATAGGCTTCATCATCGGTTTCATACACGGTCACCCACAGCTTCTCTTTCGGCAGGGCAAACCAGTTTTCACTGGTCAGCAGCTCCCAGGCATACTGGATAGCATCATGCTTGAAATAGTCGCCGAAGCTGAAGTTACCCAGCATTTCAAAGAAAGTATGGTGGCGCGCGGTATACCCGACGTTTTCGAGGTCATTGTGCTTACCGCCCGCACGGACGCAACGCTGTGAGGTCGTGGCGCGTGAATAGGCACGCTTGTCCAGGCCAAGGAAAACATCCTTGAATTGGTTCATCCCGGCATTGGTAAACAGCAATGTCGGATCGTTATTGGGAACCAAAGAGCTGCTTGATACAACCTGGTGTCCCTTGCTCTGGAAAAAATCGAGAAACGCTTGACGGATCTCAGCGGTGCTCTTGCTCATAAATGTCCCGGAATCAGGCTAAAAGAACAGCCCGTAAGCAGTATGCTCAGCATCCTGATGCCGGCGTACTGCTTACGAACAAAAAGTGGGAATAAGATAAAATTTCTTCAGTGGGAAGTAAAATCCAGTATGCGCTCATTCATCAAAATCGCGATAAATTGACTGTATCTCTTCCTGAAAAAAGCCCCGGTATTGCAGAAAGCGCTGCACTTTGGCCTTTTCTTTCCACTCTGTCGGCAACTGTTCGCCAAACTTGCGCTCCGCCAGATCGCGCGCCTGCCGGCACCAGTCCACTTCCGTCTCCTCAAAGCCGGTATTAATCACCTCTTTTGCCACACCTTTCTGCGTAAGCTCTGAGCGGATGCGCTGAGGGCCATACCCTTTACGGCTGCGGCTGTTGATATAGCTTTGCGTAAAACGGGCATCGTCCAGATAGTGGTGCTCCAGGCAATACAGGATAATTTTTTCAACCAACTGTGGGTCAATCTCTTCTGCCGGTGGCGGTGCATAAACCGGTGCTGGGGGAGTCTCAGCGTCGTCATCAGTACGGTGTGGGGGGCGGCGCGAGAAAGAGGCGTTGCGGCGCGGTGCCATGACCGGTGGGGTTTCCAGCTTACGGCGCAGTTCCGTCTCGCTGTGATCGCGCTGGGCAAGCAGGCGCATTGCCCTGGCCAGCAGGGTATTGAGCTGCTCTTTCTCAGAGCGCCCAGGTTGGGAGGGATCATGGCTCATCAGCACTCTCCTTCAAAATCGCGGGGCGGCCGGGCACATCGTGTACCGGGCTGGCCATGCACATAAAAAAACAGCCAGAGTGTTTGCACACTCTGGCTGGTTCAGCTCAGAAAGAATCGATTAAAACTCTTCGCTCATCTCTGCGCTGTCATCATCAAGGTTTTCTGTCGCGGTAGCGGCATTTTCACCATTGTTGGTCAGCAACAGCTCACGCAGTTTCTTGTCCAGTTCAGCTGCAACAGCCGGGTTCTCTTTCAGGTAGTTACAGGCATTTGCCTTACCCTGACCGATCTTGTCGCCGTTGTAGCTGTACCAGGCACCGGCTTTCTCGACCAGTTTGTGTTTCACGCCCAGGTCAATCAGCTCGCCGTTGATGTTGATGCCTTCGCCATACATGATCTGGAACTCAGCCTGCTTGAACGGCGCAGCAACTTTGTTCTTGACCACTTTCACGCGGGTTTCGCTGCCCACGACCACGTCGCCCTCTTTAATCGCACCGATACGGCGGATATCGAGACGCACAGAGGCATAGAACTTCAGGGCGTTACCCCCGGTGGTGGTTTCCGGGTTACCGAACATCACACCAATCTTCATACGGATCTGGTTGATGAAAATCAGCAGGGTGTTGGCCTGCTTCAGGTTACCGGCCAGCTTACGCATCGCCTGGCTCATCATACGGGCGGCCAGACCCATATGCGAATCACCGATTTCGCCTTCGATTTCTGCTTTGGGCGTCAGGGCTGCCACGGAGTCAACGATGATGACGTCAACCGCGCCGGAACGGGTCAGCGCATCACAGATCTCAAGGGCCTGCTCGCCGGTGTCCGGCTGGGAGCAGAGCAGGTTATCAATGTCTACGCCCAGTTTCTTAGCGTAGACCGGGTCCAGCGCGTGCTCAGCATCGATGAAGGCACAGGTTTTGCCTTCACGCTGTGCCGCTGCGATGACCTGCAGGGTCAGCGTGGTTTTACCGGAAGATTCCGGGCCATAAATCTCAACGATACGGCCCATCGGTAAACCACCCGCACCCAGCGCAATATCAAGCGACAGAGAACCGGTAGAGATCGTTTCCACGTCCATAGAGCGATCTTCACCGAGGCGCATGATGGAGCCTTTGCCGAATTGTTTTTCAATCTGGCCCAGTGCTGCAGCTAACGCCTTTTGCTTATTCTCATCAATAGCCATGTTGACTCCTCTACGGACAGCGGTAGGTCACCCCTGGGCTGTCACTGATTGTAATTTGGTATACTGGAAAACGAGATGAATTATACTGTATACGCATACAGTACCACAAGCTTATTTTTCCAGAAATTCATCAAGTAGGGTTTGCAGCGCGAAAACAGCGGCTTGCATTCTTACCGCCTCACGGTCACCGGAAAAGCACTGCTTTACCGCCATCATCCGGCCATCTTCCGCGGCTATGCCGAACCACACGGTACCGACCGGCTTGGCATCCGTGCCGCCGCCCGGCCCGGCGATCCCGCTGATGGACACAGCGTAGTCTGCGCCCGCCGCTTTCAGGGCACCGAATGCCATTTCCCGCACCACTGGCTCACTGACCGCGCCATGCGCCTGTAACGTGGATTCCGCCACCCCCAGCATCTCATGCTTGGCCGCGTTGCTGTACGTCACAAAGCCACGATCAAACCAGGCGGAACTGCCGGCAATATCCGTAATGGACTTGGCCACCAGCCCACCGGTGCAGGACTCTGCACAGGTTACCCAGGCTGACGCCGCCTGAAGGCGCTCGCCGAGGCGCACGCTCAGCGCATGCAGGTTTTTTTCACTCATCACATATCCCGTCTGTGAAGAAGGTAAGTGGGTCCAATGTTAGCACTTCTCAAGGGAAGCATGAGCGATCCTGCACTATTTTGCGAGACGCGCCGAAGGACCGGACAAAAAGGCCGGTGATTGATGCGGATGCGTTTTCAACCCCTGGGCCACCTGTTAACATCACGCCTATTCTGAGCAAGGCCGGCGGTGTACGCGCCTTCCATTCTCAGGCTGCGGAAGTGCCCGGCAGCCTGGCCCAACCTTATTGCAGTGAAAATCAGATTGCCGTGAAAAACTACATTACCGTGAAAAACTATGGAAAATAACGCTTACGCAGACCACACGCCAATGATGCAGCAGTATCTGCGTCTCAAGGCCGATCATCCTGAGATCCTGTTGTTTTACCGGATGGGGGATTTCTACGAGCTGTTCTATGACGATGCCAGGCGCGCATCCCAGTTGCTGGATATCTCCCTGACCAAGCGCGGCCAGTCTGCCGGCGAGCCGATCCCAATGGCGGGCGTGCCGCATCACGCGGTTGAAAACTATCTGGCGAAGCTGGTGCAATTAGGTGAGTCGGTCGCCCTGTGTGAACAGATTGGCGATCCGGCGGCCAGCAAAGGCCCGGTCGAGCGTAAAGTCGTCCGGATTGTCACCCCCGGCACCGTCAGTGATGAGGCGCTGCTGAAAGAGCGTCAGGATAACCTGCTGGCCGCCATCTGGCGTGACAGCCGGGGGTTTGGGTATGCCACGCTCGACATCAGCTCCGGCCGTTTCCAGGTAGTGGAACCCGCGGATAATGAAACCATGGCCGCTGAATTGCAGCGCACCAACCCGGCCGAATTGCTCTATCCGGAAAGTTTCCCGGAGATGGCGCTGATTGAACAACGCCGTGGCCTGCGCCGCCGCCCGGAGTGGGAGTTCGAACTCGACACCGCCCGCCAGCAGCTGAACCTGCAATTCGGCACCCGTGACCTGACCGGCTTTGGGGTGGAACAGGCACCCCAGGCGCTGCGCGCGGCCGGCTGCCTGTTGCAGTATGTGAAAGATACCCAGCGTACTGCCCTGCCCCACATCCGTGGCCTCACGATGGAGCGCCAGCAGGACGGCATCATCATGGACGCCGCCACCCGCCGCAACCTGGAAATCACGCAGAATCTGGCGGGCGGCACGGAAAACACCCTGTCGGCGATTCTGGATTGTTGCGTAACGCCAATGGGCAGCCGGATGCTGAAACGCTGGCTGCATATGCCAAGCCGTAACCAGACGTTGCTGATGCAGCGCCAGCAGAGCATCGCCGCGCTGCAACCTCTGGTGGACGATCTGCAGCCATTGCTGCGGCAGGTGGGTGACCTGGAACGTATCCTGGCGCGGCTGGCCCTGCGCAGCGCCCGCCCGCGCGATCTGGCACGGATGCGCCATGCCATGCAGCAGTTACCGGCGATTCGTGAAATTCTGACGCCGCTGACCGGCGGGCACCTGCCTGCCCTGCTGGCCCAGACCGGTGAATTCAGTGAGCTTCTGGCGCTGCTGGAGAGAGCCATTATCGAGTCCCCGCCGGTGCTGGTGCGTGACGGCGGCGTGATTGCGCCGGGTTACCATGCCGAGCTGGATGAGTGGCGCGCCCTGGCTGACGGTGCCACGGATTACCTGGATCGTCTGGAAATCCGTGAACGTGAGAAGCTGGGCCTCGATACTCTGAAAGTCGGCTTCAACGGCGTGCATGGTTACTTTATCCAGGTCAGCCGCGGCCAGAGCCACCTGGTGCCGATGCACTACGTGCGCCGCCAGACGCTGAAAAACGCCGAACGCTACATCATTCCAGAGCTGAAAGAGTATGAAGACAAGGTGCTGACGTCGAAAGGCAAAGCGCTGGCGCTGGAGAAGTCGCTCTATGATGAGCTGTTTGACCTGCTGCTGCCGCATCTGCCCGAGCTGCAACAGAGTGCGGCGGCCCTGGCAGAGCTGGATGTGCTGAGCAACCTTGCCGAGCGGGCCGACACCCTGAACTATACCTGCCCGACGCTGAGCGATCAGCCCGGCATCCGCATTACCGGCGGGCGGCACCCGGTGGTTGAACAGGTACTGAAAGATCCGTTTATCGCCAACCCGCTGGCGTTGTCCCCGGCACGGCGGATGCTGATCATCACCGGCCCCAATATGGGCGGTAAAAGTACCTACATGCGTCAGGCGGCGTTGATTGTGCTGATGGCGCACATCGGCAGTTTTGTGCCGGCAGAGGGCGCCATCATCGGCCCGGTGGACCGCATTTTCACCCGCGTGGGTGCAGCGGACGATCTGGCGTCAGGCCGCTCTACTTTCATGGTAGAGATGACCGAAACCGCCAACATCCTGCACAACGCCACCGAAAACAGCCTGGTGCTGATGGATGAGGTCGGCCGCGGGACGTCCACTTACGACGGCCTCTCTCTGGCCTGGGCCTGTGCGGAAAACCTCGCCAGCCGCATCAAAGCGATGACGCTGTTTGCCACCCACTACTTTGAGCTGACCACCCTGCCGGAAAAAATGGAAGGTGTGGTGAACATCCATCTGGATGCGGTAGAGCACGGTGACACCATCGCGTTTATGCACAATGTCCAGGAGGGCGCGGCCAGTAAAAGTTATGGTCTGGCGGTGGCCTCGCTGGCCGGCGTGCCGCGTGATGTGATTAAACGCGCCCGGCAGAAGCTGCGTGAGCTGGAAAGCCTTTCCAATCAGGCAGCGGGCAGCCATGTCGACAGCGCGCAGCTGACGTTACTGAGTGAGGAAACCTCACCGGCCGTCGAGGCGCTGGAAGCGCTGGACCCGGACACCCTCTCCCCACGTCAGGCACTGGAGTGGATCTACCGCCTGAAGAATATGGTGTAGACGTAGAGTAAGTCAGTAAGGCAGTGAGCGATCCGGAGCCGGATCGTTTGCGCAGGCTGTGCGAAGCGCCTGCCTGCGGGCCACGATCCTCAGGATCGCCAGGGATCTGATCCGGCCTATCCCTGACTTTCAGGCCCTGTCTTTCAGGCATAAAAAAACGGTGGGCAAGGCCCACCGTTTTTAAGGTACTTCCTTCAATGAATCATTAACTTCCTGAGCAGGTTAATGATTCACGGCTTTTCCAGAGCATATGGGCAGCCCGCTTATTCGCGGAAAAGTGCCTCAATGCTCAGCCCCTGACCCTGCAGAATTTCACGCAGGCGGCGCAGACCTTCAACCTGAATCTGACGAACACGTTCACGAGTCAGACCAATTTCACGGCCCACATCTTCCAGTGTGGCAGCTTCGTAGCCCAAGAGGCCGAAACGACGCGCCAACACTTCACGCTGTTTGGCGTTCAGTTCGAACAGCCATTTAACGATGCTTTGTTTCATATCATCGTCTTGCGTGGTGTCTTCCGGACCGTTGTCTTTCTCGTCTGCCAGAATATCCAGCAGCGCTTTCTCTGAGTCGCCACCCAGTGGCGTATCTACCGACGTGATGCGCTCATTCAGGCGCAACATACGGCTTACATCATCAACCGGTTTGTCGAGTTGCTCGGCAATCTCTTCCGCACTCGGTTCATGATCCAACTTGTGAGAAAGTTCACGCGCAGTACGCAGATAAACGTTCAGTTCTTTCACGATGTGGATCGGCAGACGAATAGTACGGGTTTGATTCATGATCGCCCGTTCAATGGTCTGGCGGATCCACCAGGTTGCATAGGTAGAAAATCGGAAGCCGCGCTCCGGGTCAAATTTCTCAACGGCACGGATCAGGCCAAGGTTACCTTCCTCGATCAGATCCAACAGTGCCAGACCACGGTTGCTGTAACGGCGGGCGATCTTCACTACCAAACGTAAGTTACTTTCAATCATCCGGCGGCGGGACGGCACGTCACCGCGCAATGCACGCCGCGCGAAGTAAACCTCTTCCTCTGCGGTCAGAAGAGGCGAATAACCAATTTCTCCGAGATACAGTTGAGTTGCATCCAGCACTCGTTGGCTCACAGCTTGTGATAACAGTTCTTCCTCAGAAGCCTCGTTATCAACAGGCTCTTCAACGAGCGCTTTCTCGTCAAAGTTCTCACCGCCGTTCTCGTCGAAATCCGCGTCATCATGTAACTCGTTAACTTTCAGCGTACTTTGGCTCATAAGCTGCTCCTACCCGTGATCCCGAGGCAGAATACAAGGATTCTGCCCAATTTATCGCTGCGGAAGATAACGCAGCGGGTTTACGGATTTCCCCTTGTAACGAATTTCAAAATGTAATCTTACTGAACTGGTTCCGGTGCTACCCATGGTCGCGATTTTTTGACCCGCCTGCACTTCTTGTTGTTCCCGGACCAGCATTGTGTCGTTATGTGCATAGGCGCTCAGGTAATCATCATTGTGTTTAATGATGATCAGATTACCGTAACCGCGAAGCGCATTCCCTGCATACACTACACGCCCACTGGCGGTAGCAACGATGGACTGGCCGCGCGAACCGGCGATATCGATCCCCTTATTGCCTCCCTCAGATGCTGAGAAGCTATCGATAATCTTACCGTCAGTAGGCCATCTCCAGCTGCTTACCGGCGTGCCGGTATTCGCTGTACTGCTGACGGTGGTGCTCGGTGCGGTAACAGGTGCGGTCGTAGCAACTACCGCGCCCGATGAAGGCAACATCTTACCTACATTCTGTTTACCAGAACTAGCAGAATACGCGGTAGTTGGACGAGAATCAACCGTTGCGCTTTGGATCTGTGTGCTGGAAGGGGGTTTCGGTACCCCATTACGGGTGGCGTCAGAGGCCACTAAAGCCCCGCCGGTACTGGCTCCGGACGATACGTTATTGATCTGGATCGTTTGCCCAACATTTAAGCTATAAGGGGCAGAAATGCTGTTGCGCGCCGCAAGATCACGGAAGTCATTGCCTGTTATCCAGGCGATATAAAACAGGGTGTCACCACGTTTTACCGTGTAGGTGCTGCCGGTGTAGCTGCCTTTGGGAATGGAATTATAGCTGCGATTATAAACAATCCGCCCGCCCGGCGCGGTCTGCCCGCCGCCTTGTGCTGACGGGGTATTCATCATACCGCCCCGGCTGCCGCCACCGCCGCTGACGTCAGAGATAGGGGCGGAGGTGGTGGCGTTGTTGGAACAGCCGGCCAACCATAAACTCACTACTGTACATGCCGCAATACGACGCAATGTAATAACTGGGCTTCCCGTGCTCATCATTCCCCCATAACAGCAATATCAGTGAACTATCCAAAAAACCTTATCAATCCGCCGCAAAAAGGCAACTTTCCCGCCCTGCGCGAGGTAAGGTTCCCTTGCCCCTACGGATTGCAGGCAGCAAGAGAGAAAAACGCTGCCACGGATGCTATCAACATCGCCGGTGCAGCACCATAGGAGAGTGACACGGAATTTACTCTTGCCGGCCGGGCAGAAACCCCGGCGGCATAAGGCGGCGGCAACGAATCAGGCCAAATCCCCTTTCACCAGCGGCACAAAGCGCACCGCCTCAATGGTTTCGACCTTGAATTCGTTGTTTTTGCGTTGGATGCGTTGCAGAAGTTGGGCGTGCTCGCCAACCGGCAGCACCAGAATGCCGCCCTCATCGAGCTGTTCCAGCAGCGCCTGCGGCACTTCAGGCGGCGCGGCGGTCACAATGATGGCGTCAAACGGCGCACGGGCCGGCCAGCCGAGCCAGCCGTCGCCGTGGCGGGTCGAGATATTGTGCAAATCCAGTTGCTTAAACCGGCGTTTAGCCTGCCACTGCAATCCTTTGATGCGTTCCACCGAGCAGACATGGTCAACCAGATGCGCCAGAATCGCTGTCTGGTAGCCGGAGCCGGTGCCGATCTCCAGCACCCGTGAACCGGGTGACAGCTGCAACAGCGCCGTCATCCGCGCGACCACATAAGGCTGTGAGATCGTCTGGCCGGAGCCAATCGGCAAAGCGGTGTTGTCATAGGCGCTGTGCTCAAACGCCTCATCCACGAAACGCTCCCGCGGCACTGCCTCGATGGCCTGCAGCAACCGCTCCTCCTGAATGCCCTGCTGGCGGAGCTGGTCCAGCAGGATTCGCATACGACTGTTCACCATTCCCCGTTGACCTCGGCGTTGGTTAACCATCTCTCCACGACATCCTGTGCCGCGTAGGCCGTTAAATCGACCTGAAGCGGTGTGACGGAAACATATCCCTCTTCAAGTGCGGCAAAATCGGTGCCCGGCGCGTAATCAAATTTTGCGCCGGGCGGGCCGATCCACCATAAATCCTGCCCGCGTGGGTCCTGCTGGTGAATCACCTGGTCAGCCGGGTGGCGGCTGCCGCAACGGGTGACCTTGATGCCTTTGATGGCGGACAGCGGCAAATCCGGGACGTTGATGTTCAGGATCTTGCCGGTTCGCAGCGGTTCGCGCTGCAATGCCCGCAGGATCGCACAGGTTACCGCGGCCGCCGTGTCATAATGCCGGTGCCCGTCCAGTGACACCGCCAGCGCCGGATAACCAAGATGACGCCCTTCGGTGGCCGCGGCGACAGTCCCGGAGTAGATCACATCATCCCCCAGGTTCGCCCCGGCATTAATCCCGGAGACCACGATATCCGGCCGCGGCCGCATCAGCTGGTTAACGCCCAGATAGACGCAATCGGTCGGCGTGCCCTGCTGTACGGCGATATCGCCGTTGGGCAGCGCCAGGGTGCGCAACGGGGCATCCAGCGTCAGTGCGTTCGACGCCCCGCTGCGGTTGCGGTCGGGTGCCACCACCTGCACCTCCGCAAACTCCCTGAGCGCAGCGGCCAGGGTCTGAATCCCCGGCGCGCTGACGCCATCATCATTACTCAGTAAGATCCGCATTATCGTTGCCCTGCCGCAGGATTTCACGTACCACACTGGTGGCGAAGCTGCCGGCCGGCAGCCAGAAATTCAGTTCAAGCGTGACGTCATCCCACCAGTTCCACTGCATCTGTTGCGGGTAGAGCAACAGCGCGCGCCGCGCCGGCTCAACCCGCTCACGCTTCACTAAGCCCAGCAGATCGCCCTGATCGGCCAGGCAGGCCAGCTCCAGCGCCTCTGCGGCGGCCTGGGTGCCGAGGTCACCGTCGCCCGGCAATGGGGCGGTGATTTGCAGTTCACCCGCGTCGAGGCGCGCCTGGAGCGTCTCCAGTTCGTCCTCTTTCGCGACAAACCAGCTGCCGCGCCCGCTGAGTTGCAGGGCATCGCCCGCCAGCACAGTGCGGTGCAGCCCCTGCGCCAGACGCTCCGCGGCGATCAGGTTAAACAGGGCGCTGCGGCTGGCCGACAGGTAAAAACTGCGCTTGCTGCGCTCTTTCACGCGGATCTCATCACGCGCCCAGCGCGCCGCCTGCACCAGATTATTGCCGCCATGCCCAAAACGCTGCACGCCGAAGTAGTTCGGCACGCCCTGCTCAGCAATGCGTGCCAGCCGCTGCTCGACGTCTGCCCGGTCAGTGACCTGACGCAGAATCAGCGTAAAGGCGTTGCCCTTCAGCGCGCCGATGCGCAGCTTACGGCGCTGGCGGGCGCTGGCCAGCACCTCGCACCCTTCCAGCTGGAACGCCGCGAGATCGGGCGATTCTTTGCCGGGCAGATGCAGGCAGAACCACTGTTCGGTGACTGCATGGCGATCTTTCAGCCCGGCATAGCTCACGGCACGGGCCGGGATACCGGCAAAACGCGCCAGCGCATCGGCAACAAACTGGGTATTGCAGCCGTTTTTACGGATACGCACCAGCAGGTGTTCGCCTTCGCCATCCGGCTCAAAGCCCAGATCTTCGCGTACCTGGAAATCTTCCGGGTTGGCTTTCAGCAGGCCGCCGGAGCGCGGCTCGCCATGCAGCCAGGTCAGCGTAGTCATGTCCATCACATCAGGCCTTAATCAGCAGGGCGACGGCGGCACAGGCAATGCCTTCGCCACGTCCGGTAAAACCGAGCTGCTCAGTGGTGGTCGCCTTCACGTTGACGTCATCCATATGGCACTGCAAATCTTCGGCCAGATTGACCCGCATCTGCGGAATGTGCGGAGCCATTTTCGGCGCCTGCGCAATCAGGGTGATGTCGAGGTTACCGAGGCGGTAGCCTTTGGCCTGAATGCGGCGGTAAGCCTCACGCAACAGGGCGCGGCTGTCTGCGCCTTTGTACGCCGGGTCGGTATCCGGGAAGAGTTTGCCGATGTCGCCCAGCGCCGCAGCACCCAGCAGTGCATCGGTGGCCGCATGCAGCGCCACGTCACCGTCGGAGTGCGCCAGCAGCCCTTGCGGGTACGGAATGCGCACGCCACCGATCACCAACGGACCTTCTCCACCAAATTTATGTACATCAAATCCGTGACCGATACGCATCATGCGCTCTCCTGTGTTGAAAAATGAGATAAATAAAATGCCGCCAGCGCCAAATCTTCCGGCTGCGTCACTTTGATATTGTCAGCGCGCCCGGTCACCAGTTGCGGATGGTAACCGCAATACTCCAGTGCCGACGCTTCGTCCGTGATGGTTGCCCCTTCGCGCAGCGCCCGGCTGAGGCACGCTTTCAGCAGCGCCAGCGGAAAGAGCTGCGGCGTCAGGGCATGCCACAGGTTCTGGCGGTCAACGGTGTGCGCCACCGCCGCCACGCCCGCCTCGGCCCGCTTCATGGTATCCCGCACCGGGGCGGCCAGAATGCCGCCGACCTTGCTGGTCGCGGTGATCGCCAGCAGGCGCGCCAGATCGTCCTGATGCAGGCAGGGGCGCGCGGCGTCATGCACCAGCACCCACTGCGCGTCACCGGCGCATTCAAGGCCGGCCAGCACCGAGTCAGCACGCTCTGAACCGCCTGACACTACGTTAATCCGGCGGTCAGCGGCAATCGGCAATTGCCTGAAATGCGTGTCCTGTGGGCTGACGGCCACAATCACGCGGTTGATGCGCGGGTGGCGCAGCAACGCCGTGATGGCATGTTCAATCAGGGTCTGGTGGCCGATGGTGAGGTACTGCTTCGGGCATTGTGCCTGCATACGGCTGCCGATTCCGGCGGCCGGCACAACGGCAATGATCTCTGGAAGGGAACCTGCGTTGTTCATCTGATTAGTGTGCGTTGTTTTGAGCAGACGCAGTGGTTGCGCTGCGTTTGGATTGGTCAGGCACCAGCCGGTAGAAGGTTTCGCCCGGTTTAATCATCCCGAGTTCGTTGCGCGCGCGCTCCTCGATCGCTTCCTGACCGCCATTCAAATCATCTATTTCAGCAAAAAGCTGATCGTTCCGTGATTTCAGCTTGGCGTTGTTGGCCTTCTGGACCGCAACGTCATCATCCACCCGGATATAATCGTGAATACCATTCTTGCCCAGCCACAGCGAATACTGGAGCCAGCCAAGTAAAACCAATAACAGCAGCGTTAATTTACCCATGCCCGCCCCCTGAAAAACCCGGCAATCATCCCATAACTTTACGTCCGACTCCACATGCGCAATGCATTGGCCGGGCGATTAGGCAACGAAGTATACCGGGATAACAGGCTCCCCCGGCGGCAGGCCGGCAGAAAAAAGGGGAAAACAGGGCAGAAAGGCGGCCGGGCTTACCAGCCGGTCAGAAAGGAGAACACCATCCAGAACAGGCAGACAACCATTGCGCCGCTGATCAGCAGCGTCAGCAGCACATGGCCGCGCAGCAACATACTGACGGCGATGCCGACCAGTACTGACACCGGCATCAGCGTCAGGAAAAAGGGCCAGGTATAAATCAGGAAAAACAGCGTGTTTGCGCCATACACCACAAAGGGAATGGCAAACGCCAGCCAATAGAAGATAAACCCCGAGCAGCCGCCCAGAAAAGAGTAAGACGGCTCCTCACCCTCACGCCGGTCAGCCGCCGGACGCAGGGGCCGCGACGGCTCAGTGGCCGGGCGGCCGGCAGTGGAATAGGGGCTGATATTCTGCATACGGTGATCCCTGTGGTCTCAGTGCGGCAGCACGTTTTTACACGCGTTTCCGCAGCCGGTTCAGGGTTCGATAATAACGCGGCGACGCAGAACGTCTAACATTTGCTCGACCAAATTTGTTACTAATTGTTCACCTTTCAAGTGGATATCCGGAGCCTCAGGGGCTTCGTAAACCGAGTCAATGCCGGTGAAGTTTTTCAGCTCCCCTGCCCGCGCTTTTTTGTATAACCCTTTGGGATCACGGGCTTCGCACAATTCCAATGGCGTGTCGACAAACACCTCGATAAAGCGGTCGCCGAGCAGATCACGCACCATCTGCCGTTCGGCCCGGTGCGGTGAAATAAAGGCGGTGAGCACCACCAGCCCGGCGTCCACCATCAGTTTGGCGACTTCGCCGACCCGGCGGATATTTTCGCGCCGGTCATCGTCGGAAAAGCCCAGATCGCGGCACAGCCCGTGGCGGACATTGTCGCCGTCCAGCAGATAGGTGCTGACCCCGTGGGCGTGCAGCGCCTGCTCCAGCGCCCCGGCCACCGTGGACTTGCCGGAGCCGGACAGCCCGGTAAACCACAGCACCGCGCCCTGGTGGCGGTGCAGCGCCTCGCGGTCCGCACGCGCAATGGCGTGCGGGTGCCAGACGATGTTTTCATCGCGTTCAGACACGTTTATTTACCACCCAGCAAATCACGCGCACCCCAGTGCGGGAAGTGGCGGCGCACCAGCGCGTTCAACTCCAGCTCGAACGCGCTGAAGGCGCCCGGCTCTTCAAACACGGTGTCCAGCGCTTCGCGCACCATGCCTGCGCCCACGGTGACGTTGGTCAGGCGATCGATAAAGATCATGCCGCCGGTCACCGCGTTGGCCTGGTAGTTGTCCAGCATCAGCGGCTCATCAAAGGTCAGCTCCACCAGCCCGATGCCGTTCAGCGGCAGGTTTTCCACCACGCGCTGGGTCAGGGAGTTAATCTCCACCTGATACTGGATGTTCTCCACCCGCGCACGGGATTTCTTCCCGGCAATTTTGATGTCGTAACTCTGCCCCGGCACCAGCGGCTGCTCGGCCATCCACACCACGTCCACCAGCGCATGGTGCACCGGCTTCAGGCTATCGGCCGCATCCACCAGCAGGTCACCACGGCTGATGTCGATCTCATCTTTCAGCACCAGCGTGATCGCCTCACCGGCCCAGGCTTCCTGCAAATCACCGTCAAAGGTGACAATGCGCGCCACCGTGGACTCGACGCCGGACGGCAGCACTTTCACCCGTTGGCCGACGCGCACCACACCGGCCGCCAGCGTGCCGGCGTAACCGCGGAAGTCGAGGTTCGGGCGGTTGACATACTGCACCGGGAAACGCAGCGGCTGTTGCTCACTGATGTTGATGACGTTGACGGTCTCCAGCATCTCCAGCAGCGTCGGGCCGGTGTACCAGCCCATTTTGCTGCTCTGGGTTGCGACGTTGTCCCCTTCCAGGGCGGACATCGGCACAAATTTGATGTCGAGATCGGCCGGCAGTTGCTGGGCGAAATCGAGGTAATCCTGCTTGAACTGCTCGTAGACGGTTTCGCTGTAGTCCACCAGGTCCATTTTGTTCACCGCCACCACCAGGTGACGGATGCCCAGCAGCGTGGCGATAAAGCTGTGGCGGCGGGTCTGGTCCAGCACCCCTTTACGGGCGTCGATCAGCAAAATCGCCAGGTCACAGGTCGAGGCACCGGTCGCCATGTTGCGGGTGTACTGCTCATGCCCCGGCGTGTCGGCGATGATAAATTTGCGCTTCTCAGTGGAGAAGTAGCGGTAAGCCACATCAATGGTGATGCCCTGCTCGCGCTCCGCCTGGAGGCCGTCCACCAGCAGCGCCAGATCGAGTTTCTCGCCCTGGGTGCCGTGGCGTTTGCTGTCGTTGTGCAGCGAAGAGAGCTGGTCTTCATAGATCTGGCGGGTGTCATGCAGCAGGCGGCCAATCAGCGTGGATTTGCCGTCATCGACACTGCCGCAGGTCAGGAAACGCAGCAGGCTTTTGTGCTGCTGGCTCTTCAGGTAGCCTTCGACGCCACCCTGTTCGGCGATCTGTTGTGCAATTGCATTATTCATCTGGCGGCTCCTTAGAAATATCCCTGACGCTTTTTCAATTCCATCGACCCGGCCTGATCGCGGTCGATGGCGCGCCCCTGGCGCTCACTGGTGGTGGAGACCAGCATCTCCTCGATGATCTCCGGCAGCGTTTGCGCCCCGGATTCCACCGCGCCGGTCAGCGGCCAGCAGCCGAGGGTACGGAAGCGCACCATCTTCTGCTCAATCACTTCGCCCGGTTGCAGGTCGATACGGTCATCGTCCACCATCAGCAACATGCCGTCGCGCTCAAGCACCGGGCGCGGCGCGGCCAGGTAGAGCGGCACAATCTCAATATTTTCAAGGTAGATATATTGCCAGATGTCCAGCTCCGTCCAGTTCGACAGCGGGAAGACGCGGATGCTCTCCCCTTTGTTGATCTGGCCGTTGTAGTTATGCCACAGCTCCGGGCGCTGGTTTTTCGGGTCCCAGCGGTGGAAGCGGTCACGGAAGGAGTAGATACGCTCCTTGGCGCGCGATTTTTCCTCATCACGGCGGGCGCCGCCGAACGCGGCATCAAAGCCGTATTTGTTCAGCGCCTGCTTCAGCCCTTCGGTTTTCATGATGTCGGTGTGTTTGGCGCTGCCGTGGACGAACGGGTTAATGCCCATCGCCACCCCTTCCGGGTTTTTGTGCACCAGCAGCTCGCAGCCATAATTTTTGGCGGTGCGGTCGCGGAAGTCGTACATTTCGCGGAATTTCCAGCCGGTGTCCACATGCAGCAGCGGGAACGGCAGCGTGCCGGGGTAGAAGGCTTTGCGCGCCAGGTGCAGCATCACCGACGAGTCTTTCCCGATGGAGTAGAGCATCACCGGGTTACCGAATTCAGCGGCGACCTCACGGATGATATGGATGCTCTCCGCCTCCAGTTGCCGCAAATGTGTGAGTCGTTTTTCGTCCATAACAGATCCTTAAGCCAAATTCACGACGGACGGGCGTTGGAAGCCGTCTGCCTGCGGTTGATGCCCAAACCAGGCGAGTTGCGAATGGAGTGAAACCACTTCGCCAATCACCAGCAGCGCCGGTGTCGGTGCCTGTTGAGCCAGAATATCGAGTTGCGCCAGGGTGCCGGTCAGCACCTGCTGGTCGGCACGGGTGCCGCGGCCAATCACCGCTGCCGGGGTGTCGGCGGCGCGGCCGTGGGCGATCAGCTGTGCGCT
Source organism: Chimaeribacter arupi (assembly GCF_002858805.1). Classification (GTDB taxonomy): domain Bacteria; phylum Pseudomonadota; class Gammaproteobacteria; order Enterobacterales; family Enterobacteriaceae; genus Chimaeribacter; species Chimaeribacter arupi. Next base: position 19,222 of record NZ_PJZI01000022.1, read on the forward strand.
GATTTCCGCCGCTTTGACGGTGCCCATATAAATCGCCAGCGTCTGGCGGCTGCGGGCCAGCGTCGCCCAGTCAAAGGCGTCGCCGTCCGGGCGGCAGTGGCCGGTAATAAACAGTACGCTCTGCGCATGGTCACGGTGGGTCAGCGGGATACCGGCATAGGCGGTGGCCCCGGCGGCAGCCGTGACGCCCGGCACCACCTGGAACGGAATACCGGCTGCTTTCGCCGCCTGTAACTCCTCACCGCCGCGCCCGAAGATAAACGGGTCGCCGCCTTTGAGCCGCACCACCCGTTTGCCCTTCAGCGCCAGCTCCACCAGCAGGCGGTTCGTCTCTTCCTGCGCCACGGAATGCGCCCCGGCACGTTTGCCGACGCAGATGCGATCGGCGTCGCGGCGCACCAGATCGAGAATTTCATCGCTGACCAGGTGGTCATACAGCACCACGTCAGCCTGTTGCATCACCTGCAGGCCGCGCAGCGTCAGCAGCCCGGCATCGCCCGGCCCCGCGCCCACCAGCGTCACCTGCCCGCCCTCTTTCTGGTGCTGGGTCAGGGTGTCGTGCAGCGCCTGCTCCGCCTGTTCCGGCTGGCCGCTCTCCACCAGCGCGGCAAAGCGCCCGCTGAAGGCTTTTTCCCAGAAGCGGCGGCGTTCCGTCATTGAGCGCAGCTGGTCTTTCACCCGGCCGCGCCAGTTGCCGGCGATCTCCGCCATGGTGCCGAGGCTGGCAGGCAGCAAGGCTTCCAGTTTCTCACGCAGCAGGCGCGCCAGCACCGGGGCTTTGCCGCTGGAAGAGATCGCCACCACCAGCGGCGAGCGGTCAACAATCGACGGAAAGATAAAGGAGCACTTCGGCTGGTCATCCACCACGTTCGCCAGCACCCGGCGGCGATCGGCTTCGTCGAACACCGTGGCATTCAGCACGTTGTCATCGGTCGCGGCGATCACCAGAAACACGTTATCAAGCTGGGCAGGCTCAAAGGCCTCTGCCAGCCAGGTTACCTGGTGTTGTTCATAGCGATGCTGGAGTTCGGGGTGAAGTGCCTGTGCCACTATCTGCACGTCTGCACCGGCGCGCAGCAGCAAATCGATTTTGCGCGAGGCGACTTCACCGCCACCCACGACCAGGACCGGACGCTGTTTCAGGTCGGCAAAAAGGGGGAGATAGTCCACAACAGCCTTTACTTAGCTAAAAAATTGATAACGTGACTATACGGCGTGCCCTTCCGCCTTATGAAATGACGAAATGGAATGATTAGTTCCTTTATGGAATATAGGGAAACCCCGCGAGGCGGGAAATGCCGTGGCGGCCGGGGCAATAACACGGCAATAAAAAAGCGCGGCATCATCACAACGCCGCGCTTTTTTCACATCAGGGGGATCACTCGTGCAGGCCGCACTCGCGTTTCAGGCCGAAGAAACGGGTCTCTTCCTCTTTCATGCCCGGCTCCCACTTTTTGGTGGTATGGGTATCGCCCACCGAAAGGTAGCCCTGATCCCACAGCGGGTGGTAGCTCAGGCCATGCTGTTTCAGGTACTGGTGCACCTGCCGGTTATCCCAGTCGATGATCGGCAGCACCTTGAACACCCCGCGCTGTACCGCCAGCACCGGCAGGTGCGCGCGGCTGCCGGACTGCTCACGGCGCAACCCGGCGAACCAGGTGCCAGCGCCCAGCGTTTCCATCGCCCGGTTCATCGGCTCGACTTTATTAATCTGGTTATAGCGCTCAATCCCTTCCACGCCCTGCTCCCAGAGTTTGCCGTAGCGCGCCTCCTGCCAGGCAGGCGAGTGCTCAGCCCGGTAGACTTTCAGGTTCAGGCCGAGTTGCTCCGTGAGCGCGTCGATGAACTGGTACGTCTCCGGGAACAGGTAGCCGGTATCAGTCAGGATAACCGGAATATCCGGGCGCTGGCGCGTCACCAGATGCAAACAGACCGCCGCCTGAATACCGAAGCTGGAGGAGAGCACAAACTCCCCCGGCAGGTGCTCCAGCGCCCAGGCCACGCGCTGTTCGGCGCTCAGTGCCTCCAGCGCGGCGTTGGTTTCTGCCAATGCCAGTGCCTGGCCGGATTTCGGCAAGGCGTTCAGTTCTGCCAGATTAAAGTGGGACATCAGTGCTCCTCAGCATAAATAGGCATGGTTGGGGGAGCGCAGGCTCACTCCCAGAAATCACGGGCCGGGTCCAGCACCGGGCGGATGATGCCGGTACGGACAGTAAAGTCACCGAAGCCTTCGCCCGGCGTGCGTTCCGTTGCCCAGCGCCCGACCAGTTCATCAATAATCGTCAGGATCTCTTCTGAACTGATGTTCTCACGGTACATCCGCGGGATGCGGGTGCCGGCCAGGTTGCCGCCCAGGTGCAGGTTGTAGCGGTTGAGCGCCTTGCCCACCAGCCCGATTTCCGCCAGCAATGCCCGGCCGCAGCCGTTCGGGCAGCCGGTCACGCGCAACACGATATGCTCATTGCCGACGCCGTGGCGGTACATGATCTCCTCCACCTGCGTGACGAATTCCGGCAGGAAGCGTTCGGCTTCGGCCATCGCCAGCGGGCAGGTCGGGTAGGAGACGCAGGCCATCGAGTTTTTGCGCTGTTCGGTGAGCTGGTCATCGATCAGGCCGTGGTCGCGCGCCAGCGCTTCAATACGCGCTTTTTCCTGTTCCGGCACACCGGCCACAATCAGGTTCTGGTTGGCGGTGAGGCGGAAATCCCCTTTGTGGATTTTCGCAATCTCCGCCAGGCCGGTTTTCAGCGGGCGGCCCGGATAGTCCAGGATGCGGCCGTTCTCAATAAACAGCGTCAGGTGCCACTGGTTGTCGATGCCTTTCACCCAGCCGATGCGGTCGCCGCGGCCGGTGAAGGCATACGGGCGAACCGGGGCAAAGGCGATGCCGGCCCGCTTTTCTACTTCTGCCTTGAAGGTGTCAACGCCGACGCGCTCCAGGGTGTATTTGGTCTTGGCGTTTTTACGGTCGGTACGGTTACCCCAGTCGCGCTGGGTCGTGACCACCGCTTCCGCCACCGCCAGGGTATTTTCCAGCGGGATAAAGCCCAGTTCGCTGGCGGTGCGTGCATAGGTTTTCTTGTCGCCGTGGGCGATGGAAAGCCCGCCGCCCACCAGCACGTTGAAGCCAATCAGTTTGCCGTTGTCTGCGATGGCCACAAAGTTCAGGTCATTGGCGTGCAGGTCGACATCGTTCTGCGGTGGGATCACCACCGTGGTTTTGAATTTACGCGGCAGGTAGGTCGCACCGAGGATCGGCTCCTCATCGGTGGTTTCAACCTTCTCCTGATCCAGCCAGACTTCGGCGTAGGCACGGGTGCGCGGCAGCAGGTGCTCGGAAATTTTCTTCGCCCACTGGTACGCCTCCTGATGCAGCTCCGACTCCACCGGGTTGGAGGTGCAGAGCACGTTACGGTTCACGTCATTGGCGGTGGCCAGCGCGTCCAGCCCCAGCTTGTTCAGCAACTGGTGTACCGGCTTCACGTTCGGCTTCAGGATGCCGTGGAACTGGAACGTCTGGCGGTTGGTAATACGGATGCTGCCGTAGAGCGTGCTGTCGGCGGCGAATTTGTCGATGCCCAGCCACTGCTCCGGCGTCATCACGCCGCCCGGCAGGCGGCAACGCAGCATCATTGCGTGGCGCGGCTCCAGTTTCTGCGCGGCGCGCTCAGCGCGGATGTCGCGGTCATCCTGCTGGTACATGCCGTGGAAACGGATCAACAGGAAGTTATCGCCGTTGAAACCGCCGGTCAGGCCGTCGTTCAGGTCTTCTTTAATGGTGCCGCGCAGGTAGTTGCTCTCGCGCTTCATGCGCTCGGCATCGCTGAGTTTGCCTTCCACAACCAGAGGGCCGGGGTGTTTATCGCTCATTAGTACACATCTCGCTGATAACGGCGCGCAAGGCGCAGCTCACTTAAAAATTCATCGGCTGACTCGGCGTCCATTGCACCGTGTTCTGCCACCAGTTCCACCAGTGCCCGATCCACATCTTTGGCCATCCGGTTGGCATCGCCACAGACATAGATGTGCGCGCCTTCCTGGATCCACTGCCACACTTCTGCGCCCTTCTCGCGCAGTTTGTCCTGTACGTAGACTTTGTTGGCCTGATCGCGTGACCAGGCCAGGTCGATATGGGTCAGCAGGCCATCTTTGACGTAACGCTGCCACTCCACCTGATAGAGGAAATCCTCGGTGAAGTGCGGGTTGCCGAAGAACAGCCAGTTTTTGCCGCCGGCACCGTCGTTGTCACGCTGTTGCATAAAGGCGCGGAACGGCGCGATACCGGTGCCGGGGCCGATCATGATCACCGGGGCATCCGGGTCAGCGGGCAGGCGGAAGTTGTCGTTGTGCTCGATGAACACCCGCACTTCGCCCTCCTCTTCCAGCCGGTCAGCCAGATAGCCGGACGCGCCGCCGGTACGGGGGCGGCCGTCAATCTCGTAGCGCACCGCGCCCACGGTGATATGCACTTCGCCCTCATTCTCCGCCGGGGATGAGGCGATGGAGTAGAGGCGCGGCGTCAGCGGGCGCAGCAGGCCGGTCAGCTGCTCGGCGTTCAGCTCCATCGGTGCCTGGCGCACCATGTCCACAATCGGCGTGGTCTGCGCATACTGCTGCAAACGCGCCTTGTCAGTGAGCAGCTCGGTCAGCTGCTCATTGCGCGCCAGCGCAGCGTAGTTGCTGACGATCACCGGGGTGTTCTGCGTCAGCTCATAGTGGTGGATCAGCGCCTCGCGCAGCGTCAGCGGTTTGCCGTCGAGGGTGACGCTCTCATCGCCCTTGAGCCACAGCAGGCCCAGCAGTTCATCCACCAGCGCCGGATCGTTGTCGAACCAGACGCCCAGCGCATCCCCGGCCTGATAACGCAGGCCGGAGTCGCCGAGGTCGATCTCAATATGGCGCACATCTTTATCCGAGTTGCGGCCGGTGATTTTCTGGTTCAGCAGCAGCGTGGCGGCCAGCGGCTGCTCTTTGGTGTAAGGGCTGGAATCCACTTCATTCACGGTGCCGCTCTGGGCGGCCTGTAAGGTGGCGGCAGGCTGCGCCGGGGCGCGCGCTTTCAGCACCTCTACCACCTGCTTACGCCACTGCTCCGCCTGCGCCTGATACTCCACATCGGCGTCTACGCGGTCGAGCAGGCGCTCACCGCCCAACTCGGCCAGCTTGCTGTCAAAATCTTTGCCCGCCTGGCAGAAATGCTCATAAGAGGTATCGCCGAGGCCAAACACCGCAAAGGCGGTATCGGTGAGTTTCGGGGCTTTCTTGGAGAACAGGAACTTATGCAGCGCCACCGCCTCTTCTGCCGGTTCGCCTTCACCCTGGGTGGAGGCCACCATCACCAGCAGTTTTTCCTGGGCAATCTGCTTGAATTTGTAGTCACCGGCGTTGACCAGGTTCACGGTCAGTTTGGCCGCCAGCAGGTCATCACGCAGTTGCTCCGCCAGGCGCCGGGCATTGCCGGTTTGGGACGCCGAAATCAGCGTGATGCTGCTGGCAGCCGGGGCGGCCGGGGCAGCAGGCACGGTAGCGCCCGGTTGCTGGTTGACCATGCCCCAGAAATAGCCGGAGAGCCAGGCCATCTGGGTCGGTGAAAATTCACCGATTGCGCCTTGCAAGCGTGCCAGTTGCTCGGGCGTAAGCGGGAGCAGCGAAGTGGGTGGTGCCTGAGTCGTCATTGCAGTACCGGTTCCTGTGCGTAAGCCTGTGTCTGTTTCGTCACGTCGGGTGAGACGAGGAAAAAGAGAGAAAGTAGAGAGTTTGTAAGGTTACCCAGTGGCCTGGCAACACTTAAATAAGCGATGGACATAACAAATAACTAAAATGCCTAAGCTGATTTAGTGATGGCTGTTACCGGAAAAAGTGGTAAATGCGGCTTTTCATAACGTTGAATTCGTTCAGTTTTTACTGTCACTCCCTCCCTAAGGCATTGAAAAGGCAACAGAGCAGGCCCGGCCGGGCGCGGAAAAAAAGTTTTCAGCGGGGTGCCGGAGGGGATGAGATTTCATGGCGTGGGGGGCGGCTTTCCGGTAGTATTCGCCGGTTTTTGAGGCAATGAGACGGTAGCAATGGTAACCACGCTGTTTAAAGATTTTCAATTTGAAGCCGCCCACCGGCTTCCCCACGTTCCGGAAGGCCATAAATGCGGCCGGCTGCACGGCCACTCCTTTATGGTACGCCTGGAGATCACCGGCGAAGTTGACCCGCATACCGGTTGGGTGATGGACTTTTCCGAACTTAAGGCGCTGTTCAAGCCGACCTGGGAACGTCTGGATCACTTCTACCTGAATGACATCCCCGGCCTGGAGAACCCGACCAGCGAAGTGCTGGCAAAATGGATTTGGGATGAGCTGAAGCCGCAACTGCCGATCCTGAGCGCCGTGCTGGTGAAAGAAACCTGCACCGCCGGCTGCATCTACAAAGGCGAGTAACGCTGTCGGCATGAACCACCGCCCGGTGGTTCATGCTGCGGCGCTCTTTTACCCTGCCGTACCCCGCTATTTCATCGGGACAATCATGACGTCCGGGTCATCCATAAAGCTCTCCAGATACCGGGTGCGATAAGGGATGCGGGTAATCTGCCCGGTTTTCGGGTCCTGAATAGAAACCTGCTCTTCGGCGCACCGTTTACGCACGGATTCATGGACAGCCAGCGTGTAATTCCCGTCAAAAAGATAGGGCAGGCTTTTTTTAAGCGGCGACATTAACCGGCGCTCAGTGGTTTCATAGATCGTTTTATCAAACCACGGGCAATGGCACAGCGCGCGGTGATCGCTTTGGTAAGGGTGCGGGTTCAATAATACCCCTGCTTCCGCTAACTCTTCATGCATCCAGTGATAGGCCCCATTTGACAGGCCGCTCTCTTTTTCCGGGTAACCGCCGCCGACGTCTGAATGGGCGCCGGGGAATAATACCTGCTGGATGCCCTGGCGGGCGTCCCATAATACCGGGGTAAAATCAACGCGCTGTTCGTCGAGCGAAATGGCATGGCGGCCCAATTTCACATTTTTGTGCAGGCTGGTATCAGCAAAGCGGAATAAATCGATCCGTTCGTCTTTATCGTTATAACGTGGAATACCCAGCGCCCCGACGGTGTCCCATACCGCCACCATCTCAACCGGCACAAAAAAGATCATTGAATGCGGGTCAACCGGCTCGGACGTCCGGCCCAGCAGCGTATTTTTAAAAGCGACTAATTTTGCCTGCCAGGAATCATCTGCTTTTGCGTCACGGCGGAAATCCGCCCAGACGGCGGTGCCCCAGCGGTAAGCCTGCGCTTTATGCGCTTCACTCTCGTCAGCCAGATTCAGTTTCTCTGCATCCAGCAGCCCCTGGGAGGTGATCATGCCCGCCAGCGCCCGTGCGGTGTAGGCCCCCCGGCTGAAACCGATGATAAATATCTTGTCGCCGGGGCGATAGTGGCGGCTGATAAAGGTATAGCCCCGGACAATGCGCTGGATAGTGCCGCTGCCGAACACGCCCTCCAGGTTTTTAATCAGCCAGTTATTGCTGTCACCGACGCCATGAATATATTTCGCGACCTGTTTCACCTGCCCGTTTTCAGTAAACACTTTTTCCTGCTCGTCAGGCTGAAAATGGTTCAAGGATTCCGGCACACCTTTCAGGCTTTTAAACAGTTTGAGCACATTACTGCATTCAAACTCATTATCATCATTGTCATCGTTGGCAATCCCGTTCCAGGTCCCGTCCGCACAAAACACAATGTTCTTGCTCATGGTGAACCCCCACGCAGGTCTCAGAGAGATGTCCCCTTATAGAATGCCCGTGCACGGCAAAGCGCGATAAACGCTGAACCGGCTGGTTAATGGTTAAGTATAGTAATCGTTGCAGGCGCCATAGCGGCGTAGTGAGGATTATGATGAGTTGTGAGGTGCCTTAAACCAGGCCATAAAAAACCCGCCGGAGCGGGTTCGTTTTAGAGATAACAGCAGGATCAGGCGATATTGAGGTATTTGTGCGTCTGCATCGATAATCGCCAGTTGCGGGCGATACAGGTTTCAATGCAGAGGCGGGTCGCGTCCTCTTTCTGGCTGATCGGTTGCAGCGCCACCACACGGTATTTATCGTCGTGCAGCCTGGCCAGCAGGGCGTCCAGCGCCTCGATGTCACGCTCACGCGCCACCGGGTGTTTGATCTCATCGGCACGTTTCAGCGCCTGATCCAGCACTTCCATGCCGCCGCGCATGTTCACCTTCGGCGACACCGTCACCCAGGTGTTCGGCGAACAGCGTACCTCATGGGTGCCGCTGGTTTCGATCTGGCAGGTGAAGCCGCTTTTTTCCATCAGCAGCGTCAGCGGGCCGAGATCGTGGATGCATGGCTCACCGCCGGTGATCACAATATGGCGCGCGGTATAGCCGTTACGCTCAATCACCGCCAGCAGGTCTTCGGTACTGGCCGCGCCCCAGGCATCCGTTTCTGTGGTCTTGACCAGAATCTCATCCAGCGCGACTTCCCGATCGGCCAATTTGTCCCAGGTGTGTTTGGTGTCGCACCAGCTGCACCCTACCGGGCATCCTTGCAGGCGAATAAAAATGGCCGGCACGCCGGTAAAATAGCCTTCCCCTTGCAGGGTCTGGAACATCTCATTAATCGGGTACTGCATGACATTCTCATTAGTAATGGTTTTGAAGGGGCGTGATTATGGCAGATAACGCTGCTCTGACCAAATATAGCGCAACCTTAACTGTGTCGGGCCGTTACCGCGCCGGAAAACGCCCATAAAAAAACCCGCCGAAGCGGGTTTTATCAGAAGCTTCCGGCGCAGTAATTACTGGCCTTTCACTTCTTTCAGACCGTTGAACGGCGCACGGTTGCCCAGCGCTTCTTCGATACGGATCAGTTGGTTGTACTTGGCAACGCGGTCAGAACGGCTCATAGAACCGGTTTTGATCTGGCCTGCTGCGGTACCCACTGCCAGGTCAGCAATGGTGGCGTCTTCGGTTTCACCGGAACGGTGAGAGATGACCGCGGTGTAACCGGCGTCTTTTGCCATCTTGATAGCAGCCAGGGTTTCGGTCAGGGAACCGATCTGGTTGAATTTGATCAGGATGGAGTTAGCGATGCCTTTTTCGATCCCTTCTTTCAGGATCTTGGTGTTGGTCACGAACAGGTCGTCACCCACCAGCTGGATTTTGTCGCCCAGCACTTTGGTCTGGTACGCGAAACCGTCCCAGTCAGATTCGTCCAGGCCATCTTCGATGGAGACGATCGGGTACTGTTTGGTCAGGTCTTCCAGGAAGTGGGTGAACTCTTCAGAGGTGAAGGCTTTATTGCCTTCGCCGGCCAGCACGTATTTGCCGTCTTTGTAGAACTCAGACGCTGCGCAGTCCATCGCCAGGGTGATGTCTTTGCCCAGCTCGTAACCGGCCGCTTTTACCGCTTCAGCGATAACAGCCAGAGCTTCGGCGTTGGAACCCAGGTTTGGCGCGTAGCCGCCTTCGTCGCCTACCGCGGTGCTCATGCCTTTGGATTTCAGCACTTTGGCCAGGTTATGGAAAACTTCAGAACCCATACGGATGGCTTCTTTCACGGTTTTCGCGCCAACCGGCTGAATCATGAATTCCTGGATGTCGACGTTGTTGTCAGCGTGCTCACCACCGTTGATGATGTTCATCATCGGCAGCGGCATGGAGAATTTGCCTGGGGTGCCGTTCAGTTCAGCAATGTGCTCGTACAGCGGCATACCTTTTGCTGCTGCAGCGGCTTTAGCGGCCGCCAGAGAAACCGCCAGAATGGCGTTGGCGCCGAACTGGGATTTGTTCTCGGTGCCGTCCAGCTCGATCATGATCTTATCGATGTTCGCCTGGTCTTTCGCATCTTTACCGGTCACAGCTTGTGCAATCGGGCCGTTTACCGCGTCAACGGCTTTGGTCACGCCTTTACCCAGGAAACGGGATTTGTCACCGTCACGCAGTTCCAGTGCTTCACGGGAACCGGTAGACGCACCTGATGGTGCCGCCGCCAGACCAACGAAACCACCTTCCAGATGCACTTCAGCTTCTACCGTCGGGTTACCACGGGAGTCGATGATTTCGCGACCGATGACTTTAACGATTTTGGACATTAGGTTTTCCTCAGTACAAGTTAAACTAAAACTCCAGACAAACAGTGCGCACCGGGGTGCGCACTGCTCATCGATATTTTATTTTACCTGACGCTTCTGATACTCACCGGCAGCCTTGACGAAGCCTGCAAACAACGGGTGACCATCACGCGGCGTTGACGTAAATTCCGGGTGGAACTGACACGCCACGAACCACGGGTGGTTCGGGATCTCAATAATTTCCACCAACTGCTTGTCTGCAGAGAGACCGGCAACACGCAAACCCGCCGCTTCGATCTGCTTCAACAACATGTTGTTGACTTCATAACGGTGACGATGACGTTCTACGATGGTCGGTTCGCCATACATCTGCCGGACCAGACTGCCTTCGGTCAGGTGGCACTGCTGCCCACCCACACGCATGGTCCCGCCCAAATCACTCTTCTCATCGCGCACTTCAACGTTGCCGTTTTCATCGCGCCATTCAGTGATCAATGCGACCACCGGGTACTTACAGTCTGGCACAAATTCTGTGGAGTTTGCGTTGTCCATGCCGGCCACGTGGCGGGCGAACTCCATCAGTGCCACCTGCATACCCAGGCAAATGCCCAGATAAGGAATGTTGTTTTCACGCGCATAACGGGCGGCGAACACCTTCCCTTCCACACCACGGTAGCCAAAGCCACCTGGGATCAGGATCGCGTCGAGGTCTTTCAGCACCTCTTCACCGCGGGTTTCGACGTCCTGCGAGTCAATCAGCTTGATGTTAACCGTCAGGCGATTTTTCAGGCCGCCATGTTTCAGCGCCTCAATCACTGACTTGTACGCATCCGGCAGTTCGACGTATTTGCCGATCATCCCGATGGTCACTTCACCGCCTGGGTTGGCCTCTTCATAGATAACCTGTTCCCACTCGGCCAGGTTCGCTTCCGGCGCGTTTAAGCTGAATCGTTTACAAATATAATCGTCCAGGCCCTGTGATTTCAATAGCGCCGGGATTTTATAAATTGAATCAACGTCTTTTAAGGAGATAACCGCTTTTTCCGGCACGTTACAGAACAGGGCGATTTTCGCACGTTCGTTGGCAGGCACCGCACGGTCGGAGCGGCAGATCAGCACATCCGGCTGGATACCGATGGAGAGCAGTTCTTTCACCGAGTGCTGGGTCGGCTTGGTTTTCACCTCACCGGCCGCCGCCATGTACGGCACCAGCGTCAGGTGCATGTAGAGGGTGTGTTCACGGCCCACGTCTACCGCCATCTGGCGGATCGCCTCCAGGAACGGCAGGGACTCGATGTCACCTACGGTGCCGCCGATTTCAACCAGCACCACATCGTGGCCTTCGCCGCCTTCGATGATGCGCTCTTTGATGGCATTGGTGATGTGCGGGATAACCTGGATGGTCGCGCCCAGATAGTCACCACGGCGCTCTTTGCGCAGCACATCGGAGTAGATGCGGCCGGTGGTGAAGTTGTTGCGGCGGGACATTTTGGTACGGATGAAACGTTCGTAGTGACCCAAATCGAGGTCAGTTTCTGCGCCGTCTTCGGTGACGAAAACCTCACCATGCTGCGTCGGGCTCATGGTGCCCGGGTCCACGTTGATGTACGGGTCCAGTTTCATGATGGTAACGTTGAGGCCACGGGCTTCAAGAATAGCCGCCAGGGAGGCTGCGGCAATGCCTTTACCCAGAGAGGAGACGACCCCGCCGGTCACAAAAATATAATTAGTTGTCATGCTGAACCTGAGAGTTTAGGTTTAAAGACGATGGAAGAACCAGGACGGGAAAGTAGTATACCGGAACCTTGGGGATGCCACAATTGCTCGTTTTATGGCTCTGGGTACGGAAAGCACGCTGCCGCATCTTTTTCCGCACCCTTTTCACCCGGTTATACCGCCTTACCCGGCACTTTTCTTGCCGGCTGCACCGGCCGTTTCATCGCGCTTCACCTGCTGCCAGGCGGCTTCCATCTGTTCCAGCGTCGCCTGTTCCGGCGTCAGCCCCTGCGCCCGGATAATCGTTTCCACCGCGCGGAAGCGGCGGGCAAATTTGCGGTTGGCGGCTTGCAGGGCATTTTCTGCCTTATGGCCGAGGTGACGCGACAAATTGACGGTAGCAAACAATAAGTCACCGATCTCCTCACCCAATTTATCCTGATCGATAACCGCCTGTTGCGCCTCGTGCATGACCTCATCGATCTCTTCATGCACTTTGTCCACCACCGGCCCCAGCGTCTCCCAGTCGAAGCCCACCGCAGCACAGCGTTTCTGGATTTTATGCGCCCGCATCAGCGCCGGCAGTGCCTCCGGGATGTCATCCATCGCGGAGTGCAGCGCCTTTTCCGCCCGCTCCTGGGCTTTCAGCCCTTCCCAGCGCGCCGCCGACGGCGCCGGATGCCCGCCGGCCGCCTCACCGTTTTGCTCCCCACCCGTCTCACCAAACACATGCGGGTGGCGGCGTGTCAGTTTGTCGCTGATGGCGTTGCAGACATCATCAAAGGTAAACAGCCCCTGCTCGCTGCCCATCTGGGCATGGAACACCACCTGGAACAGCAGGTCGCCCAGCTCATCCCGCAGGTCGGTGTAGTCGCGGCGCGTAATCGCGTCCAGCACTTCGTACGTCTCTTCCAGGGTGTACGGCGCGATGGTGTCAAAGGTCTGTTCACGGTCCCACGGGCAGCCCTGTTGCGGGTCGCGCAGGGTTTTCATGATGGTGAGCAGGCGGTCAAGCGGGGAGTGTTCAGTCATGGTACGTCTCAATGGTCAGCGGAACCGGCACGGTTCCGGGAAAAAATGCAGACGGCCCGGAGAACCGGGCCGCTGTAAAGGGGATCAGCTGCCGTGCAGCCGCCGCGCCTCAAGCACATCCGGCAACTGGTTCAGCTTGGCGATCACCCGGCCCAGCACCTGGAGGTTGTAAATCTCAATCTCCATGTCGATGGTGGCGAGCTGCTCTTTGGTGTCGCTGCGGCTGGCAACGCCCAGCACGTTCACCTTCTCATTCGCCAGAATGGTGGTGATGTCACGCAGCAGGCCGCTGCGATCGTTGGCGGTGACACGCACCACCAGCGAATAGCCGCTGGAGTAGCTTTCGCCCCAGACCGCGTCCACCAGCCGTTCGGGCGCATGGGAGCGCAGATCGGCCAATTGGTCACAGTCAGCGCGGTGGATCGAGATGCCGCGCCCCTGGGTGATAAAGCCGACGATCTCGTCGCCCGGAATCGGCTGGCAGCAGCGCGCGATGTGGTGCATCAGGTTACCGACGCCCTCCACCACCACGCGGCCGTTGTCTTTATTGGCGGTGCGCTGGTGTGACGGCGCGCTTTTCTGCGTCAGCTGGCGCAGCGCTTCGCGGTCCAGCTCCTCGGCCGTGGGCTTGTTCAGCTGCGACTGGAGGAAGTTCACCATCTGGTTAAGGCGGATGTCGCCGCCGCCAATCGCGGCCAGCACTTCGTCCAGCGAGTTGACGTTATAACGCGGGATCAGCACCTTCTCCGCCTCTTTCAGGCTGATGCCGAGCCGTGCCAGCTCATCATCCAGGATCTGCCGCCCGGCAATGATATTTTTATCGCGATCGAGTTTGCGGAACCAGTTCTGCACCTTCGACCGGCCGCGGCTGGTGGTGATGTAGCCGAGGTTCGGGTTCAGCCAGTCACGGCTGGGGTTCGGGTGCTTCTGGGTGATGATCTCAATCTGGTCGCCCATCTGTAACTGATAGGTGAACGGCACAATGCGCCCGCCGATTTTCGCCCCGATGCAGCGGTGCCCGACATCGCTGTGGATGTGGTAGGCGAAATCGAGCGGCGTGGAGCCGGTCGGCAGGTCGACCACGTCGCCTTTCGGCGTAAAGACGTAGACCCGGTCGTCGAATACCTGGCTGCGCACTTCGTCGAGCATTTCGCCGGAGTCCGCCATCTCTTCCTGCCAGGCAATCAGCTTACGCAGCCAGGCGATGCGCTCCTCGTAGCCGGTACGGGCGCCCACCACCGGTGCGCCCTCTTTATATTTCCAGTGCGCGGCCACGCCAAGTTCGGCGTCTTCGTGCATCTGCCGGGTACGGATCTGGATCTCCAGCGGCAGGCCGCGCGGGCCGAGCACCACGGTATGGATCGACTGGTAGCCGTTGGGTTTCGGGTTGGCGACGTAATCATCAAACTCATCCGGCAGGTGGCGGTAGTGGGTATGCACGATCCCCAGCGCCGCATAGCAATCCTGCAGGCGATCCACCACGATCCGCACGGCGCGCACATCAAACAGCTCATCGAACGCGAGCGATTTTTTCTGCATTTTGCGCCAGATGCTGTAGATGTGTTTCGGCCGGCCGTAGATATCCGCTTTGATGTTTTCACCCTGCATGGCCCGGCGCAGGTTCCCGACGAAATCGTCGATGTACTGCTCGCGGTCGATGCGGCGTTCATGCAGCAGTTTGGCGATGCGTTTGTATTCGTCCGGGTGCAGGTAGCGGAAGCAGAAATCCTCCAGCTCCCACTTCAGCTGGCCGATACCGAGGCGGTTGGCGAGCGGCGCATAGATATTGGTACACTCTTTGGCCGCCAGCACGCGCTCATCTTCCGGCGCGTCTTTGACTTCACGCAGGTGGGCGATGCGCTCTGCCAGTTTCAGCACCACGCAGCGGAAATCTTCCACCATCGCCAGCAGCATCCGGCGCACGTTATCGACCTGCTCTGAGGCCATCGAATCATTTTGCGTGGCTTTCAGCTGGCGGATGGCATCCATGTCGATCACGCCGTGCACCAGCGAGGTGATGCCCTGGCCGAACGCGGCGGTCAGGGTCGCTTCGTCAACGATGCCCTCATTGACCAGCGGGAACAGCAGCGCGGCGCGCATACTGTCGTTGTCCATGCTGAGGGTCGACAGGATCTCCACCATCTCCAGGCCGCGCCATAACAGCAGCGACGCCTGCGGGTGGCCCTGGGTTTGCTGTTCGCAATATCGCCAGGTTTCGGCCAGACGCTCACCTGACTGGGGGCTGGACAAGCCTAAACTTTCGATCCACGCATCCAGCGCAAATTCGCCCGCCGTATTCAAATGCGCACTTCTTACCGCAACCATATCGACTCCCTACTTGTCCGCTCGCGCAGACCGGTTGATAAACAGACCCTCAGTGCCGGATGCCCGGCCTTTTCGCCTCTGCCGGCGGATTGCCTGTTTCCAGCAAACCTGGTGTCCCGCCCCAGCGGGCGGCTACAGCACAGATAGACACTTCACGGCGGGGAAAGTTTGGCGTGATGAGGCACCACCCCCTGCCCGCGCGCCGGGCGGCACCCTGTGATTCCTTGTGCCGCGCCGGCCCCGGTAAAAACCGGGAAATATTCAGTGAATTTATAGGTGCATTATATTGCCCATTCGCCACCAGCGTGGCAATACCTTCCACGCCCGCGCCGCGTCTGCCTGCAACGCGGGTTTTGCCGGGTCGTCACACGGCGCTTTGCAAGGTAGAATCAGGGCTTGTTGCCGGGGTCACTGATGTTGACCACGCGGTTCTGCGGCCAATTCTCCCACAGTGGAATCTCATGACCAAATATAGCCTTCGCGCCCGGATGATGGTGTTAATCCTGGCCCCCACATTGTTGATCGGCCTGTTGCTCAGCACATTTTTTGTGGTGCACCGCTACAACGAATTGCAGGATCAGCTGGTGGATTCCGGTGCCAGCATCATTGAGCCGCTGGCGATCGCCAGTGAATACGGCATGACCTTCCACCACCGCGAGTCGGTGCGCCAGCTGGTGAGCCTGCTGCACCGCCGCCATTCCGATATTGTGCGATCCATCACGGTGTTTGACCGCGATAACCGGCTGTTCGTCACCTCCAATTACCACCGCAACTACAGCCAGCTGCAAATCAGCCAGGGTGAGCCGATGCCCACCGAGCTGATGCTGAGCCGCTACGGCAATGAGCTGATCCTGCGTACGCCTATCACCTCGGAAGAGAACGCCCCGGATGAAACCGACAGCATCCCGGCGCTGAAACCCGACAACCTCGGCTACATCGCCATTGAGCTTGACCTCAATTCCGTGCGCCTCCAGCAATACAAAGAGGTGTTTGTGGCAACCCTGCTGCTGGTGCTGAGCCTCTGCATCGCCATCCTGTTCGCCTACCGGCTGATGCGTGACGTCACCGGGCCTATCCGCAACATGGTGAATACCGTGGACCGCATCCGCCGCGGCCAGCTCGACAGCCGGGTGGAGGGCTATATGCTCGGCGAGCTGGACATGCTGAAAAACGGCATCAACTCGATGGCGATGTCACTGACCGCCTACCATGAGGAGATGCAGCAGAACATCGACCAGGCGACCTCTGACCTGCGCGAAACGCTGGAGCAGATGGAGATCCAGAACGTTGAGCTGGATCTGGCGAAGAAGCGGGCGCAGGAGGCGGCGCGCATCAAGTCGGAATTCCTGGCGAATATGTCCCACGAGCTGCGCACCCCGCTTAACGGCGTGATCGGCTTTACCCGCCAGACGCTGAAAACCCCGCTGACGCCGACCCAGAGCGACTACCTGCAAACCATTGAGCGCTCCGCCAACAACCTGCTGACCATCATCAATGACGTGCTCGACTTCTCCAAGCTGGAGGCGGGCAAACTGGTGCTGGAGCATATCCCGTTCGCCCTGCGGGAAACCCTGGATGAAGTGGTGGTGTTGCTGGCGCATACCGCCCATGAGAAGGGGCTGGAGCTGACGCTGAATGTGCAGAACAACGTGCCGGAACAGGTCATCGGCGACCCGCTGCGCCTGCAACAGGTGGTCACCAACCTGCTCGGCAACGCCGTGAAATTCACCGAAAGCGGCAATATCGACATCAATGTGGAGCTGCGCTCGCACGACAACATGAAAGCGGAGCTGGAGGTGCAGATCCACGATACCGGCATCGGCATTTCCGAGCGCCAGCAGTCGCAGCTGTTCCAGGCATTCCGCCAGGCGGACGCCAGCATTTCGCGCCGCCACGGCGGCACCGGGCTGGGGCTGGTGATCACCCAGAAGCTGGTCAAGGAGATGGGCGGCGACATCAGCTTCTACAGCCAGCTCAACCGCGGCTCGACCTTCTGGTTCCACATCAATATTGAACTCAACGATCATTTCCTGCCGAGCGCCCAGCCGATGGACGCGCTCCAGGGCAAACGCCTGGCCTATATCGAAGCCAACGACGCGGCCGCCAAGGCCACGCTGGAAATTCTGGCCACCACGCCGTTGCAGGTGACGCACGGCACCCAGCTTGCGCAACTGCCGGAGGAGCATTTTGACATCCTGCTGATTGGCGTGCCGCTGAACAAACGCCATATGCTCGAAGAGTACAAAACGCGGATGCCGGGCATTCTGGCGTTGGCAGACCGCGTCATTATGGCGGTGCCTTCCCAGTTGCAGATTGACGCCGAAGCGCTGAAAAAGCTCGGGGTCCAGGGCTGCCTGATCAAGCCTATCTCCAGCGTGCGTTTGCTGCCGCTGCTGCTGGATGACAGCCAGGCCGGGCTGCTGGGCCACAAGCCCCACCGCCCGCCGCGCCTGCCGCTGACGGTGATGGCGGTGGATGACAACCCGGCCAACCTGAAACTTATCGGCACCCTGCTGGAGGAGCTGGTCGAGCACACGCTGCTGTGCGAAAGCGGTGCGGATGCCCTGGCGCTGGCACGCGAACAGGACCTGGATGTGATCCTGATGGACATTCAGATGCCGCACATTGACGGCATCCGCGCCGCCGAGCTGATTCACCAGTTGCCGCACCATGCCCGCACGCCGATCATCGCGGTGACGGCCCATTCGCTTTCCGGCGAACGTGAACACCTGCTGAAAGCCGGCATGGACGATTATCTGGCAAAACCGATTGATGAGGCGATGCTGAAACGGGTGCTGACGCGCCACCACGCCCCGGCCAGCGCCGAGCCGGACGTGCCGCCGCCGATGGTCAGCCCGGCGTCCGGGGAGCCGCTGCCTTCGCTGGACTGGTCACTGGCGTTGCGCCAGTCGGCCAACAAAGAGGATCTGGCCGGCGACCTGTTACAGATGCTGATCGACTTCCTGCCGCAGGTCAGCGAGCGGGTGCAGGCGATCGTTGACGGGGCCAATGACGACGCGATCCTCGCGCTTATCCACAAGCTGCACGGCAGTTGCAGTTACAGCGGCGTGCCGCGCCTGAAGCAGCTCTGTGGCTATCTGGAACACCAGTTGCGGCAGAATGTCAGCCTCCATGCGCTGGAGCCGGAGTGGCTGGAGCTGCTGGACGAGATTGAAAATGTCACCAATGCGGCGAAGATCCACCTGCGGGGCGGCTGATCGCCCCGTTGTTTAACGATCGTCATCCAGTTGCAGCGCCACATAGAGCAGCAAACGATCGTCAAAATTCCCAAGGTTAAGGCCGGTCAGCTCTGAAATCCGGTTCAGCCGGTATTCCAGCGTATTGCGGTGGATATAGAGCGCCCTGGCGGTGGCGGTGGGCTGCACATTATGGGCAAACCAGGCGGTCAATGTGCGGCGCAACAGGCCGTTGTTGTCCATGGTTTTCAGCCGCGCCAGCGGGCGCACCAGCTCGTTGGCCTGCCAGCCGCCGCGCAGGCTGTCGAGCAGCACCGGCAGCATCAGATCCTGGTAAAAATAGCTGCGCTGATCGGGCATCCGCTGTTTGCCGACGCTCATGGTGGTGCGGGCGGTACGGTAGGATCGGGCAATGCCGCCCGGCCCCGGAAAATAGTTGCCCAGCGCCAGCCGGATGCGCAAACGGCCGCGCTCCGTCATCCGCGCCAGCAGGTTATCAATGCGCGTGCGGTGTGCGTCGGCGTCCCAGCGGCCGTGGTTATTGAGCGCCGGTTTCAGCACCACCATTTCCGTCAGCG
Source organism: Chimaeribacter arupi (assembly GCF_002858805.1). Classification (GTDB taxonomy): domain Bacteria; phylum Pseudomonadota; class Gammaproteobacteria; order Enterobacterales; family Enterobacteriaceae; genus Chimaeribacter; species Chimaeribacter arupi. Next base: position 38,133 of record NZ_PJZI01000022.1, read on the forward strand.
AGACAATGGCGATCAGGTTGTCACGCTCCGGCGAGGTGAGCAGCGTCTGTAGCTGCTGCAACTCCGCCATCGCGCTGTCCACCCCCAACTGGCCGCTGTCCACTTCCACCACCGCCACCACGCGCGGCAGGCTGAGATCGATGCCGAGCCGCTGCGCCCATTCGCCCAGCGCCGGGGAGAGGCTCTCCGCGCGGATCAGGTTCAGCACCAGCTCCTCACGCAGGCGGCTGTCCTGCGCCAGCATATGCAGCAGCCGCGCCTGCTCCAGCATCATTTCGGCGGTCATCCCCACCAACTGCCCATACTGGCGCAAATCGGTGGGGTTGCCGGTCAGGCCGATGACGCCGACGATATCGCCGTCGAGCCGCAACGGCAGGTTCACACCGGGCCGCACGCCGTGCAGATGGCGCGCCACCGCGTCATCGATGTCCACCACCCGGCCCTGGGAGATCGCCAGCAGCGCCCCTTCGTGCAACTCCCCCAGCCGCTCACGGTCACCGCTGCCGATAATCCTGCCGCGCCCATCCATCACGTTGACATTGCTGTCAATAATGCGCATGGTACGGGCCACGATATCCTGTGCCAGTCTGGCATCCAGATGATATGCTGCCATTCCTTTCCTTCTCCGCCTGACGGTTGACCCTCTCTTCCTCAGCATACTGAGCGCGCCCTACTCCTGCATTGTGCAAACGCACAAAGCACCGGGATATGCCCAAAAGCTGTGGCAGCTATCACAGATTTTTTGCAACGCAACAGAATGAAAGAACGCCTGCCCGGCCTGGAAGGGGTGGTAAAAATAGTGGCCGGGGCGGAAACGGGCGGATCGCGGCCATAAAAAAAGGCACGGTTTCCCGTGCCTTCCAGCGTATTGCCGGGAAAGCGATCCCGGCAGAAGAGACTATTACTGCATCAACAGATAGAGTGAGCTGTCGCCGCGCTGGATCGACAGCGCCAGCACCGACGGTTTGGTGTCGAGGATCTTGCGCAGCTCGCCGAGGTTGGCCACCGGCTGCTGGTTGACGCCCAGGATCACGTCGCCTTTTTTCAGGCCAATGCGCGCCGCGGCTGAGCCGGGTTTCACATTGTCCACTTTCACCCCTTTGTGGCCGTTCAGGTCGGTGTTGCTCAGCTCCGCCCCCTCAATGCCGGTGTAAATGGTGCCGGAATCCACCTGCGCCTGCTGGCTCTGCTCCAGCGTGACCTCAACGGTGACCGGTTTGCCGTCACGTTGCAGGCCCAGCGTCAGTTTGGAGCCGATCGGCAGGGTGCCGATCTCTGCCCGGAACGCGGCGAAGCTGGAGATCGCTTTGCCGTTCATGGTCAGGATCACATCCCCGGCCTTGATCCCGGCTTTGGCTGCGGCAGACTTCGGCATCACCTGGCTGACGAACGCCCCGCGCTGGGCGTCGACTTTCATCGCTTTCGCCAGCTCAGAGTTCAGTTCGGTACCCATAATGCCCAGTTCGCCGCGTTTCACCTGGCCGAATTCGATCATCTGCGCGGTCAGGTTTTTCACCATGTTGCTTGGGATGGCGAAGCCGATGCCGATGTTGCCGCCGTCCGGTGCCAGGATCGCGGTGTTAATACCGATCAGTTCACCGTTCAGGTTCACCAGCGCGCCGCCGGAGTTACCCCGGTTGATCGCGGCGTCGGTCTGAATAAAGTTCTCGTAGTTCTCGATGTTCAGGCCGCTGCGGCCAAGTGCGGAGACGATACCGGAGGTGGCGGTTTCACCCAGGCCGTATGGGTTGCCGATCGCCACGGTGTAGTCACCGACGCGCAGGGATTCGGAATCCGCCATTTTCACCGCGGTCAGGTTTTTCGCGTCTTTGATCTGCAACAGGGCGATGTCAGAACGCGGATCTTTGCCGATCACTTTGGCCTCAAATTTACGGCCGTCGTTGAGCTGCACCACGATTTTGGTGGCGTTGTCGACCACGTGGTTGTTCGTCACCACATAACCTTTGCCTGCGTCGATGATCACGCCGGAGCCGAGTGCCTGGAAGGCCTGTTTCGGCTGTGGCGCAACGTTGCCGCCGTCACTGCCGTCACCACCGCCCTGGCACAGCGGGGATTGCTGGAACGGGGAACCGTCCTGGCAGAAAGGCGAGTTGTCCCCGAAGAATTGCTGGAAGTTCTGCCCCATGCGCGGGGTATTGATGGCGGCGCTGCCTTCCACGTTAATGCTGACCACCGAAGGCATGACTTTTTCCAGCATCGGGGCCAGGCTGGGCAGCTGGGCGCTGCTGGAGGAGGCGGTTTCCGCCGCGTTAGCCGTCGAAACCGGGCCAAGAGCCATTCCAATACTTAGCGCCAGGGCGCTCAGGAACAAAGATGATTTTTTCATTTGTCTGTATCTCTTTAATTTATTGATGCGACAAGAACAATACTGACGGTGTAGCCGTGCTGAATAAGATGTACTAAATCACCTTAAGTTCACCGGCGTCGATTCAGCAATGGTAAAAAAGTGTGCGATGTCTTTACAAAAGGCCATTTTCTCATCACCCCCGGACGGCGGCCCCCGGCCCTGCCGCCCTACTCCGCCGCCGCCAGCCGCCGGTACTCATCATAGGCGTGCAGATCGGTCATGCCGCTGATGTAATCCTGAATCAGCCGGGCGCGGAAGTAGTATTCCCAGATCGGCTGCTCGGCCGCCGGTAAGGTCGCGATGTCGCTGACCGCCTGGGTGTAGGCGAGCCGGTATTTGCCGGAAAGCTTATGGAACAACCGCGTCTCGATCGGGTAGCGCCGGTGGGTATCCTGCTCATTAAGCTTCTGGAAATCCTCCGGCGGCATCTCCAGAAGCGGGCTGTAAATGTCCAGCAACCCGCTGATCACCCGGTAGCCCTGCAACTCCAGCTCCTCGACCTCATGGTGGTTGAACACCCGCCGGAACGCGACATTCTTGAAGATCTCCAGCAGCCGGTTGGCCTGGCTCTGATCCTCCAGCAACGCCTGGTTCAGCGTGCCCTCGTAAATCTGCGGCAGGTTATCAATAAAGCGTTGCGCCGCATGGGGCACCAGCCGTTTCACCGTCTGCACCCGCAGTTCCATAAAGAAATAGTCGATCGGGTGGCGGTAACTCTGCGCCGCCATCATTTTTTTATAGGCGGTGCCTACCACCAGATCAAACAGATCGCCGGGCTGCGCACTGCCCCACTCCTGTTGCAGATGGTGGTAAAGCTGCTCAACGGTGAAAATTTTCTTCTCCACCGCGTCTTCCAGATCGGCGATACAGTAAGAGATGTCGTCGGCCGCCTCCATGATGTAAGTCAGCGGGAAGCGCTGGAATTCGCCGAGCTGTAATTTTTCGCGCAACTGGGCGATCAGCGGCTCCTCCGCCAGGTAGTAACCCGGCTTTTTCATCAGGTAGCTGTACGCCGGCGGCACCGGCCCGGCCCAGTACGCCGGGCGGGTATATTTCAAAATGCAGGCTACCTGGGTATGGGTCAGGTTGAGGCGCAACAGGTTGAACACCAGCCGGATCGCCTGCGCATTGCCTTCAAAATGGCTGAGATCGTGGCGGATGCGGCAACGCAGGGCGTTCAGCTTCTCCTCCCCGGCGCGCAGTTGCAGCAGCGGCACCCGGCACGCATCCTGTTCCGGCAGCGGCTCCCCGGCATCCCTCCTCGCCATGCGCCGCCCGAACCAGTCATTGATCGCGGATTCGCCAAAGTGGCCAAAAGGCGGGTTGCCGATGTCATGCATCAGGCAGGCCATCTCCACCACGCTCTCAAACGGGGCCAGCAGCGCCGCCAGGCCGAGCGCCTCCAGTTGCCCCTGCCGGCCGAGCTTGTGCAGGATCTCCTTGGCAATATGCCGCCCCACCTGCTGCACCTCCAGCGAGTGGGTCAGGCGGCTGCGCACCGCGGCGTTGCGCTCCAGCGGGAACACCTGGGTTTTCTGTTGCAGGCGGCGGATGGCCGCAGAGTTGATAATGCGCCCGCGATCGCTCTCAAACTGGCGCACAATGTCATAGGCATCGAGCCCGGCCAGATCATCGCGCGGCGGGCTGAAAGGGCGTTCTATGCTGAATTTTTTTCTGAAATCGATTTCCGACATGCTGCATCCTCCGCCGGTCGCAGTCTATTACCGTTAGCGCTCGCCAGTAGCCATGATAGACTATTCGCCTTTATAAACATGTCGCCTTTATAAACATGTTGTCTTTATAAACACGTTGTCTTTAATAAACATGCCCGTCCGCATCAACCTGCGGGCCACGCATCCTCATCTGCGAGTCTCCCTATGAAAGTTGGCATCATTGGCGCAATGGAGCAGGAAGTCACCCTGCTGCGCGACAAGATTGAAAACCGTGAAACCCTGCAACGCGCCGGGTGTGAAATTTATACCGGCACGCTGCACGGCGTCGAGGTGGCGTTGCTGAAATCCGGGATTGGTAAAGTCTCCGCGGCGATGGGCACCACCCTGCTGCTGGAGCACTGCCGCCCGGACGTGGTGATCAACACCGGTTCCGCCGGTGGGCTGGCCGCCACCCTGAACGTCGGTGACATTGTGGTCTCCGATGAAGTGCGCTACCACGACGCCGATGTCACCGCCTTTGGCTATGCACCGGGCCAGATGGCCGGTTGCCCGGCCGCATTCACGGCAGACGCCGCGCTGATCGACCTGGCGGCACGCTGCATCAGCGACCTCGGCCTCAATGCCGTGCGCGGGCTGGTGTGCAGCGGCGATGCCTTCATTAATGGTGCCGAGCCGCTGGCCCGTATCCGCGCCACCTTCCCGCAGGTGGCGGCGGTGGAGATGGAAGCGGCGGCTGTCGGCCATGTCTGCCACCTGTTCGGCACCCCGTTTGTGGTGGTGCGCGCCATTTCTGACGTGGCAGACCAGGCTTCCCACCTGAGCTTTGAGGAGTTCCTGGTGGTGGCGGCCGAGCAATCCACCCGCATGGTGGATGCGATGGTGCAGGCGCTGGCGCAGCGCGGCTGATGATGCACCTGTTGCGTACCCTGAAGGCACTGCTGTTGGCAGTGCCTTTTTTTGTCGTGGGTGTGGCGGCAGCCCAGCCTGCCCAGCGGGTCATCGCCCTGGCACCGAACCTCACGGAGCTGGCCTATGCCGCCGGGCTGGGGCCGCAGATGGTGGCCGCCAGTGAGTATGCTGACTACCCGCCCGCCGCAGAAAAGCTGGAGCGGGTCGCCAACTGGCAGGGGATCAACCTGGAGCGGATCGTGGCGCTGAAGCCGGACCTGGTGCTGGCGTGGCGCGGCGGCAACCCGCAGCGGTCGCTGGATCAACTGCGCGCGCTCGGGGTGCCGGTGATCACCCTCGATCCGCAGAGTATTGATCAGGTGGCGGCAGCGTTGGATCAGCTGGCGGGCTACAGCGCCGCCCCGGACACCGCGCACCAGGCGGCACAACAGTTGCGCGCGGATCGCGATGCCTTACAACAGCAGTATGCGCGCGCCGCGCCGCTGCCGGTGCTGTTGCAGTTCGGCACCCGGCCACTGTTCACCGCCTCGGGGCAGACGCTGCAAAGCGAAGTGCTGCGGCTTTGCGGCGCGCAGAACCTGTTTGCTGACAGCCGCGTGCCGTGGCCGCAGGTGAGCCGCGAACAGGTGCTGATGCGCCGCCCGGCGGCGATTGTCACCCCCGGCGATCGCGCGGCGCAACAGGCGGTGGCGGCGTGGTGGCAGCCGCAGTTAAACGTGCCGGTGATCGCCCTTAATTCAGACTGGTTCAGCCGGGCCGGGCCGCGTATTATGCTGGCCGCGCGGCAACTCTGCCCGCAGTTGGCGGCGCTGCCCGCCTCCCCTTCCCCGGCACGGAACGATCGTTGATATGCTGCTCTACATTCTGGATATTTTAGGCACGGCGGTGTTTGCCATTTCCGGCGTCTTGCTGGCGGGCAAATTGCGCATGGACCCGTTTGGCGTGTTGGTGCTGGGCGTGGTCACGGCGATTGGCGGCGGCACCATCCGCGATATGGCGCTGGACCACGGCCCGGTATTCTGGGTGCGTGACCCGACCGATCTGGTGGTGGCCATGGTGACCTGTATGCTGACCATCGGGCTGGTGCGCCAGCCGCGGCGGCTGCCGAAATGGGTGCTGCCGGTGCTGGACGCCGTCGGGCTGGCGGTGTTTGTCGGCATCGGCGTCAACAAGGCGCTGGCCGCCGGCACCGGCCCGCTGGTGGCGGTCTGCATGGGGGTGATCACCGGCGTAGGTGGCGGCATTATCCGCGATATTCTGGCGCGCGAAATCCCGATGATCCTGCGTACCGAGATCTACGCCACGGCCTGTATTGCCGGCGGCATTGTGCATACCGTCGCTTACGCCTTAGGGATGCCGCTGTCGCAGGCGACGCTGCTGGGCATGGCGATCACGCTGGTGATCCGGCTGGCGGCGATCCGCTGGCATCTGAAACTGCCGACCTTTGTGCTGGAAAATAATGGCGGATAATTATCCATTAACAGTTCTTATTTGCTTAACTGATATTTAACCCGATATCGATTAAAAAGCATTCACCAAACTGATCGATTCTGTTATATTCATTTGCATTGAGAAGCGGCCCTTCACTGTTTCGCTTCTCAATACCCCTTCTGTCGCCCTCCTGATTCCCTTTTTGTGACTCATGACGGCGCAGAAAACGATGCATCAGTAAACCGGTTTACTTGAGGGATGCCCAGATCGGCTAAAGCCGGCACCGTCCCGTGCCGATAGTAAGGTAACTGATGCGTTGAGCACCTTTTCAACACCAGGATCATGACCTATGCGACAACACCTTTTCAGCGCGCTGTTTGCGTTGTGGGTATTGCCGGCGGCGGCCATCGGAAGTCAGGGCGTGGGTGCCCAGGGCGTGATAAATGTTCGCATGGTGATTGTGCCGACGTGCGCAGTGACCGTGACCAACGCCACACCCACGGCAGAATGCGGCAGCGATGCACGCTATCAGCCGGTTATCCGCACCCAGGCACTGAGCCAAGAGGCCCATCTGGCGGGCAACGTGGCACAACAGACGCAGCTTATTACCGTTGAATGGTGAGGCTGCGGCGGGGTTCCACACTACACACAGCTATGCGTTTTACCCAAAATCAGTGTTATCACTGCAATAAAAAAATAATCCTAATAAAAAACCCGTCTGCCACCGGCACACGGGTTTTTTTCTGCCTGGCGTTTGCTGCGTCAGATACTGAAGGACGACCCGCACCCGCAGGTGGTTTTGGCATTCGGGTTGGTCACGATAAAGCGCGACCCTTCCAGCCCTTCGGTGTAGTCCACGGAGCCGCCCACCAGGTATTGCAGGCTCATCGGGTCTACCACCAGCGCCACGCCGGCTTTTTCAATGGTCATGTCACCGTCGTTGATCTGATCGTCAAAGGTGAAGCCATACTGGAAACCGCTGCAACCGCCGCCGGTAATATAGACCCGCAGTTTCAGGTTCGGATTCTCTTCGTCCGCAATCAGGTTTTTCACTTTGTGTGCGGCTGCTTCAGTAAATTGCAGGGGCAGTGCTACGACGTCATCACTCATTTTTATACTCCAACCGGTTTTACTTCAGGGTGCACCAATAGCCGCCTGAATAATACCCTGATTATCTAATACCTGAGTAGTCTGTTCAAGTATTCGCCGCAGGGGGGCGGTTTCCCTGAGGATTGTCAGCCGTGTGCGGCGCGTTCGCCGCCTGTTCACGACCCTGACGTTCTAACGTGCGGGCCAGCAGGGTGGAATACAAGGGCTTGCCGCCGAGAAATTGCGCCACCAGCGTCGCGCCCAGGCAGGTGATGATCATCGGCAGAATCAGCTGGTAGTTGTCCGTCATCTCCAGCACCAGCACGATGCCGGTCAACGGCGCGCGCACCGTGGCGGCGAACAGCGCGCCCATCCCGGCAATGGCGAAGGTGCCTGCCTGCAAGCCGTAATGCGGGAACAGCGTACCGCAGGCCAGGCCGAACGCGGTGCCGCCCAGCGTGCCCAGCGCCAGCATTGGCGCGAAAATCCCCCCCGGCGCACCGGAACAGAAACAGAGCAGCGTGGTGACAATACGGCTGAAAAAGAGGGCCAGCAGCATCCCCAGCGAGTAGTGCCCGAGCGCCGCCTGCGGAATCAGCCCAAAGCCGCCGCCCGCGGCCGCCGGCATCACCAGCCCCAGCACACCGCACAGCCCGCCCAGCAGCCCGCCTGTCAGCAGGATCTTGCGTAACCGGCCGCCATGCAGCCGCAGGAACAGATCCTGGGTGCGGAAGATCAGCGCGTTGAACACCACACCGACCAGCCCGAACAGCATCCCCAGCAGCAGATAGAGCCACAGCGTGTTCATGGCCGCTGCCTGCAATTTGCCTATCTGAATCACCGTCGCGCTGCCGTTGAACGCCTGGTACACCACACTGGAGGCGATAACGCCGATGAACACGGCCTTAATGGAGATCAGGCTGTAGCGGAACTGTAACCGCATCTCCTCGATAATAAACAGGATACCGGCCAGCGGCGCGTTGAACGCGGCAGACAGCCCGGCCGCCGCGCCGGTGGCCAGCAGCGAGTGGCGCGCCTCCGCACTTTTCAGGCGGAACAGATCCACCAGCATTTTGCCGACGTTGCCGCCAATCTGCACCGTCGGCCCCTCGCGCCCCAGCACCATCCCGGCCCCCAGCGTGCCCATGCCGCCGATGAATTTCACCGGGATCACCCGCCACCAGCGCACCGGCCGCAGCTCCTCCAGCGCGCCCTCAATCTCCGGGATGCCGGAGCCGCCCGCTTCCGGCGCATAGTGGCGCACCAGCAGGTAGCCGACCATCGCCAGCAAGGCGGAGAGCACAAACGCCAGCGGCCACAGCAGCCACGCCTGCCCCGCCACCGTTTGCAGCGCACCAAGCCGTTGCTGCGTCACCCAGCCGACCGCCCGCTCAAACCCCACGCCGAGCAGGCCGGTCACGCCGCCCACCAGCGCCGCCACCACCAGGATAGCCACCGGGGTTTTGTCACGCCGCAGGAAGTGCCGCAACAGGTCACTGCGCCGCAGGCGGAGGGGGGAAAGCGGGCGGGTCTGGTCTTGGGTTATCATCCGGATTCTTCCAATAAGGATTAAGGAAAACAACGCGCCGCGGCGGCACGTCCCACACAGCAGCGCCGGTTATCCTACCCTGCCGCGCCGCGCCTGCAACAAAATGGCACGTTTTTCTCGCGGCCAGAGGCCGTTCACCGCCCGGCAACGATTTCATAACGCGCCCCACTTCACTAGAATAACGGGGTTATCCTCTGCATCCCTGTGATGCGAACCTTTTCAGGAGCCGATTCATGAGCCAACACAGCAAGTCCGAAAGCCTGTTCACCAAGGCGCAGAAACTGATCCCCGGCGGCGTCAACTCGCCGGTACGTGCCTTTACCGGCGTCGGCGGCGTGCCGCTGTTCGTCGAACATGCGGACGGGGCTTACCTGTTTGATGCCGACGGCAAAGCCTATATCGATTATGTCGGCTCCTGGGGGCCGATGGTGCTCGGCCACAATAACGCCGCCATCCGCGAGGCGGTGATTGAAGCCGCATCCCGTGGCCTGAGCTTCGGCGCGCCTACCGAAATGGAAGTGACCATGGCGGAGCTGGTCACTGAGCTGGTGCCGACCATGGACATGGTGCGGATGGTGAACTCCGGCACCGAGGCGACCATGAGCGCCATCCGTCTGGCGCGCGGCTTCACCCACCGCGACAAAATCATCAAGTTTGAAGGCTGCTACCACGGCCATGCCGACCACCTGCTGGTGAAAGCCGGTTCCGGCGCGCTGACCCTCGGCCAGCCGAACTCGCCGGGCGTCCCGGCTGATTTCGCCAAACACACCCTGACCTGCACCTATAACGATCTGGCCTCAGTGCGCACCGCGTTCGAACAGTACCCGGACGACATCGCCTGCATCATCGTGGAGCCGGTGGCCGGTAACATGAACTGCGTGCCGCCGCTGCCGGAGTTCCTGCCGGGGCTGCGCGCGCTGTGTGATGAGTTCGGCGCGCTGCTGATCATCGATGAAGTGATGACCGGCTTCCGGGTGGCGCTGGCCGGTGCGCAGGCGCACTACGGCGTGGTGCCTGACCTCACCTGCCTCGGCAAAATCATCGGCGGCGGGATGCCGGTAGGTGCGTTTGGCGGCCGCAGTGATGTGATGTCCGCACTGGCACCGACCGGGCCGGTATACCAGGCCGGGACGCTCTCCGGCAACCCGATCGCGATGGCCGCCGGCTACGCCTGCCTGACGCAGATCGCCCAGCCGGGCACCCATGAAACGCTGACCGAGCTCACCGAAAACCTCGCCACCGGCCTGCTGGCAGCGGCAAAAGAGGAGAACATCCCGCTGGTGGTGAACCGTGTCGGCGGCATGTTCGGCATCTTCTTCACCGATGCGGAGCGCATCACCTGCTATCAGGATGTGATGGGCTGCGACGTGGAACGCTTTAAACGCTTCTTCCACCTGATGCTGGAAGAGGGCGTCTACCTGGCACCGTCTGCCTTCGAGGCCGGGTTTATGTCCCTGGCGCACACCCAGGAAGACATCCAGCGCACCATTGATGCCGCGCGCCGCTGCTTCGCGCAGCTCTGAATGCCACTCCTGTAAAAAAGGGGCCATCTGGCCCCTTTTTGTTTTTGTGTCCTGCTGTCCGGCTACCCTGCCCTACGCGGCCTGCTTGCGCAGCAGGTAGATAAAGTACGGCGCGCCGATAAAGGTCGCCAGCAGCCCGGCCGGGATCTGGTTCGGGAACAGCAGCATCCGCCCGCCCCAGTCCGCCAGCATCATCAGCATCCCGCCCAGCAGCGAAGCCATCACCAGTTGCGGCAGCGCCCGTCGGAAGCCCATCATGCGCGCCATGTGCGGCGCCATCAGCCCAACGAAGCTCAACGGCCCGATGGTCAGCGTCGCCACTGCCGTCATGACCGCGGCCAGCAGCAAAATCACCAGCCGTGTCGGGGCCAGCGCCAGCCCCACCGAGCGCGAGGTGGCACTGCCGAGCGGCAGGATCACCAGCCAGCGGCGGCAGAACGGTGCCAGCGCCAGCAGGAGCACGCCCATCAGCGCGCTGTGCCACGCCTGCTCCGGCGTCACCGAGTAGGTCGAGCCGGAAATCCAGGTCAGCAGGCGGCCCATGCGCGGGTCGCCGCTCGCCATCAGCAGGGTAATCAGCGTGGTGAACGCGGTGCTGAGGCCAATCCCTGCCAGCAGCATCCGCGCCGGGGAGAAATTGCCGCGCGCCGCCACCAGCATAATGATCAGCAGCGTCCCTGCTGCGCCGAGGCTGCCCGCCGGCAGCAGCCAGCCGAACGCGTCACCCGGCACCAGGAACAGCATCAGCACCACGCCGAATGCCGCGCCGGAACTGATGCCCAGCACTTCCGGGCTGGCCATCGGGTTGCCGGTGAGCTTCTGCATCAGGGTGCCTGCCGCGCCCAGCATCACGCCGGCCGCCAGTGCCGCCATCACCCGCGGCATCCGCCACGGCAGGAGTTGTGTGAAGAGGTCGCCGTGCGCCCAGACCCAGCCGTTCATGTCGCGGCCAAAGGCCAGCGCCACCCACAGCCCGGCCAGCAGGCAAAGCAGCCCGCCGGCTATCCAGCGCGACAGGTGGTGGCGCTCTGCCGGCACGCTGCCGCCCTGGGCCATCGGCGGCGGCGCGGCGCGGTGGCGCAGGCGCGGCAGCAGCCATAACAGCAGCGGCGCGCCCACCAGCGCCGTCGCGGCCCCGGTCGGCACATCCTGCCAGACGTGGCTGAGCCACAGCATAATCTGGTCGGTCAGCCACAGCAGCAGCGCCCCCAGCAGCGGGGCCAGCAGCACACGGCTCACCAGGCGGCGGGCGCCGAGCAGTGTCGCCAGCAGCGGCGAGAACAGCCCGACAAAACCGATCACGCCGACGGCATTGACGATCTGCGCGCTGAGCACAATCGCCACGCCAAGCGCGCCGAGCCGCGCGGCAGACAGCCCCAGCCCGAGGTTACGGGCGATGCCGTCATCCAGCCCCAGCAGCGTCATCGGCCGCAACAGCAGCAGCGCCAGCACCAAAGCCAGCACCAGCCGCGGCCACAGGAAACCGGCGATATGCCAGTCCTGTTGGTTGAGCGCGCCGCTGCTCCAGAGGAACAGGCTCTGCAACTGGTCGTAATTGAACAGCGCCAGCAGGCCGTTGACCGCCCCGCAGTAGAGGCTGAGCACCAGCCCGGCGAGGATCAGCGTCACCGGCGACATGCGTTTGCCCCAGGCGACGCCGAACACCAGCACGCCGACCAGCAGCGCCCCGGCCATCGCCGCGAATTGCTGCGTCAGGGTACCGCCCGGCATCGGCCACAGGGTGACGATTGCCAGCCCGAGCTGCGCCCCGGCGGAGACGCCCAGCGTCGCCGGTTCCGCCAGCGGGTTACGCAGCACCTGCTGGAACAGCACCCCGGCCAGCGCCAGCCCGGCCCCGGCCAGCAACGCCACCGCGATGCGCGGCAGCAGGCTGTAATGGAACACCATCTGGCGGACGTCATCCACATCCGGGTGCAGGAAGCCCTCCGGCCAGAGCGGGAGCGGCAGTTGCCAGCGCAGGTTATAGCCGCTGAGCGCCAGGCAGGCCGCGATCAGCAGGCCGAAGGTCAGCAGGGCCACGGCAGGGAAACGGCGGCTCATGGGCGGCCTCCCAGCACCTGCGGCAACATACGGCAGAAGCGCATGGCCGAGTAGGTGGAGCCGTAGAACCAGATGGCCGGCATCTCAGTGACCACGCCGTCACGCGCCAGCGGCAGTGACTGCCAGAGCGGCGTGGCGGTGATCTCATCACGCAGGCGGTGGTCGCCGTGGTCAAAACAGAGCGCATGGGCCGGTTTCACCGCGGCAAGTTGTTCAATCCCCACGATGGCGCTGCCCCAGAAGTTGGTTTCGCCGGGCCAGGCATTGGGGATCCCCAGTTCATCCAGAACATTCATAAACAGGCTGCCTTTGCCGAACACCAGCACATGGCGGGCGTCAAGGAATGAGAATAACAGTACCGGCCGGCGGGCGGCGGCGGGCAGCTGCGCGCGCGTCTGCGCCATCAGCGCATCAAACTGCGCCAGGTGGCGGTCAGCGGCAGGCCGCAAATCGAGCCGTTCCGCCAGTTGGTGCAACGCACGGCGCGCCAGTTGCAGCGGCGGCTGTTGGCCGTCGTAAAAGGCGAAGCCCATCGACGGCGCAATGCGTTGCAACGCCTCCGGTGACGGACCATACCCGGCGGAGAGCATCAGCAGCGACGGCCGCAACTGTTGCAGCATCTCCAGGTTTGGCTCGGTGCGGGTGCCGACGTCCACGACGTTTGGCGGCAGCGCCGGTTCTTTCACCCACAGGCGGTAGTTGTAGACATCTGCCACGCCCAGCGGCGCGACACCCAGCGCGAGCAGCAGCTCGGTCGGCGACCACTCCAGCGTCACGATCCGGGTGAGGTCCGGCCGGGCGGCCGCCAGTGACGGCCAGGCCGGGAGCAGCGGCGAAAGCGCCATCGCCTGCAACAGGCGGCGGCGGGTGGTGTCAGGTTGATTACATTTCATCAGCAGACAAAGCTCACCGGGGCACCGCCGCCGGGGTGCGGCAGCACGCCCATCGGGATACCGTAAATTTTCTCCAGCACCGGCCCCTGCATGATGTCCAGCGGGCTGCCTTCGGCGATCATCTGCCCTTCACGCAGGGCGATCAGGTGATCGCAGTAGCGCGCCGCCACGTTGATGTCATGCAGTACCGCGATCACCGTCAGCCCGCGTTCGGCGGTCAGCCGTTTGATCAGCGCCAGCACCTCGACCTGATGCGCGATGTCGAGCGCGGAAGTCGGCTCATCCAGCAGCAGGCAGCGCGTCTCCTGCGCCATCATCATCGCCAGCCAGGCGCGCTGGCGCTCGCCGCCGGAGAGGCTGTCCACCAGCCGGTGGGCGAACGCGTTGAGGCCGACCAGCGCAATTGCCCGGTCTACCGCCTCGCGGTCATGATGGCGGAAACGCCCCAGCGCGCCGTGCCACGGGTAGCGGCCAATCGCCACCAGCTCCTGTACCGTCATCCCTTCGGCGGGCGGCAGTTGCTGCGGCATATAGGCCACTTCCCGCGCGAACGCTTTGCTGTCCCAGTTTTCCAGCGGTTTGTCGTTCAGCAGCAGTGCGCCACCGGAGGGCGGCTGGTGACGGCCGAGCATTTTCAGCAGGGTGGATTTACCCGAGCCGTTGTGGCCAATCAGGCCGCAGAATTTTCCCTGGGGAAAGGTCAACGTCAGAGGGGCAAGCAGCGTACGGCCGGGAACGGAGAAGCTGACCTGTTGCAGGCACAGCGTGGCATGGGGAGCTTCAGCGGACGGGCCGCCGACGGGGTGAGTGTTGTTATCCTGCATAATTCCCTGTCTTGAAAACGGGCACGGCATGCCGTGCCCGAAGGTCAGTGTGATATGTCAGGGCGGCACCGGGTTCATCATGAACGCAAGGCTGTCCTTTAGTTAGAAGCGGAAGGTGGCCGTCGCCACCACCTGGCGATCGCTGCCCCAGTAGCAGGCGTAGTCGCGGTAGCAACTGGAGACATATTCGCGGTCAAACAGGTTGTTGATGTTCAGCCCTACCGTGGAACCCGGCAGGCCGACGCGCGCCAGATCGTATTTCACGGTGGCATCCACCAGGGTATAGGCCGCCACGTTGTATTGCTGGTTAGCGGCGTCAATGGTGTTGGTCGCGCCCACATAGCGCACACCGCTGCCGAGGGTCAGGCCGCTGAGCGCCGTCTCATGGAAGGTGTAATCCGCCCACAGCGACGCCATGTTACGCGGCACTTCCACCGGGCGCTGGCCCTTCAGGTTGGTGTCTTTGGTGTATTCCGCGTCGGTGAAGGTGTAAGACGCCGTCAGGTTGACGTTGGCATTGACTGCGGCTTTCGCTTCCAGCTCGATGCCGCGTGAGCGGATTTCGCCGGACTGCACGCTGAAGCTGCTGTTAGTCGGGTCGGCCGTCAGGTTGTTGTCTTTGGTCAGCTGGTAAACCGCCGCCGTCAGGCTGATCGGCTGGTCTTGCGGGATATATTTCACCCCGGCTTCATACTGCTTGCCGTGGGACGGGTCGAACGATTTACCGCTTTGGGTGGCACCGCTGACCGGCTCAAAGGATTCGCTGTAGCTGAAGTACGGCGAAATCCCGTTGTCGAACAGGTAGTTCAGGCCGCCGCGCCAGGTGAACTGCTCATCGCGGTCTTTGTCGGTGGCACCGCTGCTGCGGGTCAGCACCGTGCTTTTGGCGAAGTCATAACGGCCGCCCAGGGTCAGCAGCCAGTGGTTCCACTCTGCCTGATCCTGCACGTAGAGGCCGGTCTGCTCCTGGCGGTTCAGGATGTTGTAACGGAAGTAGACATCGTAGTCATCATTGCCGTACTGCGGTGCGGTCATATTGATGCTGCTGGTGGACGCGTAGTCCGCGTTGATGTCGTTACGCATCCGCATGTAGTCCACGCCCATCAGCAGGGTGTGGTCAACCTGGCCGGTGCCGAATTTGGCCTGCGCCTGGGTGTCCACGTCGAAGTTACTCAGCTTCTCGCTGGAGTCGACAAAGGCACGCTGGATGGTCGCCGGGGCGACATAGCCGTTACCGTAGTGGCCGATGTAGTGGGTGCTCAGCATGGTGTAGCGCAGGTTCTGGCGCACCGTCCAGGTGTCGTTGAACGCGTGCTCGGCGCTGTAACCCACCATCTTCTGGTTGCGGGAGAACTTGTCCTCCTGCTCGCCTTCGGTGTAGTTCACCGGCAGTTTGCGCTGGTTGCCGTTGGCATCGGTGTACGGCACCACGGTGCCTTGCAGCGGCAGCCAGCCGTAGTAGCCCGCTTCCGGATCGTTCTGGAAGTTGCTCAGGAAGGTGAAGGTGGTGTTGTCATCCGGGTGCCAGGTAAAGGACGGCGCGATGGCGTAACGCTTCTCCTGGGACATCTCCTGCTGGGCATCCTGGCTGCGCGCCAGCCCGGTCAGGCGGTAGCTGTAAACGCCGTTGTCATCGATGGCGCCGCCGAAATCAAACCCGGTCTGGTAGAGGTTGTCAGTGCCCATCGAGAACTGCACTTCACGCAGGGTTTCGGTGGTCGGGCGTTTGCTGACCATAGAGACCAGGCCGCCGGGGTTGCTTTTGCCGTACAGCACGGAGGACGGGCCGCGCAGCACTTCCACCCGCTCAAGGAAGTACGGGTCCATCGACACTTCGGAATAGTTATCGCCCTGGAGTTTAATGCCGTCCAGGTACTGGTTGGTGTTGGTATTGGTAAAGCCGCGGATGGACACCGCATCAAGAATGTCGGAGCTGCCGCGGCTGGCGAACACGCCCGGCGTGTAGCTCAGCGCCTCTTTTACCGTGTCCGGCTGGCGCATTTCCAGCTCGTCACTGGTCACGACAGAGACGGACTGCGGTGTTTTCACCAGCGGTGTATCGGTTTTGGTGCCGGTAGCACTCCGCTTGGCCGCCACGGTCGCGGCCGGCCCCCATGCGCTTTCCTGCGCCACATCCGGCCCGCTGCCGACGACGGTAATGGTATCACCCGTTTGCGCCGGGTCGCCCTCTGCCGCCGTAGCGGGTAATACGAACGTGCCTAACGTAACCGCAATGGCAAGGGTCACTTTCCCAAGAGGAAAGGCCGCCGGGATCATGGTGCCTGAGTGTGTGCGCATGGTCGCTTCTCTGATGATGGTAAACAGGAATGTAAACGAGAATTATTATTATGAAGGCAGAATCATATTCGGATGAAATTTTAAACTCAAGCAGAAATAGAGTGTCCCCGGCGGATATGCTGAAGAAATGGCCTCATGAAATACGAGGCTATTTTTTATTAACCTATTTGTCGCACATAAATAAAAACCCGTAACTTTATGGTTACGGGTTTCACGATTAATAAATAGCGTGCGTATTATTTTTTAAATCCCTGCAACATTAATATCGGCGGGTTGGGGCTTTCGGCTGAACTGAAGGCGTACGCATGGCCCTTACGTTCGCCGCCAATGCAGAAAGAGATCGTGGTTTGTTTGTTTTTAATCGCCTCTTTGACGGCGGCATCCACCGGAATATAACGGTAAGACTGTTTGTTATTGGCATACAGCGATCCGGCGGCATTGCCATTACAGGCCGGGCGGCTGTTCCAGGTGGTGGTGTGCTCGTCCCATTCATTGGTGGTGCCGTAAAGATAAATAGTACGGGCATTGGCATCAGAGACATTGCCGCCAAACAGCCGGATTTTATACGTGAACTCCGTGTTGTTATTGATATCCAGCTCCGGCGGCCAGGCCGGGATCGTGAACTGGATAAGCCCAATCTCCTCTTTGTTCCGGCTGCGGGTGCCCTGCCAGTTATCCTGCACGTGCAGCGTCTCTTCCCCGGCAAAATTTTTGTCTGCCTGATCAAGGTTGCTGATTGTGACGTCCTGCAACGCCATCTCGTAGGCAAACGGGATGTTGGTGTCGCAGGAGAGGCCGAGGTTCATGCAGTGGTTCGCCATAAAATCCGCGCCCTGCGTCGTCCAGCCATTCATAAAATCGCCGTGGGCGCTGTAGATAGAGCCCCACTGTTCAACCACCTTGCCGTTCACGATCACCGGGTCCAGCGACAGCTCGACTTTGGTCATGTCTATCGGCGTCGAGTTGGGGATCAGGTAAGCGATGTTCATGTTCACCATCGGGATCTTGACCGGGTACGCCGCCGGGCAGACATCATTTACCGCATAATCGGCATTTTTTACCCCGATGGCGGGGTGAAGGTTGACGCCGTCCCAGCAGTTGGGGAACTTCAGCGCAATGTTCATCTGCACCGTGCCGTTGGGCTGCGGGGGGCAGCTGCTTTTGGGAATGTCCGAGTAGCCCAGCCCCTGGCAGAAATAGTCCACCGCGAGCTTGTTCGGGCTGGTGCCGTTGTGGGTGCCGGCCAGCAGTTGCAGCCCGGCCGGGAACGGCTGGATCGGGTACTTCTCTATCTGGCTCGCCTGGTAGTAGGTTTTCTGGTACGCCGGGCGTACCACCGTGCCGTCAGGCAGCCGCAGCGACGGCGCCCAGTAGGCGGAGTGATCAGAACTGTTGTTGCAGGTGGTGGAGAAATCCGTCAACAGTTGTTCATTGGTGGTGTAGGCGTTGGCATGGGTGTTGCCGAAGAAATCATGCGACATCGCCATGCCGGGCATCCCCGGCATCATGATGGCATCGTCCGGCAGGGTATGGCTGTAGTCACACTCGACGTTGGTCTGCCCGTTGAGTGCCTGGCTGTGAAACGGCACCAGCGCGGCGAGGCCAAGGAGGGTACAGGGAAAAAAGGGGCGCATAGGGAACTCCTTATTGTGCTGTTGGGAATCGCACAGACAGAAATACCCACGCCACGGGCGCGTCAGCCAATCATCAACTCACATCGTCCGTCATTGATAAGGCTGATAAAAAAAGGGTGCGATGCGTGGTTATCACGCATCACACCCGTTTATCAGTGACGGCGCAGTCCGTTACTGGCCGAACATCTCTTTCAGCCAGCCGGCCATGCCGTTGCCCTCTTTCTGCTCATCCTGCGGCGCTTGCTGCTGTTGCTGTTGCTGCTGCATCTGCTGCTGTTGCAATTGCATCTGCTGTTGCTGCGCCGCCAGGCTGGCCTGGCAGAGGCTGTCCGGGTCACTGGTCCAGACCGGCATACTGCGCACCACGCCGCCGGTCAGCCCACCGGTCAGGCCGCCGCCACAGACGAAGTTGCCCGCGGAATCCACACGCATTTCGGTGATGTCTTCCGGCGCCTGCAAGTCCAGCGGCTGCGGCGTTTCGTTGGCCAGGTAGCGGCTGTAGAGCGCCATCGCACCGGTAGAGCCCCAGAGTTTGGACGGGCCGTTATTGTCGCGGCCGACCCAGGTGATCGCCACCTGATCGCCGTCCACCCCGGCAAACCAGCTGTCACGCAGGTCGTTGGAGGTGCCGGTTTTCGCCGCCAGGTGCAGGTTGGGGAATTTCACCGCCAGCGCCCGTGACGTCCCTTCGTTAACCACCTGCTGCATCGCGTAGAGCGTCAGGTACGCGGCCTGTGCCGGGACGGCGCGTTCCGCCTGCGGGAAGCTCTGGTAGAGCACCGAACCATCTTCAGCGATCACCGAGCGCACCGCCGACAGCGGCGCTTTGTTGCCGCCGCTGGCGATGGTCTGGAACTCCTGCGCCACTTCCATCGGCGTCAGCGCAATCGCGCCGAGCAGCATTGACGGCACCGGGTTCAGCACGTTTTCCGGCACGCCCAGCGCCACCAGCGTTTTGGTTATCTCATCCAGCCCGACCGCCATGCCGAGGTTGACCGTCGGCACGTTCATGGAACGCGCCAGCGCATCCACCAGCAGCATCTGGCCGCGGAACTGGTGATCGTCGTTCTGCGGTTTCCAGGTCTGGCCGTTGGAGAGCTTCAGCGCCAGCGGCTGGTCTGCCAGCAGGGTGTTAAGGCGGTATTTGTCCGGCTGCGCCAGCGCCGTCAGGTAGGTGGCCGGTTTCGCCAGCGAGCCGACCTGGCGGCGTGCCTGCATGGCGCGGTTAAACCCGGCGAACTGCGTCTCCGCGCCGCCGACCATCGCCCGCACCTCACCGGTGAAGCGATCCACCACCACCATCGCGGTTTCAATGTCTTTCAGGCCGCTCTTTTTGCGCAGTTGCGGCACGCCCTCCTCCACCGCCTGCTCGGCGGCGTCCTGCGACACCGGGTCAAGGGTGGTGAAGATTTTCACGCCGGACATCTCATTGACCTTGTCGCCGAGGCGCTGTTGCAGCTCCTGGCGCACCATCTGCATAAAGGCCGGTTGCGGTGAAATCACCCCGCCCTTCGGCTGCACGCCCAATGGGCGGGCGCTCAGCATGGTGTACAGCTCGTTATCAATGATCTTCTGTTTTTCCAGCAGCTTCAGCACCACATTACGGCGCTCCAGCGCCAGTTTCGGGTTGCGCCACGGGTTATACAGCGACGCCCCTTTCACCATGCCCACCAGCAGCGCCTGCTGGTCGAGGCTCAGCTCATCCACCGGGCGGCCGAAATAGTAGAGGCTGGCCAGCGGGAAGCCGCGGATCTGGTCGTTGCCGCTCTGGCCGAGGTAAACCTCGTTCAGGTACAGCTCAAGGATGCGATCCTTGCTGTAGCGGCTGTCCACCAGCAGCGCCATGTAGGCTTCGTTGATTTTACGCCAGTAGGTGCGCTCGTTGGTGAGGAACAGGTTCTTCACCAGCTGTTGCGTCAGGGTACTCGCCCCCTGCACCGTGTGGCCCGCCGTCAGGTTCGCCAGCACTGCGCGGCCAATCGAGTAGAAGCTGATGCCGTCATGCTCGTAGAAATGGCGGTCTTCGGTCGCCAGCAGCGTATCCACCAGCAGATCGGGGAAACCGGCACGCGGCACAAACAGCCGCTGCTCGCCGTTAGGCGACTGCAACATGGTGATCAGGCGCGGGTCGAGGCGGAAGAAGCCGAAATTGCGCTGGTTATCCATGTTCTGGATCTGCGTCAGCCGGTCGCCCTTGAACGTCAGCTGGGCGTGGATCTGCCCCTCTTTACCGTCCGGGAATTCAAACGGGCGGCGCAGCAGCTCAATGCTGTTGGCGTGCACGGTGAACTCGCCCGGCCGGGTGATGCGCGTGACTTCGCGGTATTGCGTGCCTTCCAGCAGCGCCACCATCTCTTTCTTGCTGTAGTTCATGCCCGGCTCGAGGTTGACCATCCGGCCATACACCGCGGCAGGCAATTGCCACACTTTGCCGTCAATGCGGCTGCGGATCTGGCCGTCGAGGTAGAAGCCGTAAATGGCCATCCCCACTGCCAGCACAATCCCTATTTTAACCAGCAGGCCCAACCAGCCGCGCTTTTTACGCGGTTTGCCCGCCTTTACCTTACGTGGCATACGTTGCTTACCTTTATTCACATTGTCCTGTTCAGCCATACCGGCTTCAACATCGTCCTCAATCTCTTCAACATCCTCATCCCGGCGATTACGCGGCCGCTGCCGTAAGGGCTTGCGGACGGGAGGCGGCGTTTTCCCCTTACGCCCGATGGGTTCGCGGTCATCACCTGACATTGTCGTTCTCCACGCTACTGTTTTCTTTCATCATTTACATTTCCAGAGAAAAGTCGCGGCGTCCTGCGGTGGCTTTTCAGATTGCTGTGCTTATCGACGGGGCCGGGAAAGGCGCTACTCTGTTATCCGCCGCCCGGCCCGGCCAGCGGAAACATCTGAAAATAAGGGGTCACGGTGACCGGTCAGGGCTGATATTTCTTGGTGCGCCGCGTCGGCAATGCCTGCGCCGGGTCATCCGGCCAGGGGTGCTTCGGGTAGCGCCCTTTCATCTCTTTCTGTACCTCGCGGTATGCGCCGCGCCAGAACGCCGCCAGATCGGCGGTGATTTGCAGCGGCCGGTGCGCCGGGGAGAGCAGCTCCAGCACCACCGCCACCCGCCCTTCGGCGACGCGCGGGCTGGCTTCTTCGCCGAACATCTCCTGCAACCGCACCGCCAGCACCGGCGGTTTTTCCGCATCATAGCGCAGCGGCAGGCGGCTGCCGGTCGGCACAGTGTAATGGCTCGGCAGCGCACTATCCAGCCGTTGCCGTTGCGGCCAGGTCAGCAAGCGGCCCAGCGCCTCGCTCAGGTTGACCTGCCGCAGCGCGCGCAGGTCACGCACCTTGCCCAGCGACGGCAACAGCCACGTTTCAAGGTTCGCCAGCAGGTCGGCCTCCTCTGCCGGCGGCCAGTCGCCTTCCGGCAGCCAGCGCCGGGCGCAGCGCAACCGCAGCAACAGCTGTTCTGCCGCCGGTTCCCAGTTCAGCACGCTTAACCCCTGCTGGCGTATCCAGCCGATCAGCGCCTGTTGCAGTTCGTCATCCGAGGGTTTCGCCAGCACCCGGGCGCTCAGCACCAGCCGGCCGATCATCTCACGCTGCCAGGCGCGCAGCGTGCCTTTTTCCTCGTCCCACTCCACGGCCGCCCGCCGTTCCACCAGCGCAGGCAGGCGGGCGGCCAGCGCCTCGATGGCGACCGGCAGCGCCAGCAGGATGCGGGCATCGGGGCTGTTGCTGTTTTGCAACAGGGAGGGGGCCACCAGCCAGCCGTGGCGGGTCAGCGCCTCGTCCTGCGGCAGTGACGCGCCCAGCCCGTTAGCCAGCAGGTAGCGCCCGTCGTCACCGCGCCGCTGGGCGATGCGGTCCGGGAACGCCTGCGCCAGCAGCCAGCCCGCCTCGTCCGGCGACGGCTGCCCGGCCGGGCGGCCGCTGCGTTTCGCCAGCAGCGCAGCGCGGCGTTGCCAGTGCGGTTGCGGGCGGCTCAGCCAGTCACTGAGATCCGGCGAGCCGCTGCGCGGCGGTTCTTCCAGGATCGCCGCCAGCAGGGCCGCCGTCGCCAGTGCGTCCGCGCTGTGGGTTGCCCCGGCCACCAGCATCGCCGCCAGCCGCGGCTCCACGCCGAGCGCAGCCATACGCTGCCCGATGGCGGAGAGCCGCCCCTGGTCGTCCAGCGCGCCGAGGCGCCGCAACAGATCCTGCGCGGCGGCCAGCGCCGGGGCCGGGGGCGCATCCAGCCAGGTGAGATCGTCCGGTGAACGGCAACCCCACTGCACCAGCTCCAGCCACAGGCTGCTGAGGTCGCTTTGCAGGATCTCCGGCTCGCCCTGTTCGGCGGCGCGCTCCGCCTGCTCGCGGCTGAACAGGTGCAGGCAGATCCCCGGCGACAAACGCCCGGCACGGCCTGCCCGCTGGGTCATTGATGCCTGGCTGATGCGCTGGGTCACCAGCCGGGTGACGCCGGTGCGCGGGTCAAAACGGGTGCTGCGCTCCAGCCCGCTGTCCACCACCAGGCGGATGCCCTCAATCGTCAGGCTGGTTTCCGCGATGTTGGTCGCCAGCACCACTTTGCGCCGCCCGGCGGCCGCCGGCTGGATCGCCTGCTGCTGCGCCGCCAGCGGCAGTGCGCCGTAAAGCGGGCAGAGGTCCGTGTCGGTGGGGAGGTTTTCCGCCAGCCGCGTCTGTACCCGGTGGATCTCCGCCACGCCGGGCAAAAACAGCAGCAGCGAGCCGTGTTCGCCCTGCAACAGCCGCCGCACCGCGCCGGCCACGCCCTCCTCCAGCCGTTCATGGCCGGCGAGCGGCTGGTAACGCCGCTCCACCGGGAAGGTGCGCCCCTGCGAGACAATGGCCGGCGCACCCGGCAACCGTTCTGCCAGCCGGGCATTGTCGAGGGTGGCGGACATCACCAGCAGTTTCAGGTCATCCCGCAGGCCCTGCTGCACATCCAGCAGCAGCGCCAGCGCGGTGTCGGCCTGCAGGCTGCGTTCGTGGAACTCATCCAGGATCACCAGCGAGACGCCGGAGAGTTCCGGGTCCTGCTGCACCATGCGGGTCAGGATACCTTCAGTCACCACCTCCAGCCGGGTGGCGGCGCTGGTTTTGCTCTCGGCGCGCATCCGGTAGCCGACCTGCTGCCCCGGCACTTCGCCCAGTTGCTGCGCCAGCCGGTGCGCGACGTTTTTCGCCGCCAGCCGCCGTGGTTCCAGCATGATGATGCGGCCCGGCAGCCCGGCGCGCGCCAGGATCGCCAGCGGCAGCCAGGTGGATTTACCCGCGCCGGTCGGCGCATTCAGCAGCACCTGCGGGGACGCCGCCAGGGCCGCCAGCACGTCATCCACCACCTCGCTGACCGGCAGCGCCGCCTGCGCGCCCTGTGTCACCGCACCCATACCTTTCCCCTCACATCGGTTAACTTTCTCAGCCGCGCATTGTAGCATTGCGCCCGATCCCCTTTGGACAATTCATTCAGGAGCGCTTATGCCCGACTCACGCCGCCTCTTTTTCGGCCTGCCGCTGCCGGATGCCCTGCAACAGGCGGTGATCGCCTGGCGCGCCACGGCATTCCCGGCGGAGGCCGGGCGGCCGGTTGCCGCAGCGAACCTGCACCTGACACTGGCGTTTCTGGGTGAGGTCAGTGACCGCAAGGCGGAGGTACTGGCCGCGCTGGCGGGCAATATTGTGCAGCCGGGCTTTCCGCTGACGCTGGATGACCTCGGCCACTGGCCGCGCCCCGGCGTGGTGTGGCTCGGCACCCGCCGCGCGCCGCGCGGGCTGTTGCAGCTGGCGGCCCTGTTGCGTGCGCAGGCGGCGCGTAACGGCTGCCCGCAGAGCGCCCAGCCGTTCCACCCGCATATCACGCTGTTACGCGGCGCGGTGCACCCGGTCGCGCTGCCGCCTGCCACGCCGGGCTGGACGCTGGACGCCACCCATTTCTGTCTGTACGAATCCCGCACTGAACGCGGGCGCACCCGTTATCACGTGCTTCAGAGCTGGCCGTTTACCTGAAGCCGGGCAAGGAGAGTCATGTTATTTACCCCCCCACTGCAACACGCCACCCTGATTAAGCGTTACAAACGTTTTCTGGCCGATGTGATCACCCCTGACGGCACCCTGCTGACGCTGCACTGCGCCAATACCGGCGCGATGACCGGCTGCGCGACGCCGGGTGATACCGTCTGGTACTCCACCTCACCCAACCTGAAACGCAAATACGCCCACACCTGGGAGTTATCTGAAACGCAACAGGGGCACTGGATTTGCGTGAATACTCAACGGGCTAACGGGCTGGTGCGCGAAGCGGTTGAACAGGGGCGCATCCCTGAATTATCCGGTTACAGTCGCGTGCAGAGTGAAATAAAATATGGTGGCGAAAACAGCCGTATCGACCTGTTATTACAGGCGGAAAACCAACCCGACTGCTATATTGAGGTGAAGTCTGTAACGTTATTGCAACATGATCGTGGTTACTTTCCTGATGCCGTGACAGTACGCGGCCAGAAGCACCTGCGGGAGTTGCAACACATGGTGGCCGAAGGCCGGCGGGCGGTGCTGTTTTTCGCGGTGCTGCACTCCGGCATTCAGGAGGTGGCTGCCGCCCGCCATATCGACCCGCGTTACGCCGGCTTGCTGGCAGAGGCGCAAAATCAGGGGGTTGAGGTGATTAGCTATGGAGCGCAGCTTTCACCGGCCGGCATTGCCCTGATGCAACCCATTCCGTTGGTATGCGAATAAAAAGCCTAAGGCCGGACACCCCACAGCGAGGCTGATGTGTGTCACGCGGCGAAGCCAAAAACGCCGCGGCTCACAGGGTTGTCAAGCAGGTGAGAGGAATAATTGCCATCTACCTTCCCATCTGTTATTTATAGCGGCCTGATTTTTCCCCACGTTGGGGATCGATAGTGCGTGTTATGAGGAGAAGCAACATGCAAGAAGGGCAAACCCGTAAAACATCCTCCTTGAGCATTCTCGCCATCGCTGGGGTGGAGCCGTATCAAGAGAAGCCAGGCGAAGAGTATATGAACGACGCCCAGCTCACTCACTTCAAGCGTATTCTTGAAGCGTGGCGCAATCAGCTCAGGGATGAAGTCGACCGTACTGTGTCTCATATGCAGGACGAAGCCGCTAATTTCCCCGATCCGGTAGACCGTGCTGCCCAGGAAGAAGAGTTCAGCCTGGAACTGCGTAACCGCGATCGCGAGCGTAAGTTGATTAAGAAGATCGAGAAAACGCTGAAGAAAGTAGAAGACGAAGATTTCGGCTTCTGCGAGTCCTGTGGTGTTGAAATTGGTATTCGCCGCCTTGAAGCGCGTCCGACTGCTGATTTGTGTATTGACTGCAAAACCCTGGCTGAAATCCGCGAAAAGCAGATGGCCGGTTAAGCAAGCCTGTCACGACGACGGCCGCGGTGCCCCGGCACCGCGCTGTCGTCGCCACTCTTATTATGCCTGACGCCCTGACGCCCCCCTCCCCTTATATTGGCCGCTTTGCGCCGTCGCCTTCCGGTGAGCTTCACTTTGGTTCGCTTATCGCTGCGCTGGGCAGTTATCTGCGCGCCCGTGCCTGCGGTGGCCGCTGGCTGGTGCGTATCGAAGACATCGACCCGCCGCGTGAAGTGCCGGGTGCTGCCGCGCGTATCCTGAATCAGCTGGAACAGTATGGTTTGTTATGGGACGGCGAGGTGCTCTACCAGTCAGATCGCCATGACGCCTACCGCGCCGTGCTGGGGCAACTTATCGCCCGCGGGCAGGCCTATTACTGCACCTGCACCCGCAGCCGTATCCAGTCCCTCGGCGGGTTTTATGACGGCCATTGCCGCTTGCTGCACCACGGGCCGGAGAATGCCGCCCTGCGCCTGCACCAGACGGCACCGGTCTACGGGTTTGAGGATGGCCTGCGCGGCTGGCTGGCCGCCGATGCGCGCATGGCGGAAGAGGATTTCATCATCCACCGGCGTGACGGGCTGTTTGCCTATAATCTGGCGGTGGTGGTGGATGACCACTATCAGGGCGTGACGGAAATTGTGCGCGGCGCGGATCTGATCGAGCCGACGGTGCGCCAGATGGCGCTTTATCAGCAGCTGGGCTGGCAGCCACCGCACTATATTCACCTGCCGCTGGCGGTCAACGAACACGGCGACAAGCTCTCCAAGCAGAACCACGCCCCGCCGTTGCCGCCGGGCGACCCGCGCCCGACCCTGGTGGCGGCGCTGGCCTTCCTGCACCAGCCGGTGCCGGAGGGCTGGCAGGATCTCAGCCTGCCGCAATTGCTGGCCTCTGCCGTTGCCCATTGGCAAGTGGCGGATATCATGCCATAAACGCCCGGCAACCCGCAGAAACCGCGGCAACCGGGCATTGACAGCTGTATAACATTATTCTCAAACCCCCCGGCATGAGCTATGATTAGCCGCTGTTTTTTGCTCTGTCCATTTTAGTCACTATCGAGGTGTCCCATTTTTACCCGAGTAGCCAATTTTTGCCGAAAGGTACTGGCCCGCGAAAACGACGTTCCTGACACGGTTGAACCCGTGCCGGCGCCTTTGCCGACTGTCACCATTATTCCGCGCGATCAGCATGCGATCTCCCGCCGGGATATCAGTGAAAATGCCCTGAAGGTGTTGTACCGTCTGAACAAATCAGGTTTTGAGGCCTATCTGGTCGGCGGCGGCGTGCGTGACTTACTGCTCGGTAAGAAGCCCAAAGATTTTGACGTGACCACCAACGCCACCCCGGAGCAGGTGCGCAAGCTGTTCCGCAACTGCCGTCTGGTCGGACGTCGTTTCCGCCTGGCGCATGTGATGTTCGGCCCGGAAATCATCGAAGTGGCGACCTTCCGCGGCCACCATGAGCAGGAACAGGAGCAGTCCGACAAGAACGCCTCCCAGCAGGGCCGGAACGGCATGCTGCTGCGCGACAACATTTTCGGCTCGATTGAGGAAGACGCGCAACGCCGTGACTTCACCATCAACAGCCTTTATTACAGCGTGGCCGATTTCTCGGTGCGCGATTACGCCGGTGGCCTGCGTGACCTGGATGACGGCATTATCCGCCTGATTGGTGACCCGGAAACCCGCTACCGTGAAGACCCGGTGCGGATGCTGCGCGCCGTGCGTTTCGCTGCCAAGCTGGACATGGAACTCAGCGCGGAAACCGCCGAGCCGATCCCGCGCCTGGCCCCGCTGCTGCATGAGATCCCGCCGGCGCGGCTGTTTGAGGAATCCCTGAAGCTGCTGCAGGCCGGCTACGGTTACCCGACCTGGCGCCTGCTGTGTGAATACCAGCTGTTCCAGCCGCTGTTCCCGCTGATTGCCCGCCAGTTCACCGAAAGCGGCGACAGCCCGATGGAGCGCATCCTCGAGCAGGTGCTGAGGAATACCGACCACCGCATCCAGACTGACATGCGCGTCAACCCGGCGTTCCTGTTTGCTGCGATGCTCTGGTACCCGCTGATTGAACACGCGCAGAAGCTGGCGCAGGAGAGCGGGCTGGCCTATTTCGACGCCTTCGCGCTGGCGATGAATGATGTGCTGGACGAGCAGTGCCGCTCACTGGCGATCCCGAAACGCATCACCACGCTGGTACGTGACATCTGGGCGCTGCAACTGCGCCTGTCACGCCGCCAGGGCAAACGCGCCCACAAGCTGATGGAGCACCCGAAATTCCGGGCCGCCTTCGATCTGCTGGCGCTGCGTGCTGAAGCGGAAAACAGCCGCGACCTGCAACAGCTGACCCAATGGTGGAGCGAATTCCAGGAAGCCACCCCGATGCGCCAGAAAGGGATGCTGACCAACCTGGGTGACGATGCCGCCCCGCGCCGCAGCCGTGCCCGCCGCCCGCGCAAACGCGCGCCGCGCCGCGATAACAACGTATGATCCGCGTCTACCTTGCGCTGGGCAGCAACCTTGCCCAGCCGCTCGATCAGGTCAACGCGGCGCTGGCAGCGCTGGACGCCCTGCCGCAGACGCGGCGGGTGGCCTGCTCCTCGTTCTACCGCAGCACACCCCTCGGCCCGCAAGATCAGCCCGATTACCTGAATGCCGTGGTGGCGCTCGACACCACGCTGTTGCCGGAAACCCTGCTGGACGCCACCCAGGCGATTGAGCAGCAACAGGGGCGGGTACGCAAAGCGGAGCGCTGGGGGCCACGCACGCTGGACCTCGACATGCTGTTGTATGGTGACCAGGTGATCAACACCCCGCGCCTGACCGTGCCGCACTACGACATGATGAACCGCGAATTCATGCTCTACCCGCTCGCGGAGATCGCCCCGGATCTGGTGTTCCCGGACGGCACGGTGCTGCAACAGCACCTGGCCGGGGTCGATCGCAACGGCCTCACCCGCTGGTAATGCCTCAGGCGGTGATCACCACCGCCAGCCCCCCGGCGGGCCGGTTTTCCACCCGCAATGCCAGGCCATGCAGCGCCGCGATGCGCAGCGCAATCGACAACCCCAGCCCGCTTCCGTTCTCCTGCTGCCCCGGCGGCCGGTAAAACCGTTCGCCCAGCCGGGCAAGGTGTTCTGCCGTCATGCCCGGCCCCTGATCCTCGACCCGGATTTCCGGCCCCAGTGTCACCGTGACGGTAGTGCCGCCCGGCGAGTAACGCACCGCATTATCCAGCAGGTTACGCAGCATCAGTGACAACAGCAGCGCCTGCCCGTGCGTCACCGGCGGCGTGCCGGTGTTGTGCAGATGCAGCCGGATCTGTCTGGCGCGCGCCGCAGGTTCCACCTCTGCCAGCGCCTGTTGTACCAGCCCCGCCCACGCCACCGGCTCACGCGCTTCCGGCCCGCTGAGCGCTTCCAGCCGCGAGAGCGTCAGCAACTGATCCACCAGCCGGGTGGCGCGGTCAATGCCCTCGGTCAGGTTCGAGAGCGCATGGTTGAGCATCGTCTCATCATCCCCCGCCAGTTGCGCCACTTCGGTCTGCACCCGCAATGCTGCCAGCGGGCTGCGCAGTTCGTGGGCGGCATCCGAGGTAAAACGCCGCTCGCGCACCAGCATCGATGAGACGCGCCCAAACAGCGCATTCAGCGCTGCCGCCAGCGGCAGCACTTCCGCCGGCAGCCGTTGGGTCGCCAATGGGCGGCCATCTTCCGGCGCACGTTGCCGCAGCTCCGCCGCCACCTGCCGCAGCGGCGCGAGCTCACGGCCGGTAAGCCAGGCCATCAGCAGCACCAGCAGCGGCAGTGACACCAGCCACGGCAGAAACTGCCCGGACACCACCGCCCACGCCATATCCTCACGGTACTCCACCTCCTGCCCCACCGCGATGCGATCACCGCCCGGCGTGGTCAGCCAGAGCAGCCGCCAGCGGTCATCATCCCCGGCGAGCGTGGTGTCCATAAACCCCTGCGCGCGCGCCTCAAAGCGGATCTTCCGGCCGTTTTCCCCGTCATTCAGCCGCATCCCGCCGTGCGGGTCGAAAATGGCGAACGCCAGCGCATCATCTTCCAGCTCCCCCCGGCTGCCGTGGCGCACCAGCGTGCTGGTTTTCGGCAACCGCACCGCCTCCCCACCGGCGATGTCCCCTACCCCGGAGGTGGCCAGCCGTTTGGCGAACAGCATCTGCTGGGTGTCGAACAGCTCGTTAATCGTATGCTGGGTACGCACCCACGCCAGCGTGCTGGCGACGCTCCAGACCAGCAGGGCGACCACGCTGAACAGCAGGATCAGCCGGGCGCGCAGGCTCAGTGACGTCATGCTTCCTCCCCCAGTGTATAACCGACGCCGTGCACGGTGCGGATAAGCGCATTGCCCAGCTTGCGCCGCAGGTGGTGAATATGCACTTCCACCGCATTGCTGCTGACCTCCTCGTCCCAGCTGTAGAGCTTGTCCTGAATCAGTGAGCGCGGCAGCACCCGGCCTTTGTGGCTGAGCAGCAGCTCCAGCACCGCCAGCTCTTTGGGCGTCAGCGTGACCGGTTCGCCCGCCAGCGTGACGCTGCGCGCCGCCGGGTCGAACGCCAGGGCGCCGTGCGTCAGGTGCGGGGTCAGGTGGCCGTGGCGGCGGCGGATCAACGCCTGCAACCGCGCGGCCACCTCGACCAGCGCGAACGGCTTGCAGAGGTAATCGTCCGCGCCCGCCTGCAACCCGGCCACCCGCTGGTCGAGCGCATCGCGCGCCGTCAGGATCAGCACCGGCGTGTCCTGCCCGGCGGCACGCCACTCACGCAGCAGCGCCATGCCGTCCAGCCCCGGCAGGCTTAAATCCAGGATCACCGCGTCATAGGGCGCGGCCCGCAGCGCGTCGCGGCCGGTCGGGCCGTCAGTGAACCAGTCCAGGCTGAACCCCAGTTTGCCCAGCCCGGCGCGGATGCCGTCGCCAATCAGCCGGTCATCCTCAATCAACAAAATGCGCATCGTCACTCCCTTTCATCTGCGGTTAGCTTTACAGTTAAGCACGATCTTCTTAACAGGATCTTAAGGCGGCTACCCAGGTGAGGTGCTTATCATTAGAATGACCCACCAGGTGAATACCACTATAAAGACGTCTAAGAGGTTATTATGAAATCCACCACAGTCAGCCATTTACGGCAGTGGAAACAGCAGCAGCGCAAATTTGCGACCATCACCGCCTATGATGCCAGCTTCGCCCAACTGTTTGAGCAGCAGGGCATCAGCGTGATGCTGATTGGCGACTCCCTGGGGATGGTGGTGCAGGGGCACGATTCTACCCTGCCGGTCACGGTAGAGGAGATTGCCTACCACACCCGCTGCGTGCGCCGGGGTGCACCGCACAGCCTGCTGATGGCGGATCTGCCGTTTATGAGCTGTAACACGCCGGAACAGGCCTGTGACAATGCCGCCACGCTGATGCGCGCCGGGGCCAACATGGTAAAGCTGGAAGGCGGGAGCTGGCTGTGTGACACCGTGAAAAAGCTGACCGAGCGCGCGGTGCCGGTCTGCGGCCACCTCGGCCTGACGCCGCAGTCGGTGAACATTTTCGGCGGCTATAAAGTCCAGGGGCGCGATGACGCGGCGGCCGACCGGCTGTTGCAGGACGCGCTCAACCTCGAGCAGGCAGGCGCGCAACTGATGGTGCTGGAGTGTGTGCCGGTGGCGCTGGCGGAGCGCGTCACCCGCGCGTTGCAGATCCCGGTGATCGGCATCGGGGCCGGTAACGTGACCGACGGCCAGATTCTGGTGATGCATGACGCCTTCGGCATCACCGGCGGCCACGTGCCGAAATTCGCCAAGAACTTCCTGGCGGAAGCGGGTGACCTGCGCAGCGCGGTGCAGGCGTATGTGGATCAGGTGGCGTCCGGCGCTTACCCGGCCCCGGAACACACCTTCAACTAATGATGCCGCAAGGCACAGACTCAAGGAGATGTAACGTGGTAATCATTGAAACGTTGCCGCTGCTGCGCCGTCAGATCCGCCGCTGGCGGCAGGACGGCCAGCGCATTGCGCTGGTGCCGACGATGGGTAACCTGCATGAAGGCCATATGACCCTGGTGGACGAGGCCAAAGCCCGTGCCGATGTGGTGGTGGTGAGCATCTTTGTCAACCCGATGCAGTTCAATAACGCCGACGATCTGGCGCGTTACCCACGTACCTTGCAGGAAGACAGCGAACTGCTGAAGCGCCGCGGGGCGGATCTGGTGTTCGCCCCGGCAGCGGCCGACCTCTACCCGCAAGGGCTGGAGGCACAGACCTTCGTCGAGGTGCCCGGCCTCTCCGCCATGCTGGAAGGTGCCAGCCGCCCCGGCCACTTCCGCGGCGTCTCCACCATCGTCAGCAAACTGTTTAACCTGGTACAGCCGGATCTGGCCTGTTTCGGCGAGAAGGATTACCAGCAGCTGGCGCTGATCCGCAAAATGGTGGCGGACATGGGTTACGACATCGAGATTGTCGGCGTGCCTACGGTACGCGCCAAAGATGGGCTGGCCCTCAGTTCGCGCAACGGTTACCTTACCGCCGACGAACGCAAGCTCGCCCCGGCGCTGAGCCGGGTGATGAATGGCCTGGCGGAGCAGCTGTTGCAGGGCGAGCGCCACGTAGAAGAATTGCTGGAACAGGCCGCCGCGCAGTTGCGTGAGGCCGGTTTCACGCCGGATGAGCTGTTCATCCGGGACGCCGACACCCTGCAACCGCTGACCGTCTCCAGCACCCGCGCGGTGATCCTGATGGCGGCGTGGCTCGGCA
This sequence comes from Chimaeribacter arupi, assembly GCF_002858805.1. Classification (GTDB taxonomy): domain Bacteria; phylum Pseudomonadota; class Gammaproteobacteria; order Enterobacterales; family Enterobacteriaceae; genus Chimaeribacter; species Chimaeribacter arupi. The sequence continues at coordinate 70,533 of NZ_PJZI01000022.1, forward strand.
AGGCACGCTTGATCGACAACCGGCAGGTTGACCTGCTGGTCTGATCCGCCCTACCGCTGAACGCAGGACGCACCCAGCAAGAGACCGGCCGCTTTACCGGCCGGGCGTATAACCCACTGTTTTCTTTTTGGCTATTAAGGTAACAACGTTATGGTACGCACCATGCTGCAAGGCAAGCTTCACCGGGTCAAGGTTACGCAGGCTGACCTGCACTACGAAGGCTCTTGCGCGATCGATCAGGATTTCCTCGATGCCTCCGGCATCCTGGAATATGAAGCCATTGATATCTACAACGTCGACAACGGCCAGCGTTTCTCGACCTATGCGATTGCCGCCGAGCGCGGCTCCCGCATCATCTCGGTCAACGGCGCGGCCGCCCGCCTCGCCTGCGTCGGTGACAAGCTGATCATCTGCTCCTATGTGCAGATGGCGGAGGCCGAGGCCCGCACGCACAAGCCGAAAGTGGCCTACTTTGAAGGTGACAACCAGTTACAGCGCCAGGCAAAAGCGATCCCGGTGCAGGTGGCCTGACGTTATCTGCCGTTATAGAGGGGGAGCCGGAAGGCTCCCTTTTTTGTGATTATTAATCAACAAATTGCAATTAAGCAGTTATCCTTATTTTCCAGATGTTCTGCGTGTATAGCTCTTCATTCTTCTGCTGCGGATGTCACTTCTAGCCAACATTATTTCCTGGATAAATGAAAATGGCAGATCTGGGTTGTCTTCAACAATGCGGCCAATTTTTACCCAGTATTCGAGTTGTTTCGCTACACTGCGGCCCGATGCCGCTGCATGTTTTTTGACGTCATCAACAAATGTTTCATTCAAACTTACATTCATTGTCATGGTGATCTCCCCGGTTATCGCCTGTGACATCATTAAAAAGCGTTATCCCGATGTTTTGCAAATCAGAACGTATTTCACCCATAAAAAAACCGCCCGCAGGCGGTTTGATGATGTGAGTCTGGCCCCTTACGAGCGCAGCCCGCGGCCGCGCTGGATCAGGTACCAGGCGAGCAGGTAGAACACCACGATGAAGGCCACCAGCACCGCCATGGTGAACGCCAGCGGCACGTCGCTGATGCCGAGGAAACCGTAACGGAAGCCGCTGATCATGTAGACGATCGGATTCAGCTTCGATACCGCCTGCCAGAACGGCGGCAGCAGCGTCAGTGAGTAGAACACGCCGCCCAGATAGGTCAGCGGTGTCAGCACAAAGGTCGGGATCAGGCTGATGTCATCAAAGGTGGTGGCAAACACCGCGTTCAGCAGCCCGGCCAGCGAGAACAGGATCGCCGTCAGCAGCAGCGTCGCGGCAATCACCCACCAGGCGTGGACATGCAGCGGCACAAAGAACAGGGAGACCACCGTCACCAGCACCCCGACGCAGATGCCGCGCGCCACGCCGCCGCCGACATAGCCGGCGATCACCACGTGGGTCGGCACCGGGGCCACCAGCAGCTCCTCAATGTTGCGCTGGAATTTGGCGCTGAAGAACGACGACGCCACGTTGGCGTAGGAGTTGGTGATCACCGCCATCATGATAAGCCCCGGCACGATAAACTGCATATAATCAAAGCCGTGCATCTCCCCAATGCGTGAGCCGATCAGGTTGCCGAAAATGATGAAGTAGAGCGTCATGGTGATCACCGGCGGCACCAGCGTCTGGATCCAGATGCGGCCGAAGCGGTTAATCTCTTTGTACCAGATACTTTGCAGTGCCACCCAATAAAGACGGGTCATACGTTTTCTCCCTCGTTGCCGTTCACCAGGTTAACGAACAGCTCTTCCAGCCGGTTGGCTTTGTTACGCATACTGAGCACCTGGATGCCCTGCTTGCTCAGCTGGCTGAACAACCCGTTCAGCCCCTGCTCGCGCATCACGTCCACTTCCAGGGTGGAGGTGTCCACCAGTTTGCTCTTATACCCTTCCAGCTTCGGCAGCGGGCTTTTCGCCGCCAGATCGAGCACGAAGGTCTCTGATTTCTGCGTCGCCAGCAGCGCTTTCATGCTGGTGTTTTCCACCAGTTCGCCGTTCTGGATGATGCCGATGTTGCGGCACAGCATCTCCGCCTCTTCCAGGTAGTGCGTGGTGAGGATAATGGTGGTGCCCTGCGCGTTGAGGTCTTTCAAAAAGCCCCACATGGAGCGGCGCAGTTCAATGTCCACCCCGGCGGTCGGCTCATCGAGGATCAGCAGTTTCGGCTCATGCATCAGTGCGCGCGCAATCATCAGCCGGCGCTTCATGCCGCCGGAGAGCATCCGCGCCCGCTCGTCACGCTTGCCCCATAAATCGAGCTGCGTCAGGTATTTCTCCGCCCGTTCCAGCGCCTCACGGCGTTTTACGCCGTAATAGCCGGCCTGGTTGACCACAATCTGCATCACGGTCTCAAACGGGTTGAAGTTGAATTCCTGCGGCACCAGCCCAAGCTGGCGTTTGGCGTTGACGATATCGTGGTCAATGTCATAGCCAAACACCCGCACCTTACCGGCCGTTTTGTTGACCAGTGAGCTGATGATGCCGATGGTGGTGGATTTCCCGGCGCCGTTCGGCCCAAGGAGGGCATAAAAATCACCGGCCTCGACCTTCAGGTCAATGCCGCGCAGCGCCTGTATCCCACCTGCGTAGGTTTTGGTCAGCTGCGTGAGTTCCAGTGCATATGTCATAAACGTTAAATCACCTTGTGCTGTTGTTTCTCTGATCCCGCCGTCAGGATCAGATTTCAAATTCGTGATGTATGTCCTATATTAAAGCTGCAATCTGCGCGTTACAGATTGTTCACACTTCATATGAGATTGATGATATCCCATGAAAGAAATCGAAAGGCTTATTGCCAACAACCGCGCCTGGTCTGAAACCATCACCCAAGATGATCCTGCTTTCTTTGAGCGTCTGGCCCAGGCCCAGAAGCCGCGCTTCCTGTGGATTGGTTGCTCTGACAGCCGGGTACCGGCGGAACGCCTGACCGGCATGGAACCGGGCGAGCTGTTTGTACACCGCAACGTGGCCAACCTGGTTATCCATACCGATCTCAACTGCCTCTCCGTGGTGCAGTACGCCATTGACGTCCTGCAGGTGGAACACGTGATTGTCTGCGGCCACTACGGCTGCGGCGGTGTCGCGGCGGCGGTCGAGAACCCGGAACTGGGCCTGATCAACAACTGGCTGCTGCACATCCGCGACCTGTGGTACAAGCATAGCGCGTTACTCAGCGAACTCCCGCCTGATGAGCGCCTGAATACCCTGTGCGAGATCAACGTGGTAGAGCAGGTGTATAACCTCGGCCACTCCACCATTATGCAGGGTGCCTGGAAACGCGGGCAGAAAGTGATGCTGCACGGCTGGGTTTACGGCTTGCAGAACGGTCAGCTGAATGACCTGAACGTCACCACGGCCAACCGTGAAAATCTGGAAATGAACTACCACAACGCCATTGCCAAGCTGTTGCCGGGCGTCTGACCGGCAAGCACGGAGCATAGCCAATACCGCAGCGTAAAAATTAGCTTTCCAAGCGCTTTTACCCTGCGGTTTTTCAGGATGAAACAAGGGCGTAAAGGGGGTTACTCCGCAGCCGGCACCACATTGCCGATGTAGGGCAGGTGGCGGTAACGCTGGGCGTAATCGATTCCGTACCCGACCACAAATTTGTCCGGGATCGAGAAACCGACATACTCCACCGTCACGCTGACTTCCCGGCGTGACGGTTTATCCAACAGGGTGCAGATGGCCAGCGATTTTGGCTCACGCAGCGCCAGGATTTCGCGCACCTTGCTCAGGGTGTTGCCGGAATCGATGATATCTTCCACGATCAGCACATCCTTGCCCCGGATATCCTCATCCAGATCTTTCAGGATTTTCACGTCGCGGCTGCTGGACATGCTGTTGCCGTAACTGGAGGCGGTCATGAAATCGACTTCATGCGGCACCTCAATCTGGCGGCAGAGATCGGCCATAAACATGAACGAACCGCGCAACAGCCCAACCAGTACCATGTCGCTGCCGCTGTCGCGGTAGTCATGGGTGATTTGCCGGCCCAGCTCAATGATGCGCTGCCTGACTTCCTGCTCGGAAATCATGATTTCTACGGTGTGTTTCATAAATAATTTGTCTGTTACCTGTACGGGGTATCAGAGTTTAACATAGCCCCTGCGGCGGATCGACGCGGCGGCTTTTCAGACTCCCGGCCTGCGGGTTATCGCCCGGAGCCGCTATACTCAAGGTATCTTTCCGCTCCAGACCCCCCTTTCCCGGCACGCCCGCCGGGCGCGCAATAAATTTGGTGCGTGAATAAGTAAGTGTGATAACGTCTGCTAACCATGAATAAGTCACTGATGGCAATGAAACGAACGACACTGATGATGCTGCTGCTGGGGCTGCTGGGCTTCTCCTCTGCCAGCCAGGCACTGAGCGACACCGAAGCGGAAGACCTTGCCGATTTGACGGCGGTGTTTGTCTACCTGAAAAATAATTGCGGCTACCATGACCTGCCGAACAACCAGATCAAGCAGGCGATTGTCTATTTCGCCCAACAGAACAGCTGGGATCTCAGCAACTACAACACCTTTAACATGCGCAAGCTGGGCGAAGAGAGCTACCGCGACCTGAGCGGCATCGCTATCTCCACGCCAAACAAGTGCAAAGCCCTGGCCAGGGATTCTCTGGGCCTGCTGGCTTACGCACAGTAACCCGCCGGTTGCCCGTTACGCGGGCACTTATTCCTTTTTTCACACCACGCCCCCGGTTTTTTTCAGCATAATCTCCTGCGGCGCGCCGCCCTGCCCTGCGCCTTGATGGGGTGCGTCGCCCACCTCTCCTGCGCCTGCCGCTGCCAGCGCAAGGGATTACAATTTTTTCCAGCGTTTATGCAACCGGTTTACTAAAACAGTGTTTCTTATTGGTCGATTAGCGCAAAAAGAACCACTTATTTCTTGTTAAATATTTGTTGATTTAAGTTGGTTATTTTCTGGGGAAATTAAGTTTTAAATGCTTGTGCCCGGCGTTAAATCAGGATAGGTTATTACTAACTATTTATTAACACTTAACCGGCCTTAAGTTAAATTTATTTTTCTTCCTGTTAACGTTATTTCTTTTAATTAAGTCAAATTTATTTCCCCCTCTCAGCCCGCGATCTTTGCAGTAAGTTAAATTAACAGCGTATTGCAGATGCCCTAAGTCAATTAATCAGCCATATGGCCGGTTTATTTGCGTTACGGCCATTGTTAAGCGACTGTTTTTATTGATTTTAAATTAAGCTATTTATCCCGCCTTATTCTGCCGTTAGCATTCCCGCTCTTTTTTTACACTCACCGCTCCCGTTAATTACTCTAAAGAATGCTAATGATGAAAACATCCTTTTGCACTGCGTTTGCCGCCACCTTCGTGACGACCGGCGTATTGCTTTCTGGCGTCGCCAACGCCGGGGAAAATCCGTTCAGTGCCTCTACCCGTAATTACGCCAGCGCCGGCGTGGAATATTTCAAATGGGATGAAACCGTCGATAATCTCGACCGGAAATATGTGCAGGAGCACGGCCCGCGTTTCCGGGTGAATACCGGTGCGAATAACTACGTGGATGCCCGCCGGGGCCTGTTGAAAGGCTGGGAAATGAGCCTGATGGCCGGGGCAGTCAGCTACCGCGGCGGCGCGCTCGACCCGAAATACAATCTGCCGCCCGGCTCACTGAAAGGCACCACCTGGTACACCGGTTACAGCGCAGACATGACCCGCGGCTACCGGTTCCGCGCCTCAGACAGCGTCTCATTTGACCTGAAAGGGTCGCTGGGTGCCCAGGCGTGGCTGCGTAACATTCATTCGGACGAGGTCTATGTGGCGTCTGAGCAGCGTACCCGTCGCTTTAGTGCGGTAGAGGTCTCGCTTCAGCCTTACGCCAAAGCCGGTGCCGGAATGAACTGGCAGATGACACCGTCAACGCAGGTGAGCCTGGAAGGCGGCGCGCTTTACCCGATCAAGACCTGGACCCACAGCAACGCCGGGGATGTCTGGTTGCAGCCAAAATCACGCCTGTCACCGTACGCAGCCCTGACCTGGAACGTGACGCGCGATGTGTTTGTGAAAGCCTATTACGTGCACCAGAAATTTGGGAAGTCGGATAGCGAACGCGGCATGTTGGGCGACAAAGCGGTAAACTTCTACCAACCTGCCACCACCAGTTCGTCAGCAGGCCTGGAGTTTGGCTTCTACTACTAAGGAATCACAGGTCATGGATGCCGGACACCGCCGGCCAGTTACTGGCCGGCCCCTTCAGCGCCCGCTGATGAAAGCACGGTATTTCGCCACCACCTCCAGAAAGTCCTCCAGGCCACACAGCGACAGGCTCTCCTCGTTGTAGTAACTCATCCCCTCTTCCATCTCGTCGCCTTCAAACTCCAGCAGATTGGCACGCACCATCACCTCTTCCCCATCCAGCCAGAGCGTATACTCGCGCCCTTCACGCTGCCACTGGCGCTCGGTGCCTTTGACGTTGGCCGCCTGCTTCTCCACCTCGTCCAGCAAGGCCAGATCGCCTTTTACCTCTTCATTGAACCAATGGCCCACCACTTCGTGGCCCATTGAGAACCGCACCTGCACCTGGCCGGTGATATCCCGTAAAAATTCGTAGTCCATGATGTTCTCTCCCCGGTTGATCCGCTAAGTGTAACCCGTTGCTGCCCGGCAAAGCGCTGTACCGCGCCCATTTCCGTGCAGGGCAACGCGGCTGCCCCGTAAACATAGCGCATAAAAAAAGGAGGCCCAGGTGGGCCTCCTTGTTGCGTCGCGCACTATAGCGGCTTACACCGCGGTTTGGAAGATAACGCCATCCGCTTTTTCGGTGTACTGGTTCAGCTGGTCAAAGTTCAGGTAGCGGTAGGTATCCACTGCCGTCTTATCGACCTGCGCCATGTACGCCTGGTACTCCTGCGGGGTCGGCAGGCGGCCCAGCAGTGAAGCGACTGCCGCCAGCTCAGCGGACGCCAGGTAGACGTCAGCACCGTTGCCCAGGCGGTTCGGGAAGTTACGCGTGGAGGTGGAGACCACCGTCGCGCCATCCGCGACCCGCGCCTGGTTACCCATGCAGAGCGAGCACCCAGGGATCTCGATGCGCGCACCGCTCTTACCGAAGACGCTGTAGTAGCCCTCTTCCGTCAGCTGTGCGGCGTCCATCTTGGTCGGCGGGGCGACCCACAGGCGGGTCGGCAACTGGCCTTTGTGCTGGTCCAGCAGTTTACCGGCCGCACGGAAGTGGCCGATGTTGGTCATGCAGGAGCCGATGAACACCTCGTCAATGTGGCTGTTGGCCACGGTGGAGAGCAGGCGCGCGTCGTCCGGGTCGTTCGGCGCACACAGGATCGGCTCTTTGACGTCAGCCAGATCGATCTCGATCACCGCCGCGTATTCGGCGTCGGCATCCGCTTCCAGCAGTTGCGGGTCAGCCAGCCACTTCTCCATGCCCTGGATGCGGCGCTCCAGCGTACGGCGGTCGCCGTAGCCTTCGGCAATCATCCACTTCAGCAGCACGATGTTGGAGGTCAGGTATTCAATGATCGGCGCTTTGTCCAGCTTGATGGTACAGCCGGCCGCAGAACGCTCTGCGGAGGCGTCCGCCAGTTCGAAGGCTTGCTCTACCTTCAGCTCCGGCAGGCCTTCGATCTCCAGAATACGGCCGGAGAAGATGTTCTTCTTACCCTTCTTCTCAACGGTCAGCAGGCCCTGCTGGATCGCGTAATAAGGGATGGCGTGCACCAGGTCACGCAGGGTGATGCCCGGCTGCATTTTGCCTTTGAAGCGCACCAGCACGGATTCCGGCATGTCCAGCGGCATGACGCCGGTCGCCGCGGCAAACGCCACCAGACCGGAACCGGCCGGGAACGACAGCCCGATCGGGAAGCGGGTGTGGGAGTCACCGCCGGTGCCGACGGTGTCCGGCAGCAGCATACGGTTCAGCCAGGAGTGGATGATGCCGTCACCCGGGCGCAGCGACACGCCGCCACGGTTCATAATGAAGTCCGGCAGCGTGTGGTGGGTGGTCACGTCCACCGGCTTCGGATAGGCCGCGGTGTGGCAGAAGGACTGCATCACCAGGTCTGCGGAGAAGCCGAGGCAAGCCAGGTCTTTCAGCTCGTCACGGGTCATCGGGCCGGTGGTGTCCTGCGAGCCGACGGAGGTCATTTTCGGTTCGCAATATTCACCAGGGCGCACACCGGCAACGCCGCAGGCGCGGCCCACCATTTTCTGCGCCAGGGAGAAGCCTTTGTCACTGGCCGCTACCGGGCGGGCGCTGCGGAATACGTCGCTGTGCGGCAGGCCGAGCGATTCGCGCGCACGCGAGGTCAGGCCACGGCCGACGATCAGCGGAATACGGCCGCCGGCGCGGACTTCATCCAGCAGCACGTCGGTTTTCAGCGCAAAGGTGGCGATCAGTTCATTGGTGTCGTGGTTGCGCACTTCCCCTTTGTACGGGTAAATGTCGATCACATCACCCATATTCAGGTTAGAGACGTCCAGCTCGATCGGCAGTGCGCCCGCATCTTCCATGGTGTTGAAGAAGATCGGGGCGATTTTGCCGCCCAGCACCACGCCGCCGCCGCGTTTGTTCGGCACGAACGGGATGTCGTCACCCATAAACCACAGCACCGAGTTGGTGGCGGATTTACGGGACGAACCGGTACCGACCACGTCACCGACGTAGGCCAGCGGGAAACCTTTCTGGCTCAGCGCCTCGATCTGTTTGATCGGGCCGACGCTGCCCGGCTGGTCCGGCTCAATGCCTTCGCGCACGTTTTTCAGCATCGCCAGCGCATGCAGCGGGATGTCCGGACGCGACCAGGCGTCCTGCGCCGGGGAGAGGTCATCGGTGTTGGTTTCACCGGTAACTTTGAACACGGTAACGGTGAGTTTGTCCGCCAGTTGCGGGCGGCTCAGGTACCATTCGGCTTCCGCCCAGGATTTCATCACCTGCTGCGCATACACATTGCCGGCCTGCGCTTTCTCTTCCACGTCATAGAAGTTGTCGAACATCAGCAGCGTGTGGGACAGGGCCTTGGCCGCGATCGGGGCCAGTTGCTCATGGTCCAGGGCTTCAATCAGGGGCTGGATGTTATAGCCGCCCTGCATGGTGCCCAGCAGTTCGATGGCTTTTTCCGGGGTAATCAGGGGAGAATGGGTGTCGCCTTTAGCGACCGCGGCCAGGAAGCCGGCTTTTACGTAGGCAGCTTCATCAACGCCCGGCGGTACACGGTTAATCAACAGGTCTAACAGGACTTCTTCTTCGCCCGCGGGCGGATTCTTCAGTGACTCAACCAGCGCGGCCATTTGGGAAGCATCTAATGGCTTGGGGGCAATGCCCTCTGCAGCACGCTCGGCTACGTGCTTACGGTATTCTTCTAGCACGACTCTCTCCTCGCTCTCATTGTCATTTATTGTGCCTGGCTATCCATATTCATACCGGTGTAAAACCTGCCGCCCTGCGCACAGGGTTTTTCGCCTGATGAGATTCTTTGCCTTTTCAACGCTCGACTTCATGAAACGCCACAGCACTGCGGTCAATCACCTGGGCTGTTAAGGGTACAGCGCCCGGTTCCGCCCAGCCAGCATATCAC
>NZ_PJZI01000023.1 GCF_002858805.1 Chimaeribacter arupi
TAAAGCCAAACACGGAATGCGTTCGGTGGATGAGGGTGTCACGGCCATTAATGAAGGCTGCACGGTATTAGGATTCGGTTTTATGGATAAAGAGGAATTAGGCCAGAAACTGGTGGAAGCCTGGCGTAAAAAATTCGGCCAGACACCATGAAACAGATCTATACCACCACGGTTCAGGTACAGGGAAAAGGCCCGACCAAAGCCGCCGCCTTTTCCGCGGCCTTAAGCCAGGTGCAGCAGGCAGTAATGAACTCCACGGAGACGGTGTTATTACGTATTGAGCCGCAGGATCTCCGGGTAATAACGGCAGAGGAAACCATCACGCGGGAAAAATTCCTGTTCTTCTTTCTGCCGCGTGAAAAGCGCCAGTATGCCGTCACGCTGGATATTACGGTCAACGTTACCGCCATTAATACCGGGCAGGTGACGTTCGCCACCCCTTAAACACGGGAACGAGAGATAAGGAGTCCTGATGTTTTTTATTATTCTGCTTAAATCGCTGATTATCGGCGGGCTGGTGGGGGTCGGCGTGGGTGCCGGCGCGGCGCGGATGTTCCATGCGCCGACGGTGCAGGGCATGGGGGCCTTCCGTACGCTCGGCGAGCTGAACGCCTGCGAGGGCGATCCGGCATCCCACTTCTCCTTCGGCCTCGGCTTCTTCTTCAACGCCTGGGCCTCCTCCGTGGCGGCCGGGGCCTTCACCCAGGATGTTGACCACCGCATCATCCCCAACTGGGGGGCGGCGGCGATCATGATGAAAAACCGCAACCTGGCGGAAACCCTGCACGACCCGCGCAAAATGGCGCTGGCCTGTGGGCTTATCGGCATGGTGGTGGTGGCGTTTCTCAATACTACCGCCTCGGCGGTGCCGGCGGCGCTTCAGGTCACGGCGGTGAAAGTGCTGGTGCCGGCCGCCAACCTGCTGGTGAACACCGTGATGCCGGTGATCTTCTGGCTGGCGGCGATTGATGCGGGCCGCCGCTCCGGCTTCTGGGGCACGGTGTTCGGCGGGCTGGCGCAGCTTATCATGGGGAACGCCGTACCGGGGTTGGTGCTCGGCATCCTGATCGGCAAAGGCGTGGAAGAGAGCGGCTGGAACCGCGTCACCAAAATCATGATGGCGGTGATTGTGCTGCTGTTCGTGCTGAGCGGCTTCTTCCGCGGCTTTGATATGAAGCTGCTGCAATCCTTCACCCTCGGCGTGCCCGGCTGGCTCGAGCACATCCATAACACCCTGAGCGGGAAATAATCATGACGACCCTTATCACCGAAAAAGCAGCTCCGCAGGAGAAAGCCGGGTTCTGGTACGCCGACTGGTCTTTCCCGATCTTTGTCGGCTTGCTCTCCTCCGGGGTGTTTGCCGGTACCCACATGTACTACCTCTACGGCATCGGCGCGTTTAACGAAGTGGCATTTGTGTCGATGCTGCGCGCCGGGATGGACACCGGCGTCTACGGCGCGGTGGCGGCTTTCGGGGCGAGCTTCCTGTTCGCCCGCATTATTGAAGGCTCGCTGGTCGGCGTGCTGGACATCGGCGGCGCGGTGCAGACCGGCGTCGGGCTGGGCATCCCGGCGCTGCTGCTCGGCGCGGGCATCGTCTTCCCGGTGGAGAACTTTATCGCTTCGCTGATCACCGGGCTGGTGGCCGGGCTGGCGATTGGCTACCTGATTATCCTGGCGCGCAAATTCACCATCAACCAGAGTAACTCCACCTACGGCGCGGATGTGATGATGGGCGCGGGCAACACCTCCGGGCGTTTCCTCGGGCCGCTGATTATCCTGTCAGCGATCACCGCCTCGATCCCGATCGGCATCGGGTCGCTGCTGGGCGCGCTGCTGTTCTACCTCTGGCAGAAGCCGATCACCGGCGGGGCGATCCTCGGCGCGATGATCTTTGGCGCGCTGTTCCCGGTGACGCTCTCCTGATGGCGGCCGCGATGAAAGATCTGATCCTGCGCCGGGCGCGGCTGGCAGACGGCAGCGTCATCGATCTGGCGGTGCAGAACGGCCGGATCGCCGCGCTGGGGACGTTGCCGGAGATGATGGCGGCGGAAAACACCGTGGATCTGGCGGGCGGGGTGTACCTGAGCGCCGGCTGGATCGACAGCCATGTGCACTGCTACCCGGCTTCGCCGATCTACCACGACGAGCCGGATCGCGTCGGCATCGACGGCGGCGTCACCACCGTGGTGGATGCAGGCAGCACCGGCGCGGATCAGGTGGGGGATTTCCACCGCCTGACCCGCACGGCGCGCACACAGGTGCTGGCGCTGCTGAACATCGCCCGCACCGGCATCGTGACGCAGAACGAGCTGGCGGACATGGCGCAGATCGACGGCGCGGCGGTGAAACAGGCGATCGGCGACTACCCCGGCTTTATCATCGGGCTGAAAGCGCGCATGAGCAGCAGTGTGGTGGGGGAGAACGGCCTGCGGCCGCTGATCCGCGCCAAGCAGATCCAGCATGAGAATGGCGATGTGCCGCTGATGGTGCACATCGGCAACGATCCGCCTGATCTGGACGGCATCGCCGATCTGCTGACCGCGGGTGACATCATCACCCACTGCTACAACGGCAAACCGAACCGCATCCTGACGCTGGAAGGCGCGCTGCGCGGCGCAGTGCGTAAGGCGCTGGATCGCGGTGTGCGGCTGGATGTCGGCCACGGCAGCGCCAGTTTCAGCTTTGCGGTGGCGCGGCAGGCGATTGCGCTCGGCATTCTGCCGCACACCATCAGTTCCGACATTTACTGCCGCAACCGCCTGGACGGGCCGGTACACAGCCTGGCGGCGGTGATGTCCAAATTTTTGGCGCTCGGCATGACGCTGCCGCAGGTGATTGATTGCGTCACGGTAAACGCCGCCCAGTCGCTGAAACTCACCGGGCGCGGGCGGCTGGCGGTGGGGGAAACGGCTGACCTCACGCTGTTTGCCCTCAACGACACGCCGCAGATCTACGCCGATGCTGACGGGGCCGCCATGAATGCGCCGCAGCAGCTGGTGCCGCTGGCGGCGGTGGTCGCCGGGGCGCTCTATCCAACCCAAGAAGGGAATGTCTATCATGTCTTCTGATGCGCTGTCTGATAACAACACCGTTTCCCCCCACGAAAAATACCGGCTGAAACAGGTGATTAACGCCTCCGGCCGCATGACGATCCTGGGCGTCTCGACGCCGGAGCCGGCAGTGGCCGCCGCGGTGGAGTATGGCCTCGGCCACTTTTTCGAGATGAAGGATCTGGTGCTGAAAACCGGTGCCTATATTGCCGGGCTGCTGAACGTGGAGGATGCGGTGATCGTCTCCTGCGCCTCGGCCGGGATCGCGCAGTCGGTGGCGGCGGTGATCGTCAAAGAGAGCGATCATTTGCTGGTGAACCTGCACAGTGCCGCCCATCAGGAGCCGGACGAAATTGTGCTGCCGAAAGGGCATAACGTGAATTACGGCGCGCCGGTCGGCACCATGGTGGCGCTGGGCGGCGGAAAGGTGGTCGAAGCCGGCTACGCCAATGAGTGCTCGGCGGCGCAACTGGCCGCCGCCATTACCCCGCGCACCGCAGCGCTGCTCTACATCAAATCGCACCACTCGGTACAGAAAAGTATGCTGACGGTCGCAGAGGCAGCAGAGGTGGCACACCGCCACCAGTTGCCGCTGATTGTGGATGCGGCCGCAGAAGAGGATCTCACCTGTTATTACCAGATGGGTGCGGATCTGGTGATCTACAGCGGCGCGAAAGCGCTGGAAGGCCCGTCGAGCGGGCTGGTCATCGGGCGCGCAACTTATGTGGCCTGGGTGCGCCGCCAATCGGAAGGCATCGGCCGGGCGATGAAAGTCGGCAAAGAAGGCATCCTCGGGCTGACCGAAGCGATTGAGCGTTACGTCCACCGCGTGCCGGTGAGCGGGCAGCAACTGGTGGAGAAAATGACGCCGTTTATTGAGCGCCTCAACACCCTGCCGGGCGTGACGGCACGCGTGGTATGGGACAGCGCCGGGCGCGATATCGCCCGTACCGAGATCGCCTTTGATGAGGCAGCGCTGGGGCTGCGCACCGGCGAGATTGTGCAGCGGCTGAAAACCGGGAAGATCGCCATCTATTTCCGCGGTTACCGCGCCAATGAGGGCAAGATCGAGGTCGATGTGCGCAGCGTCACCCCGGAGCAACTCACGACCCTTTACACCTGCCTTGCCACCCTGCTGGAGAAACGCCCGTGAAACCGACCTCATTAACCCCAAATTATTACCGTGACCGTGTCTGCCTCAATGTGCTGGCGGGCAGCAAAGCCAATGCGCAGGCGGTGTATGACGCGGCAGAGGGGCATGTGCTGGTGGGCGTGCTCTCGAAAAATTACCCGGATGTGGCGTCAGCCGTGGCGGATATGCGTGGCTACGCGGCGCTGATTAATAACGCGGTATCGGTCGGGCTGGGGGCGGGCGATCCGCGCCAGTCGGTGATGGTCGGGCAGATTGCGGCCGCGCTGCAACCGCAGCATGTGAACCAGGTCTTCAGCGGTGTGGGCAGCAGCCGGGCGCTGCTGGGCCAGCCTGACACGGTGGTCAATGGGCTGATTTCGCCTACCGGCCGCGTGGGCTGGGTGACGATTTCCACCGGGCCGCTGAGCAGCGGGCAACCGGCAGCGACAGTGCCGGTAGAAACGGCGATTGCGATGCTGAAAGAGATGGGCGGCAGCGCGGTGAAATACTTCCCGATGGGCGGGCTGGCCACGCGGGAGGAGTTCGCTGCCGTGGCGCGCGCCTGTGCGGCGCAGGATTTCTGGCTGGAACCTACCGGCGGCATCGATCTGGAGAACTTCACGCCGATCATGGCGATCGCGCTGGAGGCCGGGGTCAGCAAAATCATCCCGCATGTCTACAGTTCTATTATCGACAGCCAGAGCGGTGACACCCGGCCGGCGGCGGTCGCGGCCCTGCTGGCACAATTGCGCGCACTGGTGGGCTAAGCCTTCTTACACAGGAGAAACGCCGTGAAAACACGCACCGCCCTTTGTCTGGTACTGGCGATGGTCAGCGCGCCGCTGCACGCAGAGACCGCGCGCTTCGCTTATGTCGGCACCTATAACCCCAACGGCGAAGGCGTCTACCGCTTCACCGTCAATGCCACCGACGGCCGCCTCAGTGAGCGAGCACTGGTCAGCCGCGTCAGTAACCCGGCGCAACTGGTGGCGAACGCCGCCGGCACGCTGCTGTTTGTGGGCAGCGAGGTCGCGGATTTCAACGGCGGGCAGCAGGGCGGGCTGAGTGCTTACCGCATCAACCCACAGGACGGCAGTTTAACGCTGCTCAACCAGGTGATGTCCGCCGGGCAGGGGCCGGTCTGGCTGTCGTTGACACCGGATGAAAAATTCCTGCTGGTGGCGAACTATATCAGCGGCAGCGTCGCCAGCTTCCCGGTGGCGGGTGACGGGAAACTTGGCGCGGCGGTGTCGGTGCAGCAGCAACAGGGCGAGCCGGGTGCCGCCAGGCCGGCCGCCGCAGTGCCGGGGAGTTTCGCCATCAGCGACCATAACGGGCCGCACGCCCATATGATCGAGAGCGATCCCAGCGGGCGTTTCGCCTTCTCCACCGATCTGGGGCTGGACAGGATCTACCAGTGGCGGCGCGATCCTGAAACCGGCGCGCTGACGCCGAACGATCCGCCGTTCATCCCGGCCGCCTCGGCCGGTGCCGGGCCGCGCCATCTGGTGTTCCACCCGTCGGGCGACACGCTGTTTGTGATTGCGGAAGAGGCCTCAGTGGTGACCAGCTACCGCCTCAACCGCGATACCGGCACGCTGACGCCGCTGAACAGCCTTTCATCGCTGCCGCCGGCCTACCAGGGCACCAGTTTTGCCGCCGGGTTGCTGCTGGGGCGTGACGGCAAAAACCTCTATGTCGCCAACCGCCTGCACAACAGCATCGCCCAGATCGCCGTCACGCCCGAAGGCGGGATGCGCTGGGTCGCGGAGGTGTGGACGCGCGGCGATTACCCCCGCAGCCTGACGCTCGACCCGGCCGGGAAAACGCTTTATGTCATGAATCAGAAAAGTGACAACATAACCCGCTTCCAGGTCGATCCGGCGCATGGCACACTGACTTTCGCCGACGAGTACACCCCGGTCGGCAGCCCGTCCCAGCTGATTATGGTGCCCTGAGGCAGCGATGCTGCCCTCCGGTGCGAACAGTTATCCCAACCCTGGAAGGATTATGGTGCGGTTTCCCTATCAACGTCTGGCCAATCTGTTTGATGCCTTGCAGGATGAGATCCTGCCGCAGGAGGAGCTGGCGAAACGCTTTGACGTCTCCACCCGCACCGTGCGGGCGGACATCACGGCACTTAACGAGATCCTGATCCGCTATGGCGCGCAGTTTGTGCACACGCGCGGCAGCGGCTACCAGCTCCGGGTAGAGGATGCGGTTCGCTTCAGTGCGCTGCGCCAGCCTGCGGCCGCCGCGCCGCAAATCCCGCGGACGGCGGCTGACCGGGCGACCTGCCTGCTGGTGCGGTTTCTCACCTCGCCGTTTTCGCTGAAACTGGAAGACCTGGCGGATGAGTGGTACGTGAGCCGCGGCACACTGCAAAGTGACATGGCGGAGGTGCGGGAGTATCTCAGCCGTTATCCGCTGACGATTGAAACCAAACCGCGCTACGGCATGAAACTGTTCGGCAGCGAAGTGGCGATCCGCGCCTGCCTGACCGATCTGCTGTTCCAGCGGCAGGATGAGCACAGCGCCGGGTTGCTGCATTCACCGGCGGTGCTGGCAGTGGCGCAGATGCCGGCGCTGGCCGCCGCGCTGCATCAGGGCGTGTCACAGGCGGGGATCCGGTTGACGGACGAGGGCGAGCACTATCTGGCGCTCTACTGCGCGGTGGCGCTCCGGCGCATTTGTGACGGCTACCCGCTCTCCGATTTCCAGGCCGACGAAGGGGATGAGGCGGTGCGGCAGGTCTCCTCAGCGCTGGCGGCCCAGTTGCGCCAGTGGGCAGGGAAGGAGATTGCCCCGGCGGAGGAGGCGTACCTGCGGGTAAACATCGCTGCGCGGCACGTCCAGGCGGTGCAGCCTACGGAGATCAATGCCGACGATGAGGAGGCGCTGGTGGATTACCTGCTCTCTTACATCAATGCGCACTATAACTACGATTTGCAGGGTGACGAGCAGTTGCGCGCCGACCTGCTGACGCACATCAAAACCATGATCACCCGGGTGAAATACCAGATAGCCATCCCGAACCCACTGCTGGCGAACATCAAACAGCACTACCCGATGGCCTATGACGTCACGCTGGCGGCCCTGTCAAGCTGGGGAAAATATACCCCCTACAGCCTGAGCGAAAACGAGATCGGGTTTCTGGTGCTGCACATCGGCGTCGGGCTGGAGCGCCACTACAACATCGGCTACCAGCGCCACCCGCAGGTGCTGCTGGTGTGCGACACCGGCAATTCCACCATCCGCATGATCCAGGCGCAGGTCAGCCGCAAATACCCGCAGCTGGAGATCACCCGCATCATCACGCTGCGCGACTATGAGCAGCTCAGCCAGATTGACGAGGATTTTGTGATCTCCACGGCGCGGCTGGCGGAGCGCAACAAACCGGTGGTGGTGATGTCACCGTTCCCGACCGAATTCCAATTGGAACAGCTCGGCAAGCTGGTGCTGGTGGATCGCACCCGCCCCTATATGCTGGAGAAATTTTTTGATGCCGGGCATTTCCTGATCCTCGACCAGCCGCTGAGCCAGGAGGAACTGTTCCGCCGGGTGTGCGGCCAACTGGAGCTGGAAGGGGTGGTGGACGGCGATTTTTATGCCTCGGTCACGGAGCGGGAGGCGATTGTCTCTACCATGCTGGGCGAGGGCATCGCGCTGCCGCACGCGCTGGGGTTACAGGCGAAAAAAACCGTGGTGGTGACGGTGCTCTGCCCGCCGGGCATCGCCTGGGGGCAAGGGGAGACGGCGCAGGTGATTTTCCTGCTGGCGATAAGCAAAGCCGATTATGAGGAAGCGATGGCGATCTATGACCTGTTCGTCACCTTTGTGCGTGAGCGCTCGGCCAGCCGGTTGCTCGCCAGCCGCGATTTTGCCAGCTTTAAAGCGATTGCCGGCGAAAGCCTGAGCCGGATTTAACCGCTACTCTTCGTCGAAGCCGGAGTTAAACAGCTCCACCACCGCGTTCAGCGCATTGACCTCATCGGGGCCGGTGGCCTCGATCTCAATGCGCTGGCCTTTGGGCGAGTCGAGCATCAGCAGGGCGATCACGCTGCTGGCCTCCGCCTCCATGCCTGCGTCGTTGCGCAGCATCACTTCGGCGTCAAAGCTCTGCACCAGCTCAAACAGTTTCATCGCCGGCCGGGCGTGCATGCCGAGCCGGTTTTTGATCTCCACCGTGTGTTTCACCGTCATAATTTACGTTTTTCCAGCGTGCGATGGCGGGATTGCACGTTCTTCCCGCGGGAACGGAAATAATCCGCCAGTTGCTCCGCCACATACACCGACCGGTGCTTGCCGCCGGTACAGCCGATGGCGACGGTGAGGTAACTGCGGTTATTGGTTTCGAGCATCGGCAGCCACTGTTCAAGGTAGCTGCGCGTCTGGTAAATGAAGTTATGCACTTCTGTATGCCGGTCAAGGAAGGCGGCGACCGGGCGGTCCAGGCCGGTCATCGGGCGCAGTTTCGGGTCCCAATGCGGGTTGGGCAGGAAACGTACGTCAAACACATAGTCGGCATCAATCGGGATGCCGTGCTTGAAGCCAAAGGATTCGAACACCATCGTCAGCTCGCGCTCGCGTTTGCCCAGCAGGCGGGTACGCAGCATTTCGGCCAGCTCATGCACTGACATCTCCGAGGTGTCGATCAGCAGGTCGGCGCGTGAGCGCAGCGGCTCCAGCAGCTCGTTCTCCTCATCAATGGCGCTCTCCAGCGACAGGTTGCGGGCGGAGAGGGGATGCAGGCGACGGGTATCGCTGTAACGGCGGATCAGGGTGTTGCGGTCCGCATCAAGGAACAGCAGTTGCGGTGAAAAGCTCTCCGGCAGCTGGGACATGGCGTGCTCAAAGATTTCCGGTGTTTCCGGCATGTTGCGCACGTCAATGCTGACGGCGGCGGAGGTGTTGCGTTCCACCAGCGCGTGCGCCAACTGCGGCAGCAGAACCACCGGCAGGTTATCGACGCAGTAAAAGCCCATATCTTCAAGCGCACGCAAGGCAACAGATTTACCCGAACCGGAACGGCCGCTGACTATCATCAGCACCATGTGTCACTCCCCCTGGCAATTCACTCTTGGCATGTTAATTACCGGCGCCGGCGGCAGAGCCCGGCGTTGCCGGCTATTCGGTAATGATCTGGTACAGCTCTTCGTCACTCTGGGCGGCACGCAACCGGCGGCAGACGTTTTTGTCCGCCAGCCGTTTTGCCACCAGCGACAGGGTATGTAAATGGGTTTTGCATTGATCGGCCGGGACCAGCAGGGCAAACAGCAGATCCACCGGCTGGTTGTCGATGGCGTCAAACGGGATCGGCTGATCGAGGCGAATAAAGACCCCCACCGCGCGCAGCGTGTCCTCCTCCAGCTTGCCGTGGGGGATCGCGATGCCGCTGCCGATGCCGGTACTGCCCATCCGCTCGCGGGTCAGTACCGCCTCAAACACCACCTGCGGCGGCAGGCTGAGCTGTTTCGCGGCCAGTTCGCTGACGATTTCCAGGGCGCGTTTCTTGCTGGAGCAATGGACGCCGCTTTTGGTGCACTCTGCGCTGAGCACAGTGCTTAACTGCATAACCGTATCGTTTATCATCTCATCTTTCACTTAAGCGCTCGGGTCACGCCTGATGGCTTATCGGCCCGTTACCGCAGGGCAACGAGCCGATTGTCAGGCGATGTAGCGCAACTGGCTACAGTGAGTTTCAGTGCTGTTTTAGCTTGTCTTTGTGTTTATTGAGCTGCCGGGACAGCTTGTCAATCAGGCCGTCAATGGCCGCGTACATGTCCTCATGTTCCGAGGTGGCGTGCAACTCGCCTCCATTCACGTGCACCGTTGCTTCGGCAATTTTGTGCACTTTCTCCATGCTGAGAACCACATAGACCTGGTTGATCCTGTCGAAAAATTGCTCAAGCTTGGCAAATTTCGTGGTGACAAAGTCGCGCAGGGGCTCAGTGATTTCAACGTGGTGTCCGGTGATGTTGAGCTGCATAATGTCTTCCTTCTCTGTTTAGGTCAAACCAGTTGTTTGCGTTGGTTCGACGGCGGGATGGACAAAGACTCTCGGTATTTTGCAACAGTACGACGGGCTACCATGATCCCCTGGTCGGAAAGCAGGGTCGCCAGCTTGCTGTCACTCAGAGGTTTCGCGGGGTTTTCAGCCGCAATTAATTTCTTCACCAGGGCACGGATGGCGGTAGAAGACGCCTCGCCGCCGCTGTCTGTGCTCACGTGGCTTGAGAAGAAATACTTCAGTTCAAAAATGCCGCGCGGGCTGTGCAGGAACTTCTGCGTAGTCACGCGGGAAATGGTGGACTCATGCATATCAACGGCCTGGGCGATGTCCGCCAGCACCATCGGTTTCATGTACTCCTCACCCTTCTCAAAGAATGCCTGCTGCTGCTCCACGATGCAGCGCGTCACTTTCAGCAGCGTCTCGTTGCGGCTCTCCAGGCTCTTGATCAGCCATTTGGCTTCCTGGAGGTTGCTGCGGATGAACTGGCCGTCGCTGTCGCTGCGGGTGGAGCCGCCCAGCGCCGCATACTGCTGGTTAATTTTGAGGCGCGGCACGCTGTCCGCGTTCAGCTCCACCGTCCAGACACCCTGGTGCTTGCGCACCAGCACATCCGGGATCACATACTCTGATTCGCCGGTGTTGATCGACTGGCCGGGGCGCGGGTCCAGCGACTGGATCAGCTGCATCGCCCCTTTAAGTGTATCCTCTTTTAGCCGGGTCGAACGCATTAAGCTCCTGAAATCGTGATTGCCGAGCAGATCCAGGTGTTCGCTGACAATCAGTTTCGCTTCCGCCAGGTAGGGGAGGCCGGGCACAAACTGCGAGAGCTGGATCAGCAAACAGTCGCGCAGGTCACGCGCGGCGACGCCAATCGGGTCGAAGCGCTGCACGCGTTTCAGCACCGCTTCCACTTCGTCCATCGTGACGTTGTCGTCGCCGATGCTTTCGAGGATCTCATCCAGTGTGGCGGTGAGGTAGCCGGTATCGTCCACCGCATCCACAATGGAGGTGGCAATGGCGGCGTCGGTGTCGGAGAAGGGGGTGAGATCCACCTGCCACATCAGGTAGTCCTGAAGGGTCTGGGTGGTTTCGCCCTGGTAGACCGGCAGCTCGTCATCGCTGTAGTCGGTGCCGGTCCCGGACGGGGTGCCGGCGGTGTAGATCTCATCCCAGGTGGCATCCAGCGGCAGCTCCTCGGGCATATCCTTCTGCTCGAGGGCTTCGCGGGTGTCGAGGGCCTCGCTGTCGGTGCTCTCCCTGGCGTCGATTTCGTCGTGAATGTCCGTCTGTTCAAGCAGCGGGTTGCTCTCTAATGCCAGTTGGATCTCCTGCTGCAGTTCAAGCGTGGAGAGCTGCAGCAGCCGGATGGCCTGCTGGAGCTGGGGAGTCATGGCCAGTTGCTGGCTAAGCCTGAGTTGCAAACCTTGCTTCATAGAATGGATTCAATGTCCTTACGGGTAACGGCGCCGGAAGCAGCCAATCAAAGGCGGAACTCTTCGCCGAGGTAGACGCGTTTTACCTGCTCATCGGCCAGGATATCGCTGGGTGAGCCGTGGGCAATCAGGTGCCCCTGGCTGACGATATAGGCGCGTTCACAGACGTCGAGGGTTTCCCGCACGTTGTGGTCGGTAATCAGCACGCCCAGGCCGCTGTCGCGCAGGTGCTCAATGATTTTTTTAATGTCGATCACCGAGATTGGGTCAACCCCGGCGAAAGGCTCATCCAGCAGGATGAATTTCGGGTTGGCGGCCAGCGCACGGGCGATCTCCACCCGGCGGCGTTCCCCGCCGGAGAGCGCCTGGCCCAGGCTGTCGCGCAGATGGGTGATGTGGAACTCTGCCATCAGCTCATCGGCGCGGTCACGGCGCTGCTCGCTGGTGAGGTCATCACGGATTTCCAGCACGGCCATCAGGTTGTTATAGACGCTGAGGCGGCGGAAAATAGAGGCCTCCTGCGGCAGGTAGCCGATGCCGCGGCGCGCACGCGCGTGCAACGGCAGCAGGCTGATGTCCTCGTCATCGATGATGATCCGCCCGGCGTCCCGCTGCACGATGCCGACCACCATGTAGAAGGTGGTGGTCTTGCCGGCGCCGTTCGGGCCGAGCAGCCCGACAATCTCACCGGAGTTGACCGTCAGGCTGACGTCCTCCACCACTTTACGGCTTTTATATGATTTGGCGAGTTTTTCTGCGATTAAGGTAGCCATAGCGAATCAGTTACTCTTCTTCTGGGTGCCGGACGTGTTGCCCTTGTCCTGGAGCTGCGTCGGGATTAACACAGTGGTAACACGTTTGCCCTCATCACTGAAGGCCTCCATCTGCTGTTTTTGGACCAGATAGGTAATGCGGTCACCTTTCACGTTGCTGTCCAGCTGCTCCAGATAGGCGTTGCCGGTCAGGGTGACGAAGTCATTGGCCAGCTCATAACGCATCTTCTGCGAGTGGCCCTTCACCGGTTTGCCGTTTTCCTGCAACTGGAAGAAGGTGACCGGGTTACCGTAGGCTTCGATCACTTCTTTGCCTTGCTGGCCCTGCGGGCGGATCACCACCACTTTGTCGGCTTTGATCTCAATGCTGCCCTGTTTGGCGACCACGTTGCCGGTAAAGGTCACGGTGTTGCCTTCCATGTCCAGCGCCTGCTGGGCGGAGTCGATATGGATTGGCTGGCTGGTGTCATCTTTCAGCGCAAAAGCCGGCACGCTCACAGCCAGAAGCGAACTGACCATCAGCAGGTTACGGAGTGGGGGTTGAATTCTGGATTTCATAGTAGGTGTTTACCTTTTCGATCAGCTGTGCTGTTTTGTTCCGCAAATTGCCGCGCATTTTCAAACCTTTGGAGGTGAAGGCCGCCCCGTAGAGGGTCACTTCATCATCCGAGGAGACATCCTGGGTCACCAGGTTTACCTGGGCATTGTCCGTGTTGATCCGCTGCAATTGCGACGTCGCGGTCAGGCTGGTGACCTCAACATGGCCATACAGGTAGAGCATCCGGTCTTTGGTCAGCTTGGCACGATCGGCGCGAACCGACCAGGTCGGTACGGTATTGGCATCGTAAAGTGTCATGACCGGGGTGGTGAACCAGCTCAGTTCGTCCGTGGTGTAGTATTTCACTTCGTCCGCCACCAGTTTGTAGTTCAGCTTGCCGGTCGGGTCATAGACCACGGTCACGGTATGCTGGCTCTGGTAGGTCGGATCCTGGGTGTTCAGCGCGGAAGGCGCGGCATCGTCATCGCCGTCCGTCAGGTTCAGGCCGATAAGGATCAGGGCGGCGAGGCCGAGCAGCAGGGTGAGCCACAATTTTGGTCTGCTCATATGGAAAGCCCCCTGGCATCCTCCAGCTTGCCCTGCGCCAGCAGAATCAGGTCACACAGCTCACGCACCGCGCCCTTGCCGCCGCTGATGCGGGTGGTGTAGTGCGCGCGCGGCAGCAGCATCGGGTGGGCATCGGCCACCGCCACCGCCAGCCCGGATTCTGCCATCACCGGCCAGTCGATCAGATCATCACCGATATAGGCTACCTGATCGGCCCGCAGCGCCAGTTTCTCCAGCAGCTCGCGGAACGCCAGCAACTTGTCGGACTGCCCCTGGTAAAGGTGGCGGATGCCGAGCGTGGCGGCCCGGTCTTCCAGCAGCTTCGCCGAGCGGCCGGTAATAATCGCGACCTCGACATCCGAGGTCAGCAGGCAGCGGATGCCGTACCCGTCACGCACGTTGAAGGCTTTCAGCTCTTCGCCGTGGTTGCCCATATAGATCAGGCCATCGGACATGACGCCATCCACATCACAAATCAGCAGGCGAATCTGCCGTGCACGGTCGAGCACCCCGGCACTGACCGGGCCGTAGCAGGTATTCACTGTTGCTGTAGTCTCACTCATTTACCCTTTCCTTCATTAAACTACGCCAGCGCGCAGCATGTCATGCATATGTACCACACCCAGCAACTGGTCGCCATCGGCAACCATCAGGGCGGTAATATGCCGGGATTGCATGATGTTCAGGGCATCCACCGCCAGCGCGCCGGGGCGGACCCGCAGGCCGCCGGGCGTCATCACATCGGCGATGCGCGCCTGGTTGAAGTCGATGCCCATATCAATAATGCGGCGCAGGTCGCCGTCGGTGAAGACGCCCTCAATTTTCATCAGGTCGTCACAAATCACGGTCATACCGAGATTTTTACGCGTGATCTCCAGCAGCGCATCGCGCAGGGAGGCGTCCCGGCTGACGTGCGGAAGTTCATTGCCGCTGTGCATGATATCACTGACGCGCAGCAGCAGCTTGCGGCCCAGTGCGCCGCCGGGGTGGGAGAGGGCGAAATCCTCGGCCGTGAAGCCGCGCGCCTCCAGCAACGCCACCGCCAGTGCGTCGCCCATCACCAGCGCCGCAGTGGTGCTGGTGGTGGGGGCCAGCCCCAGCGGGCAGGCTTCCTGCGGGACATGCACGCAGAGGTGGATGTCCGCCGCTTTGCCCATCGCGCTCTCGGGGTTGCCGGTCATGCAGATAAGCGGCACCTGCAACCGTTTCAGCACCGGCACCAGCGCCAGGATCTCGTTGGATTCACCGGAGTTGGAGAGGGCGACCACCACGTCCTGCGCGCTCACCATGCCGAGGTCGCCGTGGCTGGCCTCGCCGGGGTGCACAAAAAAGGCCGGTGTGCCGGTGCTGGCAAACGTGGCCGCCAGTTTGCGGCCGATGTGGCCTGATTTGCCCATGCCCATCACCACCACTTTGCCGGGGCAGTAGAACATCATCTCACAGGCACGGGTAAAGTCATGGTTGATGTACTGGTCCAGTTGGGCCAGGCCCGCCCGCTCAATCTGCAACACGGTTTTACCGGCCTGTTCGAAGTTGAAACCGGGTTGGAGTTCAAAATTCGCCATGATGATATCCTGACTGTTTTACAGGGCGGGGCCGGCCGGAACACGCAGCAGCCACGCAAGATAAGCCATAAAGCCGCACAATAACAGCGCGCCTGCCAGGCGGCCAATACGGTGGCGGCGCATCAGACAGAGGCCGGCCAGCACGCCGCTGACCGCCAGCATCACCCAGTAATCGCGCTGAAAAGCCTCGGGCGCAAACTGGCCGGGCGCGATCAGGGCCGGGATGCCGAGCACTATACAGAGATTAAAGATATTGGCGCCTATGATATTTCCTAAAGCAATATCATCCTCGCCTTTCAGTGCGCCCGCGACCAGCGTGGCCAGTTCCGGCAGGCTGGTGCCCACCGCAATCACCGTCAGCCCAATCACCAGCTCGCTGACGCCGAAATAGCGGGCGATCACCGTGGCGTTGTCCACAATCATCCCGGCGGAAAGCGGCATCATGATAAAGGCCAGCACCAGCCAGAGCACCGCCACGGTGCTGCTGCTGTCCTGCGGCAGTTCGGCCATCTGCTCTGCCGTCAGCGGGTCACTGCCTTCCCGCTGCGCCAGCCGGGCAATTTTCAGCGACATCAGGCAGAAGAAGGCGGCCCCCAACAGCAGGATCACGCCGTCGAGCCGCGTGAGCTGTAAATCTGACAGCACAAACCCGCACATCACAGTGATTGCCAGCATCAGCGGCAGCTCACGCCGCAAAATCGCCGACTGTACCCGCAACGGGTGGATCAGCGCCGCGCCGCCGAGGATCAACAAAATATTCACAATGGTGGAACCCAGGGCGTTGCCGATCGCCAGATCGCGCTGGCCGCCCACGGCGGCGGTGGCTGACACCACCAGCTCCGGCAGGGAGATGCCGATGCCCACAATCGTCATGCCGGTGACCAGCGGCGGCACCCCAATTGCGCGGGCCAGCACGGCTGCACCATACACCAGACGATCAGCCGCGTAACATAGGAGAAGTAAACCAACGATCAATAGTACGGTCGCAAGCAGCATGCGGAGTCCTTTATTCGGTATAATCCCCTGTTCGTTGGTGAATCAGAAGGTCAAAACCTATTGTCCGAATCAATGATAAACTGACTAAAGCCGGCCGCGAACCCGCACCGGCGATAACGCTAAGATTTATCCGCTAATTTTGACCCTGCAGGCCATAAAAGTAAAACGTAGGGCAAGTGTAGCGGGAACCGCAGTAAGGTTTTGTAAAAATACGGCGCGCTGGCGCCTTTGCTTTAACATCAGGGGTATCGTCTCGGCGAAACAGACCCCAAAAGGGACCGCAAGAATGAACCAGAAGGCATCGAATCTGGTGGAGATCAAAGGCATCAGTTTTGTGCGCGGCGATCGCCCCATCTTCGAAAAAATCAATATGACGGTGCCGCGCGGCAAAGTCACCGCCATCATGGGCCCCTCCGGTATTGGTAAAACCACGCTGCTGCGCCTGATTGGCGGGCAGCTCGCGCCTGACGAGGGTGAGATCTGGTTTGATGGGGAGAACATCCCCACGCTCTCACGGCGCAAACTCTACGCAACACGCAAGAAAATGAGCATGCTGTTCCAGTCCGGGGCGCTGTTTACCGATCTCAATGTGTATGAAAACGTGGCTTTCCCATTACGTGAGCACAGCCAGCTTCCGCCGGAACTGCTGCACACCACAGTGATGATGAAACTGGAGGCCGTCGGGCTGCGCGGGGCAGCAAAACTGATGCCCTCCGAACTCTCCGGCGGGATGGCCCGGCGTGCGGCGCTGGCCCGCGCCATCGCCCTTGACCCCATGCTTATCATGTTCGATGAGCCGTTTGTCGGCCAGGACCCGATTACCATGGGGGTGCTGGTGAAGCTGATTGATGAGCTGAACCATGCACTGGGCGTCACCTGCATTGTGGTGTCGCACGATGTGCCGGAAGTGCTGAGCATTGCCGACTACGCCTATATTGTGGCGGAGCAGCACGTGGTGGCCGAAGGGACGCCGGCCGAGCTGCAAGCCAATACCGACCCCCGTGTGCGCCAGTTCCTCGACGGCATTGCCGACGGGCCGGTGCCGTTCCGTTTCCCTGCCGGTGATTACAAAGCCGGGCTGCTAGGATGAGGGAGTCAATACACTGATGTTTATTCGTGCACTGGCGTCATTAGGACGCCACGGAATTTCGTTGTGCCTTTCCTTCGGGCGCGCCGGGCTGATGATGTTCGGCGCGCTGGCCGGGGTGCCGCAGCCGCGCAAGCATGGGCCGCTGCTGGTGAAACAGCTTTACAGCGTCGGCGTGATGTCGCTGCTGATCATTGCGGTGTCGGGGCTGTTTATCGGCATGGTGCTGGGGTTACAGGGCTACCTGATCCTCACCACGTACAGCGCGGAAAGCAGCCTGGGCATGATGGTGGCGCTGTCGCTGCTGCGGGAGCTGGGGCCGGTGGTCACCGCGCTGCTGTTTGCCGGGCGCGCCGGGTCTGCCCTGACGGCGGAAATCGGCCTGATGAAGGCCACTGAGCAGCTCTCTAGCATGGAGATGATGGCGATCGACCCGCTGCGGCGGGTGGTGGCACCGCGCTTCTGGGCAGGGCTTATCAGTATGCCGCTGCTGACGGCGATTTTCGTCGCCGTCGGTATCTGGGGCGGCTCGCTGGTGGGGGTGGACTGGAAAGGTATCGACAGCGGCTTCTTCTGGTCAGCGATGCAGAACGCCGTTGACTGGCGGCAGGACCTGGTGAACTGCCTGATTAAAAGCCTGGTCTTCGCCATTACCGTGACCTGGATTGCGCTGTTCAACGGGTACGATGCGGTACCGACCTCACAAGGGATCAGCCGGGCAACGACCCGTACCGTGGTGCACTCGTCATTGGCGGTGCTGGGATTGGATTTTGTGCTGACGGCACTGATGTTTGGGAACTGATAATGCAAACGAAAAAGAGTGAAATCTGGGTTGGGATATTCATGCTGATCGCGCTGGGCGCGGTCTTATTCCTCTGCCTGAAAGTGGCCAATATTACGTCGATGCGCACTACGCCGACGTACCGTATCTACGCCACCTTTGACAACATCGGCGGCCTGAAAGCCAGCTCACCGGTGAAAATCGGCGGCGTGGTGGTTGGCCGGGTGGCTGACATTACCCTCGACAAAGGCTACTCGCCGCGTGTGGCGATGGACATTGACGAAACCTATAACCAGATCCCGGACACCAGCTCGCTGGCGATCCGCACCTCCGGCCTGCTGGGCGAGCAGTATCTGGCGCTCAACGTCGGGTTTGAGGACCCGGACATGGGCACGGCTATCCTGAAAGAGGGAGGCACAATCCAGGACACGAAATCAGCGATGGTGCTGGAAGATCTGATCGGCCAGTTCCTGTACAAAAGCGGTGGCACTGATGACGCCGCCAAACCGGGCGCAGAGGCGGCAGCTCCGGCTGCTGCCCCGGCCGCGCCCAGCAATTAAGAGGAAACCTGCATGTTTAAACGTTTATTGATGGTGGCGTTACTGGTGGTGGCCCCGCTGGCAAACGCAGTAGATCAAACCAACCCGTACCGGGTCATGGAAGAGGCGGCGCAGAAAACCTTTACCCGCCTGAAAAGCGAGCAGCCGAAAATCAAGCAGGATCCGAACTACCTGCGTGAGGTGGTGCGTCAGGAATTGCTGCCTTATGTGCAGGTGAAATATGCCGGTGCGCTGGTGCTGGGCCGCTACTACAAAGAGGCGACCCCGGCGCAGCGTGAAGCCTACTTCAAGGCATTCGAGGACTATCTGGCCCAGGCGTATGGCCAGGCACTGGCGCTCTACCACGGCCAGACCTACCAGATCGCCCCGGACCAGCCGCTGGGGGATGCGAACATCATCGCCATCCGCGTCACTATCGTGGATAACGGCGGCCGCCCGCCGGTACGCCTCGATTTCCAATGGCGTAAAAACAGCAAAACCGGCAACTGGCAGGCGTATGACATGATCGCCGAAGGGGTGAGCATGATCACCACCAAGCAGAACGAGTGGGCAGACATCCTGCGCCAGCAGGGCGTTGACGGCCTGACCGCCCGCCTGAAAAGCGCGGCCGCCCAGCCGATTACCCTCGACCAGCAGAAATGATGAGCGACGCCTCGCCGTTACAGTGGGAATCCCTGCCGCAGACGCTGGTGCTGAAAGGGGATCTTGACCGTGAAACGCTGCTGCCGTTGTGGCAGCAGCGCCACACGTTGCTGGCTGACAAACGGGTGCTTGACCTCTCGCAGCTTGACCGGGTGGACTCCACCGGCCTGGCGATGCTGGTGCATCTGCGTGACGAAGCGGAAAAACGCGGCACCCCGCTGACGCTGACCGGCATTACCGACCGGCTGGAAACGTTGATTACGCTTTACAATCTGGATGAGATAATCCCTGTTAACGCGGCGACTTAGCCGCGTTTTTCCGCCGGTTTACAGCACAATACCGTTAAAGCCCCTGTAAGAAAGCCTTTGCAGGGGCTTTTTCTTTGTTTAAGAGTACGCCGGATTCAACTAAGATGGTCGGCTGATATGATCCCCTTTTAGACAGAATCGACTCCTATGGATACTCAAGAAATCAAAGATGTTCTGATGCAGGCGCTGACACTGCAAGAAGCCCATGTTACCGGTGACGGCAGCCATTTTCAGGTGATCGTGGTCGGTGAGCAGTTCGCCGGGATGAGCCGCGTGAAAAAACAGCAGAGCGTCTATGCCCCGCTGATGGAATACATCGCCGACAACCGCATCCATGCCCTGTCTATCAAAGCCTTTACGCCGGAAGAGTGGAAGCGTGACCGCCTGCTGAACGGCTTCTGATGCCGGGCGCCGGTGCCCGATCCGCCCTTTGCGATCCTTATAAAGTTAAACACTGAGAGCTGTCATAATGGATAAATTTCGTGTGCAGGGCCGTACCCGTTTGAGTGGCGAAGTGACCATCTCCGGGGCCAAAAACGCTGCCTTGCCGATCCTGTTCGCTGCCCTGCTGGCTGAAGAGCCGGTGGAGATCCAGAACGTTCCGCACCTGAAAGACATCGACACCACCCTGAAGCTGCTGAGCCAGCTCGGCACCAAAATTGAGCGCAACGGGTCGGTGTTTGTGGATGCCAGCGGCGTGAACGAGTTCACCGCGCCTTATGAGCTGGTGAAAACCATGCGGGCGTCCATCTGGGCGCTTGGCCCGCTGGTGGCCCGTTTCGGCCGCGGCCAGGTCTCATTGCCGGGCGGTTGCGCCATCGGCGCGCGCCCGGTTGACCTGCACATCACCGGCCTGGAACAGCTGGGTGCAGAGATCAAGCTGGAAGAGGGCTATGTGAAAGCCTCGGTGAACGGCCGCCTGAAGGGCGCGCATATCGTGATGGACAAGGTCAGCGTCGGCGCGACCGTCACCATCATGAGTGCCGCAACGCTGGCAGAAGGCACCACCATTATTGAAAACGCCGCGCGTGAGCCGGAAATCGTCGATACGGCGGGCTTCCTGAACGCGATGGGCGCGAAAATCACCGGCGCAGGCACTGACAAGATAACCATCCAGGGCGTTGAGCGCCTGGGCGGCGGCGTTTACCGTGTGCTGCCTGACCGCATCGAAACCGGCACCTTCCTGGTGGCGGCGGCGATCTCCGGCGGCAAAGTGGTCTGCCGTGAAACCCGCCCGGACACGCTGGACGCCGTGCTGGCGAAACTGCGCGAAGCTGGGGCGGATATCGAAGTCGGCGAAGACTGGATAAGCCTGGACATGCACGGCCAGCGCCCGAAAGGCGTTAACATCCGCACCGCGCCGCACCCAGGCTTCCCGACTGACATGCAGGCGCAATTCAGCCTGCTGAACCTGGTGGCCGAAGGCACCGGCGTGATCACGGAAACCATCTTCGAAAACCGCTTCATGCATGTGCCGGAGCTGATCCGCATGGGCGCACACGCGGAAATCGAAAGCAACACCGTGATCTGCCACGGCGTTGCCCAGCTCTCGGGTGCCCAGGTGATGGCGACCGATCTGCGCGCCTCCGCCAGCCTGGTGCTGGCAGGGTGCATCGCGGAAGGCACCACGGTGGTGGATCGCATCTACCACATCGACCGCGGCTATGAGCGCATTGAAGACAAACTGCGCGCGCTGGGTGCCAACATCGAACGCATCAGCGGCGAGCAGGCGTAAGCCTCCGCCAGACGGCGATAAAAAAGCCGGCTCAGGGAAACCTGGCCGGCTTTTTTTATGGGTCCGCGTAGAGGGCGCGCCCGCGCTTACTGGGACGGGTACTCCTGAATCGTGACCTGCAGCGTCTGTTTGTGGCCGTTACGCATAATCTCCACCGGGATCACGGAGCCGGGGCGGATTTCCGCAACCTGATCCATGGTTTCAATCGCGGAGATGGCCGGTTTGTGGTTCAGGCTCACAATCACGTCATTGACCTGCATCCCTGCTTTGGCCGCCGGGCCGCCCGGCGTCACTTCATTCACCACAATACCCTGGATGCGATCCAGCCCGCTGTTCGGCGTGTGCATCGGGCTGATTTCCCGGCCGCCGATGCCGATATAGCCCCGGATCACCCGGCCGTCGCGGATCAGTTTCTCCATGACTTTGGTGGCCAGCGCGGTCGGGATGGCGAAGCCGATGCCTTCCGGCGTTTCGCCGTCGTTGCTTTTGTCGAACGACAGGGTGTTGATGCCGACCAGCTCGCCCAGCGTATTCACCAGCGCGCCGCCGGAGTTGCCGCGGTTGATGGAGGCGTCGGTTTGCAGGAAGTTCTGCCGCCCGGACGGGCTGAGGCCGATGCGCCCGGTGGCGCTGATGATGCCCTGGGTAATCGTCTGGCCGAGGTTATAGGGGTTGCCGATCGCCATCACCACATCGCCGACGCGTGGGATGCGGTGGGTATTGATCGGGATCACCGGCAGGGCCGCGGCGTCAATTTTCAGTACTGCCAGATCGGTCAGGCTGTCTGAGCCAACCAGCAGCGCCTCAAACACCCGGCCATCCTGCAACGCCACAATGATCTGCTCGGCATCGTTGATCACATGCTTGTTGGTCAGGATGTAGCCTTTGTCATTCATGATCACGCCGGAGCCGAGGGTACGGATCTCCAGCTCATTGCGGGACGACGTGCCCATACTGCGGTTATAGACGTTGACCACCGCCGGGGCAGCGTGGCGCACCCCCTGGTTGTAGCTGAGGGGTTGCTCATCATCGCCGCTGAATTGCGCCGGAAACAGGGATTCGGCCATCGGCAGCCGCAAGGCCGGCAAGGCGAACAGCAAAATGCCGGCAACAATTAAGCCCAACACAATAGAACGCAGTAACTTAGCAAGCATCGGCTCAGGTCATCAGGGGGTCGGATGGGGGCGAGGATAGCATGAAGTTTTAGGGCACGGCAGCGCGCCGTGCCCACTTTTAACGGAAATTATCGCAGCAACAAATAGATATTGTCGTTGCCGCGCACCACATTCAGCGCCACCAGCTGCGGTTTGGCGTCCAGCACTTTGCGCAATTCCGACAGCGTACGGGTGCGCTCACGGTTCACGCCAATGATCACATCGCCCTTTTGCAGGCCGATGGCCGCCGCCGGGGAGGAGGGTTCCACACTCACCAGCGTGATGCCTTTGTCACCGGCCTGGGTCGTGCCGTCGCTCATCGCGGCGCCCTGCAAGGCGGGCGAGAGCGGCAGGGCAGAGGCGATCTCCGTGCTGGTTTGCAGCGTCACGTTGACGTCCATCGGCTTGCCGGCACGCAACAGGCCGATGCGGACGGTTTTGCCCGGCCCGGTGGTGCCCACTTTGGCGCGCAGTTCCGCGAAACTCTCGATGGTCCGGCCATTCAGCGACACCAGCACATCACCCGCTTTGATACCGGCTTTGGCGGCGGCGGAGTCCGGCAGCACTTCGTTAACAAACGCCCCGCGCTGGGCATCAAGATTAAAGGCTTTGGCCATATCGGCATTCATCTCACTGCCTTTAATGCCGAGCATACCGCGTTTCACTTCCCCGAACTCAATCAGCTGTTTGCTGAGATTCTGCGCCATGTTGCTGGGAATGGCGAAACCGATGCCGATGCTGCCGCCGCCCGGCGCCAGGATCGCGGTGTTGATGCCGATCAGTTCGCCGTTCAGGTTAATCAGCGCGCCGCCGGAGTTGCCGCGGTTAATCGAGGCATCGGTCTGGATAAAGTTCTCCAGCCCCTCAAGGTTCAGGCCGCTGCGCCCGAGTGCAGAGATAATGCCTGAGGTCGCGGTCTGGCCGAGGCCGAACGGGTTACCGACGGCGATGGCAAAATCCCCGACCCGCAACTGGTCGGAATCCGCCATGCGGATGGCCGTCAGGTTTTTCGGGTCTTTCAGTTGCAGCAGGGCAATATCGCTCTGCTCATCCTTGCCGAGCAGTTTGGCGTCATATTCGCGCCCATCGTTAAGCTGCACCTGGATCTTTTCTGCATTGTTGATCACATGGTTATTGGTCAGCACATAGCCTTTGGCGGCGTCAATAATCACGCCGGAGCCCAGCCCTTCAAACGGGGTGATGCTCTCGTTGTCTGAGGGGCCATTCGGGCCAAAGAAATATTTGTACTCTTCCGGCAGGCGCTGATGCTCAACCTGCGTGCCATACACATGCACGCTGACCACCGCCGGCAAGGTTTTCGCCAGCATCGGGGCCAGGCTCGGCAGCGGCTGCCCGTCAACTTCGACCGGCAATGCAGACGCACCCGCCTGCGGCATGGACAGGCCGAGGCCAAGGGCGAGGCTCAGGGCACTGGCTAGTAATTTTATCTTCATCGGTGGGCTCTCCCGCAACCTGCGGCAAAAAACGCTAAGAAAAGACAATAACCTGTTACGCGATGATGTCGTAGCGGCAACACACCTGCGCGCTCAACAGGGTATCTTTTAACAATAAGGGACTGATTTTCGGTTGTCATGTCTGACGTGCGAAATTGACGGGCTGTGAGGAAAGGTGAGGCCGGCAGCAGGGGGCTGCCGGCGTGCAGCGAATCAGTTACGGCGCGTGCGGTCACCCCGCAACAGGCCGGAGGCGCTGTCGGAGTAGTCGCGCGGCATCTCGACCGGTGCCTGGTCGTTATCTGCTTCGGCTTCCGTCAGGCGGTAACGGAACGGGTTGTCCTGCGTCGGCATGTCCGGCAGCAGGTTGTTGGAGCTTTTCGCCATGTGCTGATAGAGCTGGCGATAGTCAGTTGCCATGTTGTCCAGCAGTTCCGCACTGCGGGCGAAGTGGCTGACCAGCTCCTGGCGGTACTCTTCCAGCTCGGTTTTGCTTTTTTCCAGTTCCGTTTGCAGTACCTGTTGTTGCCGCAATTTACGGTTGCCGAAACGCATCGCCAGCGCGCCGATAATCAGGCCGACGACTAAACCAATAAGTGCATACTCCCAGGTCATAATGACTCCTATGTTACTCTCGTTGTCCAGT
Source organism: Chimaeribacter arupi (assembly GCF_002858805.1). Lineage (GTDB taxonomy): Bacteria > Pseudomonadota > Gammaproteobacteria > Enterobacterales > Enterobacteriaceae > Chimaeribacter > Chimaeribacter arupi. The sequence continues at coordinate 24,438 of NZ_PJZI01000023.1, forward strand.
AGGGCTTTTTCACTTAACTTTTTCACTTAATAATGCTCACTATAACCGTTAACCTTGTCTCAGTGGAATCCTGACGGGTCTGAACCTGAGGGAAGGCGAATTTTTCATAAGCAACACAGCAGGCAACTGCGGCGAAATCGGGGGGATCAGGCTCCGAAGCGCGGCGAAACACCGATAACTTTTTTCTCACGGAACGTCGAAAAACATGCAATCCATTACGCCCCTTGCACGCTATCACCAGGCGCTGGACGCCGGGGATTACCAACCGGATGACGTGCAGCGTCAGGCCGTCACGCAACTTGATGCCATCTACCATGCGCTGATTGCGCAAAAACCGGAGGCACCGCGTGCGTCCGGCGGCCTGTTCGCCCGGCTGATGGGCAAAAAACCGGCTCCGCAAGCGCCGGTGCAGGGGCTGTATATGTGGGGCGGTGTGGGGCGCGGCAAAACCTGGCTGATGGACATGTTTTTCCACAGCCTGCCGGGTGAGCGGAAAATGCGGCTGCACTTCCACCGGTTTATGCTGCGGGTGCATGAGCAGCTCACGCAGTTGCAGGGGCAGGAGAACCCGCTGGAGACAGTGGCGGACCGCTTCAAGGCTGACACCGATGTGCTCTGCTTCGATGAGTTTTTCGTCTCTGACATTACCGACGCCATGCTGCTGGCGACCCTGTTGCAGGCGCTGTTTGCGCGCGGCATCACGCTTATCGCCACGTCCAACATTCCGCCGGACCAGCTCTACCGCAACGGCCTGCAACGCCAGCGCTTCCTGCCGGCCATTGACCTCATCAACGCCCATTGCCAGGTGATGAACGTGGACGCCGGCATCGACTACCGCCTGCGCACCCTGACCCAGGCCAACCTCTGGATCTCGCCGCTGGGGCCGGCGGCAGAAGACCAGCTCGGCAGCATGTTTGCGCGGCTGGCCGGCAAACCGGGGGAGCCCGGCCGGGTGCTGGAGATTAACCACCGCCCGTTGCCGGTGCTGACGGAGGCAGAAGGCGTGGTGGCGATCGACTTCCACACCCTGTGTGAAGAGGCGCGCAGCCAGCACGATTACATCGCGCTCTCGACGCTCTACCACACGGTGCTGGTGCACAATGTGCGGGTGATGGACAGCCACAACGAAAACGCCGCCCGCCGCTTCCTGGCGCTGGTGGATGAGTTCTATGAGCGCCACGTCAAACTGGTGGTGTCCGCCGACGCCGGGATGCATGACATCTACCGCGGCGACCGGCTGAAATTTGAGTACCAGCGCTGCCTGTCGCGCCTGCAGGAGATGCAGAGCGAGGAGTACCTGCGCCTGCCGCATCTGCCCTGATCGCGGCCTTTTCTCTGCCTGCCGGACAGCGGGCAGAATTTATGCATTTACGCCAAAAAAGCAGTCGATCTTTGCAGGTGACTTCTCTATAATCTTGCGACCCCACGTTACAACAAAGTTTTTTTCCCGAAACTTTATTAGTGCCGGCATAGGCTATTCGAAGGGGTAGGTTTGCTGGACTTGATGGTCGTGTGAACCTCCAACACTGTTAATTAAGCGTTTGGGTGTTCGCCAACGTGTAACTTAAATTGGGTAAGCTTTTAATGAAAACTTTTACAGCTAAACCGGAAACAGTACAGCGTGACTGGTTCGTAGTTGACGCAAGCGGCAAGACCTTGGGTCGCCTGGCCACTGAACTGGCTCGCCGTCTGCGTGGCAAGCATAAAGCGGAATACACTCCGCACGTTGATACCGGTGATTACATCATCGTTCTGAACGCTGAGAAAGTTGCTGTAACCGGCAACAAGCGTAATGACAAGATTTATTACCATCACACCGGCCACATCGGTGGTATCAAACAAGCGACCTTTGAAGAGATGATTGCCCGCCGTCCTGAGCGTGTGATTGAGATCGCGGTTAAAGGCATGCTGCCGAAGGGCCCGCTGGGTCGTGCTATGTACCGTAAACTGAAAGTTTACGCGGGTAACGAGCACAATCACGCGGCACAGCAACCGCAAGTTCTTGACATTTAATCGGGATTATAGGCAATGGCTGAAAATCAATACTACGGCACTGGTCGCCGCAAAAGCTCCGCCGCTCGCGTTTTCATCAAGCCGGGCAGTGGTAACATCGTAATTAACCAGCGTAGCCTGGAACAGTACTTCGGTCGCGAAACTGCCCGCATGGTAGTTCGTCAGCCGCTGGAACTGGTCGACATGGTTGGCAAATTTGACCTGTACATCACCGTTAAAGGTGGTGGTATCTCCGGTCAAGCTGGTGCTATCCGTCACGGTATCACCCGTGCACTGATGGAATATGACGAGTCTCTGCGTGGGGAGCTGCGTAAAGCTGGCTTCGTTACCCGTGACGCCCGTCAGGTTGAACGTAAGAAAGTCGGCCTGCGTAAAGCACGTCGTCGTCCTCAGTTCTCCAAGCGTTAATTTCTGGCTGCTCACGCAGCGGAAACAACGTCAAAAACCCGGTGTCTCACCGGGTTTTTTTATGCCCGCAATCCGGCCGTTGCTCTCCTTATTTGCCGGATGACATACAATTCACGCTGAAATCACCGTTGCCCCGCCACAAAACAGGCAAAATCTGGTAAACTAACAACACTTTTGCGCCCGAGCGCCGAGCAGTTTTGTTGGTTCTTTGCCCTGAGGATCGCCTGTTCTTCAGGCTGGTCTGCGAGGCTGCTGGCTGGCGATGCATGATTCAGGATAGCAGCCTGATCGTTGGCTATTCGCACTGTTTTCTAGATAAACTTGGAGGTTTACATGGCTGTCGCTGCCAACAAACGTTCGGTAATGACGCTGTTCTCTGGCCCGACCGACATCTTTAGCCATCAAGTACGTATCGTACTGGCGGAGAAAGGTGTCAGTGTCGAGATCGAGCAGGTAGATATGGGAAATCTGCCGCAGGATCTGATTGACCTCAACCCTTATCAATCTGTACCAACGCTGGTTGATCGTGAACTGACGCTGTATGAATCCCGCATCATCATGGAATACCTGGATGAGCGTTTCCCACACCCGCCGCTGATGCCGGTTTACCCGGTTGCGCGTGGCGAAAGCCGCCTGTGGATGCGCCGCATCGAGAAAGACTGGTATTCGCTGATGTACAAAATCGAACAGAGCAGCGGCCAGGAAGCAGAAGCAGCCCGTAAACAGCTCCGTGAAGCGCTGATTGAAATCGCGCCGGTCTTTACGTTGAAGCCTTTCTTCTTAAGTGATGAATTCAGCCTGGTAGATTGCTACCTGGCACCGCTGTTGTGGCGTCTGCCGCAACTGGGCATTGAGCTTACCGGCGCCGGCTCCAAAGAGCTGAAAGGGTACATGACCCGCGTCTTTGAACGTGATGCCTTCCTGGCGTCGCTGACTGAAGCTGAACGCGAAATGCGTTTACATACTCGGGGTTAATTCAGATGGAGATGTCGCACATGTCTCCGCGTCGTCCGTACCTGTTGCGTGCGTTCTATGACTGGTTGCTCGACAACCAGCTGACGCCGCACCTGGTGGTGGATGTCACGCGCCCAGGTGTTATGGTACCGATGGAGTTTGCCCGTGACGGCCAAATCGTGCTGAACATTGCACCGCGCGCGGTAGGGAATCTGGAGTTGGGCACGGACGACGTCCGTTTCAATGCCCGCTTCGGGGGTGTGCCGCGTCAGGTGAATGTTCCGATTGCCGCTGTGTTGGCGATTTACGCCCGTGAAAACGGGGCCGGTACCATGTTCGAGCCGGAACCTGCCTACGAAGAAGAAGGCATGTTTGAGGCGCCTGGGGAAGAGGGCGCCGCGCCAGAGCCTACCATGTCCGTGATTGACGGCGATCGTCCCGATAACAGCAATGATTCGGATGACGAACCGCCGCAACCGCCACGTGGCGGCCGCCCGGCCCTGCGGGTCGTGAAGTAACCCTTCATACCGCATCAAAAAGCCCCGCTCCGGCGGGGCTTTTTTTATGGCGCGACGTTTTATGTCTGGCAGGACGGCAATAAAAAAGGGGCCGTGAAGGCCCCTTTCGGTGGAGTGCGCGGTAAGAGACGCCGCTTACACTTCCAGGTAGTTCATGATGCCGTCTGCCGCTTTCCGGCCTTCGGCAATCGCCGTGACCACCAGGTCAGAGCCGCGTACCGCATCGCCACCGGCGAAGATTTTCGGGTTGCTGGTCTGGAAGGCGTTTTCGACCGCTTCCGGTGCCACGATGCGGCCCTGGTTATCCAGCTCCACATCGTGCGCCGCCAGCCATTCCATGCTGTGCGGGCGGAAACCAAAGGCCATCACCACGGCGTCGGCATCCATTGTATGCTCAGAGCCCGGCACGATTTCAGCCCGGCGGCGCCCGGCCGCATCGGCCGCGCCCAGTTGGGTACGCACCATCTTCACGCCGCACACCCGGCCCTGGCTGTCCAGCACAATGCTCAGCGGCTGCACATTGAATTTGAACTCCACACCCTCTTCACGCGCGTTTTTCACTTCGCGGCGCGAACCGGGCATGTTCTCTTCGTCACGGCGGTAGGCACAGGTCACGTGCAACGCACCCTGGCGGATGGAGGTGCGCACGCAGTCCATCGCCGTATCGCCGCCGCCCAGCACCACCACGCGTTTGCCTTCCATGTTGATGTAAGGCTCGTCCGGCTGTGCTTCAAAGCCCATCAGCTGCTTGGTATTGGCAATCAGGAACGGCAGCGCATCGTACACGCCCGGCGAATCCTCATTTTCCAGCCCGCCGCGCATGGACTGATACGTCCCGACGCCGAGGAACACCGCGTCGTACTCTGCCAGCAAAGCGTCCATGGTGATGTCTTTGCCGACTTCAGTATTCAGCTGGAACTCAATGCCCATGCCGGTGAAAATCTCGCGGCGGGTGGTCATCACCGATTTTTCCAGTTTGAACGCCGGGATGCCGAACGTCAGCAAACCACCGATCTCCGGGTGACGGTCATACACCACTGCCTTCACCCCGTTGCGCGTCAGCACGTCTGCACAGGCCAGCCCGGCCGGGCCGGCACCGACAATCGCCACGCGCTTGCCGGTGGGTTTAACGTGGGACATATCCGGCCGCCAGCCCATCTCGATCGCTTTATCGTTGATGTAGCGCTCGATGTTACCGATGGTCACCGCGCCGAACTCATCGTTCAGCGTGCAGGAGCCTTCGCACAGGCGATCCTGCGGGCAGACGCGCCCGCACACTTCCGGCAGGCTGTTGGTCTGGTGGGCGAGGTCTGCCGCTTCCATAATGCGGCCTTCGTTCGCCAGCTTCAGCCAGTTCGGAATATAGTTATGAACCGGGCACTTCCATTCGCAATAAGGGTTACCACACGCGATGCAGCGATCGGCCTGCGACTGGGCCTGGGTATCAGAAAACGGCTCATAAATTTCTACAAACTCAATTTTCCGAATCTTCAGCGCTTTCTTTGGCGGATCAACGCGCTGCAAATCGATAAATTGATAAACGTTTTGACTCATCGAAAACCTCTTACTGCGCTTGTACCCGCAGCTCAGCTGCGGAACGACTGCGGTGACCCAACAATGCTTTGACATCACTGGACTTCGGTTTCACCAGGGCGAACTTCGCAGACCACACCGGCCAGTTGGCGAGCATTTCTTCGCCGCGGCTGGAGCCGGTCAGTTGCACATGTTCCGTAATCAGGCCGCGCAGGTGTTCTTCATGGATAGCCAGCTGATCCACATCCAAAATCTCGACCAGCTCCGGGTTGACGCGTTTGCGGAACTCGCCATCTTCGTCCAGCACGTAGGCGAAGCCGCCGGTCATGCCTGCGCCGAAGTTGACGCCGGTTTTCCCGAGCACGCACACGATGCCGCCGGTCATGTATTCACAGCCGTTGTCACCGATGCCTTCCACCACGGTGATGGCCCCGGAGTTACGCACGGCGAAGCGTTCACCCGCCCGGCCTGCCGCGAACAGTTTGCCGCCGGTCGCACCATACAGGCAGGTGTTACCGATGATGCTGGCTTCATGGCTGCGGAACGCGGAACCCACCGGCGGGCGTACCGAGATCCGGCCGCCGGCCATGCCTTTGCCGACGTAGTCGTTGGCGTCGCCGGTCAGCATCAGATCCACGCCGCCCGCATTCCAGACGCCGAAGCTCTGGCCGGCGGTACCGGAGAAGTGAGCGGTGATCGGATCCGAGGCCATGCCCTGGTCGCCGTGCTTCTCAGCAATCGCCCCGGAGAGCAGCGCGCCCACTGAGCGATCGGTGTTACGGATGTCGAAGTAGAACGTCTTGCTCTGGCGTTTTTCCACGTACGGCGCGGCCTGTTCCAGCAGCGCTTTGTTCAGCAGGCCCGGATCAAACGGCGGGTTGCTGCTTTCGGTGCAGTAAAGCGCCTTGCCCGGATGCGGCTGGGCAGTTTTCAGCATCGGGGCCAGGTCCAACTTATTCTGCTTGGCGGTGAAGCCTTCCAGCTCCTCCAGCAGGTCGGTGCGGCCAATCAGGTCAACCAGGCGGCTGACGCCCAGTGATGCCATGATTTCACGCGTTTCCCGTGCGATGAAGTGGAAATAGTTCGTCACGCGCAGCGGCAGGCCGTGGTAGTGATCACGGCGCAGTTTGTCATCCTGAGTCGCCACACCGGTCGCACAGTTGTTCAGGTGGCAGATACGCAGGTATTTGCAGCCCAGCGCGACCATCGGGCCGGTGCCGAAGCCGAAGCTCTCTGCCCCCAGGATCGCGGCTTTAATGATGTCCACGCCGGTTTTCAGGCCGCCATCCACCTGCAGGCGGATTTTGTGGCGCAGGCCGTTGGCCACCAGCGCCTGTTGCGTTTCCACCAGCCCCAGTTCCCACGGGCAACCGGCATACTTCACCGATGACAGCGGGCTGGCACCGGTGCCGCCGTCATACCCGGCGATGGTGATCAAATCGGCATAGGCTTTCGCCACGCCCACGGCAATGGTGCCGACACCCGGCTCAGACACCAGCTTCACCGAAATCAGTGCCTTCGGGTTGACCTGTTTCAGGTCAAAGATCAGCTGGGCCAGATCCTCGATCGAATAGATATCGTGGTGCGGCGGCGGGGAGATCAGCGTCACGCCCGGCACCGAATAACGCAGCTTGGCGATATACGGCGTGACTTTGTCGCCCGGCAACTGGCCGCCTTCACCCGGCTTCGCGCCTTGCGCCACTTTCACCTGGATGACGTCGGCATTGACCAGGTAGGCAGGCGTCACGCCGAAGCGGCCTGAGGCCACCTGCTTGATGCGGGAGACTTTATTGGTGCCGTAACGCGCCGGGTCTTCGCCGCCTTCGCCGGAGTTGGAGAAGCCGCCGAGGCTGTTCATCGCTTCCGCCAGGGACTCATGGGCCTCCGGGCTGAGCGCGCCGATGGACATCGCCGCGGTATCAAAGCGTTTGTAGAGATTCTCTGCCGGCTCGACCTGATCCAGCGTGATCGGCTCACCCGATGGTTTGATCGCCAGCAGATCGCGCAATGTCGACGCCGGGCGCTCGTTCACCAGCTTCGCGTACTGCTGGTAGTCGCTGTACTCGCCGGTATGCACGGCATTTTGCAGGGTGCGCACCACGTCCGGGTTGTACATGTGGTACTCGCCGCCGTACACGAACTTCAGCAGCCCGCCCTGATCCAGCGGCTTACGCTTCAGCCAGGCGCGCTTGGCCAGGTTTTGCAGATCTTGTTCAAAATCGCTGAAGTTGGCCCCGCCGATGCGGCTGACCACGCCCTGGAAGCAGAGGTCGCTCAGCTTACGGTGCAGGCCGACCGCTTCAAACAGTTTGGAACAGCGGTAAGAGGCGACGGTCGAGATGCCCATTTTGGACATGATCTTGTACAGCCCCTTGTTGATGCCGTTGCGGTAGTTCAGCATCACTTCGCGGTATTTCTTGTCGATGGCGCGTGAGTCCACCAGCTTCGCCAGCGTCTCGTAAGCCAGGTACGGGTAGATCGCGGTGGCACCGAACCCGAGCAGCACGGCAAAGTGGTGCGGGTCGCGGGCGCTGGCCGTTTCCACAATCAGGTTGGCGTCACAGCGCAGGTTCTTCTCCACCAGACGCGTCTGGATGGCACCCACAGCCATCGGGGCCGGTACCGGCAGGCGGTCCGGGGCGATGGCGCGGTCAGAGAGCACCAGCAGCACGGCACCGTCACGCACTTTATGTTCCGCCTGGTCACACAGGTCACGGATCATGCTTTCCAGATCCTGTACCGCCGGGTTGTAGGTCAGGTCCAGCGTTTCGGCGCGATAGTATTCACCTTCCAGCGACGTCAGCTGGGTGAAGTCCGAGTAGAGCAGAATCGGCGACTTGAAGCTCAGGCGGTGGGACTGGCCTTCCGCTTCAAAGAAGACGTTCATTTCACGGCCGATGCTGGTCGCCAGTGACATCACATGCGCTTCACGCAGCGGGTCAATCGGCGGGTTGGTTACCTGCGCGAACTGCTGGCGGAAATAGTCATAGATCACACGCGGGCGGCTGGAGAGCACGGCGAACGGCGTATCATCGCCCATCGACCCGACCGCTTCCTGGCCGTTCTCGCCCAGCACGCGGATAATCTGGTCCAGTTCTTCACTGCTGTAGCCGAACTGCTTCTGGTAGGTTTCCAGCTGCGCATCGTCCAGCTCGCGGCGGCCTACCTGATCTTCCGGCAGGTCTTCGAACGGCACCAGGCGTTTGACGTTTTTCTCCATCCACTCTTTATAGGGGTGGCGGCTTTTCAGGTCATTGTCGGTTTCTGCCGAGTGCAGAATGCGGCCGCTGCGGGTGTCGATCACCATCAGCTCGCCGGGGCCGACGCGCCCTTTTTCAATCACTTCGTCCGGCTGGTAATCCCAGATGCCGACTTCCGAGGCACAGGTGATCAGCTTGTCTTTGGTGATGACATAGCGCGCCGGGCGCAGGCCGTTACGGTCGAGGTTACAGGCTGCGTAGCGCCCGTCAGAGAGCACGATACCGGCCGGGCCGTCCCACGGCTCCATGTGCATGGAGTTGAAGTCAAAGAACGCGCGCAGGTCGCTGTCCATGTCCGGGTTCTGCTGCCAGGCAGGCGGCACCAGCAGGCGCATGGCGCGTACCAGGTCCATCCCGCCGCTCAGGAACAGTTCCAGCATGTTGTCGAGCGAGCTGGAGTCGGAACCGCTCTCGTTGACGAACGGCGCGGCATCCTGCAGGTCAGGGATCAGCGGGGTCTTGAATTTATAGCCGCGCGCACGCGCCCATTGGCGGTTACCGGCAATGGTGTTGATCTCGCCGTTATGCGCCAGGTAGCGGAACGGCTGCGCGAGCTTCCAGCGCGGCACGGTGTTGGTGGAGAAGCGCTGGTGGAACAGGCAGATTGCCGATTCCATCCGCAGGTCAGCCAGATCCAGATAGAAGCGCGGCAAGTCGGCCGGCATGCACAACCCTTTATAGATCGTCACCAGGTTCGACAGGCTGCACACGTAGAATTCGTTGTCCTGAATGCGCTTTTCAATCCGGCGGCGGGCCATATAGAGGCGGCGCTCCATATCACGCGGACGCCAGCCGGCCGGGGCATTCACAAAGATCTGCTCAATACGGGGCAGGGAGGAGAGGGCAATCTCGCCGAGCACGTCCGGGTTGGTCGGCACGTCGCGCCAGCCCACCACCGACAGGGTCTCGTTTTGCAGTTCCTCTTCCACAATGCGGCGGCTGGCGCGGGCGTCGTCCTCGTTTTTGCTGAGGAACATCATGCCTACGGCGTAGTTCTTGGCCAGACGCCAGCCACGCTCTTCGGCCACCATGCGGTAAAAGCGGTCCGGCTTTTGCAGCAGCAGGCCACAGCCGTCACCGGTTTTGCCGTCGGCAAGAATTGCACCACGGTGTTGCATACGCGCCAGTGCGTGAATGGCGGTGCGTACCACCTTGTGGCTAGGTTCGCCTTCTATGTGGGCGATCAGGCCGAAACCACAGTTATCCCTCTCTTGGGATGCATCGTACAACATATCAGGAACCTCCCCAGGCTCTACGTGACTCTTGACTGCCGACGGCAAGGGGCAAATCTTCAGGAGGGGCAGGCGGTTACCTGCATGACCGGCACGTAATTACGCGGCCTGACGTCCTCCGTCGATGGCCTCTTGTGATGGCGCTCACAAGCGGGTTATGACTTGTTTAATGAGGGAGTCTTCAATAACTGCATAAGTATGACGAGTTGTTGCCCCGTCGAGAATGCTTCCAGCGGATGTCCAACTTAGCGAGAAAGAACAGGCAGGTCAAATGTGTATTTAAGATATGCGTTTTTGTGATTTTAATGAGTTAATTCTATGAAATATAAGAAAAATAGAGGTGTTTTTATCGGTCAGAAACTCGCCGCCGGGGTGGGTTGGTTGTGAGCTGTATCACTATAGTGCAAGGCCCAAATCTCTGCACCATGCTAGTGCGGGTAATAATGGCAGAATTATATTCTGGTAAACCCCCGTTGTATGTGGTTTGACACTGTTTTTTACCCCTTCATTTTCTCTCATGATCCCCCTGAGGCAGATAAGAAGAATTCATCAGGCCAGAGATGAATTAATTATCGTTTATAGTGAATTTTTATTCCGGAGGTGTCGCGGTGGGGAGGGACTTGACCGGCATCATAATAGGAAAAGTGATTTGCCGCTAAAGTGTTGGGCTTTTTCTGAGGCAAAAATACCATCATGCAACTGCCCGACTTAGTCAATATGTTCGGCCCTTATTTACAGCGCCGCTTTGGCGAGAAAGTCCATAAACTGACGCTGCACGGCGGCTTTAGTTGCCCCAACCGGGACGGCACCCTGGGGCGCGGCGGCTGCACGTTCTGCAACGTCGCCTCCTTTGCCGATGAGGCGGCCGCGCAGCTCAGCATTGCGGAGCAGCTGGCGGCGCAGGCTGCCAGGGTCAACCGCGCACGCCGTTACCTCGCCTATTTCCAGGCCTACACCAGCACCTATGCAGAAACCCAGCTGCTGCGGCAAATGTACCAGCAGGCTTTGCAGCAGGCGGATATGGTCGGGTTGTGTGTCGGCACCCGGCCGGACTGCGTGCCGGACGCGGTGCTTGACCTGCTGGCCGGCTACCGGGCGCAGGGGTATGAAGTGTGGCTGGAGCTGGGGCTGCAAACCGCCCATGACGCCACCCTGCGGCGCATAAACCGCGGCCATGATTTCCGCTGTTACCAGCACACCGTGCAGCGCGCCCGGTCACGGGGCATTCTGGTCTGCGCTCACCTGATCGTGGGGCTGCCCGGTGAAACCGGCCCGATGGCACAACAAACGCTGGATCGCGTGCTGGAGAGCGGCATCGACGGCATAAAACTCCACCCGCTGCACATCGTCACCGGCAGCACGCTGGCGCGTGCCTGGCAGGCCGGGCGGCTGGCTGCGTTGCCGCTGGAGGAGTATGTACAGATTGCCGGTGAGCTGGTGCGCCATACCCCGCCGGAGGTGATCTTCCACCGCCTCTCTGCCAGCGCCCGGCGGCCCACGCTGTTGGCCCCGCTGTGGTGTGAAAACCGCTGGACGGCGCAGGTGGAACTCCACCGTTATCTGCAACAGCATGGCGGGCAGGGCGCGGCGCTGCCGGGCGATCGCCGGTTTTGGCCGCCGGCCACGAAATTTGCGTAATATCTCGCAGCCTGAAGAAACTCTTGCCGGGCCAGGCGGTTGGTGCCCGCCCTGCCGGGCAAAGTACGGTATGATTTACCGCAAGATGTTAGACAGGAGCAGGTATGAAGCAAATCAGGGCATTGGCCCAGTATTATGTGGATCTGATGGTGAAGCTGGGGTTAATCCGGTTCTCACTGTTGCTGGCCTCGGCGTTGGTGGTGCTGGCGATGATCGTCCAGATGGCCGTCACCATGCTGTTGCGCGGTCAGGTCGAGAGTATCGATGTGGTGCGCTCGATCTTCTTTGGCCTGCTGATCACCCCGTGGGCGGTTTACTTTCTGTCTGTGGTGGTCGAGCAACTGGAAGAGTCGCGGCAACGGCTTTCGCGGCTGGTGGACAAGCTGGAAGAGATGCGCCACCGCGACCTGGAGCTGAACCACCAGTTGCAGGAGAACATCACCCAGCTTAACCAGGAGATCACTGACCGTATCCGGGCGGAAGAGGCGCGCCTTGCGGTGGTGGACAAGCTGAAGCTGGAGATGGCGCACCGTGAACAGGCCCAGATTGAACTGAGCCAGCAATCGGCACTGCTGCGCTCTTTCCTGGATGCCTCGCCCGATCTGGTCTATTACCGTAATGAAGACAAAGAATTCTCCGGCTGCAACCGGGCGATGGAGCTGCTGACCGGCCGCAGCGAGAAACAGCTGATCGGCCTGACGCCGTATGATGTCTACACGCCTGACATCGCCGCCAAAGTGGTGGAGACCGACGAAAAAGTCTTCCGCCATAACGTCTCGCTGACTTACGAGCAGTGGCTGGTCTACCCGGACGGGCGCAAAGCCTGTTTCGAGCTGCGCAAAGTGCCGTTTTATGACCGTATCGGCAAACGCCACGGGCTGATGGGCTTTGGCCGCGATATTACCGAGCGTAAGCGCTACCAGGACGCGCTGGAGAACGCCAGCCGGGAGAAGACCACCTTTATCTCCACCATCAGCCACGAGCTGCGTACGCCGCTTAACGGCATTGTTGGCCTTAGCCGTATTCTGCTCGATACTGATCTGAATGATGAGCAACACAATTACCTGAAGACGATCCACGTCAGCGCCATCACCCTCGGCAACATTTTCAATGACATCATCGAAATGGACAAAATTGAACGCCGTAAAGTGCAGTTGGACAACCAGCCGGTCGATTTCACCGGCTTCCTGGCCGATCTGGAAAACCTGACCGGCCTGCTGGTGCAGCCGAAAGGGCTGAAGTTTGTGATGGAGCCACACCCGCCGCTGCCGGAAAAAATCCTCACCGACGGTACCCGGCTGCGCCAGATCCTCTGGAACCTGATTGGCAACGCGGTGAAATTCACCCAGCAAGGGCAGATTGTGGTGCGTGTCTGGCATGAGCCGCATAACCGCCTGCGCTTTGAGGTGGAAGATTCCGGCATGGGTATCCCGCAGGATGAGCAGGACAAAATCTTCGCCATGTATTACCAGGTGAAAGATCAGCACGGCGGCAAGCCCGCCACCGGCACCGGCATTGGCCTGGCGGTATCACGGCGGCTGGCACAGAGCATGGGCGGCGACATCACCGTGCGCAGCCAGCCGGGGCACGGCTCTTGCTTCACCCTGACCATCACCGCGCCGTCGCTGGAAGAAAAACCCGCCAGCCGCGAGGAGCCGGAAGCCTTGCCGCTGCCGGCGCTGCATGTGTTGCTGGTCGAAGATATCGAGCTGAACGTGGTGGTGGCCCGTTCAGTGCTGGAGAAGCTCGGCAACAGCGTGGAGGTGGCCATGAACGGCCATGATGCGCTGGCGATGTTTAATCCGGATGAATTTGACCTGGTGCTGCTGGACATCCAGCTGCCGGACATGACCGGGCTGGATATTGCCCGCACCCTGCGTGAACAATATGTTGATCAGGTGCTGCCGCCGCTGGTGGCCCTGACGGCCAACGTGCTGAAAGACAAAAGCGAATACCTTGAGGCAGGCATGGATGACGTCCTGAGCAAACCGCTCTCCGTCCCGGCGCTGACTGCCATGATTAAACATTTCTGGGATCATCCCCCACGCCATTCCGGCAAAAAAATGGAGCCAAAAAGTATGCAAACCAACGAGTCACTTCTTGATGTCGCGATGCTGGAGCAGTACATGGAGTTGGTCGGGCCGCAGCTTATCCACCAGAGCCTGGAGATGTTTGAGCAGATGATGCCGGGCTACCTGGCGGTGCTGGATTCCAACATGACCGCGCGTGACGAGAAAGGGATTGCTGAAGAGGCGCATAAAATCAAAGGGGCGGCAGGGTCGGTGGGGCTGAAGCACCTTCAGCAACTGGCACAGCAGATCCAGACGCCGTCACTGCCAGCCTGGTGGGACAACGTGCAGGATTGGGTCGATGAGCTGAAACAAGAGTGGCCGCAGGATGTGCAGGTACTACGTGAATGGGTCGCGAAAGCGGAACAGGCGTAACCGGAACGGGGCAGCGTAAGCAGGCCGGGGGCCGAAAAAACGCTGTGCCGCAGCATCAGAAAAAAGTGGGGGTCATAGAAAAAAATGACCCCAGCCTAAGCCGGGGTGCGCGAATACTGCGCCAACACCAGGGAAATCGGTCACCCACGAAGATTCTTATCAGAGGGTTTTCGGTATCGCAGGTTTTGGTAACTTTTCACAATAAAATTTTACTGTTTTTCAACAATAGCAAAAGACGCCGCGTTTGTTCAAGGAAACATTAAAATCTGTGATGTAGATTAGTCTTTATTCGTACAAAACTTCAAGCAGTTGTTTTAAGAAATTTCGGAGGCGGAAAATGAAAAGGATTGGGGTTGTCATCTGTGGAGACGCTTTTTCAGATAAAAATGAGATCAATGAAACAGAATTAGTCATAAACACGCTGAAAAACCACGGCGCCACGGCGACTTTTTTCACTTTTTTATCAGATCAAGCTATTGATAATAAAGCTAATAATCAAACGGCAGAAAAGGAGGGAAGCAAGGTAGCAGATCTCTTCACTGGACTGACCTCCTACCCCTTGTCAGACCTCTCAGAAAGAGAAAAATTTATGCCGGAGGCACTTCTTATTTTATCTGCAAACGGTGTACCGGTTTACTTTAAAACGAAAGAAAATAGTATCGAACAGACGCCGTCGAGCCAGGCTTATATGGACTTCTTCACGGAAATATATAAGCAAGAGTTAACAATAGGTCTGGTGGGGAAATGTGCTGCCCTGGCGCCCTTGCTGGCGCAGGCTCCGGTCAGGGTCACATTAGGGAACGATCCCGATTGCGCGGAACTGATTGAGGAATTAGGCGGTGAAGCAGTGATTTGTCCTGCGGACGACATCGTGATTGACGATGATCACCGCATAATGACCACACCGGGCTTTCTGGCAGGCGGTTCTGTTGCAGATATTTCACAAGGAATTGATAAGCTCATAACACGTATTTTAGGTGCGTGATTATGTGGCGCAAACAGCATCCCTGGGGTGCACGCTTTTGGCTACGCGGCCTTAAATGGCTGGCAGGCGGGATAATTACGCTCTGGGCAGGCCTGATCCTGATCTTTTCCGTGATGCCGGTCCCGTTTTCTGCCGTGATGCTGGAACGCCAGCTGAGCGCCTGGTTTACGGGTAACGTTAGCTACGTTGCCCATTCCGACTGGGTGCCGATGGAGGAAATCTCCCCGGCGATGGCGCTGGCGGTGATGGCGGCAGAGGACCAGCGCTTCCCGGAACACTGGGGGTTTGATGTCGCCGCGATCCAGTCAGCGCTGTCACATAATGAGCGCCGGGGCAGTTCGCTGCGCGGGGCATCGACGCTGACCCAGCAAACCGCGAAAAACCTGCTGCTGTGGGATGGGCGAAGCTGGGTGCGTAAAGGGCTGGAGGCCGGGCTGACCGCCGGGATTGAGCTGGTCTGGACAAAGCGGCGCATCCTGACGGTTTACCTTAACATCGTGGAGCTGGGCGACGGGGTATTTGGGGTGGAACAGGCCGCACGCACCTATTTCCATAAACCTGCCAGCCGCCTGACTGCCTCTGAAGCCGCATTACTGGCCGCCGTGCTGCCCAACCCGCACCGCTATAAGGTCACGGCCCCCTCAGCCTATGTACGGGGCCGCCAGCAGTGGATTTTACGCCAGATGCGGCAACTGGGTGGGGAAGGGTTCCTGCGGGCACACCAGTTATAGTGCGGGCACAGGGAAAAGCAGCCGGGCGATACGCGCCCGCTGTTTTCCACGGAAATCCGCTTCTTTAATGCGGTGAGCCCGGCCACTGAGCGTACTCCTGCCACTCAGGCAAGGCCTGCCATTAAGGTAAGCCTGACCATTCAGGCAAGCTCCGCTATTAAGGCAACCCTGCGGCATTAAAACCCGCCCGGTGACCGGCATCCGCGCTGCCGGCCACCTTCCCCCGGCCGGTGCCTTGATGCTGCCGGCCATATCCGCTCTCTCAGGGACGGATGCCCCAACGCGGCCTCTGTGGTTACCCCCAAAAAATGCATAAAAAAACGGGTGCCGTGATGGCACCCGTCAGCAGTCACGCGCGGTTATTTCAGGTCGGTAAAGGCGGTGGTGACATGTTTCACCCCGCTGACCTGGCTGGCAATCTGCGCGGCGGACTGGCCTTCCTTTGGCGTTACCAGCCCCAGCAGGAACACTTCGCCATTCTCGGTAGTTACTTTGACGTTTGAGGATTTCACCGTGTCGCTGGTCAGCAATTGCGAACGGACTTTGGTGGTGATCCAGGTGTCTGACGAGGCGGTGCCCAGGCTTACCGGGGTGCCCTGACGAATTTCGTTATAGACTTCGCGTGCGCCGTCTACACCCATCGCGATTTGCTTGGCGCGGGTCGCGAGGTCAGTGGTCGGGGCCTGGCCGGTCAGCAGCACTTTGCCCTGATACGCCGTGACCACCACGCGCGCCTCTTTCTTAAGTTGCTGGTCTTTGCTCAGGGCGTTGCTGACACGCGCTTCCAGCGTTTCATCATCAACCTGGGTGCCCACAGTGCGGGGGTCCGTCGCGGTTTTGGTGGCTACGGCCGCGCTGCCAACCACCACAGCGCCGACGCAACCCTGCAACAGCAGGGCGCTGCACAACACAGCCAGTGTTAATCGAACCTTCATTGGTGCTCCTTAATCATCCTGGTGAGGAAACAGGGTGTTATCTATCAGATCACACAGGCAATTCACGGTGAGCATATGCATCTCCTGAATGCGTGCGCTGCGGTGGGAGGGAATACGGATCTCGACATCCTGTTGGCCGAGTAATCCCGCCAGTTCGCCGCCATCGTACCCGGTGAGCGCGACAATCGTCATGTCACGGGTGACCGCTGCTTCAACCGCTTTCACAATATCACGGCTGTTGCCGCGGGTCGAAATAGCCAGCAGCACGTCCCCGGCGTGGCCCAGGGCGCGGACCTGTTTGGCATAGACCTCATCATGCAGCCGGTCGTTGGTGATGGCGGTTAACACAATGTTGTCCGCACTGAGGGCAATGGCGGGCAGGCTGGGGCGCTCAGTCTCAAAACGGTTGATCATGCTGGCGGCAAAGTGCTGGGCATTGGCGGCAGAGGTGCCGTTGCCGCAGCAGAGGATTTTGTTACCGTTCAGCAGGGATTGCACCAGCGTCAGAGCCGCACGGGAGATGGCATCGGGCAGGGCTTCCGCCGCTGCGATCTGGGTTTGGATGCTTTCGGTAAAGCAGGCTTTGATTCTTTCCAGCACGTGAGTTAATCCAGTCAGTAAAAGGGCCGGGCGGGAGCACCGGTTAACATATCATTCCGCATTGAAGGCATTGGGCAACCATTCCAGGCATTCGCCGGTGATGGCCAGCACATCAAAACGGCAAGGTGAGGTGTCAAAACTGGCCTGCCGCCGGGCCAGCCAGACGCTGGCCGCATACAACAGGCGCTGACGCTTCTGCCGGGTGATGCTGGCAGCCGCACCGCCGAACGCGGCGCTGCGCCGGTAGCGTACCTCCACAAATACCCAGGTATCCCGGTCACGCATGATGAGGTCCAGCTCACCGCCGCGTACCCTGACATTGGCAGCCTCAAACCGCAGGCCGGCCCGTTCCAGATAGCGGCGTGCCTGTTGCTCATAGGCGATGCCGGTGTCGCGTGTCCCTGGGGGGGAGGTCAGCATGGCGTCTGTCCTGTCTTCATGCTGAGGGGAAAAGCAGCGGTTGTCTACTTCCCCTCTTCACCCGGCCGGGGCAACGCGCCCCGGCGCGGGCCATCAGTTGGCGGCGACCAGCGCGCCGCCGCGGTATTGCAGCCACGGCAACTGGCGGTGGATCACACAGTCACTGTTGGCGCTCAGGCCACCGGTGGTGCCGGGCAACTGGAAGCCGGGGATCTGGCGGAGTTCAGCGAAATGATTCGCCAGCGTCCAGGCATCCATTCCCATTGCATAGAGCCGTACCAGCGAGTAGTCATTGCGGAATTGCGCGCTGGCCTGCTGCATCAGCTGCGGGTTGGCCCCGGCCAGCAGTGGGATGTCGCTGAACTGCAACCCTTCCATCTCCAGCCGGTAATCCGGGCCGGCCCCGGCCTGATAGCTGCGGGAGCTGGCGTAGAGCGCGGTTTTGCTGCGGGAGCTGGTGGACATGTCGATCATCGGCTTGATCAGCGTCATCTCATCCTGCGTGGCGATGATGTAGACCGCATCCACATTGCCGGACGGCGCAGCAGAGGCGCTGATCTGCGCATCGGTCGGCGGTGCCGGAATGGTAATGCCGCCGATGGTCACGCCCTGCGGCTCCGCAGGCGCGGCGACCGGGGCCGGGTTAACCGGCGTGCCGGTCAGGCGGATGCCTGCGCCGCTGTTGATTGCCTGCTTGAGTTCGCCGGTGGAGCCAAAGCCCTGTTTCAGCACTGTCTGGCCGCCCTGTTTTTGCCACTCATCGGCAAAGGCGGTGGCAATCCGGTCGCCCAGGCTGCCGCGCGGGGCCAGCACCAGCGGCATCTGTTTGTGTTGCGCCCAGATATGGCGGGCTGCGTCGCGCGCCTCATCTTCCGGCGACAGCGCGAAATAGCAGAGGTTCGGCAGGTTAGTGACCTTCTCCGGCTGGTTCAGCGCCAGGATATTCAACGGCGTCTGGGTGGTGGCGAGCTGCTCAACGTGGCTTTTCAGCAGCGGGCCAACCACCAGCGTGGCGCCATCCTGTTGCGCCTGCGCCAGCAACGCGGGCAGCGGCTGGCTGTCGGTGTCATACACTTTGACCTGTGTATTACTGACGGCCGGGGCCGGGGCGACCGGAGCAGGGGCCGGTTCAGCCGGGGCGGCTGCGGTATCAGCGGGTGGTGCCGACGGGCTGACGGCCGCATCCGGGTCAGCCGGGGCCGCGTTCGGGTCAGCAGGTGCGGCGGCCGGGTCAGCCGGGGCAGGTGCAGCGGCCGGTGGGGTGGCCTGTACACCATTCTGCGCCGCCATAAAGCCCTGCTGGATGGCGTTGCCGAACACCTGCGCCTGGCCGCTCAGCGGCAGGAACAGGGCAACTTTCGCGGTGGAGGCCTGCTGGAAGTTGAGCACATTATTCAGCTGGGTCGGCAAGGTTTTGGCGGCCGGGTTTTGCGGGTAGCGGGTCTGCCACTCCCGGATGCCGGATTTCAGGGCGTCCGGGTTTTGCATATTGTCCTGATAAACCCGCAACAGGTCGAGCCAGCCCTGCAACACATTCTCATCCGCATTGATCGCCAGCGTGCTGAGATCCTGCGGGGTCAGCTGGGTCAGCGCCATCCAGGTACGGTCGAGGTTGTCCTGATGCGGCTGGCCGCTCAGCGTTGGTTCCTGCGCAATGTACGCGCGGATCAACGGCAAACCGGGGCGCGCCTGGCTGGCAGCAATCAGCGCCTGATAGTAACGGGCGCGCTGGCTGGCAGAGAGCAGATCCGGGTGGAGGGCGTCCAGCGTGCCGGCGGCGGCCGGGGCGTTGCCCTGGGCCAGTTGCAGTTCGGCGGTCAGCAGTTGCTGTTCCTGCCGTTGGACATCACTGAGCGTCTGCGGTAGTTTGCCGAGCTGTTCGGCTGCCTGCGGCAGCTTCTTCTCATTCAGCAGGGCGCGAATGGCGAGTAATTGCCAGTCAGCCTTGTTATCATCGCCGCTTTGCTGCATCTGTTGCAGATAGTAATCAGAACCGGCGGTTGCCGCGTCCTGGATGTTGACGGCCGGGGCCTGGGTTGACGGGCCTTGACAGCCGGCAGCAATCAGGGCGGCCAGCAGAACAGGCACAAAGCGCCCTTTACGGCGTCGAACGACATGTGAGGAAAGCATACTGTATCCAGTGATGTTTTTTTCAAGATGCTCAATATTAAATCGGCATTCCGGACGAAACAATGAATCAACACGATCAGGCAGTGATTTCTGCATCAACGCTTTATGTAGTGCCGACCCCTATCGGCAATCTGGGTGACATCACCCAGCGGGCGCTGGCGGTTCTTCAGGGCGTGGATCTGGTTGCTGCTGAAGATACGCGCCATACCGGCCTGCTGTTACAACATTTTGCAATAAATGCGCGACTCTTCGCACTTCACGACCACAATGAACAGCAGAAAGCGGAACTGCTGCTGGCGAAATTGCAGGAAGGGCAGAGCATTGCGCTGGTGTCTGATGCAGGCACACCGCTGATTAACGATCCGGGCTACCACCTGGTGCGCCGCTGCCGTGAGGCCGGTATCCGTGTGGTGCCGTTGCCGGGGGCCTGCGCCGCCATCGCGGCGCTCTCTGCCGCCGGCCTGGCCTCAGACCGCTTCTGCTATGAAGGGTTCCTGCCTGCCAAAACCAAGGCGCGCAAGGATACGCTACAGGCGTTGATTGAGGAACCGCGCACCCTGATCTTTTACGAGTCCACCCACCGGTTGATCGACAGCCTGAGCGATATGGTGACGGTGCTGGGGGCCGATCGGTACGTGGTGCTGGCGCGTGAGCTGACCAAAACCTGGGAGTCTATCCACGGCGCGCCGGTGGGCGAGCTGCTGGCCTGGGTATTGGAAGATGAGAACCGCCGCAAAGGCGAGATGGTGCTGATTGTGGAAGGCCATAAGGCCACCGAAGAGGCGCTGCCTGCCGAGGCACTGCGTACGCTGGCGTTGTTGCAGGCGGAATTGCCGCTGAAAAAGGCGGCAGCGCTGGCGGCGGAGATCCACGGTGTGAAGAAGAATTCGCTCTATCGTTATGCCCTGGCGCAACAAGAGGGTGACATTCAGGACGAAACCGCCTAATATGCGCGCCGGAGTTGACCAGACAGTCGCCGCTTCACTGCCGTCCCTTTCGGGGGAGACAGGTGGAGGGGAGGAAAGTCCGGGCTCCATAGGGCAGGGTGCCAGGTAACGCCTGGGAGGCGCAAGCCTACGACAAGTGCAACAGAGAGCAAACCGCCGATGGCCCGCGCAAGTGGGATCAGGTAAGGGTGAAAGGGTGCGGTAAGAGCGCACCGCATGGCTGGCAACAGTTCATGGCACGGTAAACTCCACCCGGAGCAAGGCCAAATAGGGGTTCACATGGTACGGCCCGTACTGAACCCGGGTAGGCTGCTTGAGCCAGCAAGCGATTGCTGGCCTAGACGAATGACTGTCCACGACAGAACCCGGCTTACCGGTCAACTCCACTCCATATAGAAAAGCCCGGATCAGGCAACTGATCCGGGCTTTTTGCTGTTTGCGTAAGCCTGCTCCCCGGCACAGCTCAGGTTGCCGGGCATCGTGCATCACGCTGTTTTTCTGGTTTATTCACGTTCTGGTTTATCAACGTACAGGTGCTGTGTGCAGGCAATGCCTGTCTTAACCTGCCGCAAGGGCGGCGGGAAATTGGGTAATCAGGTCGGCAAATCAATCAGCAGGGCGCGCATCGCACTCTCGGCCACGATAGTCAGGCTCTGCTCTTTATAGATAAATGCCCCGTCGCCGCAGGCCAGCAATTGCTGTTCATCCCCGGCGGCGTTATGCGCCTGCACCCGGCCATGAATCGATTGCAGGTAGGCGCGCGGCCCGTGGATACTCAGGGTGTGGCGCTCACCCGCGTGCAGGTCAAGCTGGTGCACCCAGGCCTGCTGGCGCAGTTGCAGGCTGCCGTCCGCGCCGTCCGGCGAGGCGATCAGCTGGCAAGGGGCGCTGCGCAACGCCAGGTGTTGCAGGGCATCGCTCACCCGCTCCGGGCAGGCGTCGAGCCAGAGCTGCATCCGCGTCAGCGGCTGGTCAGAACTGACGTTCTGTTCGGTGTAGGTCACATCCTGCCGGGTGGCCAGCAGCAGTGCCTCACCGGCCTGCGCACGCAGATGGTTGCCGAGGCTGTCGCGGTATTCCGCTTCGCCCTGCAATATCAGGTTCAGCACATCCACCCTGGGGTAGCTGCGCGGTTGCAGGGCGGCACCGGGGGCCAGCACTTCCTGGTTCAGGACGCGCAGCGCGGCATAGCCCATGAGTTTGGGGTCAAAATAGTGGCCGAACGAGAAGGTGTAGCGGGCTTTAAGCCAGCCAAAGTCCGCTTTCCCGCACTGTGTGGCTGCTCTGCAAGTAATCATGACTGAGGCTCTCATTATTCAATAGGGAAATGGTAAGCGTCTGGACGCCGGATTGTTAGCCAGTTAATCTGGTTGGCATATTCAAAAATCCTGACAGAGAAGAATCATGGCCAAAGATCGGGCATTGACGCTGGAAGCGTTACGCGTAATGGATGCAATAGATCGCCGCGGCAGTTTTGCCGCCGCCGCGGATGAACTGGGCCGTGTGCCGAGTGCCCTGAGCTACACCATGCAGAAGCTGGAAGAGGAGCTGGACGTGGTGCTGTTTGACCGCTCAGGCCACCGGACAAAATTCACCAATGTCGGGCGGATGCTGCTGGAGCGCGGCCGGGTGCTGCTGGAGGCGGCCGACAAGCTGACCACCGATGCCGAAGCGCTGGCGCGCGGCTGGGAGACGCACATCACCATCGTCTGCGAGGCGCTGTCGCCTGCCGTGCAGCTGTTCCCGCTGATTGAGCGGCTGGCGCAAAAAGCCAACACCCAGGTGTCGTTGCTGACCGAAGTGCTGGCCGGGGCGTGGGAGCGGCTGGAGCAGGGGCGGGCGGACATCGTTATCGCGCCGGACATGCATTTCCGCTCCTCGTCCGAGATCAACAGCCGCAAGCTGTATAAGCTGATGAGCGTCTACGTGGCCGCGCCGGACCACCCGATCCACCAGGAGCCGGAGCCTTTGTCAGAGATTACCCGCGTGAAATACCGCGGCATCGCGGTAGCAGACACCGCCCGCGAGCGCCCGGTGCTGACGGTGCAGTTGCTCGACAAACAGCAGCGGCTGACGGTAAGTACCATTGCGGAGAAGCGGCAGGCGTTGCTGGCGGGGCTGGGGGTGGCCACCATGCCTTACCCGATGGTCGAGCAGGACATCGCCGAGGGGCGGCTGCGGGTGGTGAGCGCGGAGTACAACCGTGAAACGGACATCATCATGGCGTGGCGGCGTGACAGCATGGGCGAGGCGAAAGCCTGGATGCTGCGCGAAATCCCGAAACTGTTCCAGCACCTTCAGCAATAATGGCGGCGGGGCCGGGCATCACTGCCCGGCCCCGCGCGTTTTCCCTTACAGCCCGTCGGTTTCCCCGTCACGCTCCGGCGTACCAAAGCGCGTATCGCGCCCATGTTCTGCCAGCAGATCCTGTTCCGGCCCGATGGAGATCACCCCCGCCGGGTTGATGGTTTTATGGCTGCGGTAGTAGTGGTTGCGGATGTGCGCCAGATCCACCGTCTCCTCAATGCCCGGCATCTGGTAGATGTCACGCAGGAAGCCGTAAAGGTTAGGATAATCGCTGATCCGGTGGCGATCGCACTTGAAATGGGTGACATACACCGGGTCAAACCGCACCAGCGTGGTCCACAGCCGCAGGTCAGCCTCAGTGAGCTGGTTACCGGTCAGGTAACGTTTGAAACTCAGGATCTGTTCCAGCCGATCCAGCGCCTCAAATACCCCTTCCACCGCCGTGTCATAGGCCGCCTGGCTGGTGGCAAACCCGGCTTTGTAGACGCCGTTGTTCACCTTGTCATAGATCCAGCTGTTGAGATCGTCGATCTCACCGCGCAGCGCTTCCGGGTAGTAATCCCCGGCGCGGGCGCCCACGGCATCAAACGCGCTGTTGAACATGCGGATAATGTCAGCGGACTCGTTGCTGACGATGGTCTGCTGCTGTTTGTCCCACAATACCGGCACCGTCACGCGGCCGGTGTAATCCGGCTGGGCTTTCAGGTAGAGCTGATAAAGATAGTCAAGCTGGTAGAGGGAGTCGCCGGTGGCGGCCGGGAAATCACTGCCGAACGTCCAGCCGTTTTCCAGCATCAGCGGATGTACCACCGACACCGGGATCAGCGTCTCCAGCCCTTTCAGTTTGCGCATCAGCAGAGTGCGGTGCGCCCACGGGCAGGCGAGGGAGACATACAGGTGGTAGCGATC
The DNA here is from genome assembly GCF_002858805.1 of Chimaeribacter arupi. GTDB lineage: Bacteria > Pseudomonadota > Gammaproteobacteria > Enterobacterales > Enterobacteriaceae > Chimaeribacter > Chimaeribacter arupi. Next base: position 48,402 of record NZ_PJZI01000023.1, read on the forward strand.
CGGCTCGGCGCGGAAGCCGCCGCGCCCATGCTCACCCGCTTCACCGTCCGCGGTGACCCAGTTACGGAACTGTGAGGTGGAGCGCTTGAAATGGCCGCCGGTTGATTTGGTGTCATACCAGGTATCCTGCCAGACACCGTCAACTAATTGTCCCATGATTCTCTCCTTCCTTCAGTATTCGCGGGGGGCAAAAGGGCAAGGCGGGAACGGCCCGGCACTTACCCTTATCATGTGCTGCGTTAAGTGTAGCGGATCACGCCCGGCTTAAGGTTTTGGCGGCCAGCAGGCGCTTTTTCAGCAGCGCGTCCAGGCTGAAACCACCGGCACCGGCCACGCTCAGCGCCAGGAAGCCCCCTGCAATCGACAGGTTCTTCATAAACATCATCTGGTTCATGCCATCAGCAAAGTTACTGTGGAAGATAAGCGCCGTCAGCACCGTGAAGATGGCAGTGATAAACGCCGTTGTACGGGTCAGGAAGCCGAACAGGATGGCCAGGCCGCCGCCGAACTCCAGCAAAATGGTCAGGGGCAACATAAAGCCGGGCACGCCCATGCTTTCCATATACTGCTGGGTGGCGCTGTAGCCGCCGATTTTGCCGTAACCCGCCGTGATAAACAGGATTGGCATCAGGATGCGTGCCGCCAGCAGACCGGTATCTTCTAATTTCTTCATCATCTTCTTCACCATTATTTTGCCGGGGCAATCTGCACCCGTGTGGGGTATTGTGCGCCTCAGGCCAGCAATGACGCGGCATCAGGCTGTTTCGCTATTCGATGGAGAGAAGTGTAGGGGAGGCGTGAAAAAGATGTAAGCAAGGAAAACTGCTGGATAACATCAAAAAAACTGACTAAAGGTTAAAGCAGGAAAACGGAGGGAAAAGAACACGGTAGCGCACCGGCTACCGTGGGGAGAGGGTATTGCGGATCAGTTTAACGGTGCCCCAGATGCCGATGGCACGGCGGCCCCACTGCATCACCTTATTCGGGTGACGGGCGGTATACACCGCCATCAGGCTGGAACCAATCGCCAGGTACTTTTTCATACCCATCAGCTTGATCCAGCCCCGGTCATAGGGGGCGGTTGCCACCAGCCACTGATCACACTCATCCGTCAGATCCGCGCGCTGCTGCTGAATCAGGTAGAGCAGGCGCAGTTTTTCGGCATGGCGTTCACGGGGTCTCATGGAATTTTCTTCTCCAGCAGGGCGCGGTCAATCTGCAACTGACGGCGTGTGGCCCCGAGCAGCGTGGAGCGTTTGGCTTTCACCAGTGTCCAGATGCCGACCCCCAGCGCCAGTGCCAGCAGAATGCCGGTGGTTATCCACAACGCCGGCTGGCGGTAAGCCGGGTCGATCGCCCAGAAGATCAGTACCAGTAAACTGACCAGGCCAAAGGCCAGCAGGATTAATGAGATACCGGTCATCAGCAGCAACTGCACCAGGTGGGATTTCTCCTCCTCCAGTTCCAGTACCGCCAGCTTCACGCGGGTTTCAACAATGCCAACCACGGTGGTGACAACACGGTGCGCAACATCCAGGGCCCCTTTCGCCGGGCCCTGGGAATCAGTGGGTTTGCGATAATCCGTCATATCAGCGTCGTGCAATCAGAACGCCGATGATGACGCCGACAGCAGCCCCGATGCCGACCCCTTTCCACGGGTTATCATGGACATAAGAATCCGCCTGGCTGGCGATCTCCTTGGTCTGGTGGACAACTTTGTCACTGGTGTCGCTCAGGCGCACGCGGGTATCTTTCAGCGTGCTTTCAGCACGGCTGCGAAGTCTGTCCCATTCGGCCAGCGGCTTCTCCGAAGAGGAGCGAAGCACATCTTCCAGCGTATCGGCCAGTGACTTGAGTTCTGCACGTAAACTATCCGAGGTGTAATCTTTTGCCATCAGGTGACTCCTTCATTTACAGGACGGTCTTTTTAACATAGAGGATTTCCGGCGGTGCGCAAATGCGATTAATCTGGTTGATTCTTCACGCTTTTCACCGCGCCGTCACGCAGCCGGAAGGGGGCTCAGGCCCACCCGGCCGGGTTATTGCCCGGCTTCGCGCAGCTCCGCTATCGCCTCTTCCAGTTTTTGCTGGCGTACGGCAATTTTTTCCTTATCGCCGCTCGCCTGTGCTTCCTTCAGATCTTGCTGCCGTTCTGCGACCTCCTGCTGCTTTTCCTTTACCTTATCGGCTTTTTCCGCCGACAGGCTCTGGGCAGTGCAGTTGGCTTTGACCGCCGTCAGCGCCTTTTGCAGGCCATTCAGCCGGTCAGCCTGGCCCTGTTCACGGGCGTGGGCCATCTGCTGTTCGATCGCCTGCGCCTTGCTCTCGCAGGTTTCGACCGGTGCCGCGACACACGCCGCTGAAAACAGCGACAGCGAAAGGAAGAGTGTCAGGGGGGCGTGAAACGTCATCATCCGGTTCCTTATTTATGTCCGGGCGGGGCAACAACTTCCACCCGCCACAGCGTTAAGCATAGACGGGAATTACGCATCCCCCCAAAAAAACAGGCTTTTTCGGAAAAGTTTTGTGTCACAGGCCAAAAAAAACGCGCCGTGGCGGCGCGTCTGCAGGCAGAGGGGCAGTACCGGCTAGCCGGTACGCAGCTGATCATGGGTCAGCTTCTTTACCCAGGTTTGCTCGGCACTGACGGCGCGCTGCTCCACGATATAACCCTGGGGAAGGATCACCGAGAGCGCCTCACGTGCGGCCTGCTGCTGCTGGGGCGAGGCCAGCCGGATTATCAGGGTGTCATTTTCCGGCGTAATGCTTTTGATGCGGATGCCGCGCTGGTCCAGGTTCTGGTAAACGAAAAAGCCGTCCGGCAGGGTCAGCCCGTGCCGCTCAGGGCGGATAGAGAGCGCGTTCTCCTGGCTGTTGCCGCGCGGCAGGGCCAGCAGGCCCAGCACGGCGAAGGCCACCATCAGGCAAACCAGCCACTGCCAGCGCAACGGGGAGCTCAGGTACGGGAGCTTCATACATTATTTCCTTTGTCTGAACTGCCTTGCCGCTTACGCCACAGCACCACCAGCGAGCCAATCAGGCCCAGCACCAGCAGCACCAGCGGCAGCATCATCAGGCAGAACATCAGTTGATCTTCATATTTTAAAAACAGCGGCGTCTTGCCGAGGAAAAAGCCCATCGTGGTCAAAATCACGACCCACAGGAAGCCGCTCATCCAGTTAAAGAACTGGAAGCGGCCGTTGCTGAGGCCGGAAAGCCCGGCAATGGTGGGCAGCAATGTGCGCACGAAAGCCAGGAAACGGCCAATCAGCAGGGCAGACAAGCCATGCCGGTGAAACAGGTTATGCGCCCGCTGGTGGTACTGGGCAGGCAGGTGCGACAGCCAGCTCTGCACCAGGCGCGTATTGCCGAGCCAGCGCCCCTGGATGTAACTGAGCCAGCAGCCGAGGCTGGCGGCAGTGGTCAGGATCACCAGCGTCAGCGGGAAATTCATAGTGCCTTTGGCGATCAGCACACCTACCAGAATCAGCAGGCTGTCACCCGGCAAAAAGGCCGCCGGCAGCAGGCCGTTTTCCAGGAACAGGATAATAAACAGTAAGATATAAATGGCCCAGACCAGCGTGGGGTCGGCCAGCAAGTCAAAATTTTGGTGCCACAATGCGTGCAGCAGCTCTTTGATGATATCCATGTAGCGCGTCCGGAAACTCCATAACTTTTTAAGCCCGGTTTCCACAGTGACATCCTGTGCTGTGTTTCTTACCGGCCGATTAACGGGCGGAGGGCGGAGGTATCACGGGAGGGCCGTGACGTAACTTTCCCGCGTATTATCCGCGGGTTACCTGTTTTGGCGGCATTTATCTTAAAAACGGGTAAAAAAAGTGGTCTAACTGTAACAAAAACCGTCAGAACGAAACAGCGGTAATCACACGGCTTCAATCATGTTTACACTGCATTGTATTAAGGCGGAAAAAAGCCGGACAGGTTTTACATAAATTGACATAAACGGCGGGCAGAAAAAAACCGGCTGACGCCGGTTTCAGGGAGCTGGGGCCTATTTGGGCAGGCTCAGGTGGCTTTCCAGATGTACCACCGGGTTTTCGGCGAACAGGTAACGGTCAACGTTAAACTCGAAATCGTCGGTGGTGGCATGGAACAGCATCTGTTTGGTGTTCTCCAGGTGCTGCCACATCGCCAGCTTGGCGGCGTGCGGGTCTTTGCGCATCAGCGCTTTCAGGATCTGGTCATGATCCTCGCACCAGCTCTCAATTGACTTGTCATCAATGTGTTCATGCAGCTTCAGCCAGTAAGGGTTGTGCACCCGCTGGCTCCACATCTTCTCGACAATGGCGGCCAGGGCGCTGTTTTGGGTTGCCAGCGCCACCTGCACATGGAATTTCAGATCCCACTGCGAATCGCGGAAGCGATCCTCCTGCCGGGCGTGCTCCTGAATCTCCATCAGCTGCACAATATCCTGCTTGGTGACCTGCGTGGCGGCAAACTCCGCGATGTTGCTCTCAATCAGCTGGCGTGCCTGCAACAGCTCGAACGGGCCGACGCTGGCAAACTCCATCTCGGCGCTCGGCATCACCAGGTGCTTCTGTTTGCTGGAAATGACATGGATGCCCGACCCTTTGCGCACCTCCACATACCCTTCCACCTCCAGCATGATGATCGCTTCCCGCACCACGGTACGGCTGACGTTCATCTCTTCAGAGATATAGCGCTCTGCGGGCAGCTTTTCGCCCACCGGATAAACCCCGGACTCGATACGCTGTTTAAATTCTGCGGCCAGTTGCTGATAAAGCCGTCGCGATTCGGTGAATTCCATGACAGTGCTCTTGGGTAAAGGTGAGTGGAAAAAGCCGGCGGTGATGATAGCAAGTTATGGCGGGCATGTTTACCCGAAGTCTTCCCTGCGCCATAACCTGTTATACCACTTTACTATAGCGCAGCGGCGGGGCGGGGCCTATGTCTCAGGGCGCAAAAATGAAAAAACCCGGCACACCGGCCGGGTCAGGGAAGGGCAGTCGCCGGGGCGTCAGGCTTTTGCCGTGGCCGGCAGCTCGGCCGCCGGTTGCAGTTCCGCGGCCGGGCGGTTTTGCAGCACCGTCCAGATAACCACCGCCCCCAGCAGGTCAAACACCGCCAGCGCAGCAAACAGCGGGCTGAAGCCCAGCGTATCCGCCAGCGCACCGACCACCAGGGCAAACATGGTGCTGGCCGTCCAGGCCGCCATGCCGGTCAGGCCGTTGGCGGTCGCGACTTCATTGCGGCCGAAGACGTCTGAGGAGAGGGTAATCAGCGAACCGGAGAGCGCCTGATGGGCGAAGCCGCCGATGCACAGCAGCGCAATCGCCGCATACGGGCTGGTGAACAGGCCGATGGTGCCGGGGCCGATCATCAGCACCGCGCCCATGGTGACCACCAGTTTGCGCGACACAATCAGGTTCACGCCAAATACCCGCTGGAACAGCGGCGGCAGATACCCGCCGACGATGCAGCCGAGGTCAGCAAACAGCATCGGCAGCCAGGCGAACATGGCGATCTCTTTCAGGTTGAAGCCGTAAGCCTTGAACATAAACAACGGGATCCAGGCGTTAAAGGTGCCCCAGGCCGGTTCCGCCAGGAAGCGCGGCAGGGCGATGCCCCAGAACTGGCGGTTTTGCAGGATCTGCCAGGCGCTCATCTTTTTGGCGTTATTGGTCTGGTGCTGCGCTTCCTGGCCGTCCAGGATGTAGCTGCGTTCTTCGTTGCTGAGTTTCTTTTGATCTTTCGGGTGTTTGTAGAAGATCAGCCAGCAGATCGCCCAGGCGAGGCTCAGCACACCGGTAATAATGAAGGCCATTTCCCAGCTGTGCGCCACAATCGCCCAGACCACCAGCGGCGGGGCGATCATCGCGCCGATTGAGGAGCCGACGTTGAAATAGCCCACGGCGATTGAACGCTCCTTCGCCGGGAACCACTCACTGCTGGCTTTCAGCCCGGCCGGGATCATCGCCGCCTCGGCCATGCCGACCGCCCCGCGCGCCAGCGCCAGGCCGCCCCAGCTATTGGCCAGCGCCGTACACATACAGAAGATGGCCCACATCACGGCGAACATCGCATAGCCGATTTTGGTACCGAGCACGTCCAGAATATAACCGGCGACCGGCTGCATCACCGTGTAGCAGGCCGAGTAGGCGGCGACGATATAAGAGTACTGCTGCGTGGTGATGTGCAGCGAGCTTTCGAGGGTGGGTGCCGCAACCGCAATGGCATTGCGCGTCAGGTAACCGAGCACGGTGCCGACGGTCACCAGCGCAATCATGTACCAGCGCAGCCCTTTGATCTTACGCATATAACTCACTCCCAGTCATTTGATAGGCGATGGGTGCCGCGGGATGCGGCCCCAGAACACAACGGCCTTCCCAGGGAATGGCCGTTGGCGCTTCGTATAGTTTTTATGGGAGAAGCCCGGAAGCCGGGGCTTCTGCCGGCACGCACCGCTTAAGCACGCCGGAAAGGGGCTGCATCCGGCCCCGCCGTGGCAGGTAAGCGGAACCGGTGCAGCACAAAACGCAAGCACCTTAACTTGTCATACAGATTTAAAAGTTGAGTGACATCACAAAACCCATTTTTCAATTAGGGAATACTGCTAACCATGCGGGAAGGGTGCGACAGCGCACGCATTTTTACCTTTTAAGCCGGAACGGCCCGGCCCGGCACGGTACAATCAGGAGACTGGGTGCCATAAGAAAGTGCTGGACGCCCCCCGGAATTGGTGTGATAACTTTATCCGCAACACGGACCCTGTTTCGAATGCAAGGTGAGGAACCTACTATGTCGTCATTTATGACCGAAGATTTTCTGCTCGACAGTGAGTTTGCCAAACGGCTTTACCATGACTATGCCAAAGACCAGCCGATTTTTGACTACCACTGTCACCTGCCGCCGGAGCAGATCGCCCAGGACTATCAGTTCGCCAATTTGTATGACATCTGGCTGAAAGGCGATCACTACAAATGGCGGGCGATGCGCACCAACGGCGTGGCAGAACGCTTCTGTACCGGTGATGCCTCCGACTGGGAAAAATTCCTCGCCTGGGCCGATACCGTGCCGCATACCCTCGGCAACCCGCTCTACCACTGGACGCACCTCGAGCTGCGCCGCCCGTTCGGCATCACCGGCACGTTGCTGTCAAAAGAGACGGCGGAAGAGGTCTGGCAGCGCTGCAACGCGCTGCTGAGCCAGCCCGCCTTCAGCGCGCGCGGCATCATGCAGCAGATGAACGTGAAACTGGTCGGCACGACGGATGACCCGGCCGACTCGCTGGAACACCATAAAGCGATTGCCGAAGACCACAGTTTTGACATCAAAGTGCTGCCGAGCTGGCGGCCGGACAAGGCGTTCATTATTGAAGCACCGGGCTTTACTGACTACCTGACCCGCCTGAGCGCCGCGGCGGACGTCGCCGTCTCCCGCTTCAGCCACTTGTGTGATGCGCTGACCGCCCGGCTGGATCATTTCGCCGCGCATGGCTGTAAAGTGGCAGACCACGCGCTGGACGTGGTGGTCTACGCCGAGGCCGATGACGCCACGCTGGACGGCATCCTCGCCCGCCGGCTGACCGGCACGCTGCCCACCAAAGAAGAGAGCGCCCAGTTCCGCACCGCGGTGCTGCTGTTCCTGGCAGCGGAATACCAGAAACGCGGCTGGGTGCAGCAGTACCACATCGGCGCGCTGCGCAATAACAACACGCGGATGTTACAGGCCATCGGGCCGGACATCGGTTTTGACTCGATCAACGACCAGCCGCTGGCGGAGCCGCTGTCCCGCCTGCTGGACGCCCAGGCGCGCAACAATGCGCTGCCGAAAACCATTCTTTACTGCCTGAACCCGCGGGATAACGAAGTGATCGGCACGATGGTCGGTAACTTCCAGGGCGAAGGGATGCCGGGCAAGATGCAGTTCGGTTCCGGCTGGTGGTTCAACGACCAGAAAGACGGGATGCAGCGCCAGCTGACCCAGCTCGCCAACCTCGGCCTGCTGAGCCGCTTTGTCGGGATGCTCACCGACAGCCGCAGCTTCCTCTCCTACACGCGCCATGAGTATTTCCGCCGTGTCCTCTGCCAGATGATGGGCCGCTGGGTGGCCGACGGCGAAGCACCGGCGGACATCCAGTTACTCGGCAGCATGGTGAAAAACATCTGCTTCGATAACGCGAAAAACTATTTTGCGATTGAGCTGAACTGATGCCGTGGGCGGATCGCTCCGCCCGTTTATTCCTTGTCAGGCGACGGCCGTTAAAGGTTGATTATGCAAAGCATCATAAAAATACACTCTCTGGATAATGTCGCAGTCGCCCTGCGCGATCTCGCCGCCGGTGAAACCGTCACGCTGCACGATCAGCGGCTGGTGCTGCCGCAGGCGGTGGCGCGCGGCCATAAGTTCGCCCTGCAACCGATTGAGGCCGGGCAGCACATCATCAAATATGGCCTGCCGATCGGCCATGCGCTCACGGCAATTGCTGAAGGTGAGCACATCCATTCACAGAACGCCAAAACCAATTTAAGCGATCTGGATGAGTACCGTTACGTGCCGGACGCCGTGCCGCTGCCCACGCAACCGGCGGATCGCGAGGTGCAGATCTACCGCCGGGCCAACGGCCAGGTCGGCATCCGCAATGAGCTGTGGATAATCCCGACCGTGGGTTGCGTCAACGGCATCGCCCGCCAGATCCAGAGCCGTTTCCTGAAAGAGACAGAGGACGCGCCGGGCATCGACGGCGTGCACCTGTTCGGCCACACCCTTGGCTGTTCGCAGCTGGGGCAGGACCATGAGAACACCCGCACCATGCTGCAAAACATGGTGCGCCACCCGAATGCCGGCGCAGTGCTGGTGATCGGGCTGGGCTGTGAGAACAATCAGGTGGATGTGTTCCGCAGCACGCTGGGCGAGATTGATGAATCGCGCGTGCGGTTTATGGTCTGCCAGCAGCAGGACGACGAAGTGGAAGCCGGGCTGGAGCAGTTGCGCGCGCTCTATCAGGTGATGCGTGACGACCGCCGCGAGCCGGGCAGGCTCAGCGAGCTGAAATTCGGGCTGGAGTGCGGCGGCTCGGACGGCCTGTCCGGCATCACCGCCAACCCGTTGCTGGGGCGCTTCTCCGACTATGTGATCGCCAACGGCGGCACCTCGGTGCTGACTGAAGTGCCGGAGATGTTCGGGGCCGAACGCATCCTGATGAGCCGTTGCCGCGACGAAGCGACCTTCGACAAAACCGTCAGCATGGTCAACGATTTCAAACGCTACTTTATCGCCCATAACCAGCCGATCTACGAAAACCCGTCGCCGGGCAACAAAGCGGGCGGCATCACCACGCTGGAGGAGAAATCCTTAGGCTGCACCCAGAAAGCGGGGCAGAGCCAGGTGGTGGACGTGCTGAAATATGGCGAGCGGCTGCACACGCCGGGGCTGAACCTGCTAAGTGCGCCGGGCAATGATGCCGTCGCCACCAGCGCGCTGGCCGGGGCAGGCTGCCACATGGTGCTGTTCAGCACCGGCCGCGGCACGCCGTACGGCGGGTTTGTCCCGACGGTGAAGCTGGCCACCAACAGCGAGCTGGCGGCCAAAAAACCGCACTGGATCGATTTCGACGCCGGGCAGTTGATCCACGGCAAGCCGATGGATCAGTTACTGGCGGAGTTTGTGGATCTGATCGTGGCGATCGCCGACGGCAAACTCACCTGCAACGAGCGTAACGACTTCCGTGAACTGGCGATCTTCAAGAGCGGGGTCACGCTGTAGATCGCACGATTGGGCCAACCGGGCAGCGGCCACGCGGTTGTCATGCTTACCCCCACTGGCTAAAATAGAAACAGCGTTTCATATCCGGCGCTCTCTCAGGGGGCGCCGTTTTCATTTGCGGCAGCAGCTTTTCGGGCGGGGCAGGGCGTATGACGTTTTACGGGTTCGCACAAGGCGTCGGGGTGCTGGCGTTTCTGGTCGGCATCACGATGTTTTTCAACCGAAATGACCGCCGCTTCAAGCAACAGCTCGCCACCTACAGCGCCATCATCGGCACCCACTATTTCCTGATGGGCGCGCACTCCGGCGCGTTCAGCGCCTGGCTCAGTGCCATCCGTACGCTGGCCGCGCTGCGCACCCGCAGCCTGTGGGTGATGTGGCTGTTCATCGCCCTGACGCTCGGGCTGGGGCTGGGCAATGCGCGCCACCTGATGGAAGTGCTGCCGATTTGCGGCACCGCCATCAGCACCTGGGCGCTGTTCCGCACCTCAGGGCTGACCACCCGCTGCGTGATGTGGTGCTCCACCTGCTGCTGGGTCGCGCACAATATCTGGCTCGGCTCGATTGGCGGCTCGCTGATTGAGGGCAGTTTCCTGCTGATGAACGGCCTGAATATTATCCGGTTCTACCGACTGCAACGGCGCGGCATCGACCCATTCAAAGTCGAGAAAGCGTTAAAACAGGAAGAAGAGGGTGAAACGCTGCCTTCCGGCAAAGCGGGCTAGGCGTCACGGCGGGAAACGGGGGAAGGGAAGAAACCGGTATGCGGCGCATACCGGTTAACGGCCATCAGCGGCGGACAGCGATCGCTTCGATCTCGATCTTCACATCTTTCGGCAAGCGGGCCACTTCCACACAGGAGCGCGCCGGGAACGGGGCGTCATGCTCGTTGAAGAAGGCTTCATAGGTGGCGTTGACGGTGGCGAAGTCGTTCAGGTCTTTCACGAACACCGTGGTTTTGACGATATCCGCGACGTTCAGGCCCGCCTGTTCAACGATCGCTTTGACGTTCTCCAGCGACTGGCGCGCCTGGGCGGCGATGTCGTCCGCCACGGCACCGGTTTTCGGGCAGACCGGGATCTGGCCGGAGGTAATAATCATACTGCCGAGGTCTACACCCTGGACATAAGGGCCGATGGCGGCCGGGGCGAGTTCAGTGCTGATAGTGCGGGACATGACTTCTCCTGGTTATGGGTTAAGCATCCAACGCATTATAAGGAGCGGGCGGCGCAATGCACAAGGCACGCCGCCGCGCCGGTCAGTCGTTATTCAGCACCACCTGGCGGCTGAACGCTTTCTCGCAATAGTTGCAGGTCAGGCGCACATCATCGCCACGGGACGTGACGCTGAAGCGGGAGGCCACCGGCTCGCTGCGGCTGATGCAGTTGCCGTTCGGGCAGCGCAGCACGCCGTGGATCTGCTCCGGCAGCGTCGGCATGATTTTGCCGACCACGTCATACTCATCAATGCGGTTGACGGTGGCGTCCGGCGCGTAGAGCGCCAACTGGTTCACCTGCTGCTCGGTCAGGAAGGTGTTCTCAATTTTGATGATGTCTTTGCGGCCCAGCGCGTTGGACGGCAGGTTCAGGCCGATGGTGATGCGCTGTTCGGTTTCCGTCAGCTTGAACAGCGTCAGCAGTTTGAACCCGATGCGCGCCGGGATGTGGTCAATCACCGTGCCGCATTTGATGGCTTCCACCTGCAATTTGTTTTCATGACTCATGGTTGCGCCTCCTTCAGGCCGTCAGATCAGCGGGTAATTCAGGGGTCAGGACCAGCGCCAGCAGCGCCTGGCGGGCGAAGATGCCGTTACCGGCCTGCTGGAAATACCAGGCGTACGGCGTTTTATCAACGTCCGGCGTGATCTCGTCAATCCGCGGCAGCGGGTGCAGCACTTTGAGGTTATCGCGCGCGTTAGCCAGATCGGCGGCGCGTAACACGAACTGCGCCTTGACGTTGGCATATTCGGACGGGTCGAGCCGCTCTTTCTGCACCCGCGTCATGTAGAGGATGTCCAGCGCCGGCACCACCTCTTCAATATTGTCATGCAGGCTGTATTCAATGCCGCGCTCTTCCAGCATCGCGAGGATGTACTCCGGCATCGCCAGTGCATCCGGGGCGATGAAGTAGAAGCGGTTGCCTTCAAATTTCGCCAGCGCCTGGGTCAGTGAGTGCACCGTGCGGCCATATTTCAGGTCACCGACCATCGCGATATGCAGGTTATTCAGCCGCCCCTGGGTTTCGCGCAGGGTGAACAAGTCCAGCAGGGTCTGGGTCGGGTGCTGGTTTGCGCCGTCCCCGGCATTCAGCACCGGCACGCCGCCGGAGAACTCCGCCGCCAGCCGCGCCGCGCCCTCCTGCGGGTGGCGCATCACAATCGCGTCCACGTAGGTGCTGATCACTGAAATGGTGTCGGCCAGCGTTTCGCCCTTTTTCCCAAGCGACGTGTTGCTGCTGTCAGAGAAGCCGACCACCGACGCGCCCAGCCGGTGCATGGAGGTTTCGAACGAGAGGCGGGTGCGGGTGGACGCCTCAAAAAAACAACTGGCGATCACGCTGTGCTTCAGCAGCTCCGGCTGGGGGCGCGCTTTCAGCGCGGCGGCGGTGTCCAGCACCAGCTCCAGCTCTGCACGGCTGAGATCGTTAATTGAGATGATGTGTTTTTGATACAACGGGTTGGCCATAGTTGCTCTCCTGTTCGTCCCCCTGCGCGGGGAATGCCGGTGTGTTCGGGCATCGGGTCTTTTGGGCGTGTGATATACGCGGGTGCCGGAACGCAGACAAAAAAAAGCCCCTCAATGAGGGGCTTTCTGCGATCGGGCAACGGGAGGAAAAACGGCGTCGCGCCCCTGTGGGGACAGGGTGGTGCAGCGGTATTCAGCAACCAGAACAGCAACGTTTTTCATGGATTCTCCCGGCAAATTGTCGCGCATTATACGCACGCCGTTTTACTCTGCAAGCGCAAACTACCGTCCTTGCAGTCATAACAAGCGTAACAGCGCAATCGATTGTCTGCCTGCTTTACGCAATATCATGCGTCAGCCGGAAACGTTACCCCGATCGCGGTAGCGTCACACACCCGGCGTATAATGAAACGCTATTTCACTTTAACCAGGGGCGATCATGATTACCGGGAATATCCATGCACTGGCACTGCTGCCATACCTGCCGGCACCGTTGTGCGCGGCGATTGACTATGTAAAACAGAACATTACGGACGAGACACCGTTGGGCAAGCACACCATCTGCGGCAGTGATGTGTTTGTACTGATCTCTGAAGACAGCACTGAACCGATGGCGCAACGGCGCGCGGAGTACCACGCCGAGTATCTGGACATCCAGATCGTGTTGCATGGCCAGGAGGGCATGACCTTCAGTACCCGCCCGGCGGGGCCGCCGGAAACCGACTGGCTGGCGGACAAAGACATCGCTTTTCTGCCGCAGGGGGAGCAGGAGCGTACCGTGGTGCTCCAGCCGGGCGATTTTGTGGTGTTCTACCCCGGCGAAGTGCATAAACCGCTCTGCGCCGTGGGCGAAGCCGCGCCGGTACGCAAAGCGGTGATCAAGATGCGCGTCAGCGCACTGTAGGCGCAGGCGTTATTTCACCACCGGCAGATCGGCAAAGCGGGTGGTGTAGGCGGGTGAGAGCATCGCCCGCCGCATCTGCCAGCTTTTCTGCACACCCTGGCCGGCGAACCACAGCGAGCCTTTGCCGGTGCGGTTCAGGTGGTCAACTACCTGCATCAGTGCTTCGCTGTTGGCGCGTGGGGCCAGCTCATCAAACAGGCCGAACTGCGCCACGCCCTCGTTATAAAAATCCCCCAGCATCACGCCCGCTTTCATATAGCGATAGCCTTCCAGCCAGATACGTTCAAACGCCTGCATCGCCAGCGCGATGATGTCGCGCGTGTCCTGGGTCGGCGTCTGGCATTGGGCGGTGGCGTGCGGGGTGTAGTGATCGCCCTGGGCGTCATGCGGGCTGGTGCGGATAAACACCGTGACCTGGCGGCAATAGCGGCGCTCGCCGCGCAGCTTCTCCGCCGCCCGCTCCGCAAAGGCGCACACCGCCTGGCGCACCTCCTCTTTGGCCGTAAGCCGGTGGCCGAAAGAGCGGCTGCACACAATCTGCTGCTTCGCCGCAGGCTCCAGCTCCAGCGCCAGGCAGGACTCGCCGCGCAGTTCGCGCACCGTGCGCTCCAGCACCACGCCGAACTGTTTGCGGATAAGCCCGGTATGGGCCTGTGCCAGATCGAGCGCGGTATGGATGCCCATCAGCATCAGCCGCTTGCTGAGGCGGCCGCCAATGCCCCACACGTCGGACACCGGCACCAGCGCCATCAGTTTACGCTGGCGCAGCGGGTCACTGAGGTCGACCACGCCGCCGGTTTTGCGCCACCGCTTGGCCGCATGGTTCGCCAGCTTGGCCAGGGTTTTGGTCTGGGCAATGCCCACGCCGACCGTCACGTGTGCCTCTTTCTGCACCCGCGCCTGTACCCGGCGGCCATACTCCTCCAGCGGCATCAGCCGCGCCATGCCCTGCAACAGGAGCCAGCTCTCATCGATGGAGTAGATCTCGGTAGCCGGGGCCATCTCTTCCAGAATGGTCATCACCCGGTGGGAGATATCGGCGTACAGCGTGTAGTTGGAACTGAAGACATGCACGCCGTGCGCCCGGCAATACTCCCCCAGTTTGAAGTAGGGATCGCCGGTTTTCAGCCCCAGCCGCCGCGCCTGCGCATTACAGGCGATCACGCAGCCGTCATTGTTGCTCAGCACCGCCACCGGCTGCCCCCACAAATCGGGCCGGAACACGGTCTCGCACGAGGCATAAAAGCTATTCACATCAACCAGGGCGAACATAGTGGCGGCTGGCGGCAGGGGAGATGATGTGCATCCCACGAGGGCGGAAAAGCAGCATAAGCGTGGCTCCTGAGTGTACTGTATATAAAAACAGTACCTTTGAAGCCCATTTTTATCAAGATGCCACGTCACTTATTCAATTAAGGGGATGAGTGCCCTCAGCAAGCCGGTTATCGTGCGGTGGCGTTCATTTATGCGTTCTACGCCGATAAAATCGCGGATTTCATAAACAGCGCTCTCCCGGTTAAAAAACAGGATATCCATGTCCGTTTCACCAACGACCACACCCTTTTTTAACGCATCAGGAAACAGGTCAGGCACGGCGTGTAAGTTGGCTGATTGTTTACGTAAATCCCGCTCATCCTCTTTATCAGCGAAATAACCAAATAACCGCACGCCGTTAAGATCAAAGCCATTCATTTGCTGCAAGAACGGCAGATAACTCCCAGCAAAATGATCGCCGCCCAGGGTGACTAATACCCGGTGACAGGCGCTGACCTGATCTTCACGAATCCCCGCCTGGTCTTCATACCCGGCATCCGCATAGGAGTGCGCTATGTCATGCAGCGCAGCAATAAGCGTCACGAGTTCCTGTCTTTCACTGTTCATGGTTGCCTCTGCGGATAAATTTTCCCTGTGGGGATGGGCCAATAAACGGATTTTGACTGCCCATACTCTACTGCCAATAAACCCCCGACAGCGTTGCTGCTCAGCATTTCCCTGGTGGAATAGAGCCGGTGAGGTCATTCAAAGGCACCGCAAGATGAGTAGTGGTGGGGATTAAGATCATAATGCGTTTCTGCCTGCGCCAGTGCGTCCCAGGGCGAGAGAATCAGCGGGAAATCTTCTGGAGAAAGCGTACGTTCGATGTCACGGCGTTGATAGAGAGTAAACATAGACGCCTGCTTATCCTTGCAGTATGTAAGGGTAAGAAGGGATATTACGCCGCTTCAGAAAAAAAGCATCAGGCGTGAGCATGATCAGGCACACACTTTTTGATCATGGCTCTAAGATCTATGCATCGCCCGCTTCTTACCTAACCTATTGATATAAAGCTATTCGCATCAACCAGGGCGAACATAGTGGCGGCTGGCGGCAGGGGAGATGATGTAGGTGACCACGCCGAAGATATGCAGATCCTGCCCTTCGCGGATCACGATCGGTGCGTAGGCCGGGTTCATCGGCACCAGCGCCCAGAACGGGCGGGTCTGCAGGCATTTGATGGTGAACTCGCCGTCAACGGCAGCGATCACGATGTCTCCGTCGGCGGCAGTCAGGGCGCTGTCCACCATCACCAGGTCACCGTCACGCACGTTGGCGTCAATCATGGAGTCGCCCGCCACACGCAGGAAATAGGTGGCGGAAGGGTGGCGAATCAGCAGTTTGTTGAGGTCTATCCGTTCCTCCACAAAATCTGCCGCCGGCGAAGGAAAACCCGCCGGGATAACCACATTAAAATGCGCTGAAAACGCCTCATCGGCCTGAAGAACGGCTTTGATGAACTGCATGGGAAAACCCTTTTTTATACTGTTTATGTGTACAGTATTTTTCATTTTCCCAGGCTGATCAAGGTTGCCTAAAGTGAAATCAGGCTATACCGCTGATAAAGAAGCAGATTTTTAAGCACCATCAGTGCTGGATCCACACCACCTGCCACGGCGTCAGCGTCATTTTGCCGGTGAACGGCGTGTCGGAGATCAATTCATGCCCCTGCTCATCCAGCGCCAGGTCGATCTTGTGGTCGGTCACGTTGATCACGCAACTGATGCGGTCTTCGTTTTTCGGGTCGTAACGCTCCAGGCCAAACAGCGATTTGCCGAGATCCAGGACGCGCTGGCCGGAAGAGGGCGCAAAGGCCGGGTGGGCGCGGCGCAGGGTGATCAGGTGGCGCAAGCCGTTGTAGACCTGCGCGCGCAGGCTCTCGGGGTTCGCCAGCTCCGCTTCCACTTTGGCCGCGTCCAGCTTCTGCCGGTTGATGCGGCGGTTAATCCCGGACTGGTGCATCCCTTCGACGTCGTTCTCACTGCCGAGCAGGCTGTGGTAGTAAAGCGCCGGGACGCCCACAAAGGCGAGCAGCAGCGACTGGGCCGCGATGAATTTTTTCGCCTTCAGCGCGTTGCTGTCCTGCTTTTCCGTCAGGGCGCTGAGGTAGTTGATGTTCAGCTCATACGGCGAGAAGGTGCCGTCGCCGTTGTCTTTGTGCGACACGCGCCCCTCTTTGCGGATCACTTCCTGCGCCATAAACTGCCGTTCGCTGTCGTCCAGGAAAGTCTCGGTCGGCCGCAGGCCGATGCCGTCATGGCTGGCGAGGAAGTTGAAGAAGGTGGTCTCCGGGTAACGCGCTTCGGCGCTCAGCCCGTGCGCCCATTTGGTGAGCACGGTGGTGTCCTGGCGCAGGAAGGCGTGCAGCGTCAGCGGCGGCAGCGGGAACTGGTACACCATGTGCGCTTCGTCGCCGTGGCCGAAATAGCTGATGTTTTCATGGTGCGGCACGTTGGTTTCGGTAATCAGCCGGGTGCCGGGGATGGCGTAATCCAGCACCGTGCGCCACACCTTGATGATGTTATGCACCTGCGGCAGGTGGATGCAGCGCGTGCCCGGCTCTTTCCAGATGTAGCCGATGGCGTCGAGGCGAATCGACTGCCCGCCGCTGGCGGCGTATTGCAGCAGGATGTCGAGGCTCTCCAGCAGCACCTGTGGGTTATGGAAGTTGATGTCGATCTGGTCGTCGCTGAAGGTCGTCCAGAGGTAGACCATTTCGCCGTTGGCTTTGGTCATCGGCGTCAGCAGGCGGGAGGAGCGGGGGCGCACCACGCGGCTGTAATCCAGTGCCGGGTTGGCAGCAATCAGGTAACCGGCATAGTTCGGGTCATCATGCATAAAACCGCGCACCCACTCGCTGGAGCGGGAGACGTGGTTGATCACGCAGTCAAACATCAGGTTAAACCCTTTCGACAGGGTTTTCAGGTCGCCCCAGCCGCCCAGATGCTCATCGATCAGGCGGTAGTCGATCACACTGAAACCATCATCCGAGCTGTAGGGGTACATCGGCAGGATATGGATGTCAGTGATGATTTCGTCAAAGTATTTGTGGGCGAACTGGTTCAGCGTCGCCAAAGGCTTCTCATCGGCATGGTGGATGCTGTCACCATAGGTGATCAGATACACGGTGTTGCCGTCCACCCAATGCGGATTGGGGTGTTTACCGTATTGCCATTTGGCGACCAACCGGAAGATTTGCCGCAACACATCGCCGATGTGTTCACGCGGGTAGACGTAGCCAAGCAGTTTCTCTAACCGTTGCGCAAATTCCAGTTTGTTGGCGCTCATAACCCTTCCTTTTTTCGGCTGGTATCAAAAAAAGGGTAGTCGAAAAATAAGCGCAGCGGCGGCAAAAGCAGCGGAAAAGTGCAAGCTGATGTGAAGGGCGGCGGCATAAAAAGTGCCGCCGCCGGGGGGATTACGCGTCAGGTGAGAGGGTGGCCACCATCACCGCTTTGATGGTGTGCAGGCGGTTTTCCGCCTGGTCAAACACCACGCTGTGCGCCGATTCAAACACCTCATCGGTGACTTCCATGCCGCCGTGCAAACCATACTGCGCCGCCATCTGTTTGCCGAGCACGGTCTGGTCATCATGGAAGGCCGGCAGGCAGTGCAGGAATTTCACCTGCGGGTTACCGGTTTGCTTCACCAGCGCCATGTTGACCTGGTAATCACGCAGCAGGGCGATGCGTTCCGGCCAGCTCTCTTTCGGTTCGCCCATCGACACCCAGACGTCAGTGTAGAGGAAATCCGCCTGTGCCACCCCGCCCTCGCACGACTCCGTCAGGGTGATGTCGCCGCCGTTCTGCTGTGCCAGCGTTTTGCACTGGGCCACCAGCGCGGCATCCGGCCAGCAGGCGGTCGGGGCCACCAGCCGTAAGTCCAGCCCGACCAGCGCCGCCGCTTCCAGCAGCGAGTTGCCCATGTTGTTACGCGCATCACCGAGATACGCCAGTTTCACCCCCTGTAACGGCCGCCCCGGCAGATGCTCCCGGATGGTCAGCAAATCCGCCAGTAACTGGGTCGGGTGGAACTCATCGGTCAGGCCGTTCCACACCGGCACCCCGGCCTGTTGTGCCAGCGTGGTGACAATCGCCTGGCCGTAGCCGCGGTACTGGATGCCGTCATACATGCGGCCCAGCACGCGCGCCGTGTCCTTGATCGACTCTTTGTGGCCGATCTGGCTGCCGCTGGGGCCGAGGTAAGTCACCCGTGCGCCCTGGTCAAACGCGGCAACTTCGAAAGAGCATCGGGTACGGGTCGAGTCTTTTTCGAAGATGAGCGCGATATTTTTGCCGGTGAGGCGGGGCGTTTCAGTCCCTTGTTTTTTCTGGGCTTTCAGGGAGGCCGCGAGATCCAGCAGGGTGGTAATCTCGGCCGGGGTAAAATCCAGTAATCTGAGGAAATGACGTTTATAGAAGGCGCTCATCGCACGGTTCTCCTGGCATTCAATCGGTTTAAGGTGAATTAAAATTCACATTATATGTATGAATATGCAATTGCAACCCTGCCTGACAAATCTTTCATGTTTGTTGTGGAGGCGATGGCGGTGCTGTGGGAGAATGCGCACAGATACGCCCACTGACTGAGGACTTAGGCATGGCAAACCGCGAATTGCTGGACGAACAGCGTGAAGAAACCCGTCTGATCATCGAAGAACTGCTGGATGATGGCAGCGATCCCGATGCGCTTTACACTATTGAACACCATCTCTCGGCAGAGAAGTTTGAGGTGCTGGAGCAGGCCGCCGTTGAAGCCTTCAAGCTGGGTTATGAAGTGACCGACGCCGAAGAGCTGGAAATTGAAGACGGCACCAAGCTGATGTGCTGTGACGTGGTCAGCGAAGTGGCGCTGAAGCCGGAAATCATTGACGCGCAGGTTGAGCAGCTGGTGGCGCTGGCCGAGCGCTGCAACGTGAATTACGACGGCTGGGGCACCTACTTTGAAGACCCGGACGGCGAAGAGGGCGATGAGTACGATGAAGACGACGACATCATCGACGAAGATGATGACGGCAAACGTCATTAATTGCTGAGCCATAAAAAAAGCCCCTTTACGGGGCTTTTTTTATGGCCGCGCGGTTACAGCGTGTCGCCGTTGCTGGCGATCACCTGTTTGTACCAGTCAAAGCTGGCTTTGCGGGAACGTGCCAGGGTGCCGGTGCCGTCGTCATGTTTGTCGACGTAGATAAAGCCGTAACGCTTGCTGTACTGGCCGGTGGTGAAGGAGACGCAGTCGATGCAGCCCCACGGCGTGTAGCCCATCAGTTCGACGCCATCTTCCGTGACCGCTTTCATCATCTGTTCAATGTGCGATTTCAGGTAAGCGATGCGGTAATCATCGTTGATGCTGCCGTCGGCCTGCGGTTTGTCGATGGCGCCGAAGCCGTTCTCCACAATAAACAGCGGTTTCTGGTAGCGCTCATAGAGCAGGTTCAGCGAGTAGCGCAGGCCCACCGGGTCAATCTGCCAGCCCCAGTCAGACGCCTTGACGTGCGGGTTCGGCACGCTGCCGGGGAAGCTGACGATGCTCTGGCTTTCACTGCTGATCTGGGGGGAGACGGCGTTGCTCATGTAGTAGCTCAGGCCGATGTAGTCGGTGCAGCCTTCACGCAGGGTTTGCTCGTCGCCCGGTTCCATCTGGATGGTGAAGCCGCGGCGTTCCCACTCTTTCAGGATGTAAGACGGGTAGTAGCCGCGTACCTGCACATCGGTAAACAGGAAGCGTTCACGCATCGCCTCTACCGAGTAGATCATGTCATCCGGGTGGCAGGAGTAGGGGTAGACCGGCACGCAGGCCAGCATACAGCCAATCTGGAACGCCGGGTTAATCGCGTGGCCCAGTTTCACCACCTGGGCGCTGGCGACAAACTGGTGGTGCAACACCTGGTACATCGTCTCTTCCGGGTTGTCGTGCTCGGTGAACACCACGCCGGAACAGCAGTAGCCAAACAACGGGTAACGCCAGTCGCGCTGGTTGTTGATCTCGTTGAAGGTCATCCAGTATTTCACTTTGTGCTGGTAACGCTGCATCACCACTTCGCTGAAGCGCACAAAGAAATCCACCACTTTGCGGTTTTTCCAGCCGCCGTACTCTTTCACCAGATGCCACGGCATCTCGAAGTGCGACAGGGTAATCACCGGCTCGATGCCGTATTTCAGCAGCTCGTCGAACAGGTCATCATAGAATTGCAGGCCGGCTTCGTTCGGCTGGGCGTCGTCCCCGTTCGGGAAGATGCGCGTCCAGGCAATCGAGGTGCGGAAGCACTTGAAGCCCATCTCCGCAAACAACGCCACGTCCTCTTTGTAGCGGCCGTAGAAATCCACCGCCTCGTGGTTCGGGTAGGAATAGCCTTCCTGAATGCCGTCCGTCATCACGCGATCTACGCCGTGCGCGCCGCCGGAGAGCACATCCGCGATGCTCACGCCTTTGCCGCCCTGATCCCAGCCGCCTTCAACCTGATGCGCCGCTACCGCGCCGCCCCACAGGAAGTTACCCGGTAAACCTTGCTTTGCCATGATGCTCTGCTCCCTTTCGGTAAATAAAAGTGAGTCTGGCAAAGCAGGCAAATAAAGTCACGTTATAACACCGCGCACGCCGCGTGATATGTCACCGGGAAATAACAGGCTGTTTTTCCGGGCGGCGCGGCGGGAATATTATAACGCGGGGATCTGGCGGGCGAGTTTCTTGCCCAGGGTCTCGAGGATATAGAGAACCGGGATCTGCGTGGTGATATTGTGATTGCCCGGCAGCAACACATACGGCATATGGTAAGGGATATTCAGGTCCGCCAGCCGCGCCAGCGACGAGTTGTCGCCGTTGGTTATGCTGATGATTTTGCACTGGTGCAGGTTAAACTGGCTGGCAATCCGCAGAATCTCCTGCGTCTCGCCGGAAACGGACAGGATAATCGCCACCGCTTTCCGGTACATGTCGCTGTTGACCGGATAATAAGGGTCATCAATATGGGTACTGAATTTCCCGACATTGGAAAAGAAGCGCGCACCATATTTCCCCAGCGTGCCGGACGTCCCGGCGCCGACAAAAATAATCCGCTCGTTTTCGGCAATAATCGCCGCCGCGGCATTTAATTGCTGGTCAAACGCATCATTATTAATGCTGTGGAAATAGTGGATGATCTCACTGATGCCGAATTCCGGCACGGACGCCTGCGCCTGTTGCAAAAACAACTTGTAACGCACACGGAATTCCGAATATCCGGCATAGCCCATTTTTTTGCAGAACCGCAGCACGGTGGTGGTCGAGACGCCCACTTCCTCCGCCAGTTCGCGGATGGTCATGTAGATCACCTGTTGCCGGTGCTTCAGCACGTAATGGTAGACCAGCAGTTCCAGCTCGTTCAGGTGGGTAATTTCTTGGTAACTAAACATCACGGGCTTCCGGGGTGAAGGAGGGGGCGCACAGCCGCGCCCACGGGTTACAGCGTTTTCAGCATGGTGACTTCGCAGTCCACATGGCCGGTATTGCCCAGCGGCCCGCTGATGTGCTCAAAGCCCAGGCGTTCATACAGCGCCACGGCCTGCGTCAGGCTGGCGGTGGTTTCCAGGTAGCAACGGGCAAAGCCCTGTTCGCGGGCGAACGCCATCGCCTGCAACGCCAGCTTTTTCGCCAGCCCCTGGCCGCGCAGGATCGGCAGGAAATACATTTTTTGCAGCTCACAGAGGTCAGCGTCTGCCCCTGCCAGCGGGGCGATGCCGCCGCCGCCGGCGATCGCGCCGTCGGCCTCGATCACCCAGTAGGCGCTGCGCGGCTGGCTGTAGAGATCGTAGAGGTGGTCAAGGTTCGGGTCAGAAACGGTGTACCCTTTGTCTGCCGTCAGGCCAAATTCTGCGGAAACCCGGCGAATCACCTGCGCGATGGCGGCGTTGTCTGCGGCGGTCAGGGGGCGGATAACGACACGTGACGGCGTTGCAATGGTCATGATGGTGTACTCAGGCTGTTAAACGAAGCAATGGCGTGTGCCGCCGCGCACTGACGGTGCCGGGGTGGGCGGCCACAGGATCCGGTTACTATTACGCACTCTGTCACAAATGCAAAATAAAAAAGCCAGCCCGGAGGCTGGCTCTAGCGGCAGAACGTCGTGGTTACAGCGCGGCGATGGTCGCCTGCTGTTCCAGCAGTTTCACCTTGGCCTGGGCGCAGGCGTCGAGGCGCTCACGCTCTTTCGCCACCACGGCTTCCGGCGCGCGCGCCACAAAGCCTTCGTTAGAGAGCTTGGCTTCAATGCGGCTCACTTCCGCATCCAGCTTCGCCACTTCCTTCGCCAGACGATCCAGCTCGGCGGCTTTGTCCACCAGGCCGGCCATCGGGATCAGCAGTTCAGCGCCTTCCACCAGCTTGGTCACCGACACCGGGCCTTTGTCGCCGTCGGCCAGCAGCGTGATGCTGTCGAGGCGCGCCAGTGATTTGATGAAGCTCAGGTTTTCGGTCACGCGGCGTTGCGCGTTGGCGTCCGCCCCGCGCAGCAGCACGTCGAGCGGTTTGCCCGGCGCGATGTTCATCTCAGCGCGGATGTTACGCACCGCGATGATCGCCTGCTTGATCCACTCCAGATCGGCCAGCGCCTGCGCGTCAACCTGCTCTGCGTCATACGCCGGGAACGGCTGAAGCATGATGGTGTCGGCAGTGATGCCTTTCAGGGTTTTCACGCGCTGCCAGATGGTTTCCGTGATAAACGGAATGATCGGGTGCGCCAGGCGCAGTAGCGCTTCCAGCACCGTCACCAGCGTGTGGCGGGTGCCGCGCAGTTCAGCCTCGGTGCCGCCGTTCATCACCGGCTTGGCGAGTTCCAGGTACCAGTCACAGAACTGGTTCCAGGTGAACTCATAGAGGATACCGGCGGCCAGGTCGAAGCGGTAGCTGTCCAACGCTTCACGGTAGGCTTTCACCGTCTGGTTGAACTCCGCCAGGATCCAGCGATCCGCCAGCGAGAGTTGCATCTCGCCGCCGTTCTGGCCGCAATCCTGATCTTCGGTGTTCATCAGCACAAAGCGGCTGGCGTTCCACAGCTTGTTACAGAAGTTGCGGTAGCCTTCCAGGCGCTTCATGTCCCAGTTGATGTCGCGGCCGGTGGAGGCCAGCGCCGCCAGCGTGAAGCGCAGGGCGTCGGTGCCGTGCGGTTCGATGCCGTTCGGGAACTGCTTCTCGGTACGCTTGCGGATCTTCTCTGCCAGCTGCGGCTGCATCATGTTGCCGGTGCGCTTCTCCAGCAGGTCTTCCAGCGAGATGCCGTCGATCATGTCCAGCGGGTCAATCACGTTGCCCTTGGACTTGGACATCTTCTGACCTTCGTCGTCACGGATAAGGCCGGTCATGTAGACGGTATGGAACGGCACCTGCGGCTTGCCGTTTTCGTCTTTCACGAAGTGCATGGTCATCATGATCATGCGGGCGATCCAGAAGAAGATGATGTCGAAGCCGCTCACCACCACGCTGGAGGGGTGGAACGCTTTCAGGTCAGCGGTCTGATCCGGCCAGCCCAGGGTAGAGAAGGTCCACAGCCCGGAGGAGAACCAGGTGTCCAGCACGTCTTCGTCCTGGCTCAGCGCCACGGTGGCGTCAAGGTTGTTCTCGCGGCGCACTTCTTCTTCGTCACGGCCGACGTAGACGTTACCCGCCTCGTCATACCAGGCCGGGATGCGGTGGCCCCACCAGAGCTGGCGGGAGATGCACCAGTCCTGGATGTCACGCATCCAGCTGAAGTACATGTTTTCGTACTGCTTCGGCACGAACTGGATTTCGCCCTGTTCCACCGCTTCCACTGCCACTTTCGCCAGCGGGGCAGTGCGCACGTACCACTGGTCGGTGAGCATCGGCTCAATCACCACGCCGCCGCGGTCGCCATACGGCACCGTCAGGTCATGCGGTTTGATTTCGTCCAGCAGGCCCTGCGCGTCGAAGGCAGCCACCACGGCTTTACGCGCGGCAAAGCGCTCCAGGCCCTGGAATTCCGCCGGGATGGCGTTGCTCCACTCGCTGCTTTCGCGGCCGTTGGTGTCGAACACTTCCGCCACGTTGCGCACGTCGCCGTCGAAGGTCAGGATGTTGATCATCGGCAGGCCGTGGCGCTTACCGACCTCATAGTCGTTGAAGTCGTGCGCCGGGGTGATTTTCACGCAACCGGTGCCTTTCTCCATGTCAGCGTGTTCGTCGCCGACGATCGGGATGCGGCGGCCCACCAGCGGCAGGATGATCTCTTTGCCGATCAGGTCTTTGTAGCGCGGGTCTTCCGGGTTCACCGCCACGCCGGTATCACCCAGCACGGTTTCCGGGCGGGTGGTGGCGACCACCAGGTAGTCTTTGCCTTCGGCGGTTTTCGCGCCGTCGGCCAGCGGGTAGCGCAGGTGCCACATGGAGCCTTTGGACTCGCGGTTCTCCACTTCCAGGTCAGAAATCGCGGTGCGCAGTTTCGGGTCCCAGTTCACCAGGCGTTTGCCGCGGTAGATCAGGTCTTCTTTATAGAGGCGGACAAACACCTCTTTCACGGCCAGCGACAGGTTTTCGTCCATGGTGAAGCGCTCGCGCTCCCAGTCCACGGAGTCACCGAGGCGGCGCATCTGGCGGGTGATGGTGCCGCCTGATTCCGCTTTCCACTGCCAGATTTTGTCGATGAAGGCATCACGGCCGTAGTCGTGGCGGGTTTTGCCCTCTTCGGCGGCAATTTTGCGCTCTACCACCATCTGCGTGGCGATACCGGCATGGTCGGTGCCCGCCTGCCACAGGGTGTTTTTCCCCTGCATACGCTGGTAGCGGATCATGGTGTCCATGATGGTTTGCTGGAAGGCGTGACCCATGTGCAAGCTGCCGGTGACATTCGGCGGCGGGATCATGATGCAGTAGCTCTCCTGGCTCTCGTCGCCGTTCGGCTTGAAGTAGCCCTGCTGTTCCCAGTGCTCGTAGAGCGGCTGTTCGATGTCTTGCGGGTTGTATGTTTTTTCCATTTCGCTTTGATATCAGTAAGTTGGCGGCTTGGCCGTGGTCAGATGAAAGCCGACGCTGCGATAGGCTTTATAGCGGTCGCGCGCCAACTGTTTCAGGGTGTCCGGGTAAGGGACGAAGTCTATCACTTCATGGAAAGCAGTGGCAAAATCTGCGAACTGCGGCAGCAGGCTTATCAGCAGGTCACGCGGGGCGTTGCCGCGTTTGCCGGGCCAGCAGATCTCCACCGGCGCGCCGTACCGCGGCCCTTCACCTGCCAGATTGTGCGGCACGAACGCGTCGGGTTCGCGCTGCCACAGCGCATCATCCAGCCGTTGCGCCTGCTGTTGATCCTCACAGGCGATCAGCACCCGTTTACCGGCCCGCCAGCGGGCAGCGGCCAGATCACAGGCCAGGGCTTCATGGGCGATCATCCCGTTCGCGTCGGTGTCACTCTCCAGAAGGTAGAACGTTGCGTTTTTCATAGAAGTGCCATTGGTCAATCGATAAAGCGGGTGCCGGAATAGCGAGGGCGGCCGCAGCCGCCCCGGTACACCGCACTGCCGCCGGGAAAGGTGCCCCGGCGGCGGGAAGGGCGGTTACTCGTCGCCGCTCATGCCGGCGCGGTTCAGCAGGAACTGGGTCAGCAGCGCCACCGGGCGGCCGGTCGCGCCTTTGGCCTTGCCGGAGCGCCAGCCGGTGCCGGCGATGTCCAGGTGCGCCCACGAATATTTGCGGGTAAAGCGGGACAGGAAGCACCCGGCGGTGATGGCGCCACCGGCACGGCCGCCGATGTTGGCCATGTCCGCGAAGTTGGAGTCCAGCAGCTCCTGGTACTCCTCATGCAGCGGCAAACGCCAGGCACGGTCGCCCGCCTGTTCAGAGGCGCTGATCAGCTCATGCGCCAGCGGGTTATGGTTGGACATCAGCCCGGTCAGCTGATGGCCGAGGGCCACCACGCAGGCACCGGTCAACGTCGCCACGTCAATCACCAGCTCCGGGTCGAAACGCTCAACGTAGGTCAGTGCGTCACACAATACCAGGCGGCCTTCGGCATCGGTGTTCAGCACTTCCACCGTCTGGCCGGACATGGTGGTCAGGATGTCGCCCGGCCGGAACGCGCGCCCGCCCGGCATGTTTTCACAGCCTGCCAGCACGCCGACCACGTTCAGCGGCAGGTTCAGCTCTGCCACCACGCGCATCACGCCATACACGGAGGCCGCGCCGCACATGTCATATTTCATCTCGTCCATGCTGTCAGCAGGCTTGATGGAGATACCGCCGGAGTCAAAGGTCAGCCCTTTGCCGACCAGCACAATCGGCTTAGCGTCGGGGTTTGGATTGCCTTTATATTCCATCACTGACATCAATGATTCGTTCTGCGAACCCTGGCCCACCGCCAGATAGGCGTTCATGCCCAGCTCTTTCATCTGCTGTTCGCCGATGACGCGGGTGGTGATGTTGGTGCTGAAGGCGTCAGCCAGCTGGCGCGCCTGCGAGGCGAGGTAAGCAGCGTTACAGATGTTCGGCGGCATGTTGCCAAGGTCTTTGGCAGCCTTCACCCCGGCGGCAATGGCCAGCCCGTGCTGGATGGCGCGCTCGCCGCTGGTCAGCTCACGGCGGGTCGGCACGTTGAACACCATTTTGCGCAGCGGGCGGCGCGGCTCAACTTTGTTACTTTTGAGCTGGTCGAAGGTGTAGAGCGACTCTTTGGCTGTTTCCACTGCCTGGCGCACTTTCCAGTAAGTATTGCGGCCTTTGACGTGCAGCTCGGTTAAAAAGCAGACCGCTTCCATCGACCCGGTATCGTTCAGGGTATTGATGGTCTTCTGGATCACCTGCTTGTACTGGCGTTCATCAAGCTCGCGCTCTTTGCCGCAGCCGATAAGCAGGATCCGCTCGGAGAGGATATTCGGCACATGGTGCAGCAATAACGTCTGGCCTACTTTGCCTTCCAGTTCGCCGCGGCGGAGCAGGGCACTGATGTAGCCATCGCTGATTTTATCGAGTTGCTCGGCAATCGGCGACAGGCGGCGAGGTTCGAAAACCCCGACTACAATACAGGCGCTGCGCTGCTTTTCCGGGCTACCGCTTTTTACACTGAACTCCATGCACTCTCCTGAATCTTAAAGACAACGACGGGAGCTGCGGCTAGAATGACGCACTCCGCAACAAACCTTCGTCATTGTGTTAACTGCGGATGTTAACCTGAACGGCGTAATTTATTCTGTTTTCGGCGGCTATAGGCATGTTCCTATAGGGCACCCTAACACGAGATGTTTTAATGCTATTTTAGCTATGAAGGTGGCCATATGATGAGAATAAATGGCGCATTAGCGAAGAAACTAGCGATTTTCCTGCAAAAAGACAAGTTTTCACAGGCGTATTAAGCGTGATCATCATTAGATATCTGGTACGGGAAACCTTCAAAAGCCAGGTTGCGATTCTGTTCATCCTGCTGCTGATCTTCTTCTGTCAGAAGCTGGTCAGGGTACTGGGCGCAGCCGTCGATGGCGATATCCCAACAAATCTGGTCCTCTCCCTGATGGGGCTGGGCGTGCCTGAAATGGCACAACTCATTTTGCCGCTCAGCCTGTTCCTTGGGTTGTTGATGACGTTCGGCAAACTCTATACGGAAAGTGAAATCACCGTGATGCACGCCTGTGGGCTGGGCAAGAAAGTGCTGATTGTCTCTGCGCTGCTGCTGGCGTTGCTGACGGCGGTGATGGCGGCGGGCAACGCGTTCTGGCTTGGGCCGTGGTCATCAAAACATCAGGACGAAGTGCTGGCGGAGGCCAAGGCCAACCCGAGCATGGCGGCGCTGGTGGAAGGGCAGTTCCAGCCCTCGCAGGACGGCAACGCGGTGCTGTTTGTCGGCAGTGTGAAGGGCAAGGAGTTCCATAATGTCTTCCTGGCGCAGTTACGGCCGAACGGCAACCAGCGCCCGTCAGTGGTGGTGGCGGATCGCGGCCACATGGAGCAGCGCGCGGACGGCTCGCAGACCGTGACCTTAAACCAGGGCACGCGTTACGAAGGCACCGCGATGCTGCGTGATTTCCGGGTGACGGATTTCAACAACTACCTGGCGGTGGTCGGCCACCAGACCGTGAGCCTGGACAACACCACCGAAGCGGAGCAGATGAGCATGGGCCAGCTGTGGCAGGCGACCACGCCGGACGCGCGCGCCGAGTTCCACTGGCGGCTGACGCTGGTGTTCTCCGTGCTGCTGATGGCGCTGATGGTGGTGCCGCTCAGCGTGGTGAACCCGCGCCAGGGCCGGGTGCTGAGTATGCTGCCGGCGATGCTGCTTTACCTGATCTTCTTCCTGCTGCAAAGCTCGCTGCGCTCCAACGGCGCAAAAGGCAAGTTCGACCCGATGGTGTGGATGTGGGCGACCAACGCCGCCTACTTCGTGCTGGCGCTGGTGCTGAACGCCTGGGATACGGTGCCGGTGCGCCGCCTGCGCGCGCGTTTTAAAGGAGCCGCGTAATGTTTGGCGTATTGGATCGCTATATCGGGAAAACCATCTTTAACACCATCATGATGACGCTGTTCATGCTGGTGTCGCTGTCCGGCATTATCAAGTTTGTCGATCAGTTGCGCAAAGTGGGGCAGGGTGCCTACTCCGCCACCGGCGCGGGGCTGTACACGCTGCTCAGCGTGCCGAAAGACATCGAGATTTTCTTCCCGATGGCGGCGCTGCTGGGTGCGCTGCTGGGGCTGGGCGCACTGGCGACCCGCAGCGAGCTGGTGGTGATGCAGGCTTCCGGCTTTACGCGGATGCAGATTGCCGCGTCAGTGATGAAGACCGCGATCCCGCTGGTGCTGCTGACGATGGCGATTGGCGAGTGGGTCGCGCCGCAGGGCGAGCAGATGGCGCGTAACTACCGGGCGCAGATGATGTACGGCGGTTCGCTGCTTTCAACCCAGAGCGGCCTGTGGGCGAAAGATGGCCCGGACTTTATCTTTATTGAGCGCTTGTCCGGAGAGAATGAGCTGTCCGGCGTCAATATTTACCACTTTGACAAAGAGAACCATTTGTTGTCAGTACGTTATGCGGCCAGCGCCACTTTTGATGCTGACGCGCGCGAGTGGAAGCTGTCGCAGGTGGACGAATCCGGTCTGGGCGGGAAATTTATCACCGGCCACCAGACGCTGAACGGCGTATGGAAAACCAACCTGACGCCGGACAAGCTGGGCGTGGTGGCGCTCGACCCGGATGCGTTGTCGATCAGCGGCCTGCGCAATTACATCAAATACCTGAGCCAGAGCGGGCAGGAGTCGAACCGTTACCAGCTGAACATGTGGAGTAAGATTTTCTCCCCATTGTCAGTGGCGGTGATGATGCTGATGGCGCTGTCGTTCATTTTCGGCCCGCTGCGCAGTGTGCCGATGGGCGTGCGGGTGGTGACCGGGATCTGTTTCGGTTTCCTGTTCTACGTACTGGATCAGATTTTTGGGCCGTTAAGCCTGGTGTATAACATTCCGCCGGTTCTCGGCGCATTGTTGCCGAGTTTGCTGTTTTTGCTGATAAGTGTGTTTTTGTTATTGAAGCGGAGATAGTTTTTTTCTGCCAAAGTAGAAAGAAGCCCCAATATGGGGCTTTTTTGTTTTTATGGGGGAGGTATGTTGCGTTGGCAGACGCCTGCCGTCTTTCTGCGGCTTCGTGGCCGCCACCGGGCGTGAAGTGGATTGTTTCGGTTGTTTATGTGTGGTGGCATTTTTTGTAGATAAGTGGCTTGTTTCGGTTGCTCATGTGTAATTGTCTACCCGGCTCCCCGAGCCTCAACCGAGCAGGGCCTGCCGGCGCGCCGGCCCTGCACCCGCGCGCTGTCGGTGCCCTGGCTGAATCATTGCACGCTCCCGCGTGTCCCCTCATTTCGCCTACGGGCTAATCGGGCCGCCGCAGACACGCTCCCGGCGTGGCTGCGACTCTCGCACACATCCCTGTGTGCTCGCCCGGCCCTGCGGCTCCACTCGGCAATGATTTTTACGCCCCCACCGCTCTGCAAATCAAAGGGTATGTAAGGAAATAGTAGGTGGAGGATTATTGGATGGTCGGTGTGTTCGCCCGGCCCTGCGGCTCCACTCGGCAATGATTTTTACGCCCCCACCACTTTTGCAAACTAATAAGTCTGTGAGGAAATAATAGGGGGAGGTTTTAAGTCGCTCGGCGTGTTTGCTCTCATACCGAATTTTCATGCGGCAACGTGTCTGCATTCTTCACAAATTTTAAAAAAGCCTTATCTACTCTTTCCTTACATAGCCAAGAATTTGCAGTCTGGTGGGGGCATTAAATTATTGCCGACGAGGACGCAGGGCCGGGTGAGCGGGCAGGACGCCCGCGAGAGGGACAGCCACGCCGGGAGCGTGTCTG